>CAIRCN010000001.1 GCA_903877135.1 uncultured Opitutia bacterium
CCGTCCTGGGCGATCGAGGTGTCCCAAAAATTGGTGTCGGTGATGCGCCAGTCGTCATTGACGATCTGCAGAAATCCACCGGGGTGTCCGCCTGGCGTGGCGGAGGGCAGCAGCACCGCCGGACGCTGGCAGGCCTTCCGGCGTGGTCCAACCTCCGGTTGATGCCATAACATTAGCGATGCGATCTCCCCGGCGGCTGTTTGGGTCACCTCCTGCGGGTCGACGCCGATCATGCCGTCGCAGGTCCCGCCAGCGACGAACTTCAGCACGTTCCAGCACCCGGATGAGCGACGAATGGCAAAGCGCTGGGCGCCGGCGATCAAGGCGCTCACCATGGCCTTATTACAGGGCCCGACCGTGAGGTGGGCTTGGTTGCCTTCCAGTGCAAGTCTGGTCGACAAAATAGTCGTTTGGACGAGTTTCTTATTATGAGGCATATTCATCGGGGGAAGAGATAATGAGGGACCTTCGATGCGCGGCGGCAGATGACACCCCCGGCAGGAACCAACTGCCCGGGTTGAGGTGCGGATAAGCTAGGGATGGGTGCGTCGGCATGGGTTAGCGGGATCAACCGACGGGACGCAGTGGCGAGAGGACCGGCTTGGTCACCCAGTGACCGGGCAATGCCCCGTAGCAGAGCGGCTGGCCGTCCCTCCGGATCCAGAAGGAGATGTTGAACTCATCACCGTGCCGCGGGATGGCGTTCACGAAGGCGGGGCGAGAGAGCGCAATCACGAGGGGCGTCGCCGAGAAATCTTCAAAGGTCCAGAGGGTGCAGGCCCGATCATCGGACCACTCGGCAAGGGGCAACGCCTCGCACTGGATCCAGCGGACACCCTGGAACATCTCGGGCAGGAGTGGCTGCAGGCTGTCGGGGACCATCACCCGCAGGGTGCGGGCGCTCGCCGTGACGACAAAAATCCCCGCGCGGTTGAAGGCGCTGTCCCAATAGTTCGAGGCGGTGATGGCCGGGCCATCGTTCTTGATGAAGACGACCTCTGACTCATCTTCGTTCCCGCCCGCCGCGGGTTCATCCGGCTGATCTGGGGCCGAGTCAAAATCCATCGCCGCGGAGACGGGCGGCGGGACGATGAGCCGGGCGGGACGCTCACAGAGCTTCCGCTCGCGACCGGTCAGGTCTTTGGTCCAGAGGGCCAGCGTGGCGAGGTTTTGCTCGGAGGCGAAGATAGTGCCCGCATCTGCATTCACGCTGTAGCAAAGGCAGGCCTGCGATGAAGGTCCGTCTGCATAGATGTAGCGCAGGAGAACCAGGTTGGGCTTGAGGACCGTAAGCTCAAAGGAGCGCAGTCCGCAGACGATCTTCTTCAGGGTCTTGATCGGGCCAGGCAGGGTGAGCTTGGCGTGATCGCGCACGACTTCGATGGCGCCGAAGGGCGTGGGCGGGGCGGTGGGGCCGGTTTCATGGCAGGGGGAATTTTTCATCGGACCCAGATAACAACGTTCTGGCACTTCCTTGCGCCGAGCCGTTCCGGCGGCCGGATCGCGCCAGGCCTGGAGGTCGAAATGACCAACAATCCCAAGGATGCGCGGATCGCCGCCGGGGCCCCCGGCCGACCTGCTCCCGTGGCGGCCCTGATCTGTCCCGTATTAGCGTCGTTCCCTTCACCAAGTCCGAGCAATCCACCCTCCCCCTCCATCGCGCCGGCCCCGACCACACCCGCGACCGGGACCGCCTTGCCGCCGGCTGCGGGCCCGGCTAGCCCCCTCGCGGTTTCGTTCGATGACTCATCTGTCGTTTGCATCGAGGAGTCTATGGGCGAATGGGCCGCACAACACCAGCGCTCTAGTGTCAAATCAGTGTCAGGAAACCGAGGCCTGCTCGCGTTCCGTAATTCCAGCATCCGCCCCATCGCATGAACCGCCGTCCACACCGGGGCCGGCACCGGGCCAGCCCGCCACTTCGATCCTTTACCGTTAGGGTAGCGTTATGGAATAGCGAGACACGCCCTCCCAGTAGCTGTCCGAACCGGATTGGGTCCCTGATAATTGCCCGTTGGCGACGCCATGGCGATGGTTGCCGACTTGCGAGCCCCTACCCAACACAGCGCCGCTGTCACTGGCCGATCTGCTGTGGCCGTAAGGTGGAGCTTAACTGCGGCGCAGGTAAGGGGGAAATTTTGTCGACTGACGGCTCGAGCCTGCAGTCAACTTCTTGTCTTGGCTTATTTTTCAGCAATCGCCGCCGTTCGCCAAGTAGTAGATTTCCACGGCATTGTCCTGGCCATTTGGGCCTTTCTTGGGCCATGACGGGCGGCTATCTCTTCTCATGAGTGCTCGTCCCTTCTCCGAAACCGAATACGCCACGCTCGTCAGCCATTTCGCCGGTCCCAGCCACACCCGGGACCGGCTCCTCCTCGTCGCCGGGTCCGGACTAGGTTTTCGCGTAACTGAACTCCTCTCGCTCCGCGTCCGCGACGTGCTGCGGGGCGGCGACGTGGCCCACGAGGTCACGATCGCCCGCCGGAATCTCAAGGGAGGCCACGGCGTCCATCGCCGCGCCGTTCGGGGCCGGCGGGTGGTCCTGTCCGCCGCAGTGCGGGCGGCCCTGGGTGAGCACCTGGCGATCATCGGCACCGCGAATCCGGATCTCGCCCTTTTCTCGTCGGCGAAGGCGCACGGCGAACCCATGGGCCGCTCCATGGTGTTCAAGTTGCTGCGGACCGCCTGCGCCGCCTGCGGCATTAGTAATGCGCGGGTTTCCACGCACTCCCTCCGCAAGACCTTCGTCGCCCGGGTCTACCGAGCCAGTGGTAATGATCTTATTGCAACCCAACGTGTTGTGGGACACCAATCCCCAAACACCACTGCCCGGTATCTCGAAACCGACTCCGCCCTCCTCGATGACCTCGTCCGCCACCTCGCCGCCTAGCCCAACCATGTAAAAAATTACCCACGACATTACATTCGGGGAATGTGGCGCAATCGACCGAAACTCCACCTCGTTTCTACCAATTGCATTGACTACGACGTTATTTCACTCATTATCCTGAGTAATTCGTATGAGGCGCGATAACCTGTTTGACATCATCCGGAAGCGACTGGACGAGCCCCGCCGTTTTCTCCAAGTCCTGGCCGGGCCGCGGCAGGTGGGCAAGACGACTCTGGCCCGGCAGATCCTGGCGGAGCCGGGGGTGATTTCCCATTATGCCTCGGCGGATGAACCGACGCTGCGCGACCGCCTCTGGCTCGAGCAACAATGGGAAACCGGGCGCCTCCGGGCCCGGGATGGCGGGGCGATTCTAGTCCTGGATGAAATCCAGAAGGTTTCCGACTGGTCCGACACGGTGAAGCGGCTCTGGGATGAGGACACCCAGCACGGCGTCCCGCTGCAGGTCATCGTCCTCGGCTCGGCGCCGCTCCTGATCGGCCGCGGGTTGACGGAGAGCCTGGCGGGGCGCTTTGAGGTCATCGCGGTGCCGCACTGGTCGTTCACGGAAATGCACGCCGCCTTCGGCTGGACCGTGGAGCAATATGTCTATTTTGGCGGCTATCCCGGCGCGGCACCCCTGATCGGCGACCCCGAGCGCTGGCGCAGCTATATTGTGGATTCGCTGATCGAAACGACGATTTCCCGCGACATCCTGCTGATGACCCGGGTGGACAAGCCGGCCCTGCTGCGGCGGCTCTTCCTGCTGGGCTGTGCCTATTCCGGGCAGATCCTTTCCTATCAGAAAATGCTGGGGCAGCTCCAGGACGCCGGGAACACGGTCACCCTCGCCCACTATCTGGAACTGTTGCAGGGTGCCGGCATGGTGATGGGCCTCATGAAATACGCCCACGGCCAGGTGCGGCAGCGCAGCTCCAGCCCGAAATTCCAGGTGCTGAACCCGGCCCTGATGTCGGCCCAGGGCGGCAGGAGTTTCGACCAGGTGCGCGCCAGCGGCGAGGACTGGGGGCGCCTCGTGGAAACCTGCGTCGGCGCGCACCTGGTGAACACGAGCGCCGGCACCGCGATCGAGGTCACCTATTGGCGCGAACGGAACCACGAGGTCGATTTTGTCCTGCAGCGCGGCGACGAGTGCGTTGCGATCGAGGTCAAAAGCGGCCGGCGGCAGGAGTCCCTGCCGGGCATGGCGGCCTTCGCGCGGCAATTTTCGCCTAATAAGTGCCTGCTGGTCGGGGCGCAGGGCATCCCGCTCGAGGAATTCCTAGGCCGGCCGGCCGCCTCTTGGTTCGGCTAGTCCCTCCTGACCGAATGGAAACACTGCCATGCGCCTTTTCCCTGGACGGTATCCAGCGCCCATTGGCCTTCCGACGGGTAGATTCAGTTGGCGCCTTGCACCGCGTAACGATAGTTATTCCTCCTCCTCACCTCCTTAAACCCTAGGTGTTCGCGCCGGTGAGGAGGAAGAAATACCCCGGCGCAACTCCATCCACTTCCGTCCCCGCACCCCCCTAACCCCAAAAAACGAAAATATACCATGACTGCAGAGCCCCCGATCCCCGTCGCCCAGCCCGCGCCCGACATCGTCGCCCTTGGAAAAATGAAATTCGCGATCTACCGGCCCAGCGATCTGCCGGTGCCCCCGGTGGACGATCCCCTGGTGCTGATGGGAATCGACTGGGGTTACCTGCGGAAGGGCGGCTCGCTTCTCATCTGCGGTGAGACGGGCGGCGGCAAGTCGCTCCTCGCCCTCCAACTCGCGATCCACCTCGTCCTGGGGCGGGATTTTTTCGGGATCCCGGTGAAGCGGCCCTCGAAGGTCCTGATTTTGACCGCCACCCACGAGGACGGCGTCGAGGTGCTCTGGTCCCACCTGCACGGCATCATGACGACCCTGAACCTCACGGCCGAGGAGACGGCCCGGGTCGAGTCGAACCTCCTCTTCGCCCCGGTGGACCGGGGCAGCAAGTCGCTCGCCTGGGCCGCCGAGGCGGTGACCACCAAGGCGGCCGATGTCCTGATCCTGAACCCCCTCCAGCATTTTTGCGACGGGCACCCCTCGGAGATTTCCGCAGGGACCGCCCTGGTCGACTTCCTGGACACGCTGGTCAAGCACACCCAGGCGGCGGTGATTGCGATCCACCATGTCACCAAACCCAACGGCCAGAGCAGCCGCAACGATAACTGGATCCGCGCCCACTACGGCGGCATGGGGCTTGGCTCCCTGTTCGATTTTTTCCGCTCCGGGGCCACGCTCCGTGGCGTCGGCGACTTGCGGGGCCGGGCGATTCTCAAACTCACCAAGGGGGCGGAACGCTCGGGACTCGCGGACAGGAAGGCGGAGCTCCATATCGCCTGGACCGACGAGCACTACTCCGAGAAAAACGGACGCCTGATCAAGCATCTCGGCTGGCAATTGACCGAGCCCTACGTGGAGGGCGAGCCGGCACGCGATCAACTGCTGGACAAGGTGCGGGCGCTGATCACAGGCGCCGGCCGGGCACTGTCGCAGGCGGAAATCATCACCCAGCTGGCGGCCCTCGAAGGCGGCAACAGGCGAAAAGAGTCCACCGTCGGGAACACGCTCCGCACTTGGGTGAAGGATGGGGTCCTCGCATCGGAGCGGAAGGGGAAAGCGAGCGTCTATTCCCTAGCCGCCGCCAGCTAGACGGAGCCTGCCGCTCCGTCGAGTTAGCGCGCTGTCGCCGCGCCGACCACTCGCAGGACCCATGAGGAACAACCTCAGAGGCGCCGGCTGGGCAGATGAGTGATGGCGGCTTTCCCCGATATCATCATTAACAATCTTTAGCTTGTCACTTTATGATTTTTGACAAGTTATGGATTGTATATTTTCATTTTAGCACAACTCTAAACTTGTGAATAAAAACCAGCTTCAGCGCCTGTTAATTTCGGATCTGGACAGTCAGTTGCCCGCCCTGACCGCCGCCCGGAACCGGGCCGGCCGGCCCGCCCGCGGTTCGCTCCGCGCGGTGCGGCAGGCCCTGGGTTTGGCCCAAAAGGCGGTTGCCCAGAAGGCCGGCGTCTCCCAGCAGGCCTATGCGCAGTTCGAGGGCGGCGAACAGGGCGGCACCCTCTCCCTCGGCAACCTCCAGCGGGCCGCCGAGGCGATGGACTGCGAACTCGTGTATTTTCTCGTGCCGCGGGCTGGGCGGGCCCAGTCTTTTGGTGAGCTCGCGACGCAGCTTGATCCCGGTTTCGTTCACCTGCAGGCGAGCGAGCACTCGATGGCGCTCGAAGGCCAGGCGGTCGACGACCTGCCGCCCCACAAAAATCCGACCGCCCAGAACCGCCATGCCGGATGACCTCTGGCAGGAGGGGCGAGCGGCGGCGTGAATTTCAGCAGGGCCGGGCGGAAGGAAAATCACGATGCTTTCGAGTAAAGCAGGCTGGCGGTTTGGGTGACCGCGGGCGTAGTCCGGAGGAGTCGGGTGTCCAACGCCAATTAGCCTTACGAAGCGTGCGCCAACTAGATTGACCAAGGAGACCCCGTGACGCGGCGCAGGGGTGAGGAGAAAGTCGAAATCAGATGGCCGTCACGGTCGGCGCGGGATCGCCGTGATCGAGGCTCGGCCGGCCGGACTTGTCCGCGGACTTGCGGGTGCCGGGTTGGGTAATTTCAAGGGGGAGGGGGTGACGGTCGGGCGAAGGCGATATTGTTAAAGCGAGTAGCATGATGAAACCTACTCTCTCACCAGCGGGACGACTGAAAACGGATCGGGACCGGAAAAAGCGCGAAAGGGAAAAACTGCGGGCGCGCGGGCTTCGGCCGCGGCTCATTTGGTCGACCGACGGGGCGTGGGAGGAATTGCTGCCGTGGCTCGGGGCCTTGGGCATCATGCCGGTGAAGGCCGAGGCACTCCCGCGGAGCGGCAAAAGTGACGGGGCGGGGACCGCGGCTTCAAGCGGAGGGAAGCAAGCAGTGCTGTGCTCACAGCAGTCATGAATTCTACCCGGATCCAATTCCGTCTGAGCCAGGCCGACCGGCGGGCGATCGCGCTCCGCCTCCCGCCCGGCCTCGATCTTTCCACTTGGCTCCGCCAGCTCGCCCTGGGAGAGCCCGCGCACCGCTCGCGGGCGCCCGCCGCGCCCCACCCCACGAGCCGCTGCTCCCAGATGTTGTCGGCGGCGGACCGCGTGCGGGCGAACGCCCAGGCCTCGGTGGCGATCCAGTTATCCGACCTCACCCGCCGCTGCACGTCCGGTCCGGCCCGACTGTCGCCGGAGCTCGAGGCCGAACTGCGCGAACTCGCGGGACAAGTCCGCGCGAAACTTCTGTCATGATGAATCGACATTTCCAGCGTCACCACCGGGCTTTCGCCCCCGGCTATGCCCTTGGACTCGATCTCCGGGCGAAGGGAAAACCCGACCCGCGCGAGCCCAAAGTCCTGGGCAACGGCGATCCCGAAATCTTCCTGGCGATGGCCAAAAAATGGAATCGCTTCACGCAGTCGCACCTGGCCGGCGTGCTCTCCTTTGAAGAGGAGATTTCCGATGCCACCGCCACCCGGTTGGCCGAGGAGCATATCGATGTCCTCCTGCCCGGGCGCCGTCCGGGCGGACAGTTTTTGACGCTCTTTGTCCGGCACCGCGAAAAAGGTCGGAAAAAGAAGCATCGAACCGGCATCCACTATTTCGTCCTCCACACCGACCTGTGGCGGGACCGAAAGTGCGACGCCTACTGGCCCGCCCGCGACCAGCGGAGGATGGAGGCCTGGCAGGAATTCGTCAACCTGCGCGAGGGATATGCCTCGCCCAAGGATCCCCACCGCTCGCGCTCCCTGCAGGTGCGGGCCTGGCCCGAGTCACCGGTGGCGGCAGAAATGGCTGAGCACTATGGGCACCTCCTCCGGCGCCATGCCTTCGATCCCTCGGACCGGGAGGAGATCGCCTGCACCCTTGCCCTCCACGGGGCATCGGACTGCTCGATCGACCGCACGCGGACTGGGCGTCTCCGGGCGAGATTTTCCGCCCAGGCCGAGGATGGACGGATCGTCAACCTGAGCGCCATCGCGTCGCCCCGAAAGAAGGACAGTCCGCTCCTTAAAAGCGCTTTGCGATCGCTCATCGGGCCCGCGGGGTTCCGACGCACTCCGGAGGTGTTCGCCGCCCTCGGTGACCTGCTGCAGCGCGAAATTTCGCACGCCGCAAAGCGCATGGAGAGCCGCCACGGCATCTCCCCTGAAAAACTCGAGGAGACCCTCTACCTGGTGCAGAGCGCCCGGTATCCGATTCCGGCGCCTCTGACCGTCTCGGCCGAAACCATGGGAGGATTTCCAGGGCTTCAACCGGTCGCAGTCCTCCCCCCACCAGACCTGCCCCAGGCGACAGAACGAGTCGCAGCACTGAGGCAGACCGCCGAGGAACGGTCAGCAGCCTTCGGCCGAACGGTCGATCGCCAAGATGCACTTAAACAGTTACTTGAGACCCCTGACGAAACCGGGATGGGCTTCCCGCGCTTCAAAATGCCGGAGTTTTTGCTGGACCTAAAAATTCCTGTCGGAGGGGCCGAACAACCGAGCTTTGGCTGACCCGGAAAAAAGTCCTCGTTTGTTGTTATTGGGGCCCACCATGTCACAAAATTATTCAAATTGGTGGAAGCATAACGCTAACATGACCACCGAAGAGCGTTTCTATAATATCAAGGCCCTCCTGGGCTGCGATCCCTACGGCCTGATCTGCCGCCTCTATGACCTCGCCGCTTCAATGCGGCAGGACGGCGACATGTCACAGGTCGCGGACCCCATGCTGGCGGCACGGCTTGAATTCACCGGCCAAGGTTCCGACCTGCGCAGGATCCTGACCAAGGCAGGATACCTAGACCGTCGGGGCAAGATCGTTGGTTGGGACGATGATATCTTCCGCCTCTACGACTCCATCCGCAAGAATAACCAGAAACGCGGCCTAAAATCGGCAGCCCTCAGGGCCGCCGCCAAGGCATCGTCGCTGACGAGCCAGACCGGTTCAGTGAAGACAGAACAAGACATAACAGGAGAGCAGAGAACAGCGACGGTTCAACGGCCCGTTGAACCGCTCGCGAGCGCCCCCCGCCCCTCTTCTTGGCCTAAGGTTCTTACGGAAAAGCAGATCACTGAGATCAGCGAGGCGACCCAAAGGTCGCCGGAATTCATCATCTCGGCCTGGACGATCTACTGCGACCAAAAGAAATGCTATCGCGATGACTATGCAAATGGGGAGGGAATCGCCGGCTTCCGCCATTACCTCCGCGTAACGAAGGTAACCCCGCCGGCACCACGGTGCAAGGTGCCAGCGGCGGCGGCACCGGAGGGCTGGCGAGAGATGCTCGAAGCGCTCCACCCCGAGAACGCTATCAACCAGCGGGAAGACACCTGGGAGAATCTGCATCCTAAGATCCAAAAAGAGGTCATCGCCGCCTTAAAAGGCGAGGCCGCGTCGAGCAACTGAAACCAGGGCCCGCCGCCGTCGCCGCCAATGCCTAGCCCGCGGGCGAGCAGAGCCGCGCCGCGCCCCCGCACAGGGCAGGTTACCCGCCTGTCCCTGGAGTCCGCCATAACGGCAGTCGGTAGCAACGTGGCCGCTGGGCAGGGGGCGTCAGCGACGGCGGAAATCCCTTGGCCGACATGGGGGATTGCTGCTGCGGAAAGAGAAACTGCCTGGATCTTCTTATTGGGGGGGGTAACCATGACGACATCATCCTTCCATCCCAACGCGGCGGCCTCCGCCCCAACCCAACCGAGCCAGGCCCAGGAGCCGACGCTCTCCCAACTGCGCTCCCGTCTCGGGGTCCGCGGCTTTGACGCCGCGATTGAACTCTCGCGGCAAGGCAGCCCGACCCGCGCAAAATTGGGGGAGGTCGCGCGGCGCTATCAGCGGACGAGCCAGACCCTGGTCGCGACCATCGCGGCTTTTGACCTCGTTATCGCGATCGCCCGGCGGGCGCGCCGCCGGCAGGCACCGCTCCTCTGCCGCTGCCCGCACAGTGAACCCTCTTGGCTTTTGAGCACCCGCCTGCCCCTCGCCTACTGGCTCCGGCCCCTGCGGGTGCGCCTCGCCGAAAAACTGACCCGGGAGGAAGAGGCCCGCCGGGAGGTGATCCGCCGCTACTGCCGCGAACTACCGAACGCGACCCGCTACGAGAGCCAGCGCGTGGAGCGCCTGCCAGCGGAGGCACCCCTCTCCGCCGCGACGGCGCTGGCGGAGCTGGAGAAGGGGGAACGCTATTCAACCCGCTGCACCTGGCGGATGACCTATGCCACCTACACGGTCAAGATCGCCGCCAACTGGGAAACTGCCGTGCGTGACCAGGGGATCGATTTTAAGGGCGGGCTCCTGACCCTGGCCGCAGAGCCCATCCCGACTGAAGTCCCCGGCGAGAAAGTCTGGGCTGCCGTCTGGGCCGGCAAGGGCCGTGGTTTCCACTTCGAGGTCGAGTCCGGCTACATTGTCACCCACGGCACCGACCTAGCGCACGGCGCCAGCATCGCCACCTGCCGTGCCACGCTCACGCGCCGCGCCCACCTCGTGCGAGTCGCCCGCCTCGAGGGCAAGGTTCTCTCTCTCCTCCAGGGGCCCAGCGCCGCCCTCGAGGGCCTGGGCGGAACCAAGGTCACCGTCGCCGACAGCCTGCGCGCGGGAAATTGCGAGCCCGGCACGGAGAACTTTGCCTCGCGCCATTTCCCCGAGGGTGCATCGGCGACCGTCCGGGAGGTAATCGCGGCGGCGGAGAAGGAGGGGATCAGCGTCCGGCACCAGGCGGTTCTCGCCTGCTGGCAGGCGATCAAGCACCGCGGGAGCCGCACCGTCCTTGCCCTGACCGCCTAGTGGCCTTGCGCAACGAACCCCATGACGACCGCCCCGGCAGCAACCGCAACAGGCGAGGTGGCGAAAGGGCTGATCTTCGACGGCGCGGTCGGGTGATGAACCCGATGGCGCCAACGCCCCTTATGCAACTCCAGCAGATGGGAACGCTGCCGACAGGTTCACTCTGTCAGGACACAAGGCAAGAGTCTCAACGCTGCAACCAGTTGTCCGTCGCTTCCACCCATTGGTCGTAGCTGCAGGGCTTGCCCGTGTCAGGGTGAATCTGAACGTCCATCGGAGTGGCTTGCCGGTAGATGCGGCCATAAAGGCTGACCATTTCCGTCAAGCGCTTGGCCTGTTCCGGTTCCTTGAGTATCTCAACCAGCGGCGTTCCTTTCCTGGCCTTTTTTGCCATCTCCTTGACCAGGCGGTCGCCATAGAGGCGATTGACCCGGCCCTCGGCCGCCACGCCGAGCAGGCTGAGCAAATAACGACGGATACAGCCAGCAGCCAGATGGGCTTCGCTTGGCGTCAGGGTAATTGAGGGGGTCATGGGGTGGAGGCAGATTGTGCTATCCCGGATCTGACGCGAGCTTGAACGCGCGGGCCGCAATTTAGGCCGCACCGATGGCCATCGCCCGTTCGCATTTATCACCAGGGGCCCAAGATCAGACCTTAACCCACCCTGCCTTATGCGTCCATCCCGGCCACCAGCACCCGCCGCGCCCCGGCGATCGCGGCGTCACGCCACGCAAGGAGGCCGCTATCTCTTGTCATGGAAACGTCCCACGTAAGAAACTCCCCGGGTGTTGTTATCAGGGGCATGCTCTCGCATTCCACCACCGAAACCATCCTGAATCTAGTCACGGCAGATCGCGGCGCGACCGTCGCGGAGATCGAGGCTCTCAGGAAATTCCTAGCCGCCGGGTGCATCGGCAGTGGTCCGGCTCGCATCCACCTGGAGGACGGGATGCTCCTGACCAAGTCCGCCGCCGCCCGCTTCCTGGGGGTGAGTCGGCAGATCTTCAGGATCATGGCGGAGAAAATAATTATCGTCGAGGGGAAGCCCCGGCCGCAGTTCCTGGAGCACTTCATCGCGCACGAGAAATTCTGCCGCTACTCGAAGATCGATCTCATCGAGTATCTGGCCCAGCCGCACCCCGCCCCGCCAGAGGCCGCCAGCCCGGACCGTCCCGCTTTTCAAATCGCCTGCTAAACCCTGGAACCCATGTCCCTCGCACTCAGTAAAAACTCCGCGACCTGGTCCGCCGTCATTTACATCACCCGCCCTGGTGAAAAGAAGGCGCGCAAGGAGCACGTGCCGCTGCATGTTCCCGTGGAAGGCCACCGGCCCCGGTCGTTGAAGGAAACGGGCGACGAGGCGTTCGAGCGCAGCCGCGCGGCGGCCCAGACGGCTCATGACAAGAAGGTCGCCGAAATCCGCGCCCCCGTCGAGGCCATGGCCGCCGCAGACCATGTTGCTGCGCTCGCCACCGGCAAGGCTCGTCAGACCGTGTCCCTGTTTAATCTCGACATCATCTGGAAGGCCACAACACGCGGGAACGGTTCGCTGCCCGGCCCTGAAACCATCGCCAACTACAGCGTCTATTTCAAGCACTTCTACGCGTTCATGAAGGCGAAATACCCAGGGGTGCGCGACATCCGGATGATCGATTCAGCGATCGCCACGGAGTGGGCTGAGCAGCTCCGTAAGGACAGGATACTTTTCAACACTTTCAATCGCTATGTGGCCGGCCTTTCCTCCGCGTTCTCGGCGGCCGCCGTCAAGGCAGGAGTGAGGTTCAACCCGTTTTCCGGGATAACCCGTTCCAACAACGAGGAAGCCGTGGCGCACCGCAAGCCCTACACGAGTGAGGAGATCGCGCGCATCATGGATGCGACGGCCATCGACCCGGAGGTGGGGCCCGTCGCCGTTGTGGCAGGATGCACGTGCATGCGCCGCCGGGACTGCGTCCTGCTGCCTTGGAGCGCGGTTAACCTGGAGTCCGGGATGATCAGGGTTCGCGCCAACAAGACCGGCGAACTGTGCTGGATTCCCATCTTTGCTCGGCTCAGGAAGGTTCTGGAGGGCCGCAAGCACGCGGGAAAATATGTGTTCCCTGAACTGGCTGAACGGTTCCTCGCCAAGCCCAAGTCGAGAGACTTTCTCCTCGACCGCCTGAAGAAGATCCTGCGGCATGCGGGCATCGACTACAACAAGCGGAACGATTTCAGTTCTCCGCATCCCCGCCTCCGCAAGGCCTCCCAGTCGGGCTGGCACGCGTTCAAGTCCACCTTTATCACCTTGGCCCTCGACGCGAGCGTCCCGGTTGAAATGGTCAGCAAGATTTCCGGCAACAAGGTAGCGGACATCATCGTTGGGGCTTACTACGGACCCGACCATGAGAAGCTGTCCGCAAAGATGAATAGCGCGATGCCTGCCGGTCTGACGGGATACGCGCCACAGACCGAGTCGGCCCGGCAGCTGGTCGAGCGGCTTACGCCAGAGAATTTCGCTGAGGTTCGGGAGCAACTGCTGAAGCTCATCAAGTAGCCTGCGACACCCGTCACGCGTGCGTCCAGCTAAGCCGGCAAACTTCCGCGCGGCCCCACGCGCATGTTGTCGTATATGATAGTAGGTCGGACTGCCCTCGCTGATTGCTCGGCTACCCTATGCCTCAGAAATTTCAGATGTTTTTCAGATGTTTGCATCGGCTGGCAACCGCTGGCAATGGTTGAACGATTGCTGACTCCAGTTAGCTCGCGCTCGTGCAAGTGCCTCAAAAAGAAGCCCTCCCGAGCAGCGGGAGGGCTATAAATTGGGTGCAGGGGTTGGATTTGAACCAACGACCTTCAGGTTATGAGCCTGACGAGCTACCAGGCTGCTCCACCCTGCAACGAATGGGACGCGCAAAGTCCCGCCCACCGGCGCTCCTGTCAACGCCTTTTTCCTGACTCTCGCACTTCGCGCTTGCCTCCCCAGCTGGC
>CAIRCN010000002.1 GCA_903877135.1 uncultured Opitutia bacterium
GTATCGTCGGTTCGATTCCGTCCACCCGCTCCAGAGGTAAAATAAGGCAATGCAGCAAAATGAGCTGATCTCGGTAATTAACGGGAAGCAGGCCGGTTTTGATCTCGGTAAATGAAGGAATGAGTCGCTGGGTCATCAATTATTTGGCTTTCAAGGCCCTCACTTCTTCGTGCGCCATCCGCCCATCGAATAGATGACGAGGCAGACCAGTAGAATTAGGCCAATCCCTGCCGGGCAAAGGCAGAGCAGGAAGATGCCGCCGTTGGCGTTTCCTCGCCGGCCGCGCGACCGCAGCCATGGTTGCCAACTCTGTCACGGGCGGAAAAGAAAACGCCGCGGGTGACTGTTCACCTCGCGGCGGTTACGACTGACAAATCGGGTTACTTAGGCATGTACGATGTGTTCCTCTTGAGCCATATGACTTTCCTTATGGCAATGTCCCGGGCCCTCCGCCGCGGTCTGCAGCGTCAGGTGCTGATCGGGTGTGAGGAGAGCGAGGATTTGCTCGTGCGTCGCCTTATGCCGTTTTTTCTCCTCGGTGCAACGCGCCGTTTGCGCCGTGGTTAATTGTGAGATTTTTGTTTTCTGGTCGTTCGTCAGCTGCATCGACTCGACGAGCTGCAGGGCCTCTTCAAGGCGATGCACGAAACAGGTGGAATTCGGGCCGCCGGATGGCGGCGTCGGGGTCACCAAGGCTGCCCTGACGGGCGGCGTGGTGCGAGCAATGGGCTGGCTGGGTTTGGCATTGGGCGAGGCAACTGGAGCGGTGGGTTTTTGTGATGAGACCATGCGCTCAGAATGCGCCCAATAATACCTCCGCGATATGGGGTCTTGTGCGCATTCCACCCGGACTGCCGTCATCGTCAGAGCGGTGCGCACGATTGCCGATTTCAGATCTGTTTTGACGCACTCTTCCGCGGCCGAGCGATCCGGGCAAGTTCATGGGCGATGTCCTCAGGTGAAAGAACAGAGTCAACGCACCCGCTGGCGATTGCGCTCTCCGGCATGTCCGGTTGCCCGGCGGTATCTAACTTCTGCAAGGCAGGCACACCGCTTTCCACGCTCGAGCTTCGCGGCGCGCACACCTCGGTTCTTGCGTTACATTTGAGGGAGCAAGACGAACTGCCCCGGGATTCCGGTTATCGTTACGATCAACGCGTGCGCAACGAGAAATATCCCTTGCTAACCGGATTCGTCGATCCGCATCAGGCGCAAGATGCCCCAAAGCAACTTCTCAGCCTCTTGCTCGTGCATGGAGACAAGAACGCGGAGTTTGCGGAATTGCGCGCCTACGACGACCCAGACATTCGCTCCAGCTACACGTCCTTTACGAACAACATCATGGCCGGTGTGGCCTTGCCGGCGGCCAATGATAGCGAAGCAGTTTCTGATCCGAGCGTCGCCCTTATTCAGGGCATCGCAAACCAGAAGCCCTCCACCGGAGCATGAGCGCCGTTCTGCCAGAACGCATCGCACAAGCCAGGGAACTCCAAGGACTGACCAAGACCGAGATTGCCACAGCCCTTGGGGTCTCCCCTGCCGCTGTCGCGCAATGGGAAAGTGGAGTAAAAAGCCCGACGGCCGAGAACCTAGCATTACTTGCACGCGAGGTTGGCTTTCCGATCGCGGCTTTTCAACGAGTGCAACCGGTTGGGTTTTCCCAACCGGGGCCGCTTAGTTTTCGAGCTCGTAGCAATGCGACTACGCGTCGGGCGAACGTCCGCGCAGAACAATTAGCGAAACTGGTCGCCGAGTCTTACGTCTGGTTGAGCGAGCGCGTCGCGCTCCCATTGCCGAATCTGCCGGATGTAGGCGCACCCGGAGTTTCTCCCGAGGAAGCGGCGCAAGCCTGCCGACGTGCATGGAATCTTGGCGATCGACCGATTCTTAAACTCGGCGAATTGCTGGAATCACAAGGAATCATCATTGCGCGCGCACGCCTGGGAAATGAAAAACTCGATGCGTTCTCGTGTTTGGTGAGCAGTCGCCCGTTTGTTTTTCTTGGCTCCGACAAGCAAGATCGGGCGAGAAGTCGATTTGATGCTGCGCATGAACTGGCGCACCTCATCCTTCATCAGCACTATGCAGAACGGCACCTGAGCGATTCTGAAGACCACAAGGAACTGGAGCAGCAAGCCAACGCATTTGCCTCTGCTTTTTTGATGCCGGCAACGACTTTCGGGCAGGAGGTTTTCGACACCACGCTGAATGGATTCTTGAGGCTCAAAGAGCGGTGGGGCGTTTCAGCGCAAGCAATGGTGGTCCGGTCATTTCAGCTTCAGTTGATCGACGAATACCGGCGAACAGAACTCTTTCGTCAGATGAGTGCGAAAGGTTGGCGCAAGGCGCGGGGCGAGCCGCTGGATGATCTCATTCCCGAAGTAAATAGCAGTGTGGGGAAGCGCAGCATTGAATTACTCACGCAGGGAGGGGTCATCCACCTTTGGGAAATACCCAATGAAATCCCCTTCCCCAATGAAGTCCTCCACGTGGCCTTTAACATCACGCCCGAGAGTCTATATGATGCCGTGGCACCAAACGTCGTCCTATTCCCCAAAGCATAGGCACCCTTCCGGCTCTTCATGGAAAAAGCTAATTATTCGAGAGACTTTACTCAATCCGAGTAGCTTCAACTGCCTAGCCAGTCCTTGTATCCGCTAAATGGCGTAAAGATTGGCCAATCAGAAAAAGCATAAAGGTTGCTCAAACCGGGACAGACTATCTGACACGGAACAGCGGCGGGGCGGGTTCACTGGAAAATGGTGGGCCCACAGGGATTCGAACCCTGAACCAAAGGATTATGCTTACCACTTCGGCTTTCGCCGCCGGCTCGAAGCCGTGCGTGGTCTGGACCATGCCTTCACCATGCCCTAAGGGCGAAGGTGGGTGATTATGGCCTCTACACCTTACCGCGCTTATGGCGCGGGCTTGGCTCGGCGTTGGGTCGCCTCACCGCGGTCATCTCATAGAAATGACTGTCGTGAAGCAGGCCGTTCACCGAATTTACACCTGACTACCGGCGCGTTTCCCCGCCGGCGACCCGTGAAAGTCCTCTGCTCTGACCGTTGAGCTATAGGCCCCAAAAAGAACAACGTAAGAGCTATCGACTACGGGCGGTCCGGCAAGAGCAACCTGACACCTATTCGGTGCGCGTTTCCGCCCATAGGGTGGCGATCCGTTTTTTCACCGGATTCTCTGCGTGCGCATACGTCTCAAGCACCTTTTCCAATCCCTCGCAAAGCCGCTCCACGGTCAGAATGTAGGAATGGTCCGCAGCGGTCTGTGACGACGGGGCGGGCAGGCGGGTGATGGTGCCGGCGTCGATCGCCGCGAAACGCGCGCGGCAAACTGCGAAGCACTCCATCGCGAGGCCCGCGTGCGTCGCTTCGTAACTCTGGCCCAAGCCAGCCGCGGTGAGTTTCGTGTGCAGGCGCCCGATCCGCGCCATGCGAGCCGCCAAATTTTTCAAATCCACGGGAATGGCGGGGGCGCCAGCGAGAGTTTCCGAACCGCACAGGGAGTCATGGGCTGCCCCCATGGTTGTGGTGGTGGGCGCCGCGCCGCCGAAGGCGATTTCGATCCGCGCCTCGGCGGGGACTTCGGCATATGGCAAAAAAATCTGCTGTGCATCGTGGTGCGGCCACGGCTGGCCGTTGACCAGCACCTTTGTGATCTCCCCGGCGCCGGTGGCAGAGAAGAACAGCCGTTTCGCGCCGAAGCGGATAGGGAAACGCTGTTCCAGGCGGGTGATGCCGGTGGGAATGTGCGGGATGACGACGAGCCGGTCGGCCTGGTAGAGATATTCAAACAGTCCGCGGATGAACGCGGCGGGGACACCCCAGGCGTCGTAGACGCAGTTGATGGGCTCCTTCGGTTGGTATGGATCGCGACCAAAGTGCGTCAGGTTGTTGTCCATCCGGAATTGGCGGGCGAAGGCGAGGATGCGCTGCATGGACCGGCGTGCGTCGTCGGTGTGGCCGAGGCGGTAATAGCCTATGATCATGCGGGCCTCGCAAGTGGACCAATGGCCGCCGTTCACCCAGCGGCCGAACTCCCACAGGCCCTTGGGCTCCGTGTAGAGATCGTCGAGGGAGGGATAGTTGGTGATGATGAGGTCGTAGAGCCGGAGACCGGGGATCGAGGCCAGTTTCGCGTAGATCGCCTGCGCCTGGGCGTCACCGGCTACGCGGAAACAAATCGCATCGTGGTTGACGGTAGCCTCGAAGTAGCCGTGCAGGGCGGCGCCAAAAACCCCATGCGGCGTGCCGTCCGGATCGAGGGACTTCATAAAATATCCCTCACGGGTCGTGATGAGCGGCAGTCCTTGGCGCGAGAGGGCGCGGCGCTCGGAGTAGAGTTTCACGCGCTCGGCGCGGCCCGCCATTTTCTCCAACTCAATCAGGCGGTCCAGCGCGGCGATAGTCGTGATGGAGAGGCCGGCGAGATAGGCGTGGCCGTAGGTGCCGTCGGGTTTTTTCCAACCCGCGAAGCTGGGGGCGAGGAGGTTGCCGGCGGCGGCGGCGAGATAGAGGTTGTTTTTCGGGTCGCGCCGCGATTCCAGAAAATCGGCGCAGCGCTCAAGCTTCGGCAGGTAGCGCGCGATCGCCGCCGGATCGCGGGCGATGAGGAGCGCCTCGCATTGCAGCACGACGCCCGCTGCGGTGAATTCCATCCCCCAATCGTGCAGGTCGGTGCGACCGTCGCCCTGCTTGTAAATGATGAAGCCGGGGCGGGCGCAGTCGCAGAGAGCGCCGTCGGGCGCGACCGAGTTCCAAGGCGGGGCGCCGACATGATGACCGTCGCCCATCTGGTCGAACCACAGATCTTGCGAGTTTTGGGCGAATGTGACGAACGGCTCCTGCCAGAAAGGTAGGGCGCAGTAGGTCGGGCCGTAGCTGTTTTGGACCCACCAGGCGTTCCATGTCGGCCCCTCGACCAGCCCGTTCCAGGCAGGAAAATAAAACATCGCCAGATTCTGGAGCTCGGGATCGGGCTCGAACATTCGGCGGGCGGTGTTGAGCAGATCCAGAAATTCCACATCGCCCCGCCCGGCGTAGAAGCGTCCTTCGTAGTCGTAACGGGGTGGCGCGGCCCGTGCGGTGGTCGAACTCATGGTGAGAAATGCGGCGATCGCGGCGAGCCATGGAATCAACGAGGTCTTTGGCCGCCGTGCTGAAGGAGAAAATGAGACGAAGGAACGATGGATCACGGGTAGATGGAGACAGAGCATCGCGCGTCAGTGTGCGGTCGTCACGCACGTTCAACTTCTGATTCCATTCGTGGCAATTAGTGATTTATTCGACAGCTGTTACCCATGCAAAACCTTCCCGTTTCCCACCACCGCCGTCCGCTGGCTGCCACCCGCGCTGCACTCGCCCGCGGCCGGCTGGCCGTCGGCTTCCTCGGCGGCTCCATCACTTCTCCGGGCACCGGCAAGAGCTGGCCGGAGCCGGTTCTCCGCTGGCTGGGGCAGCGTTTTCCCGCGGTGCGCCTCTCGGTCGAGAACGCGGCGATCGGAGCCACCGGCAGCGACCTCGCCGCCTTTCGCGCGGGGCCGGCGGTGGTCGCGCACGGCTGCGATCTGGTCTTCGTCGAGTTTGCGACCAACGATTTTCAAGAGCCTACGGTGCGCCGCAACCGCACCCGGGAGGGCGTGCTGCGGCGGTTGCTCGCCGCGGGTTGTGATGTCGTGCTCGTTTACACGTTTTGCCCCGAGATGCAGACGGACATGGCGGCCGGTCGCGTGCCGGCGTCGGTGGCAGAGTTCGAGGTGCTGGCGAACCACTACGGCCTCAGTTCTGTATGGATGGGCCTGCACGCGTGGAACGAGGTGCACGCAGGGCAGATGTCTTGGCACGAGTGGCTGCCGGACGGGCTGCATCCGGAAAACCGGGGCAGCCTGAGCTACGCACAGAGCGTCATCGCGTTTTGCGAGGCGGAGTTGTCCGCTCCGGGTCTGCCGCCCGCTCGGTCGCCAGGGCTGCCGCCGCCGTGCGACGCACTCTGTTGGGAAAACGTCAGCCGGGTGCCGTGGTCCGCGGTCGAGACGACGGGACTGTGGACCCTGCGCCGCTGGACGACGTGCCTCGGCTTGGAGCAGGTTCTCCACACGACGGTGCCGGGGGCGCGGCTCCAATTCAATTTTGCCGGGCGCGGGCTGGTGCTCGGTTTCGATTTCGGTCGCCTCGCGGGCGAGGTGCGCTACCGGATCGACGGCGGGCCGTGGGTGACGACCCAACGCGACCGCCCGGCCTGGGCCGGCGACAGCGGTTGGTGTCGTCTGGTGGTGATCGACGATCTCGCGGTCCGGGAACACAGATGCGAACTCGAAACGCTGGCCGCGCCGATCACGGGCGGCTGCGGCACGGTCACGACGCTCGGATTAATTGGAGTCGTTCTCTAACCTTTATAAATCATGAATACCGCCCGCGATCGATTCCAGAAGACGCTCAATTTTGAAAAATGCCCCGACCGGCTGCCGATGGTTGAGTGGGCCGCGTGGTGGGACTTGACCATTGAGCGCTGGAAAACTGAGGGGTTGCCCAAGGAGATCAGTTGGGAGGACTCGCTGGCCTACTTCGACCTCGATCCGCTGGTGCTCATCGGCACCGGGGGCGGGCCGGGGGCCGACGTGCCGGCCTCAGTCTCGCGCATCGTGACGGACGAGGCGGCCTACGACTCGCTGCGGCCCTACCTATTCACCGAGTCTGGCATCGAGGGAGCGCTCCAACATGCGCGCCGCCTGAAGGCGAGCCACGAGCGCGGCGAGTTTTCGATCCGGGTCTGGCTCGACGGCTATTTTTGGTTCCCGCGCGGGTTGATGGGAATCGAGCAGCACATGCTGGCGTTTTATGATCAGCCGGAGCTGATGCATCGCATGAACAGCGACCTGGCGGACTACAACAACCGGGTCATCCGGGCCATTTGCACGGTGTTGACGCCGGACATGGTGGGGTTCGCCGAGGACATGTCCTACAACCACGGACCCATGCTGTCGCAAGGGTTTTTCCACGAGTTCCTCCGGCCATATTACCAGCGCACCGTCCCCGTCATCCAGAGCCTCGGCATCAAGGCGCTGGTGGACACTGATGGCGATGTGACGACGATGATCCCGTGGCTGCTGGAGGCGGGGCTCGATGGTGTCTATCCGCTGGAGCGCCAGGCCGGGGTGGATCTGGCGCTGCTCCGCCGGCTCTTTCCGCGGCTCATCATGATGGGCGGCTACGATAAGATGGTCATGTCGTGCGGCGAGCCTGCGATGCGCGCCGAATTCGAGCGGCTGCTGCCGGTGATGCGGACGGGCGGCTACATTCCGTCCGTCGACCACCAGACGCCGCCCGAGGTGTCGCTGGAGAATTTCAAGATCTACAGCCGGTTATTTCGGGAATACTGCGAGCGCGCGGTGCGATAATTTGCCGTCGCGAAAGGCGCGCGGCGCTCCACCGGCCAGAACCGGACACGGGCTCGACCGCGGCGGGTTTTTCTGCTGCATTGCCGCCATTCGCCGCCGCGCATGAACTTCCCTTTTCGCCGGCCAGCCGTCAGGATTTTTCTCGGCCTGTTTCTTCTAAGCCGGTCCGCCGACCCCGTGAGTGGAAAAACCGATGAGCGGGAGCTGGCGGTCGCGCTGCCGCGCTTGGGCGTTTCGGCGGGCGTTCCCCTCGTGAAAATCGCGGATTTTAGGATGAGGGAGAAACGTTTTGCGCCTGCCGCCGTGACCGACGGACGCTACATCTACATCATCGGCGGCACGCCGGGCAGCGGGGCACCACTGGAAACGATCGAGCGCTTCGACCCGGTGAGCGGGACGTCGGAGGAATTTGCAAAGCTGCACACCGGGCGGTTCTGGCACCAAGCTGTCATCCACGCCGGAAAAATATACGTTCTGGGAGGGAGCGCGCTGTCGCCTGGTGGGAGCAATCCGGCCACTTTCGGCGGCTCCACCTACTTTGACGAGTTGCGCGCACCCCCGGCGGTTCGAGCCATGATTAGCGCCAACGAGGGTGATTTTACTTCTACAAACTCCACGGGGTTGAGGATGACGTTCGAAGCCTCGGTCGAGATCATTGACCTCGCCACGCGACAGGTTACCCGCGGTGCGCCGATGCTGGTGGCGCAGACCTCGTTCAGCTGTGTCACCCTTGGTGACGAACTCTACGTCATCGGTGGCAAGCGCCTGCGCGGTGGCCGCTTCGCCTTCACCAACGCCGTGCAGGTTTATTCCTTTGCGACCGGCAAATGGCGCGACGGCCTCAACATGCCCACACCGCGGGCAACCCCGTCGACCCTCGTCGACGGTCCGTTCATCGTTGTCCCGGGCGGTTACAACGGCATCCGGGAACTCGACGTCGTGGAGGCGTTCGACCCGCGCACCGACGCCTGGATCGTCCTGCCGAAACTGTGTCGCCCCGTCAGCGCGCACTCGCTCGTCTTCCTGGGGCATTTTCTCTTTCTCTTCGGCAACTACGAGGCTCCCGGCGAACTCGTGGCCTATGATCTCGTCACCAAAAAATCCGAGGCGTTCACGCTGCAATATACGCCGGCGCGGCATACTGCCGCCGTCGTGGTGAACGGCAGGGTTTACGTGATCGGGGGCAAGGTCGCGAAGGATGCGGACGCGCTGGACCTGATCCAAGTCTTCGCGCCGCCGCTGAAAAGCTCATCGCCTTGACGTGGTACAGCCCATAAAGGGATGAACTAACGTTTCCTTCTCTGGCGCACAGCTTCGGCGAATGTCGCTAGCGCGGGCAGCGTCTGTTCCCACGAGAGGCAGGGGTCGGTGATGCTGCGGCCATAGACCAGTGGCGCGGCCTGGTAATCCTGCGCGCCGCCGAGGAGATTGCTCTCGATCATCACGGCGACGAGGGCGCGCTCGCCGGCGGCGATCTGCGCGGCGAGATCGGCCGCGACCACGGGCTGGCGCGCGGGATCCTTGCCGCTGTTGGCGTGGCTGCAATCGACCATCAGATGCGGTGCGAGATCATTCTGGCGCAGGAAGTCGGCCGCGGCGCGGACGTGCGCGGAGGAGAAATTCGGACCGAGCGTGCCGCCGCGCAGCACGAGGTGGCTGTGCTCGTTGCCAGTTGTGCCCATCACCGCCGGCGCACCTTCTCGGGTGAGCGACGGAAACCAATGCGGGTGTCGCGCCGAGCGGATGGCGTCGACAGCCACCTGGAGGTCGCCATCGGTGCGGTTCTTGAAACCGACGGGCATCGAGAGACCGGAGGCGAGTTCGCGGTGCACCTGGCTCTCGACCGTGCGCGCACCGATGGCGCCCCACGCGACGAGGTCGGCGTAGTATTGGCCGAGCGTCGTGTCGAGGAACTCGGTGGCGACGGGCAGCCCGAGCGCGGCGATGTCGACCATGAGTTTGCGCGCGAGCCGCAGGCCCTTGTTGATCTGGTAACTGCCGTCACGGTCGGGATCGTTGATGAGGCCTTTCCAGCCGACGACCGTGCGGGGTTTTTCAAAGTAAACGCGCATTACCAACAGCAGCTCGCCAGCGTGGAACGGCATGACCTCCCGCAACCGCGCCGCGTAGTCGAGTGCGGCGGTAGGATCGTGAATCGAGCACGGGCCGACAACAACGAGCAAGCGGTCGTCGACGCCGGTCAGGATGGCGGCGGCGGCCTGACGCGCGCGGGCGACGAGTTCGGCCGCAGCGTCCGTCAGCGGCAACTCGTCCTCAAGCACCGCGGGAGCGATGAGCGGCTTGGTCGCGCGGATGCGAAGGTCGGAGGTGGTCGAGTGCATGAGGGTGAAACGTGTTCCGCCGGGCCGCGGCGCGGCGGCTCAGGAGGACAGGCCCGAGGCCTGTGCGATGAGTGGCGAGGCGGCCAGCACAGCATCGAGCCGGGCGGCGAGGCTGAGGGTCATGGCGCGGTTGCGCGAGGTGAGGAAGGCAAGCGAGGCCGCCTCGCCCGTCGCAGCTCCGGCGGCCGCCGGCGCCAGTAATTCCTCGGCGGAAGCGAGCTGGTCTGGTGCGAGCAGTTTTTTCTCGACGAGAAAGAGCGAGAGCGAGCCGGCGAGCGTGTCGAGCCAAGCGCGGGGCTGTGCGGGCGGCGCGTAGGCGAGCCCACCCTTGTCGGCTGTCCATTCCATGAAGGTGCGAATCTGCTCGTGGAGCCGGGCAAGCTCGGTGTCGGCGGTCGCGTCGGTCCAGCGGGCGGTGAACTGCTTGCGCTCACGGAGCTTTTTCACCTCCCACAGACGGATGATGAGTTCGTAGTCCTCCGCCGTGCGCCGCAGCGCGCCGGTGAAAATGTAGTCGAGTCCGTCCTCGGTGGAGTCGACGAGCTGGCGGAGGTTGTCGGTCGACCACTCTGCTCCGAAAATCGCGTAGTGATGCCGGCTGAGCACGCCCACGGCGGCGATCGGCGCATAGTGCGGCGAAAAATAGAACGTTTCGGCCAGCCACAACGGTAGTGCACGGCTGAGCTGGCCCATTTCCTCCTCAGGCTTTTTCATTTGCCCGGCGACGTCGGCCAAGCCGAGGACGGCTAGCTGGGCGAAGGCCATGCGGCGTAGCCGGCCGCCTTTTTCCGGAAGAATCTGCGCGGCCAGCGGCTCGAGCCCGTAAAACCAGATCGGTTTGCTGATGCTGATCAGATCAACCTTGTGCTCCGCCTCGGAAGCGGTGGCCGGGGCGATGCCGGTGGCGCCGGCCAATGGCGCGAGGTCCTGCGCGAGCAGGTCGGCGATGGCGTTGGAAAATCCGTGGAGGCGCTCCTCAAGCTCAGGGCGGTTGAGAGAAAAAAGAATATCGAGCACATGCTGCGCGGCGTCCGGGTCGCGCACGGCAAGGTAGGCCTGGACGAGATTGAGGCCGACGGCGGGGCCGTGTCGGTCGGCTGCGTAGCGCGGGGCCACCAGCTCGATGATCTCCTTGACGTGACCGGTCACGCCGAGGTCGCCGGAGATCGTCACGAGCACGTCGGCCCGGTCGCCCGAGACGGCGAGAACCTCGTCGTAGATGGCGAGGGCACCGGGCAGGTCTTGGGCGTCGAGGCGTTCGCGGGCGGCGGCGAGCCGCGGGAGGAGTCCGCCCGCGGCGGGCGCGGCGGGTTCTTCCGGCGGTGGTGGCTCGGCACTGCGGGCGGGCGGCGGCGTCTGCTTGCCGACAAGGCGGTCAAAAAATCCCATGCTCCCAAGCAAAGCGCTGCGCCTGCGGCTGGCGAACAGAAATCCGCGCAGATGCCGACCGCCTCAACGTCGGCGTCGCACAAAATGCTCCAAGCCGGCACTGGCGACGCCAACAAGGTGGGCCAGCGGCACCGCATGTAAATCTGGCGAGGTGAAGCGGGCGAAGATCGGTCGGTCCGCCAGCACTTCGACGCCAATTTTCAGCGCCAGCAGCGCGAGCACCGCGCGCCAGAACCATGGTGACAACGGCCTGCCAGGCCCGGTGCCCTTCCGTCAGCTGGTCCCGCTGTGACTCCATACCCATCATCACCCTGACGAACACACCGCGGGGCCGGACGTTCCGCCAGCATTGGCCTGTTCCAAAAACGCCCCTGATCGGGAAACACCCCACCTCTGCGGGATGCGCCGCAACGTCGTCCCAAATACGGTTGGTATTGGGACGCGCCAATTCTGCTCAACTCGGTAGAACTTCGTGGCAGAATCTTTTGCTCCGAAGCTGGCTATTGATTTCTCATGGAGAATCTTGATGTCAGCTAGTAATTCATGATGCATTCATACGATGAAAAAATCACTGGCGATGGGAGTTCTGTTTCTTGCACTGATCAGGTCGCATGGTTTCGCCATATCTCCAAACGAGGAGTCGGCCCTGGCAAAGTCGGATATAAATGCCAGCATCAAGGGCACGGTGGTTGAAACGATGAATGCGGCGACCTACACCTACGTGCTGATCGACACTGGTGCGAAAAAGGTCTGGGCGGCAGCCCCAGATTTTGCAGTCAAGGTGGGTGATGCGGTCACTTTAGCAGCGGCCATGGCAATGCCCAATTACCATAGCAAGACCTTGAACCGCACTTTTGAAGTCGTATATTTCAGCGGTAGTGTGATGGTGAACGGAGCCTCTTCGGCTGGTGCCACTGAGTTGCCGAAAGGCCATCCTTCGCTAGGTGGTGCAGCAAAGTCGGCAGTAACAAATTTCTCCAGTATCAAGCGGGCCGAGAAAGGTCAGACGGTGGCGGAGATCGTCACGGGCAAGGCGAAGTTCGCCGGCAAACCCATCGCGGTGCGCGGGCGCGTCGTGAAGTTCAACGCCATGATCATGGGCAAAAACTGGCTGCACATTCGCGACGGTTCCGGCGCGGAGGGCACCAACGACCTGACCGTGACCACCGCGGCAGCGGCGAAGGTCGGCGACCTGGTGCTCGTCACCGGCGTGCTCGCGACCGACCGCGATTTCGGCGGCGGCTACAACTATGCGGTGATCGTCGAGGACGCGACCGTGGTGGTGGAGTAGCGCCATTCGGGGCGCCGCGCGTTGCGCCCATCAATAGGTGTAGGGGTTGTGGTCCTCGCCGTGGCAGGTCAGCGTGCAGGAGCCATGGCCGTTGCCCGTGTCGGTGAACGTCGGGCCGGTGTTGCGGCTGCGCGATTTCGTGACATAGGCGGTGTTGAAATTCATCAGGTGGGTCGTGGTGGCCACGCCGTGCGGATCGTGGCAGGTGGTGCAGGCGGTCCTTATATCCACGACGTGCTGATTATGGCGCCTGAAACTCAGGCTGCCCAGCACGACGGTGCGGCTGTGGCATTTGTAGCAGAGGGCGTAGATGGCGGCGGATTCGGTCTGATTGTCAGTCAACACCAACTGCCGCTCGAGCAAGGGCGTGTAGATCGAGCCATGCGGGCCGTTGGGCCCGGTGCCGCCAGCGCCGGGGCCCTGGTCGTTGTTGTGGCAAGCGGTGCAATATATCTGGCTGGCGACCGTCAAGGGGGCAATGAGGCTCGGTCCACTCGGATTCTTACCAGCCGCGAGGACCGGATGGTAGGAAGCGTTGGAAGTCTGGAACTCCATGCGCGTGTTGGTCTGCACGAATTGGCGCGTCACCCGCGCCGGCCCGCGATTGGTGCTGTCGGCATGGCACCGGAAACAAAGTTCATACTGGTTGATGAGCGGGTTGACGACAGACCCGGCGCTGTTGATGCCCAAGACGCCGGCCAGATCGCCCGAGGCGGTGGGCGCCGAGGCGGCCTGCAACTTCGACGCGTGCGGGTTGTGACAGTCCTCGCACTCGACGTGTCGGGGCGAATTCACTGGGTCTTCGGTGGGATCGTGGACGCCCGTGGTGGCGGCGACCGGGTGGACGCTGACCTTGCTGAACTCGGTCTGGATGTTTTTCGCCGCGACGTTCCCGTTGTGGCAGGGATAGCAGTTGGTTTCCTCGCCGGCGAAATTGAGCAAGCGCGGCTTGTTGCCGGCGGCGTGCGGGCGGTGGCAGTTCTCGCAGGCGTTGCTCTGGACGGTGGTGTTCGAGGTGTGCGGCCAGGGGTTGGTGCCGAGGCCGTTCCAAGTCTTCGTCGAGGTGTTGTGCAGGGTGGCGCTCCAATAGGTCTGGTTGTGGCAGGTGTTGCACAGCGCGGAGGCGGTGTTGTTCATCACCAGAAATTTACCGAATTGGTTGTTGTGGGCGTCGTGGCAGGTCGTGCACTGCAACTGGCCGTTGGGGTCGAGACGCACCGGGCCGGTCAGGGAGGCCGGACTGTTCAACTGCCCGTTGGTGGCGGCGAGCGCCGTGTCGTAGGTCAACGAGATCGGGTGATCGTTACTGAGGTCGGAGCCCAGCAGGGTCGCGCCCGAAGGCAAGACAGTGACGCCGCCCTGCATCTGAATCCCGGCGGGGCGACTGAGCACCATGCCCAACGCGATGGTGCCGTCGTGGCAGCTCAGACAGAGTTTGGAATCGCCCGTGGGTTGGCCCGGATGGGCCTTGGCCGTGGTGCTGGTGTAGGGCACATAGGTCTGGCCCGAACTGGAGCGGTTCCACAAAGGCGCCACCCGGCTACTGTTGTGCGGCGTATGGCAGAAAATGCAGATTTCCGATTCGGTGACGGCCTTGTAGGTGCCGGTGCCGTTGACCGAGAGGTTGTGCTTGGTGGTCACGATCGATCCCGCCCGGGCGAGCGGGAGCAGAAAACAGAGGCCAAGCAAGAGGGAGACGGATTTCATGGCGGGCCAATATAGCGGAGCACTTGGATCCGGCCGTTGTAGGCATCGGCAACGTAGATGCGGTTGTCGCGGCCGATCGCGATGCCGGCCGGCATCCAGAATTCTCCCGGTGCTGAACCGGACGAGCCCAGGTCGAGGAGGAAATTACCCTCTCGGTCAAAGATCTGGACGTTGTCGAAGAGCGCGTCGGTCACATAGACGTGGCCAAAACTGTCCACGGCCACGCCCTTGGGCCTGCTGAAGAAGCCCGAGCCGTCCCCGAGCCCGCCCAGTTCGCTGAGATACCGCCCGTCGCCGTCGAAGACCTCGACGCGCGAATTCATCGCATCGGTCACAAAGACGCGACCCTCGGCGTCGGTGGCCACATGCGTGGGAAAATTGAACTGGCCGTGGGTGACACCGCGCGTGCCGAACCGGCCTAGGGGCCGCCCCTGCCGGTCGAAAATCAGGACGCAGTGCGCCGCGGAATCGACGACGTATAATTTCCCGGTGGCTAGGGCGAGGCCGGCCGGTCGCGTGAACTTGTCCACGATGCGGAAACGGATGCGGCCCTCCTCATCGAACGCTACCACCTGGCCGAGCCCTGAATCCGCGACGTAGATGATCCCGTCAGCCTTGGCCACGGCCACCGGGAGGACAAAGCGCACTTTGTCGATCTGCTCCCACCGGCGGTAACGATGGCGCGCGCGATCGAAAAAGATGACCGCATTGGCGCCGGTGTCGGTGAGGCAGAGATTGCCCGCTTCGTCCACGGCGACGCCGAAGGGCTTGACCAGTTTCTCGCGGCCCCGCGTCCCACCGACCAGCAGATTGGCAAGGCGGTTGAACAGGGTGGGCTCGATGCCCAGATCGACGGGCGCGGCGATGCAGCCGGCGGTCGTAACGCGGGCAGTCGCAGGGGCCGCAGGCCAGACACGGGGAAGCGCCTTGTCCGCGGCGTTGCTGCTCCCGAGGAGAGGGCTCGCCGCGAGCAAGCCGGCCGCGAAGCCAAGCGCGAGAAAACCGGCTTTGAGTTTAGGGTTCATGTCAGAACAGGCGTTTGATGCGCAACGTGACATGCTGACGCCGGTGCAGTTCGCCAACCAGATTCTCGTCCTCAAAATCGTAACTCAGGTTCAGCAGCAGCCGCCCATAGGTGAAATTCAGGGCCGCGCGGGCCACTTTCCGGTCTTGATCGACGCCCTGCCCGCGTTCGCGGTGGAGCCCGCCCTCGAGTTGGCAGGAAAGAAACGAGTTCAACTGCCACTGATACCGGCCGATGAACCCGCGGCTTTGCCGGGTCAGCCCGCTGTCGGGAAATTTGGCCCAGCTCTCCTCGGCATCGAGCGTCAGGGTTGAGCCTACTCCCAGATCGAAGGCGCACGACTGATAGAGCCGTTGGGAATAGAACGGGGCCAGGTTCGAGTTCTGCCGGTCGCGCTCGCCGCCGATCGTCAGCCACCGCATCGGAATTTCCACGCCGATCGCGCGGTCGGCGAGATTCCGCAGCACGAGCGACTCGCCGCCCACGTTGTCAATCTGGTTGATACGGCCGTAAATGGCCAGGCGCCGGTCGAACAGATCCAACCGCACCGAGTAGTATTGCGTCGCGGTCGAATAGGAGTCGGTGGGCGGGGCGGTCGCGGTGTAATCCACCAGCACGTTGCCGCCGTCGGAAATGTTGCCGCCGGGCACGCGGCGGACTTCCATCACCGCGCCGTGCGGGACCAGCACATAGTCCAAAGTCACCACATAGGCGACGCCGAGCGCGTTGGTCACCCGGTCCACGGTCACGATGTTGGTCTGGCTCAGGAAGGACGGTTTGCTGTCGCGCAAGACCAAGGCCTCGTTGGCGACACGGAGCATCTGGCCCGCGGTTTTGCGTTGGTGGCGGTCGGCCTGCCAGTTGGTACTGATGCTCAGATGGCTGTGGGCGGGAAGTTCTTTCGTGTAGTTCTCCGCGAGGGAGACCCCGACGCGACCTTCGGTCATGCTGGTGTCCTGGCTACGCATCGCCAGCGAGGCCCACTGCACCGTGAACCAGGATGTCAGGCTCTTGTAGAGCTGATGCTGCACCGTGGCGCGCGCCTCCTGGGAGCGATTCGACACATTGTCGGAGCGCTGGTCGCCGAAATTCCAGTAGCAGTCGCCGGACAGGTCGGGCCGGAATTTCAGCCCAAGATCCTCCTGCACCGCGAGGCTACGGGTGAGACTGGTGTTGCTTTTCAAGTGGTTGAACAGGCCGGTTGAGCCGAGCGAAATCCACTCGTCGCGGCCCCAGGAAATCGTGTCGCTCAGGTTCGCGGTCTGGGCGGTGCCGGTCGCTGGCGCAAACCCGGCTTCCAGTCGGCTGTAGGTGTTCAGGACATAGGAGAAACTGGCCTTGTGATCCTTGCGATCCACATGCCGGATGCTGAACGTAAAGGTGTTGTCGGACACATCGGTGTCGCCCCGGCCCTGGCTGCCCGTGACCGTCTCCGCGAGGTGCATCGCGTCGAAGGTGAAGGGCACCTGGCCGGCGCAGTAACCGGTGTGCGCGCCGAAACGCGCGCTGTCCACGCGGGCGCGGCTGAAAAAGTCCAGGTCCCGATACGAACGCCCCCGTTCTGCGAACAGATTCGTCGCGTAGGGTTTTTCGCGCAGCACGTCGAACCGGGCATTGTAACGCTGGAGGAGGCTCGCTGACCACCTGTGGTTGCCCGGCGGATTTTGCCGCATCATCTGCCAACTGTAGCCGAATTCCGGACTGATCAGAAATTCGAGGAGGTTCGGGTGGTAGATGGAACCCCGCAGATCGAACCCGACGCTCGGCTCCAGGAAAACGTAGTCGAATCGGGTCGCTTCGCCATGGCTCGTTCGCTGGTCACTTTGGGTTTCCACGTTAAACTGCACGTTCCCATCGCCCAGACGCATCTGAAAATTTTTCAGCCCCTGCACGTCCGGCGACCATTGGGCCAAGGCCACCGCCGACAACACCGATGAGACCAGGACCAGCCATGGAACCATGTGCCACACACGGAAGCGGAGGGTCATTGCGATGGGCGGCGCGCAAGTGGAGCCACGGGCCGGTCCGGCGCACTCCCGGTA
>CAIRCN010000003.1 GCA_903877135.1 uncultured Opitutia bacterium
CTTAGCCGTTTGCCCAAACAGAGCAACATTGAGCATATCGGCCTCATTGGCGTAGATGAATGATGCCTGCTGCTTGGTTACACTCGGTGGCATAAGTTCATCCCGGATAGCGTCTGTGTGTATGCGGTAGTTGATTTTGGCTGTCACCGGTCACTTGAAAACCGGCCAGTCGTGGTCACTTCAAAACCAGCCACTCTGAGGAGTGCAGTTTCAAGGTGTAGAGAGGTTGGGATGCAAGGTTGGAATGGAAAGGCGGAGCGAGCAGGACCGGTCGGCGCGAAGCGCCGACGCGCCCGCAGGCGCGAGGTTCAGCGCAGCGGGAGGTTCCCCGCCCCTGGGGGCGGGGGAAGGGGCGTGGGGGTTGAGTGGGTCACTCATTTTCGTCGGGCTTCATGGTGGCGTGGCCGACCGCGGCGTCCTTGAGCCGGTAGCTCTTGCCCTGAAAGGTGACGACGCGGGCATGGTGGAGGAAACGGTCGAGGATGGCGGTGGCGGTGGGAACATCATGGAGGAGCTTGCCCCAGTCTTCGAGGGGACGGTTGGAGGTCATCAGGGTGGAGCGGGTTTCGTGGCGGCGCATGATGACCTCCAGCAGATACTCTCCGGCATGCTTCGGGAGGCGTTTGAGGCCCATGTCATCGATGATGAGCAAATCCGGTTTGAGATACTGGCGCAGTGCGCGCTCCTTTTCGTGCAGGGCCTCCTCTTGGAGGAAGTCGCCGATCAGGTCGAAGATGGAAACGTAACGGACCAGCCGCCCCTGCTTGATGGCCTCGTAGCCGATGGCTTGGGCCAAGTGCGTCTTGCCGAGGCCGGGCGCACCAAGGAAGAGCGCATCCGAGGCCGCCGTGATGAACTGGCCGGCGGCCAGATCGAAGATCTCCTTCTTCGGGATCTGCGGGTTGAAGCGCCAGTCGAAGTCCTCAAGGGTCTTGAGGGTGCGGAACTGCGCGAGGCGCTTGCGCTTCTCCAGCTGTCGCTGCTGACGCACATTGAGTTCGTCCTGGAGGATGAGTTCCAGAAACTCGCCATGGCCGAGGCGGTTGGCGGCCGCCTCCTGCAGGCGGACGGGCAGGCTGCGGCCGAGGCCGGTGAGCCGCAATTGACGCAGGGTGGTGTCGAGCTGGGTGGTGGTCATGAGGGGAAAGCGATGTGATAGGCGGAGAGATTGCGGATGATCGGATGAGCCTGGAGAAAACTCAGCTGCACGACGTTGTCGCCGGCCGCCGCGATGGCCTTGATGTCGCGCAGGCGCCAGCAGGCGCGTTCGAGGGCCGTGGCCGCCGCGGCCTCCAGCTGGCCGACCGGGATCTCCTTGGCGAGGTGGAGCAGGCCCTGGAGGGAGCGAATCCCGTAGTCGCCGCGATTCCGATACATTGCTTCGGCCCAGGCGCCGCAGCCCGGTCCCAGTCGACGGCACCGGCTGAGCAGGTAGTCGGCACCCTGTTCGATCAGCGCCCGTTTGTGGGGGTGGATATGCTCGGGGCTGGTCGCGAAGCGACCGGACTCAATCCGGGCATGAACGCCGATCTGCTCCATCTTTTGGTTATAGATGCGCACAATCCGGGACTCGGCGCGGACCCAGACGCGCCGGCCGACATACTCCGGCGGGACCGAATAGTAGGCCTTGGCGAACTCCAGATGGCCGTCGCGGTGGACGGAGCGTGGGGCCTCCTCGAAACTCGGGAAGAGCATCGCCGGCAGGGCCCGCAGCGCGGGCCGCTCAACGGTATTGAAACGCTTGAGGACCTGCTCGCGCACGGTGCCGTGAATGCGGGTGTCGGCGACGGTGGCCTCCCAATGGGCGAGGAAAATATTTTGCTCGGCGAGGCTCGCAAACTGGCGGCCCCGGAGCGCGTTCTCCTGCACGTAGTCGACCCCGCGCTCGACCTTGCCCTTGTGCCGGGGCATCGCGGGCTTGGTGGGGGCGAGGAGCGTCTGGTAGTGCCGGCAAAACTCGAGCAGCTTGGGATTGAGGTCCGGATCATACCAATCCGCCTGGATGACTCCGGCCTTGAGGTTGTCGATGACCACGCGCAGCGGCACACCGCCAAAGTGTCTGAACGCGTTTTCCAAGCACCGGATGAACGTCTCGGTGGACTGAGTCCAGACGGCCTCGGTGTAGCCCTTGCGGGAATGGCTGAGGACGCATCGAAAAACATGGGGCCGGCGGCGTTGACCATCAGCGACGACCCAGGCGCCGCGGCCAAAGTCGACCTGCATCTCTTCGCCAGGCAGGCACTCCATCCGCCGAAACGGCAGATCCGTGACGGCTCGGAATGCACGGGCGAAGCGCTTCACCGCCTCGTAGCTGCCCGTGAATCGGTGGCTCTCCTTAAGATCCTGATAGATCCGAGTGGCGGACAATCCTTGGGCCAGCGCCGTCTCAATCGGCGTTCGCCACTCCTCGCAACTGCTCCGTCCGCGCACCGGCGACCCGGTGGTCACTTTGGCCGGTTTTGAATCCGCACCCTCGCCCTCGGAGCCGATGGCGGGGTTCGTGGCTGGTTTTGACGCCTCCTCTCCCGGAGGAGAGCCGATGGTCACTTTGGCTGGCTTTGAAGCCAGGTATCGGCCCACCGTCTCCCGGTGAATGCCCAGCTCACGCGCGATCCGCCGGGCGGACCAGCCACGTTCTGCTAACGTATGTATTGAATGGTGAAGGCTCACTGGGAGGACGTTCATTGCGCCCCTTCTGCGACTGGTGTCGCAGCGGGCGCAACTCCTCAGAGTGGCCGGTTTTGAAGTGACCGAAGCTGGCCGGTTTTAAGTGACCGCTGACAATTTTGGCCAAGGTCCGCTGGAGATTCCAGTCGAGTTTAAGTCGGTTCCCTTCGTCATCCTTGAGTCGCTGGAACTCCTTGATAAGGTATAGCTTGAACTCTGACGATATCCAAGAGGCAAACTCGAACGCGATGTCTCGA
>CAIRCN010000004.1 GCA_903877135.1 uncultured Opitutia bacterium
ACCGCCCGGGCCAACTCGACACGCGCTGACAGGGTGATTTTTGTTTCCATGGGATCCTCGATTGAGAGGCGACCATGGTAACAGTTACCGTGAGGCAACGACTAGCTCGGGTAACATTTCGGGTGAGGCAACGCGTGCGGTCACCGGTTCCCGCGTCAAGCGCCTAGACTTCGAGACCCCCGCCCCGGTCATCGCCTATTCGATCGGCGACATCGAGGCGCGTGGTTATGCCAACATCGGCGACTTCATGCAGAGTCTGCCGTTCAACTCCAGTGCGGCCAATTCGATCTACCAGACGTCGAGCTTCCTGCGCGGCGCCGCGACGATCAATCTCCGCGGCCTCGGTTCCCAGCGCGTCCTCACGCTGGTAAACGGCCGCCGTGCCGTCCCCTACGCCTTGACCAACAGCGGCAACCGCTCGGTCTTCGACTTCAACAGTCTCCCAGCCGCGGCGATCGACAGCGTCGAAATCCTGAAGGACGGCGCCTCCGCGATCTACGGTTCCGATGCCATGGCGGGCGTGATCAACGTGAAGCTGAAGAAAAACTTCGTCGGCCTCTCGACCAGCCTCTACTATGGCAACACCGAAAAAGGTTCCGGTGGTGACACTGGCACGAAGGAAATGTCCTTTGTTGCCGGTGCGATGACGGGCAAGACCAAGATTTTCACGGCGTTCGACGTGAAGATCGCCAACTCGAATTTCCTCGTTGATTACGGCGTCAAGACAACGGATTTCACCTCCCAAGGTGCGAACAAGGGCCTTAACGGCAATTCGACTTCCAACTTCCCGGCCAACCTCACGCTGACCCGCGCTCAGGCGACGGCGTTGGGCCTCACCATCCCGAGCGCGACGGCCTCAAGCTGGAGCTTTGTCGTCAATGGCGGCCAGCCCACTGCAAATCCGACGCTGGCCTCGTTCACGGCCGCTCCCTCCGATCCGGCCAACGCGAATGCCGTCCTCATCGGCAATCAGAACCGCTACAACTTCGCCCCGGTTTATGCGATCTACCCGGCCTACGATTACATCAGCAACTACACTTCGATCGAGCATGAGTTCACTGACAATCTGAAAGGCTTTGCCGAGATGACTTACTCGAAGAATTCGACCTACTACGCGTTCACGCCCGTCGTCATCGGCTTCTCCACCGAAGGCTTGGTTCTTCCCGTCAACAATCCCTACAACCCTTTCGGCCTCGCGCTGACCACCCTGTCGGCCCGTGCCCTCTTCGGCCCGGTGCGGAAATTTGACACCGAGTCCACGGCGGGCAACTTCCTCGGCGGCCTCCGCGGCACCATCATGAACAAGTGGGACTGGGAGTCTGCCGTCAGCTACGGCTATGATACCGTCACCACCGTCTCGCGCAACGCCATCCGGGCGACGACCTATCAGTCCGCGTTGAACGGCACGCTCTCCGGGTTCACCGGCAAGTTCGCCAATCCGTTCGGCCCGTCGGACCCTGGCCTAACCGCTGCGTTGTTTACCAGTTCCACCGGCACGAACAAGTCCTCGGCCCTGACCTACGACGCCAGCGCCTCGGGTAAGCTCTTCGAACTGCCCGCGGGCGATCTGAGTTTCGCCGCCGGGTTTGAGGCGCGCAACGAGGCACTCACGACCAATCCCGACACGGCCGCCTACATCGGCTCCGGCGGCGGCAGCCCTCTCTCAGGCAAGCGCGTCGTCACCTCGGAATACGTCGAACTCACCGCCCCGCTCTACAAGTCGGTGGACTTCGGTTCCGCCGAACTGCAGTTGGCGGGCCGCCATGAGCATTACAGTGACTTCGGCAATGCCTCCAAGCCGAAGGTCGGCCTGAAAGTGCACCTGCCCGACTCCAAGTTCGTCAACCTGGTGCTCCGCGCTTCCTACTCCGAGTCCTTCCAGGCGCCTGCGCTTGGCCTTCTCTACTCGTCGCAGACGGTCGGGTTTACCTCGAACCTCGTTGCTGATCCGCTGCGTCCGCAGGATCCACCATCCCAGTTGAAGGTCGTGACTGGCGGCAACCCCGGCCTGCTTCCCGAGACGGCCAAGGCGCAATACGCCGGCGCCGTCATTGAGACTCCGCTGGTCAAGAACCTGTCGTTCAGCGTCGATTTCTTCGACTTCCGCATTCACCAGGTCATTGTCACGCCTTCCTCCTCCTACCTGCTCTCGGCGGCCGGTATGGCTCAGTTCCCCAACGGCGTGGTCCGCGACACGACCCTCGGCAATCCGGGCCCGATCCTTTACCTCAAGTCCGTCCCGTCGAACAATCCGGACGCCTATCAGCTCTACCGCGGCTTCGACTACGGCGTGAAATACGCGCTGCGCAACACGCCCTACGGCCAGTTCACGTTCTCCGGCGAAGCGACTAACATCACCAAGACCGGGTCTGATTCGGGCTTGGGCGGCGGTTTCTTCAACAACGTCGGCCGCTACTACAACCCGCGCTGGAAGATCCAGGCCGGCACCTCCTGGTCCTACAAGGACTACGGCGCGTCGGTCACTTCCGACTGGACCGGCCACTGGTTCAACGACGGCTACACCGTCGCTGGCTGGGGTGAGAATCCCATGACCATCATCGGCGCCCAGGCCAGCTACAAGGGATTCTGGAACAGCACCATCACGGTCGGAGTGAGCAACCTGTTCAACAACCAGCCGCCGCCGAACGGTCGCGCGAGCTCGGCCGGTTACGATCAGGGCATCTACGGGGCCTCCGCCCTCGGCCGCTACTGGTCTGCCCGCATCCGCAAGGATTTCTAAACGCGGAAGCGTGACCGCTCTCTGACGACAAGCGTGCCCTCCCTTTGGGGGGCACGCTTTTTTCTTCTCTCCGCCCTGTCTCTATTCCTACCGCCCCCATGAAACGTCTCCTGCTCTCCCTCCTTGTGGCCGCATCGCTGCCGGCCGCGACACCATCCGCGCTCCTAGCTGAGCCGCCGGTGCCGATTTTGCCCGTTGCCACCTTCTTTCAGGCGCCGGAGATCACCTCGCTCACCTTTTCGCCCAACGGCAAATGCATCGCCTGCCTCGTGCCCTACCAGCATCGCCTGAACCTCGCGGTGATCGACCTCGAGAAAGGCACGAAGAACCTGCTCACCAACTTCACCGACCGGCAGGTCATCCGGCCGCGTTGGGCGACCGACGACCGCATCTTGTTCGAGGTTGATGACGCCGGGCAGGAGTCGTTTGCCCTCAACGCCGTCAACCGCGACGGCTCCGACCCGGCGATGATTGCATCTGGTTATTCCAAGGCGGGCACGGTCAACGAGGTGAATGTCCGTTTCCGCAGCGTCCTCGGCAGCATTGAAGGCGACGCCAAGAACATTCTGGTGCTCGCCAATCTCACCTACTCGGATTGGTCCGACGTCGCCGTGATGAACCTCAAGACTGGCAACATGACGAAGCTGATCGAGGCGCCAGGCAATGTGGACTACTACATCCGCGACCGGGCCGGCCAGGTGCGGCTCGCGGTGGTGTCCGATCACGGGATTAGGCGCGTGCTGTCGCGCGATCCCAAGACCAAGGAGTGGACCAAGCTGACCGAGCATCGCCGCGGCCAGCCAGGCTGGGAGCCTATCGCCTTCGACGGCGACAACCGCACCCTCTTCATTTTGTCCGGCATCGGTAGAAAAACGTCTGCCGTCTGCCGCTACGACACGGTGATGCACCAAGAAATCGACGTCGTGCTTGCCGACGACACCTATGACGCGGTCGATGCGAACGCCGCTGTTGCGACCAGCTTCTCACCCTCGACCATCTACGACCCGTCGAAGCACAAGGTGGTCGGCCTGTCCTACGCGGCTGATCGCACTCGTTTCCGCTGGCTCGACGCCGACATGCAGCGCCTGCAGGAAAAACTGGAGAAAGCCCTGCCCGACACGGTCCACCAGCCGCGCCAATTTACCGAAGATGGCTCGAAGATCATTTATTTTTCGTTCAGCGACCGAGACCCCGGCGTCTATTACGTCTATGACCGCGCCCACCAAAAACTGAACGAACTCGCGGTCCTAAAACCCGCGATTGATCCGGAAAAAATGGCAGCGGTGCAGCTGGTCACTTACACCGCCCGCGACGGTTTGGTTTTGCACGGTTATCTTGCGTTGCCGAAAGGCCGTGCAGCGAAAAATCTCCCACTGGTGCTGCACCCGCATGGCGGCCCGTATGGCATCCGCGACGAGTGGACCTACACCGACGAGGTCCAGTTTTATGCGAATCGCGGCTACGCTGTGCTTCAGGTTGATTACCGCGGCTCCGGCGGTTACGGCACCTGGTTCCAAGCGGCGGGTTACAAAAAATGGGGCCTGGAGATGCAGGACGATCTGACCGACGGCGTTAAATGGCTCATCGCCCAAGGTATCGTCGATCCAGGTCGTGTAGTCATCAGCGGCGCCAGTTACGGCGGCTACGCCACGATGGCCGGGCTCACGTTCACGCCTGAACTATACTGCGCCGGCGTCAACTACGTGGGTGTCACCAATCTCACCACGCAATGGGGCAAGTATCACGGCACTGAATCACAGTTGGGCGTCGTGCTGGAGTGGTTTGCCGACATGGACAAAGCGGCGGACCGGAAGCGGGCTTACGACACCTCGCCTTGCAATTTCGCCGACCGCATCCGGGTGCCTGTGCTCATGGCCTACGGCAAAAACGATCCGCGGGTGTACATCGATCAGGGTTACGACATGGAGGCTGCGCTCAAGAAGGCCGGCAAAACCTATGAGATGATCATCGAATCTGACGAAGGACACGGCTTTCGGATGGAGGAGCGCCGCATCGCCTTCTTCACCAAAGTGGATGAATTTCTGAAGAAAAACGTGCCACCGCCGGGCGCTAGCGTGACGCTCGGGCCGACCAAGGTCATCGAACTGCCGGCCAAGTAAGCGTCCAGGCGTCGAGGTTCTTGCCCCAGTCGAGCTCGGGCAAACCGGTTCGCGGTGCTGGTTGTCCGAGCTTTTTTCCGAGCGGTCGGCCGCGGAGTGTCGTGTGACCGTCGCTGAGTTCGACGCGCTCGACCTTCACCTGACCCAAACCGCGCAGCGCGAGCCGCAGCACGGGAAAATGGGTCGCATCGCCGTCCCAAGCGACTGGCGCGGCGTGCTCTCGCACAAACGGACCGCGCGGTTGCGCTGCGGCCGTCTGAAACTCGATGGTGTTGCACGACTGCACCGTTTGCCACGAGCCGTCGGGCTGCTGCTGCTCCACGGCGACGGCTTGCAGGCAGGGCGCGAAATTTCGCACGGTGTAGCAAAGCTGCCAGCGTCCGCCGAAAACCGGCTCGCCACGACGCCATGCGCGAAACCGCGCCGCGTCCTGCGCGAGGATGCGCTCGTTGGCCCCGCGCACGCGTCGGTCGCGGGTGAACCGCCACATTGCGCGCACCGCGCGCTGACCGACAGCGAGCGCCTTCTCGTAACGACGGGCGGAAGTGCCTACACCTCGCGCTTCCTCGCGTAGGAATACATCGCGCACTGCCAGATAGTGCCGCAGTTCCACGCTCGCGCGCAGCGGCGCCGGCAGCCGTTTCGCGTCGCACACGAGTTTCGCGAAGTATTTCTCCTGCGTGCGATAGCCATGCAGCGGCTCACGGCGCGAAACGGTATCCCACCGCTCGTTCGCCTCCCAGAGCGGATAACCGCCAAAGGGACATTTGTCGCAGGCGAGCGCCACGCGTGCGGCCTTTTTCGCCGTCTTCGCGCCGAACACCCGCGCGAATCCGCGCGCCAGCATCTCGTGCGGCTCCATCACGCCGGGGTCGAGCCACAGGCAGGCCGCGGCGGCATCGACCACTGTTGTCATCTCCATCGCGAGCCGGAACGGCTCCCACGAGGTCACGAGCAAGCCTTCTGTGCCGATCTTGGCGCCGTGCCGCCACCACGAGAGGATGTTGTCGAGCCGGTCGGTGAAATGCGGCAGCGGTTCGTAGCGCGCCGAACCGTTCATCGGACAACCCCAGACGGCGAAGTTGCGCGCGCGGAGCTGTTCGCCGAGGTCGCTCTCGGAAAAATTGAACAATTCGACGCGCGGACGCCGCCGGAATCCGTAGTAATACCACTCGTAGATCGTCAGGTCCGCCGGCAGCAGGGGAATCGCCTCCGGCAGAAAATAGAGCATGTCGGCCCACATGCCCATCGTCAGCCCGAGCTTCGTGGTGATCGCGTGCAGCCGGCCGACGTGGCCGGCGAAATGTCCGGCGAGCCCGATCTCCGCGACCTCCTGGCGGCTCAGCGGGTGCCGGCCAAGCTGAAACGACTCGTCGAGGCCGACGTGAACTTTTCCCGCGGTGCAGAACGGCGCCATGTCGCGCAGCAGTTTCTCGGCGATCTCCAGCGTGCGCGGGTGCAGCGGGCAAATCTGACCTCCGGGAAAAGGCGAGCCGTCGGGGCCGACGAGCTCGTTGAGGTCGCGCAGCTCCGGCACCTTGATCAGATATTGCGTGTGACCGAGGAGATTGACGATGGGCACGACCTTGATGCCAACGCGCGTGGCGGCGGCGACGAGCCGGGTCATCTGTTTGTAGGAATAGGCGTCGTGGCGTGCGACGCCTGGCACGCTGGGGAACTCGACGGCGTCCTCGAGGTGCAGGTAAAGCTCCTGATAGCCCCACTCGGAGTAGCGCGGCAGCTGTGCGAGCAGCCAGTCGAGGCGTTCAACCTGTCGGCCGATGTCCCATTGGAATGCACGGATCATGGGCAATAACTATCCGTGCCTTGTGTTGCGCGTCGAGCCTGTGTAGCGTGCCGGCGATGCAGGTCGCCATCCGCCACATTTTCCTTTCGCCCGGGCACAATTTCTTCGGACGCCACGGGCAGCTGGCCGGCCAGCACCAGATCGTCGGCGTGCCGGAAGTCGTTTGCCGGGCGGGCTGGGGGATCGAGGGCGACCGGTTTTACGGCTACCGGCCGGACTACAAGGGCCAAATTACATTTTTCGCATGGGAAATCTACGAAGCCGCCAAGCGCGATCTCGCGGTGCCAGCGCTCGCGTCGGAAGCGTTTCGCCGCAACGTGGTCATCGAGGGCGCTGATTTGAACGCGCTCATCGGCCGGCGCTTCACCCTGGGCGGAGTGACTTTCGAGGGCACGGAGGAATCGCGGCCGTGCCACTGGATGAACGCGGTGATCGCGCCCGGTGCGGAGGACTGGTTACGCGGGCGCGGCGGCCTGCGTGCGAAGATTGTCAGCGATGGCCGGTTGGCGGTCGGCGCCGCCGAGCTGACGGTGCTCGCGAACGCGCCGGCGCTCAGCCCCGTTTTTGGCGGATCAACTGCTCCAACTTGACGATGTCCGCCGAGAATAGGCGGATGCCCTCGGCGGTTTTCTCGGTGGCCATTGCATCCTCGTTCAGCGCGAAGCGGAACGATTTTTCGTCGAAGGAAACTTTCTGCAGGTCCGCGGCGGCCGCTGCGGCCGGGTCGAGCTTGCGCACGATGGGGTCGGTCGAGGCCTTGAGCTCGGCGAGGAGCGCGGGCGCGATGGTCAGGAGATCGCAGCCTGCGAGTTCGAGGATCTCGCTCTTGTTGCGGAAACTCGCGCCCATGACCTCGGTCGCGTAGCCGAATTTCTTGTAGTAGGTGTAAATCTGGGTGACCGATTTCACGCCGGGGTCCTCGGCGCCGGCGAAGTCGCGGCCGGCGTTTTTCTTGTGCCAGTCGAGGATGCGGCCGACGAACGGTGAGATGAGCCGGATGCCGCCTTCGGCGCACGCGACGGCCTGCGCGAACGAGAAGAGTAGTGTGAGGTTGCAGTTGATGCCGTCGCGGCGGAGCTGCTCGGCGGCCTTGATGCCCTCCCACGTCGAGGCGATCTTGATGAGGATGCGTTCGCGGCCGATGCCGGCCTGAGCGTAGAGCGCGATGATGTCGCGGGCCTTCGCGACGGTGGCGTCGCGGTCGAACGAGAGGCGGGCGTCCACTTCGGACGAGACGCGGCCGGGCACGATTTTGAGAATTTCGAGCCCGAAGACGACGAGCAGCCGGTCGATGACCTGGCCGAGCGGCGCGCCGGCGCCGGAATCGCGGATGGCCTGGTCCACGAGGTGCGCGTAGTCGGGCATCGCGGCGGCCTTCAGAATGAGGCTAGGGTTGGTGGTGGCGTCCTGCGGCGCGAATTCCTTCATGCTCGCAAAGTCGCCGGTATCGGCAACGACCTTCGTGAACTGCTTGAGCTGGTCGAGTTGGTTTGTGGGCATGCCTTATGTTGCGCGGGATGTGTGGGTGCGCAAATACTCTTCCAGCCACGCGACGCCGCCCGCCTCGTCGACGAACGCGCCGTCGAGCTGCGCCTCGAACGCGGTGTCGAGAATTGGGGTGAAGGCGCGACCGGGCCGGTGGCCGAGCGCGACGAGGTGGCGGCCGAGCACGAGGGGGCGCGGCGCGGCTTGCTCGAGCTCGAGGGCGTGGGCCTTGGCGATAAGTTCGTCGATGCGGGCGTGCGTCTCGGGTGAGGCGAGAGGCGGACGGCCGTTGCTGTCGGCGCGCATGACGATCGCGAGTTCGTCGATTGTCGCGGGGGCGAGGCGGCGGGCGAGGCGGCGCACGCTCGTGTCGGTGAACTCGGTCCGACCGTGGTGATGTGCGAGGTGGTTGACGACGAGGGCGCGCACCGAGGCATCGAGTTCGAGCGGTGCGCCGATGCGCCGCAGAAACGCCTCCGCGAGCGGCCCGCCCGCCGGCTCGTGACCGGGGCTGATCCAGCGCAGGATACCTTTTTTCTCGGCATGCTGGGTGGTGGCCGACTTGCCGAAATCATGCGCGAGCACCGCCATCATCAGCAGCCGGCGGCGCGCCGGCACCGCTTCGCGCCACGCGGCTAGGGTCACGAGGGCGTCGAGGCAGCATTGCGTGTGCGTGAACACGTCGCCCTCGGGATGCCACAACGGCTCCTGCGGTGTGCCGCGCAGCGTGGCGACTTCGGGGAAGTGGCGCAGCCAGCCGCTCTCCTCAAGCACGGCGAGGCCGCGCGAGGGTTTGGACGATTTCATCGCCCACTTCTCCCATTCGCCCCAGACGCGTTCGACGGGCAGCTCGGCATAGTTGTCGGCGATGCTGCGACAGAGCGCAGCGGTTTCAGGCGCGAGGGTGAGGTCGAAGCGCGCGGCGAGCTGGAAGGCCCGCAGCACGCGCAGTGGATCCTCGTTGAACGCCGCGCTTGTGTGCCGCAGCACCCGGGCGCGCAGGTCGGCCTGACCGCCGTGCGGGTCGATGAGCGCGCCGCTGAATGGGTCGAGCGCGATGGCGTTGATCGTAAAATCGCGGCGCGCGGCGGCCTCGGCGTCGCTGAGCGCCGGGTCCGGTGCCACGGCGAAACCGCGGTGGCCGGCGCCGGTCTTGGATTCGCGGCGCGGCAGGCTGAAGTCATATTCCGCGCCGCTAACGGCGCTGCGGACCTTGATGACACCGAAACTCCGGCCGACGACGTCGGTGGCGCCGAAGGGCGCGAGGACACGGTGCAGCGTCTCGAAATCCACGCTGGCGACCTCGATATCGAAGTCCTTCGCCTCGAGCCCAAGCAATAGGTCGCGCACGCCGCCGCCGACCAGCCGTGGCCGTCCGACGCGGCGCAGGGCGTCGAGCATGGACCGGAGTTCGGTGGGAATTTCCATGCTAGGCGTCGGTCAGCGGTTGCCGCTGGCGGACTGGCGCCAGCCGTGTAGGGCGATGAGCATCCAGCCGGCGATGAACGCCACACCGCCGAGCGGGGTGATTGGTCCGAGCCAGCGCGGACCTCCGAGTGCGAGTCCGTAAAGCGAGCCGGAGAAAAACACGATGCCAGCGACCCATGCCCGGCCGGCCCAAACTAGGGCGCGATCTTCCGGTCCGTGCATCCACCCGGCGAGAGCCAGCAGCGCCAATGCGTGAATGAAGTGGTAGAGGACGGCGGTTTTCCACGTTTCGAGGGTGCCGAGTTTGGTCAGATGGCTGCGGAGAGCGTGGGCCCCAAAGGCGCCGCAGAGGACGGCAGTGGCACCGACGAGGCCGGCCGAGAGAATGAGTTGGCGTTGGTTCATAAAAGGAAGAGGACGATGGCGGACCGGAGGGGCAGTGTGCGAGCGGCGGAGCGTCCTGCAAACCGCAATCGTGGCGGGGCGTGGGTGCGGTTTCATCTTCGCTTGTGGGTCGATTGAAAACGGTGGTTGACACGCCTCCGCGAAACCCTAGCTCTAGCCTCTTTTCCCATGAAAACGTTCCTCGCCAAGAAGGAGACGGTGCAACCCAAGTGGCATCTCATCGATGCCGAAGGGCAGGTGCTCGGTCGCCTCGCCGTCAAGGCCGCCAACCTCATCCGCGGCAGGCACAAAGCTACCTACACGCCAAGCGTCGATACCGGCGATTTCGTGGTGATCATCAACGCCGAGAAGATCGTGCTCACTGGTAAGAAGGAGGAGAAGAACAAGTATATGTTTTTCTCAGGTTTCGTTGGTGGCGAAAGCTACCGCAAGCTTTCCGAGCAACGTGCGCGGCACCCTGAGTTCATCATCGAGCACGCGGTCAAGGGTATGCTGCCAAAGAACCGCATTGCGGCCAAGATGTTGAGCAAGCTGCGGGTCTTTGCTGGCCCGACCCACACGCACGAGGCCCAGAATCCGGTTAAGATTTCTGTCTGATCAGCCCATGAGCACCGATACCGTCACCAATATTTTCACCGGCACCGGCCGCCGCAAGACCTCAACCGCCCGCGTTCGCATCAGCGAAGGCACCGGCAAACTGACCTGCAACGGTCGCGATTTTGAGGACTATTTTTCCCACGAGAATTTTGCCAAGCAGGCCTATGCTCCCCTCCTCACGGTCGAATTGCGGGACAAGATCGATGTAACCGTCAACGTCGCCGGCGGCGGAGTTGCCGGTCAGGCTGGCGCGGTGGCGCATGGCATCGCCAGGGCACTGCAGAAGATGAACGCCGAGCTTCGCCCGGCCCTCAAGAAGGCCGGGCACATCACGCGCGATCCGCGCGAAAGGGAGCGCAAAAAGCCTGGACAGCCCGGTGCCCGCAAGCGTTTCCAGTTCTCGAAGCGTTGATCGAAGCAACAGGTTTCGACCTTTCCAGCCGCCGTCGCACTATGTGCCGGCGGCTTTTTTGTTTAGGTTTCAGTGTCTTATGCCCTCCGCTTGGTGCGGCGATCCCTGCTTTATTGGTTCGGGACGACGATTGGCCCGCGGTCTGCTAGTGGGGAAATTGCACGTGGGCTCCCTGCGGGGTTCGCTGGCACACCTAACCAAAACTATGAAACAGAAAATCAACGTTATCTCTGCCTGTGTCGCTCTCATTTCGGGAGCCCTCTCCGTCCACGCTCAAACCACTGCCACGGCTCCAGCCGTGGCCCCGGTCCCCGCCGCGGCGGCTCCCAGTTCGTCTTGGGTCATCACGCCCGCGGTTGCGTCGCAATATATGTTCCGTGGCGCGCGCCTCGGCGGCCCGGCCTTCGAACCGTCGGTCGAATTCGATTCTGGCAATCTTGCCATCGGGGTCTGGGCCAACACTCCAATTAGCGACAAAGTGCCGGGCCAGTCCGATCCCGAGGTCGATCCCTACGGTTCCTATACCATCACGGTGAACGATGCCCTCAATGTGGCACCGGGGTTTACCTGGTATAACTACCCGCGAGCCACCACGAGCAACGGGTTCTACAAGGGCACCTTCGAGCCCAATCTGGCGGTCAACTACACGGTCGGCAGTGTGAAACTTACGCCGAAGCTCTACTACGATGTCGTGCTCAAGGGCCCCACCTACGAGTTAACCGCGGCTTTTGCTGTGCCGCTGAAAGATGCGGGCACCGAACTGGATTTTACCGCGACGGGTGGCACCTTCAAACTGACCGACGCCGCAGCCGACACCACCCCCTCTGTCAAAAATTGGGGCAACTACTGGCTGGTGGGCGTATCGGCGCCTTTCACCGTCACGAAAGATTCCAAGATCATCCTTGGCTTCGCCTACACCGAGGGCAGTGGCAACTATACCAAGCAGGGCAGTGCGCCTAAGGTGCTGAACACTGCTGCAGTTGGCCGTGGCGTCGTCACCGTCAGCTACGCGATCACCTACTGAGCGGGAACATCCGCTGTCAGGTTCTATTCTGCCCGCGTCTCAGAAGGCGTGGGCTTTTTCTTGCCCGTGTGGCAGGAGTGAAAAATCCGGCTGGATTCCTGCGCGTGCGTGTCTGAGTGTCGCCCATCATGAAAGTCGGCATCATCGGCGCGTCCGGTTATTCGGGCGAAGTTCTCGTCAAACTCCTCCTCGCTCACCCGGGCGTCGCGCTCGCGGCCGTCACTTCGCGCACCCACGCCGGCAAGCCGCTGTCACAGGTGATTCCCTCGGTGCGCGGCGCCGACCGCGGTTTGAAGTTCACCGACTCCGACCCCGTCGCGCTCGCCGCGAGCGACATCGATCTTTTTTTTCTCGCGCTGCCGCATGGCGCGGCGGCCACCTACGCTAAGGTCCTCGTGCCCACCGGCAAGCGTGTGATCGACCTCAGCGCGGACTTCCGCATCGCGGACCTGGCCACTTACCGGAAATACTACGGCGAGCACCACGCGCCGGAGCTTTTGTCCAGCGCCCGCTTTGTGCTGCCGGAAATCACTCCCCCTGCGTGGAAAACCGAGGCGAAGCTGGTGGCCGCGCCCGGCTGTTATCCGACCAGCATCCTTGTGCCTCTCGTGCCCCTACTGAAAGCCGGCGTCGTCACCCGCGACCACATTGTCGCCAATGCTTACAGCGGGATCAGCGGGGCTGGCAAGAAGGTTGAGGAAGCCTACCTTTTCTGCGAACGGGCCGAGAGCATCAAGGCCTACAGTCTCGTCAAACACCGGCACCTGGCCGAAATCGAGGAGCAGCTGGCGCTGCACACGGGTGCGCCCACGGTCATCCAGTTCAACCCGCACCTCGCGCCCATGCGGCGCGGCATTGCCACGACCATCACCGTTCCCGCCGCCTCTGGCGCCACCATCGAGTCGCTCTATGCCGCCTGGCGCGCCGCCTATGATGGCCGGCCATTCATCCAGATTCTGCAGAGCGGAGATACGCCTGACACGGCCTGCACGTTCGGCACCAATCGCGTCGACATGTCCGCGGTCCACGACCCGCGCACCGGCAATTTCGTGATCACCTCGGCCGAAGACAACCTCGTGAAGGGCGCCAGCGGTCAGGCCGTGCAGATCATGAACCTCTGGTGCGGATTTGCGGAGACGGCGGGGCTCGTCTGATCGCCCCGGTCCTTCGAAAAGGCACGGGAAAATTCTTGTCACTCTGCGCGCGGCTCGCGCACAGTGGCCGCTTCATTTCACAAAACCATTATGATCGAATTCAATAAACGTATCCTCTTTGTCGGCTATGGCGCCGTGGCCGAATGCACGCTGCCGATCGTGTTCAAGCACATCAAGGTGCCGGCGAAAAACGTCACAGTGATGGATTTCGAGGACCGGGCAGAAAAGCTGAAAAAGTGGACCGCCAAGGGCGTCCGCTTTGTGCGCGACCGCGTCACGCGTGAGAACATGGGCGCGCTGCTCGCGCAGCACGTCGGCGCCGGCGACCTGCTCATCGACCTCGCCTGGAATATCGATGCGCTCGAACTCCTCACCTGGTGCCGCGACCACGGAGTGCTCTACATCAACACCTCCACCGAGCTGTGGGATCCTTACGCCAGCGGCCCGGACGCCCACCCGACGACGAAGACGCTTTACTACCGGCACATGAACCTACGCCGCATGATCGCCAAGTGGGACAGCAAGGGGGCTACCGCCGTCATTGAGCACGGCGCCAACCCCGGCCTGATTTCTCACTTCGTCAAGCAGGGCCTGATCGACATCGGTCAGAGCCTCATTGCCGACAAGAAGCTCAAGCCGAAAGCCTCCGAGAACGTCGCCGAGCTGATCCGCACCCGGCAGTTCAATCACCTCGCGCGCGCCGTCGGCGTCAAAGTCATCCACTGCTCGGAGCGTGACACGCAGATCACCGACCAGCCGAAGCAGGTCGACGAGTTTGTCAACACCTGGAGCATCGAGGGCTTCCGCGAGGAAGGCACTACCACCGCTGAGATGGGCTGGGGCACGCACGAAAAAACGCTCCCGAAAAACGCCTTCCAGCACAAGGAAGGCCCGAAGAACCAAATCTGCCTCGCGCAGATGGGCATCAACACCTGGGTCCGCTCCTGGGTGCCCGACTACAACATCCTCGGCATGGTCGTCCGCCACGGCGAAGCCTTCACCATCTCTGACAAACTCACCGTTTGGGAAGGTAAGAAGGCCGTCTATCGCCCGACGATGCACTACGCCTACTGCCCCTGCGACGAGGCCATCTCCTCGCTCAACGAAATGCGCGGTTACAACTACAAGTTGAACGCCAATCAGCGCATCATGAACGACGAGATCACTGCCGGCGCCGACATTCTCGGCGCTCTCATCATGGGCCACGACTACAACTCATGGTGGGTCGGCTCCGACCTCACAATTGAGGAGTCCCGCCGCCTTGTGCCGCATCAGAACGCCACCACGATGCAGGTCGCGATCTCCGTTGTCGCCGCCTCGATGTGGATGATGGAAAATCCCGCCGAAGGCATCCGCGTCCCCGACGAACTCCCGCACGACTACATCCTCGGCATCGCCAAGCCCTATCTCGGCCGCTGGATCTCCAAGGCCTCCGATTGGACGCCGTTCAAGGGTCGCGACACGACCTTCGACCGCTACAACAAGCCCGACCTCGACCGGAAGGATCCGTGGCAGTTCAAAAACTTCCTCGTCACGGACGCCGGCTAATCCCTCGCGCTCATGATCACGCACTCCCGGATGCAGAAATTGGCCAAGCAACATGGCACGCCGTTGTTCGTGGTCGACCACGACGCGCTGCGCAAAGCCTACCGGGAGTTTCGAAAATATCTGCCGCGCATCCAGGTCTACTACGCCGTCAAGGCCAACCCGGACCCGGAGATCGTGCGCACTCTCTTCGCGGAGGGCGCAAGTTTCGATGTCGCCTCGATGCCGGAATTCATGATCGTCCACGAGAACATCAAGCACCTTCCCGCCAAGGAGCGGCAGGAGTGGATCTGGGACAAGATCATCTACGCCAACCCGACCAAGCCCACCGACACCCTCGAGGAGCTGAACCAATACAAGCCGCTTGTCACATTCGATAATCGCGAGGAAATCCATAAAATCAAAAAGCACGCGCCCAACGCGGGCCTCGCGCTGCGCCTCAAGGTGCCCAACACCGGCGCCATGGTGGAACTCTCCTCGAAGTTCGGCGCCTCACCCGGCGAGGCGGTCGATCTCATCCTCGAGGCCGACCGCGTCGGCCTCACCGTCGAGGGCATCAGTTTCCACGTCGGTAGCCAGACGACGAATTTCGATAACTACGTCCAGGCGCTCAGCCTCACGGCCAACATCTTCCAGGAAGCCCGCGCCCGCGGCTACACGAAGATGAACCTGATCGACATCGGCGGCGGTTTCCCTGCGCCCTACGACGAGAGCGTGCGGCCGTTCCCCGAACTCGCCAAGGTCATCAACACCGAGCTCGACCGCCTATTTCCGAAGGACATCCAAGTTCTCGCTGAGCCCGGCCGGTTTCTCGCCGCCGTTTGCGGCACCTCGCTCGCTTCCGTCATCGGCAAGGCCGTGCGCGACGGCAAAACCTGCTACTACATCAACGACGGCGTCTACCACACCTACTCGGGCGTCATCTTCGACCACTGCAAATACCCGGTGAAGGCGTTTAAGAAAGGCCCGACGAGTCTCAGCTGCGTCTTCGGCCCAACCTGCGACGCTTTAGACGTGGTCTCGATGGCGGAAAATCTGCCCGAGCTTGAGCGCGGCGACCTTGTTTACAGCGTCAACATCGGCGCCTACAGCTACGCGAGTGCAACCCATTTCAACGGCTTCCCACCGGCGAAGGTCGTGCACGAAAATCGATAGGTTCAGCCGCGCTGCTTTGAGCGGTGCTAACGCCAAACGCCAAGTTCCACGAAACAGCGATACCTTTGAGGGCCAATTGATTTGCTTTTTAAAAACTCCCGGGAGCTCGGGAATTTGCAGCATCGGTCAATTGCGGCCTAGCCGCACGTCACTCCGTTGGGACATCGAGCTGCATACCGGGCTTGAGCGGGCGACCGCCGCTGAGCAGGGCGTTATTTGCTGCGTAGATTAACACCCAGCGGTCGGAGCGACCGTAGTATTCCTTGGCGATGCTTTCGAGCGTCTCACCATGCTTAACAGTGTGGAGACGGGTGGTGTGCGCCGGGGACGCTTCAATGAGCGGAGGTGCCGGGCGTGCCGGAGTGGTGGTGGCAGGTGTGACGGGTGCGGCGGTTGTGGGCACTGGTTTGCCGGTGTTGTTCGCAACGGTGCGCAGGCGTTCCTGATTGGTGCGGAGTAGGGCGGTGGAGTTCTCGGTGTTTGGCAGATTGTCGATGCTGACATGCGCGGAAAGTTCGCGCGCGCCGGTGGCCGATGTCTCGCGCGCAGAGGCAAGTGAGGTGGTGGCGCCAATGGAGGGGCGGGCCATCACAGCCTGCAACTGGGCGCGGACGGCCTCGGCATCCTGCTCGGCTTGTGCGCGAGCCACCTTTTGGGCGAGAAACTCGGTATTGAGGTCGGCCAGCGCGGCTTGAGCCTCCTTGTATTGTGCCGTGATGTCCTTCACCTGCGTCGTCAAATGCTCGTTTTCGGTGTGGACGGTGTCGATCTCGGTGCGCAGGTGCGCGTTTTCCTCCTGTAACATCGTGTAGGTGCGGAGTGTGGCGGCGAGTTTCTCCTCGGTGTCGGCCAGCTTCAGTCTGACGTCGGCCACCTGTTCGAGCGCGGTGAGGGTGCTGTTGTCGCCGGGGCCGCGTGGGCTGGTTTTCAGCGTGGCGCGCTCGTCCTGCAGGCGGGTGTAGCTGACGCGCAGCGCGGCAAGTTCGCGAGTGGTTTCGTTGAGCTTGGCCGTGAGTTCCTCTGCTGCGGCTCCGGAGGGCGCGGCATGGTTTTCGAGCACGGCGCGAAGAGCGTCGCCTTCCTTGCGGGCGAGCGCGAGTTCCTGCTGCAGTATTTTTTTCTGAATGCGCAGGTCGGAGTTTTCGGCGGTGAGTTGCTGGTCGGTTACTGCCGGTTCGATTCGGCCAAAATGGACGTAGTTGCAGCCAGTCAGGGCGAGCAAAGGGAGGGTCAGCCAGGCGACAGTCCGGAAGCGAATGGAAAGCATTTCGGGCGATGAAGGGGGAAAAAGTGCGCGTGGCAATCTCGGCGTTTGGGATTAGGGAATGCGCAGGGTCGCGCCGAGCGGCAGATGATGCTGGTTTTTAATGATTCCTTGGTTTGCTTTGAGAATCTCTTCCCAGCGGTCGGGCGTGCCGTAATACTTGCGAGAGATCTTCGTGAGGCTGTCGCCGGCGATCACCGTGTGAGTGCGCGAGGCCGTGTCGGGGGTCATTTGCACCGGTTCGGGCTTGAGGGCACTGGCGGCGGAGTCGGGCCGGGTCGGGACGCCGAGCGTGCTGCCGGGCGGTGGTCCGGCTAGCGCGAGGCGGGTGCGTAGTTGGGCGTTCTCGCTGGCCAGGGCGGCGACTTGGGCCTGCAACTGGCGGACTTCGTCATGAGCTGCAGCGGCCTGGCTCAGGGCATCGGAGGTGACCCGGCCCGCGGTGGTCTGGGCCTCGCTCACCGCTTTGTCGGCGGCAGCTTGCACGGCCGACTGCTCGTGCGCGGCGTTGGCTTTGAGCTGATCGTTCTCGGTTTGGATCAGGGTGTAACTGCGAAGCGCGGCGGCGAGTTTCTCCTCGGAAGCGGCGAGCTGTTTCGCGAGATCAGCAGAGGCTTCCGGGGCGGGTTCAGCTACGACAGATGTGGGAATGGCTGGTGGTGTGGCGGTGGGAACAGCTGGTGCCACCGGGGCCGGATCGCTGGAGCGTAGCGGGGCCGCAGGGGCGAGGGCCAACACTAGGAAAAAAACTAGGGAGGTAGTGGACTTGGTCATGGATATTGCGCGGATACCCTAGCGGGTTTCAGGCAGGACACAACCCGGGATTAGCCGTTTTCCGGTGGATTACGGCTTGCTCGCGTTGTTCTGGGTCCCGGAGCGGATGAGGTGCTGGGCCACATGGGCGGTCAGGTCGCGTAGAGTCCGAATCCGGGCGGACTCGGCTTGGGTGATTTTCACGGAGAACTCCTTTTCCACATCGAGGACGAACTCGCAGGTGGACATGGAATCGAGCGCGTCCATCCGCAGGTCTTCGACGAGGCAGTCGTCAGGATGCAGCCGGGCGAGGACGAGTGGTAGGTGCGGCACAAGGAGCTCGCGCAGGCGACGGGCGATGTCGACTTGATCCGCGGGGAAATAGGTCTGCGCGAAAGCAGCAGGGTCAAACGGTGGATTTTTGGCGAGGTGGGCGAGGGCGCGGAACCGCTCACGCTCGTCCTGCCGCTTGCCATGCAGCCACGAGACGACGAATCCAACGGGCAGTGCGATCGCGCCAAGAATCTTGGCCGCCGTGACGGCATAATCGAAAAACTGCGGAGTCAGGTTCATAGGGCCCAGCCTTTCGACCGCGCGACGGCGCGGTGCCAGGTGGCGTGAAGTTTCTTCGTCGCCATGGCACGGTGGGCGGGGCGGAAGGTGTGGTCGGCGCGCCAGAGCGCGGCGATCTCGTCGCGGTTCTTCCAGAAACCCACGGCGAGGCCGGCGAGGTAGGCGGCGCCGAGTGCGGTCGTCTCGGTCGTGCACGGGCGGACGACCGGGACGCGCAGGAGGTCGGACTGGAATTGCAGGAGGGCGTTGTTGACGGTCGCGCCGCCGTCCACGCGGAGTTCGCGCAGCCGGCGGCCGCAATCGGCTTCCATCGCGCGCAGCACATCGGCGCTTTGGTAGGCGATGCTTTCGAGCGCGGCGCGGGCGAGGTGACCGGCGGTCGTGCCGCGCGTTAGGCCGACGATGGCACCGCGGGCGGCGGCGTCCCAGTGCGGCGCGCCGAGTCCGGTGAACGCGGGCACGAGGTAAACGCCGCCGTTGTCGGGCACGCGGGCGGCGAGCGCCTCGATGTCGGCGGAATTCGCGATGAGGCCGAGGCCATCGCGCAGCCATTGCACGACGGCGCCGCCGATGAAGACGCTGCCTTCGAGCGCGTATTCGAGCAGGCCGGCCGCACCGAGCCGCCACGCGATGGTGGTGAGAAGTTGGTGCCGAGAAACGACTGGCTTTTTGCCGGTGTGCATCAGCAGAAAACATCCAGTGCCGTAGGTGTTCTTGGCCATGCCGGGAGTCCAGCACGCCTGCCCGAATAGCGCCGCCTGCTGGTCGCCGGCGATGCCGGCGATAAGCACGCCGCGTAGCGCCGGCACGCTGGAGACTTCGCCGTAAACCTCGCTGCTCGCGCGGACGGCGGGCAGCACCTCGCGCGGGATGCGCAGGAGTTTCAGCAGCTCGTCGTCCCACGCGCCGGTGAGGAGGTTGAGGAGGAGGGTGCGGGAGGCGTTGGAGACGTCGGTGGCGTGAACGCGGCCGCCGGTGAGCTGCCAGAGCAGCCAGGTATCGACGGTGCCGAAGGCGAGTTCGCCGCGTTCGGCGCGGCGGTGCGCGCCGGGCACATGGTCGAGGAGCCAGCGGAGTTTCGTGCCGGAGAAATACGGGTCGAGCACCAGCCCGGTGCGCGCGCGAAAGAGCGGCTCCAAGCCGCGGCGCTGGAGCTGCGCGCACAGCGCCGCGGTGCGGCGGTCCTGCCAGACGATGGCGGGCGCGAGCGGCCGGCCGGTGGCGCGTTCCCAGAGGAGTGTGGTCTCACGCTGGTTGGTGAGACCGATGGCGGCGAGGTCGCGGCCGGTGAGATTGGCCTCGGCGATGGCGGCGAGGGCGGTGCGGCGGGTGGTTTCCCAAAGGTCGCATGGGTCGTGTTCGACCCAGCCCGGCTGTGGAAAATGCTGGGCAAACTCCTGCCGCGCCGTGGCCCGGGTGCGGCCGTGACGGTCGAAAACGAGGGCGCGCGACGAGGTCGTGCCTTGGTCGAGAGCAAGTATATGGAGCCGGCTCATGGGGTTGGCGGAGCTTCGCGCGGACGCCGCCGGGGGGCAAGCGCGCTGTCGGACGAAGTTTGTCCCGAGGCTTGCACCCGATTGTAAGCTAGCTTACTAGTCTCGACCTCATGGCGTCCCGTCCCGATCACTTTGACCGCAGCCTCGGCTTTATCCTGAGCGATATCAGCCGGCTGGCGCGCCGTGAATTCGACCGGCGGGTGCGCGGACTGGGCCTGACGCGGGCGCAGTGGTTGTTCCTCTACCATCTGGCGCGGCGGCCGGGTTCTTCTCAGAGCGAGCTGGCCGAGAGCCTGCAAATGGAGCGCATCTCCGTCAGCCGGCAGGCACAGCGGCTGGAGCGTGCCGGCTGGATCGAGCGAAGTGATCACCAGCATGATGCCCGTGCCTACCACCTGAATCCGACACGCAAGGCTGAGCGCATTGTGTCGCGCCTGGCGACTGTGGCCGCGGAGCTGCGCGACGACTACTTGCAGGGGCTCCCCGCCGCGCGGCGCGAGTCGCTCGTTGACGACCTCTTGCTGATAAAAGCTAATCTGCTCCGCATGGAATCTCGGACCAACCACCGCACTCATGAAAACTGAATACCCCCGCACCCACTTGAAACGCGCACTGTCGCCGCTGGCCGGCCTGGCCCTGCTGGCGCTCGCCGGCTGCGACCGCTCCTCCGGCGGGGCCGCGCTGGCACCGCCGGCCGTGCCAGTGCAGGTCGCGGTGGCCGTGCAACGCGATGTCCCGCGCCGCATCGAGTCGATCGGCACCGTGCAGGCAGTGCGCACCGTGGCGGTGAAGTCGCAGGTGGACGGCATCATTGCGGAGATCCGTTTCAAGGAAGGCGACGACGTGAAGTCGGGCGACCTGCTCGTCGCGCTCGACCGTCGGCCGTTCGCCAACACCCTGCTCAGTGCGCGGGCCGACCTCGCCAACGCCCGCGCCCTGGCCACGCAGGCGCAGGCGGACCTCGACCGTTACCAGCGGCTCGACCGGCAGGCCGCGATATCCAAGGAGGAGTATGTGCAGTATTTCACCAAGGCGGAGACGGCCAAGGCCCAGATGCAGGCCAAGGAGGCCGCCGTGGCCAACGCCGAGCTTCAGCTCGGCTACACCGAAATCCGCGCGCCGATCGCTGGCCGCACCGGCCAGCGCATGCTGCACGAGGGCGCGTTGGTGAAGGCCAACGACAACGGCTTCACGCTCGTCACCGTCAACCAGCTCGCGCCCGTCGCCGTGACCTATGCCGTGCCCGAGGGCGCGTTGGAGGAAATTCGCACCGCGCTGGCCGCCGGGCGCGTGAGAGTGACTGCCACCGACCGCTCCACGGGCAACACCCGCGACCAAGGCCGGCTCGAATTCATCGACAACACCGTCGATCCCACGACCGGCATGATCACGCTCAAGGCTATTTTCCCCAACGCCGATCAGGCGCTCTGGCCGGGCCGCTTCGTCTATGTGGTGACCCAGACCGGAGTCGATGCCGGCGCGCTCGTCGTGCCCTCGACCGCGGTGCAGACGAGCCAGAACGGCTCCACCGTTTACGTCGTGCTGCCCGACCGCACGGTCGAGCTGCGCACCGTGAAAGTGGTGCGCACCGTCGGCGACAATACCCTGCTGGCCGCGGGCATCCGCCCGGGCGAGACCGTCGTCACCGACGGCCAGCTGCGGCTGCTGCCCGGCATGAAGGCCGAGCCCCGCCCACTTGCGAGCGAAGCCTCGCCTGTGTCCGTCGACAAAAAATCCTGAGCGAGGCGCGCCATGAATCTGCCCGAACTTTGCATCCGCCGGCCGGTGATGACTACGCTGCTAACCGCGGCGGTGGTCGTTTTCGGTTTGATGGCCTACCGGCTTCTGCCGGTGAGCGACCTGCCCACGGTCGATTTTCCCACTATCGTCGTCAACGCCAACCTCCCCGGCGCCACGCCTGAGACGATGGCCAGCGCGGTCGCCACCGTGCTTGAACAGCAGTTCTCCACCATTTCCGGCATCGACTCGATGGTGTCCACCAGCGGCACCGGCAGCACGCAGATCACCCTGCAGTTCACGCTCGACCGCAACATCGACGCCGCCGCGCAGGACGTGCAGGCCGCGATCGCCGCCGTGCAGCGCCGCCTGCCGTCAGATATGCCCGCGCCGCCCTCGCTGCGCAAAACCAACCCCGCCGACCAGCCCGTGCTCTACCTCGCGCTCAGCTCGCCCACGCTGCCGCTCTCCGTCGTCGACGAATACGCGGAGACGATGCTCTCGCAGCGCATCTCCACGATCGACGGTGTCTCGCAGGTGCAGGTTTACGGCGCGCAAAAATACGCCGTGCGCGTGCGACTCGACCCGCGGCTGCTCGCCAGTCGCGGCATCACGCTCAGCGAGGTGCAGGCCGCGCTCGCCGCGCACAACGTCAACCAGCCCACCGGCCTGCTCGACGGCTACCGCCAGTCGGTGCAGATACTCGCCAGCGGCCAGTTGGCCAACGCGGCGGAATTCAACCGCATCGTGGTCGCCTATCGCAACGGCGCCCCGGTGCGTCTCAGCGAACTCGCCCTGGTCATCGACAGCGTGCAGGACTCGCGTGTCGCGAGCTGGTTCGGCACCCGTAGCGGCGACAAACTGGATCCGGCGCGCGCCATTGTGCTCGCCGTGCAGAAACAACCCGGAGTGAACACCGTTGAGGTCGTCGGCCGCGTGCGTTCGCTGCTGCCGATCTTCAAGCGGCAGCTGCCGGAATCGGTCAACCTCGACGTGCTGCGCGACAATTCCGAGGCGGTGCGCGAATCGGTGCACGATGTGCAAACCTCGCTCATCCTCTCGGTCTGCCTCGTCGTGCTCGTGATCTTTGTCTTCCTGCGCAGCGTCGCCGCCACGCTAATTCCAAGCATCGCGATCCCGCTGGCGCTGCTCGGCACGTTTGTGGTGATGTATTTCTGCGGCTACTCGCTCGACAATCTCTCGCTACTCGCGCTCACGCTCTCGGTGGGCTTCGTGGTGGACGACGCGATTGTCATGCTGGAAAATATCGTGCGCTACACCGAGCAGGGCATGCCGGTGCGCGAGGCAGCGTTCCGCGGCTCGCGGGAAATCGGCTTCACGATCCTCTCGATGACGCTGTCGCTCGTGGCGGTGTTCATCCCGCTCATGTTCATGGGCGGCATCCTGGGGCGGTTGCTGCATGAGTTCGCCGTCACCATCACCGGGGCGATTTTGGTTTCCGGCATCGTGTCGCTCACGCTCACGCCCATGCTCTGCAGCCGGTTCCTGCATCCGCACAACGGCAGCGCTCACACGGGCGGCGCCCTGCACGGTAAAATCTACCAGTGGAGCGAGCGCGTGTTTGCGGGCATGCTGCGGTTTTACGAGCGGACGCTGCTAATCGGCCTCCGGCACCGGTTGAAGGTCATCGGCGTGGCGGTCTTGATGGCGTTCCTCACCGTCGGTCTCGTGAAAGTGCTGCCGCTGGGCTTCATCCCGACCGACGACACGGGCATGGTGCTCGTGTTCACCGAGGCGGCGCAGGACATTTCGTTTGAGGAAATGGTCCGCCACCAGAAGGCCGCCGCGGCGATTGTGGCCCAGCAGCCCTACGTGGCCGCCATGATGTCGTCGATGGGCTCGGGCGGTGCGGTCAACGCCACGCCCAACCAGGGCCGCGTCTTCATGCGGCTGAAGCCGCGCGACCAGCGGCCGAAGATCGACGTCATCCTGGCCGACCTACGCACGAAACTCTCGGCTATTCCAGGCCTGCGCGCCTATCCGCAGATCCCGCCAACGATCCGCATCGGTGGCCAACTGACGAAGGCGCTCTACCAATTTACGCTCTTTGGCAGCGACCTCGGCGAGCTCTACACCGTCTCGGACAAGCTGGAGAAGCAGTTCCGCGCCCTGCCCCAGTTGGTGGACGTCAACTCCGACCTCCTGATCACCAGCCCGCAGTTGCGCGTCGACATCCAGCGCGATCGCGCCGCCACGCTTGGCATCACGCCGGCGGAGATTGAGGACGCCCTCTATTGCGCGTTCGGCACGCGGCAGGTCTCGACGATTTACACGCCCACCAACCAATACTTCGTCATCATGGAAGTGGCGCCGGAGTTTCAGCGCGAGGCCTCGGCACTTTCGCTGATCTACCTCCGCAGCCGCGGCGGAAAGCTCGTGTCGCTCGACACCGTGGCCTCGCTGCGTCGTACGGTGGGCCCGCTCACGGTCAACCACCTCGGCCAGCTGCCGGCCGTCACCATCTCGTTCAACCTCAAGCCCGGCATTTCGCTGGGCGACGCGACCACGGCGATCCAGGAACTGGCGCGCCGCGAACTGCCGCCGACCGTGAGTTACAGCTTCGTGGGCTCGGCGCAGGCCTTCGCCTCGTCGCTGACGGGCATGGGCCTGCTGCTCGCCATGGCCGTGCTCGTGATCTACATCGTGCTCGGCATCCTCTATGAGGATTTCATCCATCCGCTCACCATTCTCTCCGGCCTCCCGGCGGCGAGCTTTGGCGCGCTGGTTACGCTCTGGGCGTTTCGCGAAGAGCTCAACATCATGGGCTACGTCGGCGTCATTCTGTTGATCGGCATCGTCAAGAAAAACGCCATCATGATGATCGACTTTGCTCTCGCCAAGGAGCGCGAGGCGGACTGCGCGTTCAACGCCGAGCAGGCCATTGTCGAGGCCTGCCTCGTGCGCTTCAGGCCGATCATGATGACGACGTTTGCGGCGCTGGCGGGCGCGTTCCCGATCGCGCTCGGCCTCGGCGCGGGTGCGGATTCGCGCCGTCCGCTCGGACTCGCGGTGGTCGGCGGTCTCGTCGTCTCGCAGATGCTCACGCTCTACATTACGCCGGTGATCTACATTTACATGGACCGCTTCACCGCGTGGCTGAGGCAGCGGCGCGGTGCGGCGGCGCATACCGTCGCCGATCCGGAGCCCGCACCGGCCAAGTAAGCGCCTGGGCGTAATGTCGCCGGCCGTTTGGCGGAAAACCGTTTCCCCCTTTAAAAGTGTCACCCATTAGGTGACACTTTCCGGGCCGCCAAGATCTCATGCGAAGTGCCCCGGGCGCACGTCAATCGTGCCGATTGCGGACCGTTTACGCGTGAATTCGCGGGATTCGCAGGCAACCTCCATTTTCTCCATGCAGCGTTTTCTCCGCGAAGTCCGTCCCACGCTCGCGCTGGCCGTGCCGATCATCGTCGGCCAGGTCAGCCAGATGCTCATGGGCATCACCGACAGCGTGATGATCGGGCACACGGGCACGGTGCCGCTGGCCGCGTCGTCGTTCGGCGGCAACGTCTTTGGCGTGTTCTACCTGCTCGGCATCGGGCTGATGCTGCCAGTGGCTGTGTTCGTCGCCCGGGCGCGCGGCGCGGCGAAGTCCGCGGAGTGCGGCGAATACCTCCGGCACGGCGTGGCGCTGGCGCTAAGTTTCGGCGCGTTGGAAACGCTGCTGCTGGCCGCGCTCGGCACGCAACTGCACCGGTTCGGCCAGCCGCCGGAGGTGGAGGCGATCGTGTTGCCGTTTTACCTGCTGATCGGCGCCTCGCTCACGCCGGTGCTGGTCTATCTGGTGCTGCGGCAGTTCGCCGAGGCGATGGGCCGGCCCTGGGTGCCGATGCTCATCATGTTGGGCGGTGTGGGGCTCAACATCGTGCTCAACTGGATTTTCATCTACGGGCATCTCGGTGCGCCGGCGCTGGGGCTCACGGGGGCGGGTATCTCGACGCTGGTTTCGCGCACGCTCGGCACCGCGGTGATCTTTTTGTGGCTGCGGCGCGATCCGGCGTTTCGCGCGGCGTGGCCGCAGCGGTGGTTTGGCGGCTGGTCGGTCGCACGGTTTTGGGAGATGCTGCACCTCGGGCTGCCGGCGGCGGGGATGCTGCTGTTCGAGAGCGGCGCGTTTGCGGCGGCGGCCATCATGATGGGCTGGCTGGGCGCGGTGCCGCTGGCGGCGCACCAGATCGCGATTTCCTGCGCCGCGACGACGTTCATGGTTTCGCTCGGGCTATCGATGGCGACGGGCATGCGCCTCAGCGCGGTGGTCGGCGCCGGCGAACACGCGCGGCTGCGGCCGATCGGCTACGGCGCCCTCGGGCTCGGTGGTGGCATCGCGGCGGCGTTCACAGTGATCTACCTCGTGGCCGGGCCCGCGGTGGCGGGCTGGTTTGTCAACGACGTCGCGGTGGTGAAGCTTGCGGCGCAACTGCTCGTGGTGGCGGCGTTGTTTCAGTTTTTCGACGGTGGTCAGGTTATCATGGCAGCGGCGCTGCGCGGGCTGACCGATGCAAAGGTGCCGGCGCTGATCACGTTCGTCGCCTACTGGGTGCTCGCACTGCCGGCGGGCTACTGGCTGGGCGTGCGCGGCAGTTTCGGCGGCGTAGGTGTGTGGACGGGGCTGGCCGCCGGGCTGGCTTTTGCGGCGGTTTTCCTGACGTGGCGCTTCACCCGGCTGACGCGCCCCCAGGTCGGTGGGTCACGCACTACCTGACAAGCCCCATGGCAGGGCGTCGAGATCGACGTTGCCGCCGCTGAAAATGACGCCGATGCGTCGGTCCCGGACATCGACTTTGCTCTCCATGATGGCCGCGTAGGGCACGGCGGCGGAGGGCTCGATGATGATTTTCATCGTTTCCCAAATCGTCCGCATGGCGGCGACGATGCCTTCCTCAGAAACCGTGACGACGTCGTCGACGTGCCGACGGATGAGTTCGAAGTTTGGCTCTCCGATGCTCGTGCGCAGGCCGTCTGCAATCGTGTGAGGGTGATCGACGGGGATGCGGTGGCCGGCGTGGAAGGATTCGGCGGCGTCGCCGGCGCCCGTTGGTTCGGCGGCGATGACGCGGATGCCGGGCTGGAGCGTCTTGGCGGCGACCGCGGTGCCGCAGAGCAGGCCGCCGCCGCCGACCGGGCAGAGGATTGTGTCGAGGCTGGGCACATCCTCCAGCAGTTCGATGACGGCGGTGCCCTGGCCGGCCATCACGCGAAAGTCGGTGAACGGATGGATCATCGCGGCGCCGGTGTCGGCCACGATCCGCGCGCAGGTTTCCTCGCGCGCGGCGGCGGTGGGCTCGCAAAAGGTGATGCGGCCGCCGTAGCCCTCGACGGCGCGGATTTTTGTTTTCGAGGAGTTGGCGGGCATGACGATGTAGGCGGGGATGCCGCGGAGGCGCGCGGCGCGGGCGAGCGCGGCGGCGTGGTTGCCGGAGGAGTGGGTCGCGACGCCGCGCGCGGCCTCGGCGGCGGTGAGCGAGAAAACGGCGTTGGTGGCGCCGCGGGCCTTGAAGGCGCCGACTTTTTGGAAGTTCTCGCACTTGAAGAACAGCGCGCCCCCGGCAGCGGCATCGAGCCGCGCGCTGGTGAGGACGGGCGTGCAGTGGATGTGGGGGCGGATGCGGTCGTGGGCGGTGCGAATGGCAGCGAGGTCGAGCGACATGGAGCACGCAACTACCACGGATCGACCGGAGGGGCACGGATTTTTGCGCGCCGCGATTTTCCGCGGCAGACGAGCGGTTTCTGCGGAGCGCGAATATACACGGCGGCGAGGCCGTTTTTCCGTGTCGCGTCGCGAAATCTATGGTCCATTCCGGCGCCTCATGAATCACTCGATCATCCCTGCCCCCGTTTCGTGCCGGCCGACTGGCGGCGCGCCTTTTGTGCTCACACCCGCCACGCGGGTCCGCCACGACGCGGCTTCCGCCGGAGTCGCGGCGTGGTTTGCGCGCTGGCTGGGACTCGAGGTGGCCGCTGCGGGGACGGGCGCAGACATCGTGCTCGCAGTTGAGCCGGCGCTGGCGGGCGAGTTGGGTAGGGAAGGTTACCGGCTGACGTGCGGCGCGGGCGGCGTGACGATTCGCGGCGCGACGGCAGCGGGGGTGTTTTACGGCGTGCAGTCGATGCGGCAGTTGCTGCCGACGGATGTAGAGCAGAGCGGACTGCGGACAAACAACGGCCGGCTCGAGGCGCCGGCGGCGGAGATTTTAGACAAGCCGCGTTTCGGCTGGCGCGGCGCGCTGCTCGACGTGTCGCGGCATTTCGCATCGGTCGCGGAGGTGAAGCGGTTCATCGAACTGCTGGCGCTGCACAAGCTGAACGTGTTTCACTGGCACCTCGTTGATGACCACGGCTGGCGCATCGAGATCAAGAAATACCCACGGCTCACCGAGGTGGGTGCATGGCGGGCAGGGACGGTGATCCATTTTCGCGAGCCGGCACTCGACGGCATCCCGCACGGCGGGTTCTACACGCAGGAGGAGATCCGCGACGTCGTGGCCTACGCGGCGGAGAGGTTCATCACGGTGATGCCAGAGATCGAGGTGCCGGGCCACAGCTCAGCGGCGCTGGCGGCCTACCCGGAATTCGGCAACACCGACGCGCCGGGCTACGCGCCGCGCGTGCAGGAGAAGTGGGCGATTTTTCCCGAGACCTACGCGCCGAAGGCGGCGACGCTACAGTTTCTCGACGACGTGTTCACCGAGGTGCTGGCGCTGTTCCCGAGCAAGTTCATCCATGTCGGCGGCGACGAGGCGATGAAGGAACAATGGGAGACGTCGCCGACCGGGCAGGCGTTCATGCGGGCGAATGGGCTCAAGGACGGGCACGAGCTGCAGAGCTGGTTCATCCGGCGCACGGAAAACTTCCTCGCGGCACGCGGCCGGCGGCTGATCGGCTGGGATGAGATCCAGGAGGGCGGGCTGGCGCCGGGCGCGGCGATGATGGCTTGGCGCGACGTGAAATGGGCGATCGAGGCGGCGCGGCTGGGGCACGACGTGGTGCTGGCGCCGACGTCGCACACCTATCTCGACTACACCGAGGGCAGCGCTGAGGAGGAGGGTGGCGCGATCGGGGCGCAGACGACGCTGGAGAAAGTTTACTCGTTCGAGCCGATCCCGGCCGAACTCGATCCGGCGCACCATGGGCGCGTGCTCGGGGCGCAGGGGCAGCTTTGGCGCGAGCGGATGCCGAGCATGGCGCGGACGGAGTATCGGGCGTTTCCGCGGCTCAGCGCGCTGGCCGAGGTGGTGTGGTCGCCCCGCGAGCGGCGCGACTACGCGGATTTTCGCTCGCGACTGCCGTGGCTGCTGGCGCGGTTGAGCCGGCTCGATGTGAACTACCGCCGGCCGCGGGACTGAGGCGCGCGGTTTTAGCGGAAATCGATCAGCTCCACCTCGAACACGAGGGTGGCCTGCGGCGGAATGGTCGGGGGCCGGCCCTTGACGCCATAGGCGAGCCAGTAGGGGATGATGAGCGTGCGTTTCTCGCCCCGGTGCATGCCGAGGAAGGCCTGGTCCCAGCCTTTGATGACGGCGCCCGTGCCGACTCGAAAGGTGATGGGCGTCCCGCGCTCGTAGGAGCTGTCAAACGGCGTGCCGTCGAGCAGGCGGCCGTCGTAGTGGGTGATGACTTCCTGGCCCTCGCGCGGCACCTCGTGGCCGGAGCCCGGGGCGCGCTCGACGTAGAGCAGGCCGGAGGTGAGGCGGTGGGCGTTGGGGTATTTTTGACGGATCAGGTTGGCGTCGGCCTCGCTGAGCTGGGGCGATTCCTCGGCGAGCGCTTCGCGCATGGTGCTGTTGATGGGGCGGCCGGGGTTCTTGCGGGCCAGCATGCCGGAACGCACGACGAGGGCGATGGTGGCGAGGATAACACCGAGGAGGGCGAGATAGAGAAAGCTTCGCATGGCGCCCAGACGAAACGTCGCCGGAGATTTTTGCAAACCCGGAGGCGCGGGCGCGCGGCGAAGATGCGGGCGAGGGCCGCCGGCGGATCAGAGGCCGTAGGTGAGTGTGCGGGCGCCGGAGATGCCCAACACCGTGATCGCCATGCCCTGAGTGTAACCGCTGGGGTAGGTTTCGTTGGCGACGAGGCTAAATACCTTCACGTAATTGGTCGGGCCGACGAGATTGTCGAAAGAGACGTAGGATACGCCGTTTTCCAGGAAGTATTGGTCAGCGGCGCTGGCGAGTTGGCGGGCGTTGTTGAGGACGGCCTTGTCCTGCGAGGCGTTGCGGACTTTCTGGAACCCGGGGATCGCCAGTGCGGCCAGCATGCCGATGATGACGACGACGATCATGATTTCGACGAGGGTAAAGCCGGATGCGGGATATTTTTTCATAGGAAAAACCGGTCTGGGTGCGACGAATCCAGCCAGATTTACCGTGAAACGTCGCGCACATAATAGGCGCGCAAGGGTAATTTTTAGCTAAAGTCGTGGCGGATGTCGGTGGTGGGTTATTTTTTCGCCAGCAATTCGAGCACCGCGGCGGTCATGGCGGTGATACCGGTTTTGATCGTGGGCTCGGGCACGGGGGCAAATTTGCTCGAGTGCAGCGAGGGCAGCGGCACGCCCGTGCGCTCGCTTTCGGTGACTTTGTCGGGCGCCATCGCGCCGACGCGGAAGAGGCACAGCGGCACTTTTTCCAGCGTGCGGCCGAACTGGCTAAAATCCTCGCCGCCCATCTCAGGATCTATGGTTCGCACGTTGTCGGCCCCAAGCCACCTGGTGAGTGCGTCGCGGACATGGTGGGTGAGCGCCGGGTCGTTGTAGGTGGCGGGGGTGAACTCTTCCTCCTTGATCGTCACGATAGGCATCAGGTCTTCGGGGATTCCCGCGGCGATGGCTTCGCCACGGCAAATGCGCCGGATGGCCTCGATCGTGTGCTGCCGGACGTGGTCGGAGTAGGAGCGGAGGGTAAGTTGTAGTTTCACCTCGTTGGGAATGATGTTGGACTTCGTGCCACCGTGGATGGAGCCGACGGTGACGACGGCGGGCTCGATCGGGCGCGTCTCGCGGCTCACGATGGTTTGCAGCGCCATGACGATGCGCGCAGCGAGGACGACGGGATCTTTCGTGTCTTGCGGGTAGGCGCCGTGGCCCCCGAGGCCGCGCACGGTGATTTCGGCGGTGTCGACATTGGCCATGACGTAGCCTTCGACCGTGCCGACTATGCCGGCGGGCAGCGTGGCGCTGTCGTGCAGGGCGATGGCGTAGTCGGGCTTGGGAAACTGCCGGTAGAGTCCGGCGGTGAGTATGGCGCGCGCGCCGACGCCGATCTCTTCGGCGGGCTGACCGATCAACACGAGAGTGCCGGACCAACGGTCGCGATGCGCCGCAAGGATCCGGGCGACGCCAACGAGGCAGGTCATGTGAATGTCGTGGCCGCAAGCGTGCATGACGGGGGAGTTTTGGCCGGAAAGGTTGGTGACGCGCACCGTGCTGGCGTAAGGCAGACCGGTCTCTTCGGTTACGGGCAGCGCGTCGAGATCGGTGCGGATGAGCAGGGTGGGGCCGGAGCCGTTTTTCAACACGGCCACGACGCCAGTGCCGCCGAATTTTTCTGTGACAGCATAGCCTGCCGCACGGAGTTCGGCGGCGACTTTGACGGCGGTCTGCACCTCCATAAGCGAGAGCTCGGGATGAGAGTGGAGGTCCTTGTAGAAAGCCTCAAGCGACGGGTAGGCAGCGTCGAGTTGGGTGGCGATGGTGGCTTTGAGCGAAGACTCCGGCGCGCCGGAAACGGCAAGGGTGAGCGTGGTCAGTGCAAGCAGGACGGCGAGGCGGAGTTTCATTTGGGTTCGAGCTTGAGGATGAGGCCGTCGAGGAGGGCGTCGGTGCGGAGCTTGAGGCGTTGGGCGGGTGGCGGCTGTTTGTCGGGAGGGGCGGCTTTTTGCTGCGCGGCGTAGTCAAGGTCGCCGGCTTCGGCGGCGGCGTTGATGAATGCGTCTTTCACTTGGTGAAACGCGCCTTCGGGCGCGAGGTCGGCGGGCGTGGTGGAGTGACCGAGGAACGCGGCGGTGGACGCTTTGCCGATCCACACTCGCCAGTCGTCTTCGTCGGCAAAATAGGCGACGAGCGCGCCGCGCTGGGCGGTGCCGAGTTTAGCAGCGAGCGCACTCATAAATGCGCCGGGGACCTTGTCTTCGTCGGCGGAGGGCGATTTGGCGAAAAGGCGGGCGACGATGCGCACGCCGGTGACGCGTTCGAAGTTCGCGAGTTTGTAGTTGAAGTTTTTCGCCCGCGGCGGGTCGGTGGGCAGGAGATTGAAGGGATCGTCAAAATTGGCGGTGGGGCCGGGCTCGGTGGTGCCGGTGTATTTTTTCGCTGTGGTGGCGAGAGTCTTGAAGGCGAGTGCGTCGGCCTTGAAGGCTTTGGCGGCGGCGCCAATGCGGAGAATTTTTATCGTGACGGCGTCGTTTTGTTTGATCGTAGGCAGCACGTCGTGACCGCTGACGACGCGGCCGAAAACACTGTGCAGGTAATTCAGGCGGTTGGTGTCGCGCAGGGTGATGAAGAATTCGCAGCTGTTGGAGTCGGGGCCGGCGTTGGCCATCGAGAGTGTGCCGGTGGCGTCGTGGCGCAGGCCCGGGACGAACTCGTCGGCGAAGCGGTGCGGGTGGGCCTCCTTGTCATCGTCGGTGTCCTTGAGGCCGGGGTTGCCGCTCTGGATGACGAAACCGGGGACGACGCGATACCACTTGAGACCGGTGTAAAACGGCCGGCCGTTCTGCGGCGCGAGCGTGCCCTCGGCGAGGCCGGTGAAGTTGGCGCACATCAGCGGCGCCTTTTGAAAATAGAGCTCGGCCGTGACGACGCCGCATGGCGTGGTGAACTCGGCGTAGAGGCCGGCGGGGAGCGGTGCGGGGGCGGCTGCGCGCAGGGCGACAACACCAGTTGTGACGAGGGCGAGGAGGGTGAACAGGAACCTCATGCCGGGAGCGTGAGCGGTTCGGGGCGGCCCGACAATGAAACTTGTGCGGTCAGGGCGCAGATTGTGATTTTCAATTCCGGTGGGAGTGTGCACCGTCCCGCGGATGAAACGATCCCCCGCCGCCGCCCTGGTTTTTGCTTTCGCTGCCGCGCTTATGGTTGCGTCCGGCGCGCCCGGGCAGGACACGATGATGAGCGCTGCCGCGGTGGCGAAAGGCGGGCACTTCGTGAAGCCGGGAATGTTCGACATCGCGAAGGTGCTACCTGAGCCCCCCGCGCCCGGCTCGCTCGCGGCCCAGGCCGATCTCGAGGCGGTGTTGCAGGCACAGGTGGGGCGCACGCCGGAGCAGGTGGCCTGGGTGAAGCTCATCGACAAGGACAACGCCTTCAGCCACGCGAGTGTGATCGGCCCGTGGTGCACGAAGGAGAACCTGCCCGCGACCGCGGCCTTGCTCAAGGATGTGACCGAGGATGTGAACGCCGTTGGTGCGCTGACGAAAAAACTGCACGCGCGTCCGCGGCCGCCGCTGGTGGACCCGCGGGTGCAGCCGTGCGTGCCGCTGCCGACGACGGCGTCCTACCCGAGCGGACACTCCACCCGGACTTTCATTTGGGCCTTGGTGCTGGCGGAGATTTTCCCCGAACAGCGTGACGCATTGCTGGCGCGCGCGCACCGCGTGGCGTGGAGCCGCGTGCTGGCAGGAGTGCATTTTCCGAGCGACACGGTGGGTGGGCGGTTGCTGGCCGAGGCAGTGGTGGCGGAATTGAACAAGAGCGCGGCGTTTCGCGCCGAAGTCGAGAAGTGCCGCGCCGAGGCGCAGCCGTTTCGGCTGAAGAAGGCGGCGTAGGCGGCGCGGGCGGTTTTCCGAGTGGACGGGCGGTCGCCCACCGCTGACACTCGGTGGCGTGCTCATCCTTAACACGCTCGCCCCGGTTTTCCTGCTGATCGGGATTGGCGCGTTCATGCAACGCAGCGAGTTTGTCTCGGCGAATTTTCTGCGCGAGGCGAACCGCGTGACCTATTGGCTCGGCCTGCCGGCGCTGCTGTTCTCGCAACTGGCGGGCTCGTTTCACGGGGGCGGAGGCGCGGAGCTCCTGCTTGGCGCGATGTTTGCCGCCACGCTGCTGTCGGTCGGAGTGGGTTACCTCGTGGCGTGGGCGATACGCGTGCCGGCGGGTGCAACGGGGACGTTCGTGCAGGGGGCGTTTCGCGGCAACCTCGCCTTTGTGGGCCTGCCGATCATCTACGCGATGCCCGACACGCCGTTGGCGGGCGGGCTCACCGCGCGCACAGCCGCAATCATCACGGTCGCGCCGATGATGGTGGCCTACAATATCGGCGGAGTGACGGTGCTGCTGCTAAGCCAGCACACGCTGGGCTGGAGCATGGTGAAGCCGTTCTTGAAACAGTTACTCACCACGCCGCCGCTGGTGGCGACAGTCGCGGGCATCGGGTTTGCGCTGGCGGGCTGGCAGCTGCCGGCCGCAGTGGACAAGACGTTCTCGGCCCTCGGCGAGATGGCGCTGCCGCTGGGCCTGCTCGGTGTGGGCGGCTCGCTGGTCACCGTGAAGTTCGGCGGGGCGTGGCGTTCGCCGCTGGCCGCGGCGCTGGTCAAGACCGCCGTCTCACCCGCGCTCGGATGGGCTGTCGGGCACTGGCTGGGTCTCGGCCCGCTTGAACTCAGGATGCTGTTGATCCTGATGGCGACACCGACGGCAGTTGTTTCCTACACGGTGGCACTGGAGCTGAAGGGCGATGAGCCGCTGGCTTCCGGCGCGATTGTGCTGAGTGTGCTCACCTCGATCGTCACGCTCGCGGTTATTGTGGGCGCGTTTTGACGCCGACGAAAATCCGTTCGCTGGACGAAATGCCTGGGGCGTCGCGTCATCTCGGAAAAACTCCCGCTGTGACGCTAGCTCCGGTAGTCTGCGTTTTCGCTCACGTATTCGTGCGTAAGATCGGCACCCAAGACGGTTGCGCTCGCCGGCCCATTGCCGAGATCGACCGTGATTTCCACGCAGCGTTCGTGAGGCGGATAGTCGATTGCGGCGGTGAACACGCCATCCTTTGGTGGTGCACTTTCGTAGAGTTGGGCACTGCGCAAATGTGCAACCAGCGCCACCTCTTTCTCCGGATTCAGCTGAAACGCACCGCCTGCGAAAATCTCAATGCCACCCATCGTAGCGCGCAGCCGCGACAGGTCCGCGCCGGGCTCGTGCGCGCCGACGTGCTTGCCGATCGCCTGCACGAGCCGACCTACATTCGGATCGTTGCCTGCGACCGCGCACTTGAAGAGCGGCGCGTTGATCACGGCCTTGCCGAGCGCTCGGGCGAGCGCAGGAGTGGCGGCGTTCTTCACGGTGAGGCGGATGACGTGCCGCACGCCCTCGCCATTGCGCACGACGTCCTCCGCAAGGTCACGGCACACAGTCGTGAGCGCCGCCTCGAACGCTGCGAAATCGGCGCACGGCACGCGGCCCGATGAGACGAGCGCCACGGTGTCGGAAGTGCTAGTGTCGCTGTCGACCGAGATGCAGTTGAACGAGGTATCGGTCGCGCGCGCGAGCATCGCGCGCAGCTCAGTGCGAGGCACGGCTAGGTCAGTGAGAAGGTAGACCAGCATGGTCGCCATGTTCGGCTCGATCATGCCCGCCCCTTTGGCTATGCCCACGATGCTGCCGCCGCCTATCGCGGCCCGCCGCACCTTCGGATAAAGATCGGTCGTCACGATGCCCTCGGCCGCCGGAATGACCGACGGGCCGGCGAGCGCTGCCACCGCATCTGGTAACGCGCCGAGCATGGCTTCGACCGGCAGACTCCAGCCGATTACACCCGTCGAGCTCGGTAAAATTTCTGTCGGTTCCATGCCGAGCAAGCGCGCCGTCTCCGCGCAAATGCGCTCCGATCCCTTGACACCGCCGGGGGCGCAGACGTTGGAAATCTTGTTGTTCACGATGATGCCGCCGAGCGCCGGCTCGCCGAGCCGGGCGCGGCCGACGATCACCGGTGCGCCAGGAAAGGCGTTCTTGGTGAACACCGCGGCAAAGTCCGCTGTGGGCCGGTCGAGCGCGATCAGGGTCAGCGTCATCTTCGCTGGTTTCGGCGCCTCGCGCGGCGTGAAATCGAAGCGTGCCGTGCCCACACGGAAACCCGCGGGTAGTGCCGCCTGCGTGGCGAGCCACGCGCGGTGTGAGTTTCGGTCGGGAAACGAGAGGTTCGTGCTGGGCACGACCAAGAAGTGGCATACGGCGCCGCGGAGTGAAGCCGATTTATTGCGACGCGCGAAAACGTCTGGTTGTCCGCCGCGATGAAAATTATTGTGGAAATGCGCGGAGCGTGTGCCTAATTCCCTCTCTCACTTCGCCAATCCTTTGAACGCTCACTCCTGTCTCCACCATCAATTCACCGCCGCCGGCCGTGTGTCCTGACCGCAGATGAACGTCGCCGAAGTCACCGCCAAGGCGCGGGTTCTCCTCGAGGCTCTGCCCTACATCCAGGATTTTCGCGGCTCCATTTTCGTCGTCAAATACGGCGGGAGCTTCATGGATGATCCCGATCCGGCTGCCCGTACCCGCGTCGCCTTCGACATCGCGTTCCTGGCTGCGGTCGGTATCAATGTCGTTGTGGTGCATGGTGGCGGCAAAGCCATCACACGCGCGATGGAGACCTCCGGCCTCAAGGCTAATTTCGTCAACGGCCTGCGTGTGACCGACGAGGCGACGATCGCCGTTGTGAAAAAAACCCTCGACGAAATCGTCAACAAGGACGTGTGCGACGCCATCACCACCGCCAAGGGCCGCCCCCGCGGACTCCCCGGCGATAGCGTGATCGTCTGCCAGAAACTGACCACCGATGACGACGGCAATCCAGTCGATCTCGGCTACGTCGGCGACGTCACCGAGGTGAAGGTGAAGCTCATCAAGAAGGAGATCGCGGACGGTTTCGTGCCAGTCATCTCGCCGGTGGCCGAGGGCTATGACGGGAAACCCTACAACGTGAACGCCGACGTTGTCGCCGGCCGGGTCGCCAGCGCGCTGCGCGCCCGGCGGCTGGTTTACATGAGCGACGTGCCGGGGCTGCTCGCGAATCCCGCCGACCCCACGTCGCTGATTTCCACGCTCAAGATCAGTCAGGTCGACGACCTGAAGAAGAAAGGCGTGATCGACCAGGGTATGCGCCCCAAGGTGCAGAGCGCCATTCGCGCGCTGCAGGAAGGCGTGCAGCGCGTGCACTTCATCGACGGCCGCCTGCCGCACTCGCTGCTGCTCGAGATTTTCACCGAAAAAGGCATCGGCACGGAGATCGAGCACGGCTGAACCCATTTGGGATTTTGAGTTTCGGATTTTGGACTGCGCACCTTCTGCGGTTCCGGAGTCCAAAGTGAAAATCCAAAACCAGAAAACCATGAACTCGCCCTCCATCGTCCGCACTAACACCGCTGAGCTCTACGACGCCCATGTAATGAAGAATTACGCGCGCGCCGCCGTCACGCTTGTGCGCGGTCGCGGCACGCTGGTCTGGGACGACGCGGGCAACCGCTACCTCGATTTCACCTCGGGAATCGCCGTCAGCGCGCTGGGCCACTGCCATCCCCATTGGGTCGCGGCCGTTCAGCGGCAGGCGGCCGAGCTCATCCACGTCAGCAATCTTTTCCGTAATCCGAACCAGGGCGAACTCGCCCGGCGACTCGTTGGCTATGCGGGACCCGGCCGAGTCTTCTTCTGCAACAGCGGTGCCGAAGCCGACGAAGGTATGATCAAGCTCGCGCGGCTGCACGGCGTGAAGAAGGCCGGCGGCGAGGAGGGTCGTTGCTTCAAGATCGTCGGCGCCAAAAACGCCTTCCACGGCCGGATGTTTGGCGGCATGAGCGCGACGCCGCAGGAAAAAATCCAAAAAGGCTTCCGGCCGCTCGTGCCGGGTTTCGCCTTTGGCGAACTCAACAACCTCGAGTCGTTCGCCGCGCTCGTGGACGACCAGACGGCGGCGATCCTAGTTGAGACGATCCAGGGTGAAAGCGGCATTAACCCCTGCACGCCGGAGTTTCTGCGCGGGTTGCGGCGGCTGTGCGACGAGCGGAACCTGTTGTTTCTCCTCGACGAGGTGCAGTGCGGCCTCGGGCGCACAGGCAAATTCTACGCGTTCGAGCACGCCGGAGTCCGCCCCGATGTCATCGCGATGGCGAAGGGCCTCGGCGGCGGCATGCCGATCGGTGCGGTGTGGGCCGGCGAAAAGGCGGCGGAGCTTTTTCAGCCCGGCAGCCATGGCACGACGTTTGGCGGCACGCCGCTCGCCTGCGCGGCGGCGCTCGCGACGCTCGATGTGATCGAGCGTGAGCAACTGCTGGCGCACGTCACGCAGACCAGCGTGGTGTGGCACGAGGCGCTCTGCCGGTTGGCGGCGGATTTTTCGCGACATATTGTGGCGGTGCGCGGCCGGGGTTTTCTGGTGGGCGTGCAGATGAAGGACGACACGGCGTCGTGGCTGGCGGCGTTGCGGGAGCGCGGCCTTCTGGCCGTCGGTTCGGGCAACAACGTCATCCGCCTCCTGCCACCGCTCATCGCCACGACGGACGAACTGGCTAAATCGGTCGAAATCTTCCGCGCGACGCTTGTGGCGAAAGCCTGAGCCGGGTGCGATTTTTCACTCGTGGGAGGGCGGGTCCCTCCCTATATCTGACCGCTCGCATGAAGCATTTTCTCAAGGAAACCGACTTTCAGCCATCCGAATTGGACACGCTGTTTGGACTCGCACGCGAGTTCAAGTCGAACCGCGGCCACCACGCGACCCCGCTCGCGGGTCAGACGTGGGCGATGATTTTCTCCAAGTCGTCGACACGCACCCGCGTCTCCTTCGAGGTCGGTATCCACGAGCTCGGCGGCAATCCGATGTTTCTGAATCGCAACGATATCCAGCTCGGGCGCGGCGAGACCATCGCCGACACCGCCCGCGTGTTGTCGCGTTTCGTGCATGGCCTAGTGGTGCGGACGTTCGATCACGCCGAGGTCCAGCAGCTCGCGGACATGGGCGCGATCCCGGTGATCAACGCCCTGACGGACCTGCTCCATCCCTGCCAGATCTTCTCGGACGCCTTCACGCTGGCCGAGCGGTGGGGACGGGGGGGCGATCTCGTGGGTTCATTGCGTGGGCGCAAGATCGCCTTCATCGGCGACCGCGGGTGCAACGTGGCCAACTCGTGGATTCTCGGCGCCAATCTCCTCGGTATGAAAATTTCTCTCGCCGGTCCGCCGGGCTTTGACGCCGCACCAGAGTTCGATCAACTGCTGGTGCGCGAGGGTTTTTCTGGCGGCTACGAATTTACGACCGATGCGGCCGAGGCCGTGCGTAATGCGGATGTCGTTTACACCGACGTGTGGGTTAGCATGGGCAAGGAGGAGGAAACCGCCGAGCGCATCCGGGTGATGTCGCCCTTCCAGGTGACCCCCGCGCTCATGGCCGCGGCCAAGCCGGACGCGCTTTTTATGCACTGCCTGCCGGCGCATGCTGGACAGGAAGTGACGCAGGAGGTGTTGGACGGTCCGCGCTCGATTATTTTCGACCAGGCGGAGAACCGCCTGCACATGCAAAAGGCCATCCTGGCCACGCTGGCGCAGCAACGCGGCCCCTGACCTGAAACCGCCACATTTTTCCCGCCATGAAAATCGTCCTCGCATATTCCGGGGGTCTCGACACCTCGGTCATCCTCAAATGGCTCCGCGAAACTTACGACGCGGACATCGTCACCTTCGCCGCCGACATCGGCCAGGAGGAGGAGCTGAAAGGCCTGCCCGCCAAGGCGCGCAAAACCGGCGCTTCCAAGCACTTCACGCTCGACCTCGTGGAGGAATTCGCGCGCGACTTCATTTATCCGATGATCCGCGCCAACGCGGTTTACGAAGGGCAGTATTATCTCGGCACCTCGATTGCGCGGCCGCTTATCGCGAAGGCCCAGGTCGAGATCGCGAGGAAGGAAAAGGCTGACACCGTCTCGCACGGCGCCACCGGCAAGGGCAACGACCAGTGCCGCTTCGAGATGACTTATATGGCGCTGAATCCGCGCCTCGCTATCATCTCGCCGTGGAAGATCGACGCCTTCCGGGAGAAATTTCCCGGCCGCGCCGAGATGATCGCCTATTGCGTTGCGAACAAAATTCCCGTCGAGGCCTCACTCAAGAAGCCCTATTCGATGGACCGCAACCTCCTCCACATTTCCTATGAGGCGGGAATCCTCGAGGACCCCTGGTTCGACCCAACGACCAAGGAAAACAAGGGCATGTTCAAGCTCTCCGTCTCGCCCGAGGACGCGCCGAACAAGGCGGAATACGTCGAACTCGATTTCGTGAAGGGCGATTGTGTCGCCGTGAACGGCAAGCTGCTCACGCCCGCGGGCGTGTTGAAGGTCCTGAACAAACTCGGCGGCAAGCACGGCATCGGTCGCGTCGACCTCGTCGAAAATCGCTTCGTCGGTATGAAGTCACGCGGCGTCTATGAGACGCCCGGTGGCACGATCCTCATGCAGGGCCACCGGCAGGTGGAGTCGCTCACGATGGACCGAGAGGTTATGCATTTGCGCGACTCACTTATTCCGAAATACGCTGAGCTTGTTTACTATGGATTCTGGTTCGCCCCCGAGCGCGAAGCATTGCAAGCGCTGGTGGACAAGAGCCAGGAGCGTGTGACCGGCACCGTGCGGCTCAAGCTTTACAAGGGCAACATCATCACGTGTGGCCGCAAGTCGAAGTATTCGCTCTACGACATGAAGATCGCGTCGATGGAGGGTGTGAAGAGCTGGTATAACCAGACCGACGCCACTGGCTTCATCCGCTTGAATGGCCTCCGGCTCCGCGCCCGCTACTTCGCCCAAGGCGGGCCTAAGGTCTAAGCCGCTCAAGCCGGTATCAGCGACAGGTTGCTAGCGCCATTGCCAGCGGTCCACTGCTGGCGGGAGTAACTTGACTCAAACCATTGCCACGCGGCCGATTCGTCTTAAGGTCCCGGCGAATCCATGGCGAAGACAGTAAACGATTTTCCGGCGGTGGCGGTAAACCCAAGCCGGCCCTACGACAGCATCCGGGAACTTTACCTCTGCGAGGAGCCGGCGCTGCTCGCCTCGCTCCACCGCGGCGACCGCCGGGAAGCCACGAGGATAATCAACTTGGTTCTGGTTCACATCTACAGCGCCGGGCAGGAACGGAGCGAAATGCTCAAGATCCTGCTGCTGGAGTTGGTGGTCATGATGTCGCGGGCGGCGGTCGAGGCTGGTGCGCCGCAAGCCGAGGTCATCGGTTTCTGTTACCGCCACCTCACCGAGCTGACGTCTGTGACCGACGACGAACAACTATCCCTCTGGCTGCGGGAAGCAATTCTGCGTATCTTTGACGCCGTCGAGCGGGTTCGCGCCGCGCAGGTGCCTCCGCTCGTCAGGAAGGCGCTAGAGGCTCTCCGTACCCATGCGAGTGGCACGAGTGTCGCCCAAATTCGCGAAAAAGTTGCCCGTCAGGTAGCAGTCTCCCCCCGGCAACTTACCCAACTCCTAAAGGAACGCACGGGCCGCACGTTTGCCGATCTGCTGCGCGAGACGCGGGTCGAACGCGCTTGCGAAATGCTGATCGAAACGGATCTGACCGTCGCTGCGATCGCCCTGGACTCGGGTTTTTGCGATCAGAGTTATTTTACGCACGTCTTCCAAAAGATTAAGAAGACCACCCCGAAACAATATCGTGACGCTGCCAGAGGCCAGCCGACCTTCTCCGCGCCCGTCAGCCCGAAAATAGCCAAGCCGTTGCCCCGGAAGACCAAGCTCGGTAAAACAGGCGTTTAATCACAAAAGATACGTCCCAGAACACAAGACCCGCGGGCTGCTGTCGTGTAAGGTTGGATCGTGCCTACGAACCCCACTCCCACTTTCCGCGAGCGCTTGAACGCCGGGCAGTTCATATACGGAGCCGAGCTAGTCACAACGCGCGGCATGCCCGAACCCGATCAACCATCCAAGATCGTCGAACTGGGCGAGGCGTTGGCGGCGGACAACCGGATCGCGTGGGTGTCCATCACCGACAACCCCGGCGGCAATCCGATGATTCCGGCGGACTGGGTCGCCAATGTTTTGAAGCCCAGTGACAAGCAACTGGTCATCCACCTCACCTGCAAAGACCTCAACCGAAATGGCCTTGAGTCGGCCGCGTGGCGCTATGCTGCCGAGGGTTTTGCCAACATCCTCGCGCTGACGGGCGACTTTCCAACGGCGGGTTTTCGCGGCACGGCGCTGCCGGTCTTCGATTTGGATTCGGTGAGCTTGATCTCGATGCTTCGCGCGATGAACGAGGGACTGGAGGTCACCAAGCCCAATGGCAAAACCGAGCGGTTGACCAAAACGAATTTCTTCATCGGCTGCGCTGTGTCGCCGTTCAAGCGGCAAGAGCGCGAACTGATGCCACAGTATTTCAAGCTGGCCCGCAAAATCCAGAGCGGCGCGCAGTGGGTCATCCCGCAGCTCGGTTACGACATGCGGAAATTCCACGAAATTAAGCTGTTTCTCGAGTGGGCCAATCTCGCCGCGCCTGTCATTGGCAACGTCTATGTGCTGAACAAGACGGTGGCACGGATGTTCAACCAGAACAAGATTCCCGGCTGCGTAGTGAGCGATGCGCTCTACGCGCAGGTGGAGAAATACGCTGCTGGTCCGGACAAAGGTAAGGCGTTTTTCACAGAGCTCGCCGCGAAGCAACTCGCGGTCTTCAAGGGGCTCGGCTTTGCCGCCGGCTATCTCGGTGGCGTGCACAAGGCCGAGTCGTTCGCGCAGACCATCGACCTGGCCGAGAGCTACGGCGCGAACGATTGGAAGGAGTTTGCCAAAGAGATCCAATACCCGAAGTCCGACGAGTTTTACCTCTTCGAGAAAGACGAACAGACCGGCCTCGGCAACAGCGCGCAGGTCAACCGTGCCTATCTGCAATCGCTCGAAGCCCCGCTCGTGGCGCCTGACGTGACGTGGAACTACCGGCTGTCGCGCTTCGTGCACGGGCTGGCGTTCACTCCTGGAAAAAAACTGTTTCCGACTCTTCAGAAGATCTACACCCGGCTGGAGCACGGCAAACACGGGACGAGCCTGCGCGCCCTGCACAGCGTAGAGCACACATCGAAAGCCGCGATGTATGGGTGCTATGATTGTGGTGATTGCTCGCTGCCTGAGACGGGTTACCTTTGCCCGCGGTCGTCGTGTTCAAAGAATGAGCGCAACGGTCCCTGCGGCGGCTCCGCCGACGGCCGCTGCGAGCTTAACGACAAGGACTGCATGTGGGCGCGCGCCTACGACCGACTAAAATATTACGGGGAATCGAAGGATATGCTCGACGGCCCGGCCGTCTTCCCCAATCCCGCGCTCGGCGGCACTTCGGCGTGGGCGAACAATTTCCTCGGCCGCGACCACCAGCGGGTGACTGCGCCTGCTCAACCAACTCCAGCCACCAAAGAAAAATAGCGCGCTACCCCAACCTTTTCACTTCAACTAATCCTCCTCTCATGCCCATCCCCAACCTCACGATCATCGGCGAATCCATCAACGATTCGGTCCCGTCCACCAATAAACTTTTCGCGGCGAATGACATTGCCGGCCTGAAGGAACTCGCCGCCTCGCAGGACACCGGCGGCGCCGGCTACATCGATGTCAACGTCGGTCCCCGTTCCGCCAATTTTCTGGCCGAGATGATGCGGCACGTTCAGGGCGTTACCGCCAAGCCGCTTTCCATCGACACGCCCGATCCCGTCATGGCCGAGGCCGGGCTCAAGGCCTATGACCGTGTCCGCGCCGGTGGGAGAATTCCCGTGCTGAACTCCATCGCCCAGACGCGGCTCGAGATGTTCCAGCTTACGCGCATCATGCCGTTCATGCCGATTCTGCTCGCCTCCGAGCGCGTGGAAAACGGCGTCGGCCAGCCCAACCACACCGCCGCCGAGGTCCACGCGACCGCGCGCCAGCTCGTGGCCGAGGCCGCCAAACACGGCATCCCGGTGGACCAGTGCATCATCGATCCCGCCATCTCGCCCATCGGCGCCGACTCCGAGGGCCGTTTCCACTGCCTCATGGGCGCCATCAACCTCATCCATGCCGACCCCGCCCTCAAGGGCGTGCACATGTCGGTCGGTCTGAGTAATTTTAGCGTCATGCTCCCGCCCAAGCGCGCCGATGGCTCGCCGACGAAGGGCCCGCTCGAAAGCGCCTTCCTCACGCTCGCCGTCCCGCTCGGCATGGACCACGTCATCGGCTCGGTGAAGCGCAAATACGAACTGCTGTCGCCCGATCATCCTGCGATGCAGTGCCTGAACGACTGCCTGAAACTCGAGGGCTTCGACGTCATCATGCGCGTGCAGGAATACTACACCTAACACTCTCTCCTAATCCTTCCCTAAGAAAGCACTACCATGGCTGAAAAAATCGTCCCCTCCGACATCGATATCGCCCATCAGGCGAAAATGCTGCCGATTGACCAAGTCGCCGCCCGGCTCAATATTCCTGCCGACGCGCTCGAGCACTACGGCAAATTCAAGGCCAAGGTCGGCCTCGATTTCTACCAGAAGCAATTGGCCCGGCCCCAAGGCCGGCTCGTGCTCGTCACCGCCATCTCGCCGACGCCCGCCGGCGAGGGCAAGACCACGACCACCGTCGGTCTCGGCGATGCGCTGAACCGCATCGGCAAGCGCGCCACGATCTGTCTGCGCGAGCCCTCGCTCGGGCCGAGCTTCGGCGTCAAGGGCGGCGCGGCCGGCGGCGGTTACGCGCAGGTCATGCCGATGGAGGACATCAACCTCCATTTCACCGGCGATTTCCACGCCATCACTTCCGCGCACAACCTCCTCTCTGCAGTCCTCGACAACCACCTTACGCACGGCAACGCCCTCGGCCTCGACCCGAACCGCATCGTCTGGAAACGCGTCATGGACATGAACGACCGCGCCCTGCGCGAGATTGTTGTCGGCATGGGCGGCGTGGCCAACGGTGTCTGCCGCCAGTCCGGTTTCGACATCACCGTCGCCTCCGAGGTCATGGCGATCTTCTGCCTCTCGCAGAACCTCAAGGAGCTCCGCGAGCGCCTCGGCCGCATCGTCGTCGGCTACACGCGCGAGAAGAAGCCCGTCACCGCTGCCGACCTCAAGGCCCACGGTGCCATGGCCGTGCTCCTGCGCGACGCCCTCGCACCCAACCTCGTGCAGACGCTGGAGAACAACCCCGCGTTCGTGCACGGCGGCCCCTTCGCCAACATCGCCCACGGCTGCAACAGCGTGCTCGCCACCAAGCTCGCCCTCAGCCTCAGCGAATACACCGTCACCGAGGCCGGCTTCGGCGCCGACCTCGGCGCGGAAAAATTCCTCGACATCAAGTGCCGCTTCGCCGGCCTCAAGCCCGACGCCGTCGTCATCGTCGCCACCGTTCGCGCGCTCAAGATGCACGGCGGCGTGGACAAGAAGGACCTCAAGGCCCCTAACGTCGCTGCCGTCGAGAAGGGCCTCGCCAATCTGGAAAAGCACCTAGAGAACATTGCCGGCTTCGGCCTACCCGCGGTGGTATCCGTCAACCGCTTTACTACTGACACCGACGAGGAATTCCGCGTCATCGAAGCGCGCTGCGCCGCGCTGGGCGTGAAGGCCGTCCTCGCGACGCACTGGGCCGACGGCAGCGCCGGCGCTGAGACGCTCGCCCGCGCCGTGGTCGCAGTTGCAGAGAAAGGCGCCAACCACTTCAAACACCTTTACCCTGACGACATGCCTCTATGGGAAAAAGTCCGCACTATCGCGCAGAAAATATACGGTGCGAAGGACATCACCGCCAGTGCCCGCGTGAAGACGAAGTTTGAGGACCTGAAGAAGGCCGGCTACGGGCACTTCCCCGTGTGCATGGCCAAGACGCAATACTCGTTCTCTACCGATCCCAACCTGCGCGGCCGGCCCACCGGTTTCGAAGTGGAGATCCGCGAGGTCAACGTCTCCGCCGGCGCAGGCTTCATCGTCTGCCTCACCGGCGAGATCATGACCATGCCCGGCCTCCCGAAAGTCCCCGCCGCCGAGGTCATCGACCTCGACTCCGCCGGCCAGATCGTCGGGTTGTTCTGAGAAGAGGAATCCCGGTCCCTTCAGTGCCGGGAGATGTTCAACGTTCCGACTTCATACCGCTGGCGAGGAGGGTTTCAAAGCGGGGCTCTTCGCTCTCGCGTGCGACGGTGTTGACTTCGACTTTCTGGAAACCGGCTTTTTTCAAAAACGCGTGGAGAGCGCTCTCCTTGAAGCCGAGCCAGACATCGGCATAGAGATCACGGGCTTTTTCGAAGGTGTGTTCATTGAGGTCGAGGACGAGGAGCTGGCCGCCGGGGCGGAGGATGCGGTGGGCCTCGTTGACGGCGGTCTGCGGGTGCTGGGCATGGTGCAGCGCCTGGCTGAGGATCGCGAGGTCGACGGAGCGGTCGGCGAGGGGGACGTTCTCGATGTCGCCGAGCTTGTAGGCGAGGTTGGCGAGGCCGTTTTTGCGCGCAAGCTCGGTGCCGACCTCGACCATCTTGATGGAGTTGTCGATGCACCAGACCTGGCGGGCGCGGTGGGCGAGGAGCTGCGAGACGAGGCCTTCGCCGGCGCCGAGGTCGGCGATGTCGATCGCAGGCGTGAGGCGGAGCGCGAGGTGGCCGATGGCTTCCCAGGAGCGGCCGGGGCAGTAGTTTTTGCCGAGGCGGCCGGCGATGAGGTTGAAATACTGTTCTTGCGTGCGGCGGCGTTTTTGGAGGATGCGGTCGAGGTTGGCGCGGTCTTCGGCGAGGATGGGCAACTCGGCAACAGACTCGGCGGCGGCGCGAAGCAGGGCGAGGGTTTTGGTGGGCAGGCCGGGGCGGAGCGAGTAGAACGCCTTTTTGCCGTCGCGGCGGTCCGAGACGAGATTGGCCTGGCGGAGCAGGGCGAGTTGCGAGGAGGTGCGCGACTGGCCGAGGCCGAGGATTTCCTGTAGCTCGGCAACGGCGAGCTCTTCGCGCATCAGGAGCGTGAGGAGGCGCAGGCGGGTGGGATCGGAGAGAATTTTGAGGAGGTCCCAAGAGGCGTTCACGCGAGAGCAGATTGAGCGACTGCGCGGCGGATGGCAATGCTGGGAGACGGGCGCAAAAAAACGCCGCCCGGGTTGGGGCGGCGTTTGGGAGAACAAAGAAGCTCAGGCCTTTAGCGTATCGACATAGCGGGCGATGCTGATGATGGTGTAGTCTTCCTCGGAGGCGCCAGTCTTCACTTTGACGGTGTCGCCGACTTTCTTGCCGAGGAGGGCGGTGCCAAGTGGCGTCTTGTAGGAGACGATATGAATGTCGGGATCGCCGTCCCAAGCGCCGAGGATGGTGTAGCGGGTAGTGTGCCCTGAGGCGGCGCTGCGGACTTCGACAAGGGTGCCCACGCTGACTTGGTCGACGGTGGCTTCCTTGAAATCGGTGACGCGGGCGCGGCCGAGGTCGCGCTCGAGGTTGGTCTTGCGGGCCATGAGGACCTGCTGGTCCTGCTTGGCCATCTTGTATTCGGAGTTTTCCTTGAGGTCGCCGTGCTCGCGGGCGGAGGCGATAGCCTTGGAGTTTTCCGGGATCTTCTTTGAGACGATGGTCTCGTATTCCTCGCGTTTGCGCTCGAAGCTGCCCTTGGAAACGAGCAGTTGCTCCTCCTTGCTCTCGGCATCGACGGCGACGAGGGACTGGATCTTCGGGAAGATTTTGATGAAGCGGGCGAGGAGTGACTTCTTGGTGAGTTCCTCGAAGCCCTGGTTGAGCATGAGAGTGTTGGCGAGGTCGCGCGCGGTCTCGGGATCAGCGGTCGATAGGAGGTCGGCGACGAGGTCGGTGTCCTCGCTCAGGATGTCGGCGAGCGGGATGCGGCGGGCGCTGGAGGCTTGGAGGGCCTCATAGTCGATGGCGAAGAAGATGGCGCCGAGGAGGCGGGGGGTGATGAGGTCGTTGAGTAGCTTCGCAAATTTCTTCGAGTGGCGGTTCTTAACGATCCAGAGGAGGACGGGGGCGCGGAGATTTTGCTCGGTTTGCCAGCGCTTGAGGGCGGTGGCGAGTTCCTCGGCGTGGCCCTGCTCGACGAGGAAGTTGATGCACTCGGTGGTGAACTTGCCCTGCGAGGTCTTGAGGAGCGTGAAAAGCAGGTCGCGGCTCTCAATTGGGTGAGTGGCGTGGACCAGCTCGAGAAAGGTGGACTGGAAATGCACCGGGATCTTCTCCGCGATGCCGGCAAGGTCGCGGATGTTGGCGACCAGCGAGGCTTGCGAAGGTTCGAACGTGGCGGGATCGGCGCCGATGTGGCGGGCGAGGTTGTCGCGCACGGCCGCGCCGTAGAGGCGCTCGGCGGCGCCGAGTTGGTTACTGTCCTTCACACCATCGGCGACGATTTTAAGAATAGGCGCGAGGTCGGTCTTGACCTCTTTCCGGTCGACGGCGTTGACGAGTTCCTCGGCGAGAGCGATGCGGCGGCGGGCTGAGCGGGTGGAGTTAAACTGCTCGAGGATCTCATCCTCTGGCGAGACGGGAATTTCGCGCAGGATGTAGCACTCGGTCTTTTTCTCGGGCACCGCGACGCGGGGGTCCTTGGCCAGCGCCTTTTTGGCGACCGACCACCATTTCTTAAACTTTTCCTCACCGACGACCTGGGCGAGGGTGATCTCAAGGTCGATGACGGTGGTGGCATGGTTGGGGTAGGACTGGAGGGCCTCGACGACGAGCTGGGCGGGGTTTTCGGCGATCAGCTCGGCAATTTTCTTCGCCTCGGTTTCCTTGCGGACAAGGAGGTGGTTGGCGGGGAGGACCTCCATGGTGTTCACGCAGAATACGGGATCCATGGGGTGGGCTTTCTTGTCCTTGAAGTTGATGATCAGGCGCTGTGCGGCTTCGTCGTAACTCTTGATCTGGCCGAAACCCCAGCTGCGATGAACGACATACGCGCCTGGCGCCATGGCCTCGAACTTGGCTTTGGCCGCCTTGAGGGACGGGTTTTTGGTGATGAGCGCGGAAACGGTCTCGGAATTCATATGTGCGAAAGTGATGGCCTGAACGGGATAGTTGAGGGCATAATGACTAACCTTGTCAAACAGTGTGTCGAAATCACCTTCCCCGGGCGCAGCAGTCGATGTGCCCCGTTCCAACGCGTGGCAGTCGGCCGCCCGCCTGATCGCCCGCTGGCTGGACCGCCGCGAACGCGTCGATGAGCTGCTCGAATCGCTCGGCCGCGCGCTCACTGGCGTCGAGCGGGCGCGCTGCCAGCATCTGGTTTTCGGTGTCGTGCGCCACTTTGGCCGGCTGGAGGCGGAGCTGGGCCGGCTGGTGGCCCATCCGCCGCGGCTGGCGACGCAGGGTGTGCTGCTGGTGGCGGGTTTCGAGCTGATCGAGGCCGCGGCCAAGCCCGGCGAGGCGGGGCTGGTCGCGAAAATTGGACATCATGCCGTGGAGCAAACCAAGCTGCTGGCCAGTCCTGCCGAGGCGCGGTTGGTCAACGCCGTGGTCCGTAAACTCGCGGTGGACCTGGCGGCGCCGCCGCCCGCAGCGGTGGCAATGGCGGAGGAGTTGGCGGAGTATTTTTCGCATCCAGTATGGCTTGTGCGGAGCTGGCTGGCGCAGTTTGGCGCGGAGCCGACGCGGAAGTTGCTCGAGTGGAACCAGCAGCCGGCGACGGTTTATGCGCGTTGGCGGGCGACCGAAGCACCGCCGCCCGACTGGTTGAAGCCGACGGCGTGGCTGGGCTTTTTTGAAATCGCCTCGGGCCGGTGGAGCGAGGTAGAGCCGCTGCTGAAGAGCGGGGCGATTTACCTGCAGGACCCGGGGACGCGTTTCGCGGTCGAGTTGCTGGCACCGCAGGAAACCGAGACGGTGCTCGACGCCTGCGCCGCGCCCGGCGGCAAGAGTCTATTGATCGCCGACACGATGAAGGTGGGCAAGGTTATCGCGCTCGATCTGCCGGGGCCGCGCATCGAGCGGCTGAAGGAAAATCTTTCGCGCCTGCCGCCCACTGTTGGCGTGGCGCTGGTGCAGGGCGATCTGCTGCAGGGCCTGTCTGCGGAGCTCAAGGAACACGGCCTGCCGCGGTTGTTCACGGCGGTGCTGCTAGACGTGCCCTGTTCCAACACCGGCGTGATGCGCCACCGTGTGGATGTGAAGTGGCGGTTGCAGGAGTGCGATTTCAAGAAACACCCCAAGCAGCAACTCGCACTCTTGGCGGCGGCGGCGAAGCTGGTCGCGCCGGCGGGGAGGCTGGTTTACTCGACGTGCAGCCTCGACACCAAGGAGAACGAGCATGTTGTGCGCGAATTTCTCGCCGACCGGCACGGGCAGTGGACGCTGGAGAAATCCGTCACGAGCCGGCCGTGGGAAAGCGGACACGACGGCGCTGGGGCGTTTCTGCTTCGGCGCGTATAGGTGATATCTGGGCTGGCTATGGGACGAGTTCGAAGACTTTCAGGGGTTGCTCGGTCTCGCGGGTGCCGTAGAGGAAGGTAAAACGGATTTCGTCTGCCGAGGCGACGAGTTGCTCGTAGCGGCGCAGGTCCCATCGGGCGACAGGTTCGCCGTTGATGCGCGTGACAAGGTCGCCGGGTTGCACGCTGGCGGTGGCCGCGGGCGAACCGGGCACAACGCCGGCGACGCGCCAGTAGGCGGGCGTCTTGCTGAAACTCAGCCCCGAACTGCGACGCGGCTCAGGTGCGATCGGTTGCAACGATTCGCGGTAGAAAGTCACCTGGCTGCGTTCCTGGTCGAAGGTGACTGCGAAATATTTCAGCACGCCGCTGCCGAGCGAGGAGAGTTCGTCGGTGAGGTCGGCGACGGGGCATTCGAGAGCATAGATGCCGAGGGCGAGCGGTCTGGCGAGTCGGCCGACGCGTTGCTCGCGGTCGCCGCTGAGCGTGGCGACGGTCGCGCCGGCGCGCGGGGCGACGGTAAATTTGGGCTGCAGGCCGGCGGGGTTGAGGGAGAGAGCGGCGTCGCTGCCCGAGTCGATGAGAGCGGCGAAGGTCTGGTCGCCGAGGCGCACGGACACGATCGGCGTCTTGCGGTCGTTGTTAAATGGGAGCGTCGTGCCAGGGAGTAATGGCGCTGGGTTGTAGGGTTCGAGCAGCACGCGCGAACGCGGGTAATCGAGCGTCAGCAGCGTCTCGCGGAAGAACGGGAAGCCGAGGATGCCGTCGATCTTGAGGCCGAAGTGGGCGGAGAGCTGGGCGCAGTCGTAGATGAGGGCGGGGACGTTGTCGAAGCGCGCCTCGCCGAGTTCGATCCGGCGAAGGGTGGTGGCGGTGAGCAGGGCGGTTTCGCCTTCGGCGGAGCGGACACGCACGAGCGGGATTTCGGCGGGCGGGGCGTTTTTCGCGAAGTAGCGCGCGGCGAGTTCGGGCGAGACGAGCGTGACGGAGCCGCCGGTGTCGATAAGGAAGTGGTAGGGGCCGTGCTTGTCCCACTTGGCCTCGATGACGAGGTAGTTCGACATCGTGGTGGCGGGCAAAATGACGAGGGGGGATTCGAGCGTGGTGCGGCCGGGGCGCGGGGGTTCGCGACGGAAGCCGACGCAGCCCGCCAGCAGCATCAGGCCCGCGACGGCGAGCAGCCAGCAGGTGGCGCGGCGGGGGTGCCGGTCGGTCTGCGACAATCGGCGGGCGGAGATCATTTGGCGGGTTTTGGGAGCGGTAAGGCCATGAGCCATGGCGCCAGCAGCACGGCGGCGGCGAGGAGATAGGTAGTCGTGGCGCCGAGCCACCAGTAAAGCCCGCAGGCGACGATCGGACCTACGGCGCGGGCCAGCGAACCGAGCGAGCGGAAGACGCCCAGCATCCGGCCCTGCTGCGACGGCGGGCTGTAGAGCGAGACTAGCGCGGACACGGCCGGATTAGTCAGACCGCTGCCAATACCGATCCCCGCGAGGCCGGCGTAGAGCAAGATGCTCGACTGCGAGAGGCCGACGAGGGCGATACCGAGCATCACGCTGAACAGGCCGGCGAGCAGCACGCGTCTTTCGCCGTAGCGCGGGACGGCGCGGCGCACGATGCCGCCCTGCGTGGCAATCAGCACTAGCCCGAGGAAGATGAAAATCTTATACATGTCCGTCGGCCGGTAATGGAAGCGCTCGGCAGCGAGAAACGGGAGCGAGAACTCCATGCCGCTGAACGAAAGGACGAAGATGAAATAGAGCCAGTTGGTGCGGCGTGCCGGGCCGGCCTCGGCGACGATCAACTCGTGAAGCGGGTGCCGAATGCGGATGTGCTCGGCTGCATCGCGATGGGCGGGGTCAAGCGTCTCCCGGAAGCGGAACCAGACCCAAAACAGATTGAGCAGGCTGAACGCGAACGACAGCAGCGCGGGAAGCGAGAAGGGGTTGACGCCGAGGTGCGCGAGGCGTGGGTGGTGCGCGCTCAGGTCATGAAAGGCTGCGATGCTGCCGATGGCTGGACCGAAGAGGAAGCCGAGGCCGAAGGCGACGCCGACGATGCCCATGCCCTTTGCGCGGTTTTCTCGGGTGGTGACGTCGGCGACGGCGGCGGTGGCGACGGAGAGGTTGCCGGCGAAGGCGCCGCCGATCAGCCGGGCGACGATGAAGAGCAGAAACGAGCCGCTGAAGAACCAGAGCACGTAGCTGAGGGCTGTGCCCGCGACGGTGATGAGGAGCACGGGCCGGCGGCCGTGGCGGTCGGAGAGGGCGCCCCAGATCGGCGCGAAGAGAAATTGCAACACTCCGTAGAGCGAGCCGAGAACGCCGCCGAAGAGCACGACTCGGTAGTTGCTGTGTGAGCCGGCGAGCCGCGCGAAGGCGTCGATCTGCGCGAGCAGCCAGCCCAGGCCGCCACCTGTGCCGTCAACCCGCAGGTAGTAATCGAGCATCGCCGGGAACAGCGGGAAGATGATCGTGAACCCGAGCAGGTCGATGAAGATGGTGAGGAAGACGACGCCGATCGAGAGCGGGCGGTGGGCGGCGGGCGATGAAGTGGCGGTGGACACGGTGGGCGAGTAGAGAAAACGGTTACGGCACCGACGCCAAGGAGCAAACAGCCATGGGAAAACATGGCTGGGCTTACTGTTCTGCAACCGTGTGGCCGTTAACGGCCGAGATACGGCGAGCGCAAGCGCTCTGGCCTGCGGACTGCGCTCTGGTGCGTCAAGCGTGCCGATAGGGCAGCGGGTGTCGCGCCATCAGCGTGATGATGCGCGCTTTCACGCCAGCTAGGGCGCCGGCTTGGGCGGGCGTGCCGATGGCGGCGAGCACGGTGTCGATGCAGTCGGCGACCTCCTCCATGTCGGCCTCGACGAGGCCGCGCGTGGTGGCCGCCGGAGTGCCGAGGCGGATACCGGAGGCCTGGAAGGGATTGCGCGTCTCGAACGGCACGGTGTTCTTGTTGCAGGTGATGTTGGCGAGATCGAGCGTCTCCTGCGCGACCTTGCCGGTGAGTTCCGGAAACTTGGCGCGCAGATCGACGAGCATGAGGTGGTTGTCGGTGCCACCGGAGACGAGGCGGTAGCCTTGCGCGACCAGGACGGCGGCGAGTGCTTGGGCGTTTTTGACGATCTGCGCGGCGTAGGTCTTGAACTCGGGCTTGAGCGCCTCGCCGAAGCAGACGGCCTTGGCGGCGATGACGTGCATGAGCGGGCCGCCCTGCGTGCCGGGGAAGACGGCAGAGTCGAGGGCCTTGGCGTGCGCGGCGCGGCAGAGGATGAGGCCGCCGCGCGGACCGCGGAGGGTCTTGTGCGTGGTGGTGGTGACGAAGTCGGCGTGGGGTACGGGCGACGGGTGGACGCCGCCGGCGACGAGGCCGGCGATGTGCGCGATGTCGGCGAAGAGATAGGCCCCGACGCTGCGGGCGATCTCGCCCATGCGGGCGAAGTCAATGGTGCGGGCGTAGGCGCTGGCGCCGACGGTGATCATCTTCGGCTGCTCGCGCAGGGCGACGGCGGCGAGCTCGTCGTAGTCGATGCGGCCGTTGTCCTCGCGGACGCCATATTGGCAGAACTTATAGAGTTTACCGGAGAAGTTGGCGGGGTTGCCGTGCGTGAGGTGGCCGCCGTGGCTGAGGTTCATGCCGAGGACCTTGTCGCCGGGCTGGAGCACGGCTGCGTAGACGGCGCAGTTGGCCTGGGCACCGGAGTGGGGCTGGACGTTGGCGTGTTCGGCACCGAAAAGTTTTTTCGCGCGCTCGATGGCGAGGGCCTCGACCTTGTCCACTTGTTCGCAGCCGCCATACCAGCGGCGGGCGGGGTAGCCCTCGGCATACTTGTTGGTGAGGACGCTGCCCTGTGCCTCCAGCACCGCGGGATAGGTGAAGTTCTCCGAGGCGATGAGCTCGAGGTGGCTCTGCTGGCGGGAGAGCTCGGCGGCGATGGCCGAGGCGATTTCAGGATCGAGGGTGGAGAGCGGCGCGGCGTTGAGGGACATGAGGAGAACGAGGAAGAGAAGGAGAACGAGAACGAGTTTATTTTGCGGGAACGAGGGTCTTAAGGTGGGTTAGCAGCGAGGGGATGGCCTCGACCATCTCGTCACGGCAGGCCTCGTAGAGCTTGAGCGGGCCGCCGAACGGATCGGGGATTTCCTTGTCGCCGCGCTGCGGCATGAACTCGCGGAAGAGAAAGAGGTTTTTCGGAGGCAGCTCGGACTGGAGCTGGATCATCGCGCGGTGCGATTCGGTCATGCAGAGGACGGCGAGAGCCACGTCGAGCATCGGCTGCGTGAGCGGCTGGCTGACGTGGCCGGAGATATTGAGGCCGACTTTTTTCAGCGCGGTGACGGAATTTTCTGAGATGGGTTCACCGTGCCGCCCGGCCACGCCGGCGGAGATGACCTGCAGCGAGTGCAGCGGTTCCGGCTGGCCTGCGAGGGCGTGCTGCAGCAGGGCCGCGGCCATCGGGCTGCGGCAGATGTTGGCGGTGCAAACGACGACGATGGTGGCAGGCATCGGACGAGAGAGGCGAATGGACACTAAACCGGCCGGTTTGCAAAGCGCGAGTTGCGGCGGGCATCAGCCCGGCGGCAGCTTGCGGAGCGCGAGCAGAGCGCGGTGCAGGTGCACGGCGCGCTGGAGCGCGCGGTCCGTCACCGGTGGAGGCGGAGCCGGTTTTTGCGCGGTCGGGGCGGGTTCGGGGTCGTCGGATTCGTCGAGACCGGGAGCGGGGGTGCGGTGCTGTTGGGCGAGTTCGGCCTCGTCGTGGCGGGGTTTTTGGGGAATGTCGGAAATCAGGGCGTCCACGGGCGTGCCGTGCTCAAGCGCGTCGTAGGCGGTGCGCTCGGCTTCCGGCGCGGAGGCGACGGCGATGTCGGGGGTGAACTCGTCCGCGGTGGCGCCGATCGCCACCAGGCCGGCGGCGGATTCGCGGTCGGCGAGCATCGCGGTGAGCGCCGGGGCGGTGGCGCGGTTGACGAGCAGGAGCACGGGGCTGGTCGCGCTGGCGCGGAATTTCAGCCAAGCGTCGAGTGCGGTGACGCCGGCGGCGTCGCTCGCGGCAAAGCGCAGGTCGAGCACAACGGCGCGGGATTTTTTATTCGCGGGGCCGGGCAGATCGGCGGGCAGGCGATGGACGCGGCAGTAGGCCAGACCCTGGCCGAGGTCGCGCTCGAGCGGCGCGGCGGCGGCGGTCAGCGCGGAGAGGAGCAGGAGGCAGAGGGAAAATTTCATGAGCGGCGGAGCTGGCGGGCGCCGATGTCACGGCGGAAATATTTGCTGGCGCACCGGATCGAGTCGCACGCGGCGTAGGCGGCGTCGGCGGCGGCGCGGAGCGTGGGCGCGAGCGCAGTCACGCCGAGGACGCGGCCGCCGGCGGTGACGAGCTGGCCGGCGGCGTTTTTCGCCGTGCCGGCGTGGTAGATGACGGTGGAAGGAGGCAGGTCGGAGGGAACAGGGAGAAGGATGGTGTCGCCCTTCGGGTAGGCCTCGGGATAGCCGTGGGCGGCGACGACGACACAGAGAGCGTGGGCGGGTTTGACCTCAAGCTGGTAGCCGGCGAGAGTGCCGCGCGCGGCGGCCCAGAGGAGTTCGAGCAGGTCGGAGGCGAGGCGCGGCAGCACGGCCTGCGTCTCGGGATCGCCGAAGCGGGTGTTGTATTCGAGGACGCTCGGGCCGTCGGGCGTGAGCATGATGCCGATGAAGAGTGTGCCGCGAAAATCGATACCCTCGCCGGCGATGGCTTCGACGGAGGGGCGGACGATCTCGCGCTCGATACGGGCGAGCAGCTCCGGCGTGACGATCTCGGCGGGCGAGTAGGCGCCCATGCCGCCGGTGTTGGGGCCGGTGTCGCCGTCGCCGATGCGTTTGTGGTCCTGCGAGGTGGGAAGGATCACGTAGTCGCGGCCCGAGACGACGACGAGCAGCGAGGTTTCCTCGCCGACGAGGCAGTCCTCGAGGAGGATTTTCGACTTTTGATTCTCGAATTTCGATTGGGATTTCAACGCGATGAGGGCGCGGACGGCGGCCTCGGCTTCGGCGTGCGTCTGGGCGACGACGACGCCTTTGCCGGCGGCGAGGCCGTCAGCTTTCACGACGATCGGCATGCGGCGGGCCCAGATGTAGTCGATGGCGGCCTCGGCGTCGTCGAAGAAGGCGGCGGGCGCGGTGGGGATGTTGTGCTTGAGGAGGAGTTTTTTGGTGTAGATTTTCGAGGCTTCGAGGCGGGCACCGTCGGCGGTGGGGCCGTAAACGGGGAGGCCGATTTTGCCCAGCTCGTCGGCGAGGCCGAGCGAAAGCGGCACCTCGGGGCCGACGACGACGAACTCGACGTTTTCCCTCTGGGCGAGGACGACGAGCCCGGGGATGTCGTCGGCGGCGACGGGGAAACAGGCCGCGATTTCCGCAATGCCGGCGTTGCCGGGGGCGCATAGGATGCGGGGGCCGGCGGGGGAGGCGCCCAGAGCGAGGACGAGCGCATGCTCGCGCCCGCCGGAACCGACGACGAGAACGGAGGAGGGAAGGGCAGTGGCCACAGGGCGTGCTTAGCAGTTGTTAGAGCACCTGCAATTTTTTCCGGTAGAAGGCGACGACCTCGTCGGGGTCGTCGGTGAAGAGGATATAGTCGAGCATCCAGGCGGGGGCGCGTTTGGTGCGGATCATCTCGCGGATCTGGCGGCGGAGGTCGCCCCAGAACTTGGCGTTGAAAAACACGTAGGGCACGCGGGGCCGGATGCCGAGCTTGAGGTTGCAAAGCTCGATGCCGATCTCTTCGAGCGTGCCCACGCCGCCGACGTTGAAGATGCAAAAATCCGCCGCCTCGAACCATTTTTGGCGGAAGTGGCGCGAGGTTTCCTGGAAGGTGTTGAAGAAGTCCACTCCTAGCTCGGGAGGCTGGGCCTCGAGTTCGAGGAAGCAGGCGCCGGTGAGGGCACCCTTGGTGCGCGCCTGATCGGTGGCGAGGCGCATGACACCGCCGCCGCCGCCGGTGAGGACGCCGAGGTTGGGACCGATGAAGGTGGTGAGTTTGTCCACGAGCGAGGAGATGCGGTCGGTGTCGGCCTGCTCAAGACCCACGGCGGAGCCGTAGAAGGCGAGGATGGTGGTCTCCTGGAATTGGCGCGCCATCTCCTCGCGCACGAAGAAGCCGTGCTCCTTCTTATAGGTGTGCATGTAGAGATCCTTGGTAAGCTCGTCATACCAATAGACCTTCACACCGATGGCATCGAAGGTGTCGAGACGCGCATGGGCGTTGCTGGAGAGAAAATAGCCGTGGGTGCGCGAGGCATGGCGGAAGATGATGCGCTTGAGCCGGGCGTCGGTGATACGGGTGAGCAGCTCGATGTGCTCGATCAGGTCGGGGAAGTAATCGAGGATCAGGGTGTCGGCGTCGTCGGTGGAGGCGTCGAGTGCCTGGATCATGGTGCGGCTGCCCACAGGACAGGCGGCACCGTCGAGGATTTTACGGAGTTCATCGTTGGCGCGCACGAAGACGGCGCGGTTCTCCATCGTGGCGGTCTGGCCGCGGACGGTGATGCGGGTCTTGGGGCGGGCCTCGCCGCTGTCACGCGGCGGGTTTTCATCGAGGCATTTGTAGAGATCGGTGGCGGTGCTCAACAGGCGCTGGCGTTTCTTGGTGAGGGTCTTGATCTCCGGGTCGGTGACGACCGGGGCATGGAAAACCTCGACTGAGACCATGGGGTTCACGACGGGCTGGTCGCCGGTGTTGTAGATCTCCAGCATGATGTTCGTGCCGAAGGTCTTGATCGGGTCGAGCAGGACGGCGCTGGTGTGGATGCCAAAGTTACCCTCGCCCTGGTTGAGGACGACAAAATGCTCCTTCAGATACATGGAACAGCTGGTGAGGATGCCGGAGCGGGGCGGAATGGAGAGAGGGGAGGCGTCGTGGCGGATCTGAATCTGGTCGAGGTATCCGCGGCCGGCGTTGCCGCTGACCACACGCTCGAAGTTGATGCGCTGGAGTTTAGGGTTGAGCGTGTAGGAGACTTGGTGCGGGGTCAGGAAAACGTGACCCAAGCGATCGATGCTGATTGTGTTGGGAAGTTTGAGGCGATTTTCCTTGAGCGCCTCCCAGATCTCTCCGGTGGAGAGCTTTGCGGCGGTGGGCGCGTAGAAGAGGCGACCTACGGGTGCGCCCGAGCGGAGGATTTTCTTCCAATAGGGCGTGTTGGGGAAACTGGTGTCGAAGATGAAGGCGTTGGCGTCGAGTTCGAGGCGATTGCCTTCCACTCGCGGTGCGCCGTGGATGTGCATCTCGATGCCGATGCGGGCGAGGGAGCTGCGCTCGGTGAACTTGAGGTCGGCGAGGCGGTCCTTGAGGAAGTCGAACTCGGCCGGGTGGCGGGGCCAGAAGGCGAGGGTGAGCGAGACGATGAGCTCGTCCTTGCTGCGGATGGTGAGGATTTGACCGTCTAGGCTGGTCCAAAATTGATCAGGGCTCATGGGAAAAGGGGCGAGTGATGGCTGAACCCCAGCCGGACACAAGCGGGGAGTAAATGGTTGCTTTTCGCCAGTCCGGCTGGCACACCCGAAAACTTTATGGCACAAAACCGTGCCATTCGTTTCCATACCGCTTCCTTCTAAAACACGCATGAAATTCCAGTCCACCCTCACTGCCTGCCTTCTGGCCTTTGGCGTTTCTCTCGCGACGCACGCGCAGGAAATCAAACTAAACCTGCCCGGCAAGACCGATGCCGCGGCCCCGGCGACCGCACCCGCCACAACGCCCGCTGCACCCACTTACACCGAGGCCCAGCTCGTCGAGGAGTGGGGCTGGTTCATGGCCAAACGCATCGGCATTGCCGAACTCCAGTTCACCAAGGATCAGATCGACGCCCTGTCGCGGGGCGTGGCCGCCGCCGCCGCAGGGAAAGATGCGCCCTATGACCTGCCCAAGATCGGGCCGATCATGGACGACTTCATGAAGAAAAAGCAGGAGACCTACGTCACCAAGCTCCGGCAACAGGGCATGGCCGAAACGGCGGCGTTCATGGTGGAAATTAAGAAGAAGGCCGGGGTGGTCACGACCCCGAGCGGATTGTGCTACGAAATTCTCAAGCCGGGCGATGGTTCGGCGCCGAAACCCACCGACACCGTCAAGGTCCATTACACGGGTTCGCTCATCAGTGGCACGGTGTTCGACAGCTCGGTGCAGCGCGGCACACCCATCGACATCCCGCTCGATCAGGTGATTCCGGGTTGGACTGAGGGGCTCCAGAAAATTTCCAAGGGCGGGAAAATCAAACTCTACATCCCGCCGCACCTCGCCTACGGCGACGATGGCAAGGGCGGTATCCCGCCGGACTCGACGCTCATCTTCGAGATTGAGCTGATCGACTTCAAGCCCACGCCGCCCCAGGCCGAGACGCCTGCGCCTGCTCCGGCTGGCAAGTAATCTTCCGTCCGTCGCAACGGGCCAATCCAGAACCCCCGGTTAATCGCCGGGGGTTTTTGCGGTCGAAAACTGCGGCCAGCGGCACAGAAGGGGAGCGGCCCGCCTCACGCCAGCGCGGTCTTAAGGTCGGCGACAAACGCCGCGATGTCGGCATCCTGCGTCTCCCATGAGCACATCAGCCGGTAGCCGTGTTCGCCGATGAAGCGGTAAAAATGCCAGCCGCGCGCCTCAAGCGCGTGGTAGACGGCGGATGGCATTTCGACAAAAATGCCGTTGACCTCGGGCTCCATGATGAGCCGCACGCCTGGCAGCCGCCGAAGCTCGTCGGCGAGCCGGCGGGCCTGTGCGTTGGCGTAGGCGCCATGCCGCAGCCATGCCCCATCACGCAGCATGGCGACCCACTGGGCGGCGGAGAAGCGCATCTTCGAGGCGAGCTGACCGCCCTGTTTCACCCGGTAGTCGAACTCGCGGGCGAGGTCGTGGTTGAAAAAGACCACCGCCTCAGTCGTGAGCATGCCGTTTTTCGTGCCGCCGAAACAAAGGGCGTCGACGCCGACGCGCCAGGTGAAGTCGGCCGGGGAAAATCCGCGTGTGCCCAGCGCCGCGGCGGCGTTGGCGAAACGTGAGCCGTCCATGTGCACCGCGAGCCCGCGTGCGTGCGCCAGCGTGGTGAGGGCACGCACCTCGTCGGGTGTATAGAGCGTGCCGAGCTCGGTGGATTGGGTGAGCGAGAGCGCCCCGGGCTTGGGGTAATGGACACCGTGGCCGCGGAGCAGCGCGCGCTCGATGTCGGCGGGCAGGAGTTTGCCGCGGGGTCCGGCGAGCGGAATGACCTTGGCGCCGCCGGTGAAAAACTCGGGCGCGCCGCACTCGTCGTTGTCGACGTGTGAGGCCTCGTGGCAGAGGATCTGCGTGTGCGGGCTGCGGCAGAGCGCGGCGAGGGCGAGGGCGTTGGCGGCCGTGCCGTTGAAGACAAGGAAAACCTCGCAGTCCGTCTCGAACGTTGCGCAGAAGAGCGCTTTCGCCTGCGTGGTCCAGGCATCGTAGCCGTAACTGGGCGCGCGGCCGGTGTTGGCCTCCACGAGGCCGATCCACCCCTCGGGGCAGAGGCCGGCGGTGTTGTCGCTGGCGAATGAATAGTTGGGGGCGGGGAGAGACGGTGCGGCCATGGCAGAGGAGTTGAGCAGCAAACCGCGGCGGAAGCTAAGTTTTTTTCGCGGTTGGCAAGACGCATAGGAGGGCGTTCCCTCGCGGGCGCAGACGTATGAACACAGCGGACGTCAATCTCTACCTCGTCGGTTTCATGGGCACCGGCAAAACCACCATTGGACGGGTGGTGGCGCAGAAGCTCGGCTTTGCCCTGCTCGACAGCGACCACGAGATCGAGCGACAGCAGGGGCGCACGATCGCGGACATTTTTGCGGGCGACGGCGAGACGGCGTTCCGGGCGCTGGAGCGGCAGTTTGTCGAGGGTGGCCATCCCACGCAGCGGATGGTCGTGTCCTGCGGCGGCGGGCTGGTGGTGCAGCCGGGCATGCTGGAGCGGCTGCAGGCGCACGGGGTGGTCGTTTGCCTCCACGCCTCGATCGAAACGATTCTCGCCCGCACGCTGCGTCACCGTCATCGGCCGCTGCTCAACGTCGAGGATCCCGAGGTGCAGGTGCGAGCGCTCTTTGCCGAACGCGAACCGGTTTACCGGCGCGCCGGCACGGTGATCCTCACCGACGCGCGCCCGGTCAACGATGTGGCCGCGCATGTCGTCCGCACCTGGCGACGCGAGGCGGGGGAATTTGCGCGGGCGGCGCGGTCACCGGCCTGACGATGGACACGCGTCAGGAGGAATTGCGGCGGCGGCTGACGGCGCTGGGTTTCGACGACGTGCGGTTTGCCGCGCTTGCCACGCTGCCACCGGAAACGCTGCGGCCCTGGCTCGCGGCGGGCATGCACAGCGACATGGCTTGGTTGGAGCGCACGGCGGACAAGCGCCTCGATCCTGCTCTCGTGCTTCCGGGCGTGAGGTCGGTTATCATACTGGGCGTCAGCTATTGGAGTGATAAGTGGCGAGTGAGTAGTGACGAGAAAAGGCCGACGTGGGCACGTTATGCCTTGCACGAGGATTATCACGACACGATCAAACCGGCCCTGGTGGCGGCGGGCCGCGCGATCGAGTCTCTCTTCGATGCCGCGGAGACCGACTACCGCTACTATGTCGACACGGGGCCGGTGCTCGAGCGGAGTTGGGCGGCACAAGCCGGGCTCGGCTTTGTAGGGAAGAACGCTATGCTCATTTCGCGGCGCGACGGCAACTGGCTCCTGCTCGCGGCCATCTTCACGCGGATTGAGTTCGCGGCCGACGAGCCGATCAGGAAAAAAGCGGAGGCCGCTTCCATCGGGCTGCTCTGCGGCAAGTGCACGCGCTGCCTCGAGGCGTGCCCGACGCAGGCCTTTTCCGCGCCCGGCGTCGTCGACGCGCGGCGGTGTATTTCCTATCAGACGATCGAGAACAAGGGCGTCATTCCTCGGGAGCTGCGCGCGGGGATCGGATCGCGGATTTATGGCTGTGACGTGTGCCTCGAGGTGTGCCCGTGGAACCGGTTCGCTCACGCCGGACGTCGGCTGTTGCTGGTGGCGCGGCACGATCTCGCTGAGCTGACGTTGCGGGACATTCTGGACCTGACGCGGGAAAGGTATGCCGAGGTGTTTCGCCGCACGTCGATCAAGCGTCTGAAGCTGACCGGTCTGCTCCGCAACGCGTGCGTCGTCGCAGGAAATTCAGGTGACTTGACGCTGCTGCCCCGGCTCTTCCTGCTGGCGGCGCACGAATCGGTGTTGGTGCGGGCGCACGCGGTGTGGGCCGTGCGCCGGCTCGGGGGCGGGGCGGCGCTGACGGCGGCGCGCGCCGTCGAAACGGATGCGGCCGTGCTCGCGGAATATTCCGCCGAGTGACGGCGCGCTCAGCGGAAGGCCACCCGCATGTGCTCGGCGAAAGCCACCGGCGGGCGGGTGGGGCGGCCCTGCAGGTCGCAAAACGCGTGCACGGTGTGGCCGGTGACGAGCAACTCCTCCCCGCGCCGGATCTCATACTCGATCCGGATGCGCACGAGTGGTTTTTCCTTCATCATGGCGGTGACCGTGAGGTTGTCGTCGTAGGTCGCGGGCCGGATGAATTTCGCCGCCACTTCGAGGACGGGGATGCGGTAGCCGTCGGCTTCGAGCTGGCGATAGGGAAAGCCTTGTTCGCGCAGCAACTGCGTGCGGGCCACCTCGAACCACGGCAGGTAGTTCGCGTGATAGACGATGCCCATCATATCGGTCTCGGCGTAGCGAACGGTGACGTGCGCCTTCGTCTGGATCATGGGGCGGTGGCGGCTGGGTTGAACAGGGTGGTGGCGGAATTTTTCCAGCAATTGCGCGCAGCCCAGACGCGACCGCCGTCGCCGAGTTGGCGGCGCAACTTGTCGTCGAAAATGAGCCGCTCGAATGCCGCGGCGAGCTGGGCAGGCCGGTCTGGGGGCACGAGCAGGCCCGTAACACCATCGATCACTGTCTCGGGCACACCGCCGACATTGTGCGCAACGATGGGCAGCCCGTGGCTGGAAGCTTCGAGGTAGACTAGTCCGAAGCCCTCGAGGCTGCGGCCATGGTCAACACTCGTCATGGCGAAGATGTCGGCCCGCGCATAAATGTCGGCCAATTCATTGTCGGCCAAGTCACCGAAAAACCGCACCGTCAGGTCGGGCTGCGCGGTCGCCTCAGCGCGGAGGGTCTGCTCGTAGTTGGCTTTGCTCTGTCTGCCGACAATCCAGTATTCGAGACGCGAGCGCACCTCCGGGGCGAGGGTTTGCAGCGCCTTCAGGGTGTGTATCTGGCCTTTGCGCGGATGGAGGCGGCCGACCGTCAACACGATGATCTTATCTTTCAGCTTGGCGGGTCTGGGCGGGACCACAGCAAAATCGGTGCGCAGCGCGCCAGGCGTCAGGAGTGTTTTTCCCGCGGCGCCGGGGAAATGCGTGAGTAGCAGTTTCTGCGTGTAGTGCGAGAGCGTGCTGATCCGGGTGGCGCGGCCGATCAGCCGCCGGGCCAGCCAGCGGTTGAGGAGGGTTTGGGCGAACTTGAGGATTTCCGAGCCATGGAAAGTCAGGATCAGGCGCTGCGGGCGAAACGCAGGGATGAACTGTAGCAGCATCATCGTCATAATCGGCCCCGGCTCGGGTAGATAGACGGTGGCGTGACGAAGCTGCCGCCGATGCCGGATCAGCTGGCCGGCCAAACGGACCTGACACATGAAACCGTGCGAACCCTTGAGCGGCATCCGGCGCAGGCGGAAGGGCCAGTCGGTTTTCCTGGCGGTAAGCGGGGCGGATTGCGCCCAGACCTCAATATGGAAGCCCAGATTGGCCGTGGCGCGCGCGATCTCCTCGGTGAACGTGGCAATGCCACCTCGCACGGGATAAAATTCGTGCGTGATTAGGAAGATTGGCGGGCTGGAAGCGGCAAAAGAAGTGACACTCATGCGCAGTGGTTGGAGAAGGCGGCGGACGTGTCGGCGAGTGGTGGAGGCACGAGCGTGAGAAAAAACAGCTGGCTGGCAAGCACGCTGATTAGATGCATTCACAACACGCAACCCGACTAATATACACTCCTGAGTGCCATTTCCGTTTGATCACCCTTTTGCGCTGAAAAAACAAATTGGATTGCTTTCATACTTTCACTGTAGCATGTCAAAAACGATGCCAGATACAGTCCAGTCCGCCGCACCCGCGCCCCATTCTATCTCTGCGACACCCAAGACGTTTTCTCCTGAGGATGAGGCAGCTTTGCGTGAGACATTAAAACGTTGCTCGCCGTCCACTTTTGAAGCTGCATTGCAATTTCGTAAGACGGGCAATGCCGAGCATGTCCCCGCGGTGGTGATCGGCATCGTCGAGCGCTTCGTCGAACCGGACCTGCGCACGAAGCTGAAGGACGCCGATGACGATCTGCGCCTCATCGAGGATCTAGGCGTCGATTCGCTAACGATGATGGAAATCGTCATTCTCGTCGAAGACGTCCTCGCGATGTCGATCCACAACGACGAACTGCGCAATCTCCGCACCGTCGGCGACGTGAAGGTTTTCATTGATTGCAAGATTCGCGGCCTGCCACTGCCGAAACCGACCAAGTTTCTGCCGATCGAGCACATTGGGGCGGTCATGCCCATGCAGCCGCCCTTCCTCTTCCTCAACGAGGCCTCGGTCAATTCGCACAGCGCCAACGGCAAATACAAGATCACCGGCCAGGAGTTTTTCCTGCAGGGCCACTTCAAGGACAATCCCGTGATGCCGGCGTCGATCATGCTGGAGGCGCTAGGGCAACTGGCGGTGCTTTATCTGCTCGAGGGCCACATCGCGGAGCCGGGCAAGGCCGTCGATGCCACGAAGATTTTCTTTACCGGTTGCGAAGGCGTGCGCGCCCATCGCGTCTGCAAACCCGGAGACATCCTGACGCTCGCGATTAAACCGAAGCGCAACAAAATGCCGCTGGCGACGTTTGAAGGCTCGATCCGCGTTGGCCAGGAAAAGGCGATCATCGCTGAGGAAATCTCGCTCGTCTTTGCCTACTCGGACGCCGTCACCACGCCCAGCCCGGTCAACGGCGCGGCGCGCGACAGCCAGACCAACGGCACACAGCCTGCGCCTGCGGCCGAGCTGGTGCGCACTGCGAACGGTTGACCGCGCCCTCGCTCCCTTGGTTTTGACGACGGCCCGCCTCAGCCGGTCGTTTTTATTTTCGCCGATAGTCTCCCGCGTTGACCTGCGGGCCCCGACTGCTTCAGATGGCGCCAATTCTCCCGGCGAACCGCCGCCTTGCGATCGGATCTGCTGCCCCTCTCCTTCTACTCATGCCAAGAGTTTTCATCACCGGTCTCGGCTTTATCACCAGCATCGGCAACGATGCCGCCACGGTGACGGGAAATTTGCGCGAGCTGCGCCACGGCTTTGAGGTCTTCCCGCCGTTTCAAAAGCCCGATATCCCCTGCAAGGTCGCCGGCACCATCAAGGATTTCTTCACCGACTCGGCCGACCCCGAAGACTGGACGTTTTCAACGCGCTACCGGATCAAGCGCGAACTCCTGCGCTCTATGGCGCCCAACGGCCTCTTCGCCCACTGCGCAATGCTCCAAGCCATCGAGAACTCGCGCCTCACCGAGACCGACATCTCCAACCCCGGCACCGGCCTCTATGCCGCGTCCGGCGGCTCGCCCTACCTTACGCATATTCACCACGAGCGGCTGCTCAAGGTCGGCGTGATGCGCTGCTCGCCGCTCGGCATCGTCGCCTCGATCGTCGGCACACTGAACTTCAACCTCGTCGCTGCGTTCAAGATCCAGGGTGCCTCGTGCGGCTTCTCGTCCGCCTGCGCCTCGTCCGCTCACGCCATCGGCTACGCCTACGACGACCTCGCGCTCGGCCGGCAGAAACGGATGTTTATCGTCGGGGCCGAGGATGGCAATTACGACGCCATTTTGCCGTTCGCAGGGATGCGCACGCTGTCGTTGCAGACGGACCCAAACCTCGCCTCACGGCCCTTCGACGCGGCGCGCGACGGCTTTGTCGGCACCGGCGGCGCGACTGTGCTGGTGCTTGAGACGGAGGACGAGGTCGCTCGGCGGGGCGTCACGCCCTTCTGCGAAGTGCTCGGCTGGGGCCAGGCCTCCGACGGCTACAACGTCGCTATCTCGCATCCTGACGGGGCAGGCCTGCGGCTGGCGATGGGAAACGCGCTGCGGGCGTGCCGGGTCGCGCCGGAGCAGGTGGACTATGTCAACGCCCACGCCACCTCCACGCTCATCGGCGACGTCTCAGAAGCACGGGCGATCCGCTCGGTTTTCAAGGGCGACGCAGCGCACGTTGCTGTCAGCAGCACAAAGGCGCTGACCGGACACGGCCTCTCGCTGGCCGGAGCGATGGAGAGCGGCTTCTGTGCGCTGGCGCTGCGCGAGGGCTTTGTCCCAGGCTCTGCGCATATCACTGCCCTCGATCCCGCTTGCGAAGGGCTTAACATCCCGCGGACCACCCAGAATGCCACTACCACCATTGTCATGAAAAACAGCAGCGGTTTCGGCGGCGCCAATGTGGCGTTGCTCTACAAACGTGTGTGAGGCACGCCGCTCCTCTCTGCCGATGCCGCGCCGTGTTTCTGACCAATATCGCACCGCCTTTGTGACTGGAGCGAGTAGCGGGCTCGGCGGGGCGTTTGCGGAGATGCTGCTGGCTGAAGGGGTCCGCGTCTGGGGCACCGCGCGCGATCCGGCGCGGGTCGCCGGTCTGGTTCCGCGGCACCCGGGGCAGTTTACGCCTGTCGGGCTCGACTTGGCGGACGCAGCCGCAGCCGAACGCGTTTTCCTCGCCGCCGAAAAGGTCGCGGGCGGCTTTGACCTCGTGATCAACAACGCGGGTTACGGTGTGTTCGGCGCGTTCGCTGAAACCGACTTTGCGGTGTGGCAAGCCCAGCTCGAGGCGATTTTGGCCGCGACGCTGCGCTTGGCGCACGCGGCGGTCCGCGGCATGCGCGCCCGCAACCGCGGCTGCCTCGTCAACGTCTCGTCGCTTGCCGTCGAGTTTCCCCTGCCGTTCATGAGCGGCTACAACGCCGCCAAGGCCGGGCTCTCGGCCTTCAGCGAAAGCTTGCTCATGGAGACCCGGGGCACGAATTTGACTGTGATCGATTTCCGTCCCGGCGATTATCGCACCGCCTTCAACCAAGCCATGCCATCCACCGTCTCCGCCCAACTTCCAGCCGACCCGCGCCGCACGCGGGTCTGGCGGATACTGGAGTCCAACCTCGCCGCCGCGCCCGCCCCGGCGCGGGCGGCGGCTGATCTGCGCCGGGCACTAATCCGCGGGCGCAGCGGCACGGTGCGCTCCGGCTCGTTTTTTCAGGCGCGCTTGGCGCCACTTTTCGCCCGAATGGCGCCCGACGCCGGGCGCCGGTTCGTGGCGGCGTGGTATTTCGGCCTACGCTGACATGTCGAAGCTGCGTATTTTGGTTCTTACCTCCAGCACGGGCGGCGGCCACGACTCGCGCGCGGCGGCGTTTGCAGACTGGTGTTTTCAGCTCTATCGGCACGACGTTGATGTTCGCATCGAGCAGATGCTGGAAAGATCCTCGCTGGTGAACCGCGCCGGAGTCGGATTCTACAATCACATACAGCGCAGCGCGCCATGGGTGCACAAGGCCTTCTACGCGATTGTGGAGCTCCTTAGCTTGCTGAACCGACGTACCGTCACCTTCGGCCGCGACTATTACGTGAGCGTGCTGCGCGACTACCGGCCGCACCTCGTCTTCAGCGTGCACGACTGCCTCAACCGCGGCTATTTCCAGCTCGCGCGCAAGGTCCTGGGCGCGGAGGCGGTCCGCTGCGTCACCTATTGTGGCGAGTTTTCTGGCGGCTGGGGCTATTCGCGCAACTGGATCGAGCCGACCGTTGATCGGTATTACTCGCGCACGGCGACAGCGAACGATTTTGCGGTGAAGTGCGGGATACCGGCAGATCGTGCCCGCTTGCGCGGAGCACTCAATCCGTTGCGCGCTGGGCTGGAGGTGCTCAGCCCGGTCGATGGTCGGGTCGTTCTCGCCAAACGGCTCGGGCTCAACCCGGACCTGTTCACCGTGTTTCTCGCCACCGGCAGCAACGGCGCGAACAACCACGATAAACTTCTGCCAGCCCTGGTGCGGCATGCGGACCGCTGTCAGGCCATCATCATTTGCGGTCGTAATCACGAAACCTACAACGAGCTGATTCACTGGAGAGCCAGCCACCCCGAGTTCAACTGCTACATAGAGGGCTACACGGAGATCGCGCACCTGTTCATGCAGGTGAGTCAGGTCATTGTCACTCGCGGTGGCACCACCACCTGTGCCAAGGCCCTGCATTTCCGGTGTCCGATCATCTTCAACGCCTTTGGCGGCATCATGCCTCAGGAACAGCTCACGTGGAAATTTTTCCGCAATGGCGCGGACAGCCCGAAAATCGAAAATGCCGCCGATTTCTCGGCGGTGCTCGATGCATGGATGGCCGAACCCGCCGCCTACGAGCGCGCCCGGGATAAGTTCATCGCCTTGCGCTACGAGGAGAATCCCACCGTGATCATCGACGAGATTGTCGAATTGGCCAACGAGGTGGCCCAAGTTGAGTTGCGGCGTCGGCCGTTTCCTCAAACCAACGGCAACGGAGGTGCGCCACGTCGCGCCTAAACTTCGCCGACCCTCTCAGCGTAGTCGGATTGTGTGCCGCTCGGCTGCGGTGATACTCAGATCCAAATGCCACGTTGCGGGCGGCAGCCAGTCGGCGATTTTCTCGGGCCACTCGATCGCGAGACACCAGGGCGACACGAGGAAATCTTCGAGCAGCAGATCCTCGACTTCGCGTGCGCTCTCAATCCGGTAGGCATCGAGATGCACGAGCAGCCGGCTGGGGCTGCGGTGCAGCGTGCAGAGGTTGAAGGTGGGACTGGTCACCGGCCCGGTGACGCCAAAGCCGCGGGCGAGGCCCTGCACAAACGTGGTCTTGCCCACGCCGAGGTTGCCGTGCAGCGCGAGCGCGGTGTCGGGCGGTAGCGCGGCGGCCACCGTCGCGGCGAGCGCCTGGGTCTGGGCGGCGGAGGCGGTGGTGACGCCGGCGCGGAGTTTATCGCAGATGCTCGAAGCCACGGTAGTCGGCGAGGTTGACCGCGCTTGAGGGCCGTGCGCCGGCCCGCACGAAGCGGCCGATGCACGAGAGTCGGGTGCGCGGGAATTTTTTCCGCCACGCTTGGGCGAATTTTTTTCGGTCAGCGCGGTCGGCAAGCGCAAAGACAAGCTCGTAGTCCTCCCCTTCGCCGAGCGCCGCGGCGAGCGTGGCACCGGCGCGCCGCGGGATGGCGCCCGAGTCGAGCGCGGCCTCGGCACCGCGCGGCGCGAGCACGCGCAGGTCCTTCGCGAGACCGTCGCTGAGGTCGATCATGGCGTGGACATGGCGCCGGCGGGCGAGCCATTGGCCCTCGGCGAGTCGCGGAGCAAATCTCCAATGATGGCCGCTCCGCAGGCTGTTGCCGAGCGCGCCGCTGACCCAGATCGAGTCGCCGACGCAGGCGCCGGTGCGCGTGACCACGCGCGCCGCCGCGGCTTCGCCAACGAGGGTGAGCGTTGCCACGATGCCGCCGCGATGGTGCGCAATGTCGCCGCCGACAAGGGGAACGTGATGGCGGCGGCTGATGGCGGCGAGGCCGCGGTAGAATTGCTCCAGCCACGTAAGCTTCACGCGACGGTCCAAGGCGAGCGCGACCACGGCGGCGCGCGGGCGGCCGCCCATCGCGGCGATATCGCTGAGGTTGCGCTTGAAAAGCTTCCCTCCCGCGGCACGCGGCGAAACGGTGTCGTCGAAGTGCTCACCATAGATTACAGGATCGACGGTGATGAGTTGCCTGCCGCGCGATGGAGCCAGCACCGCGCAATCGTCGCCGATGCCGAACGGGGCCCTTGGCGACGCCGCGCCGAGCCAGCGACGGATGGCGGCGATGAGTTTCTCTTCGCCGAGGGCGGAAACCGAGTCGGCCGGGATGTCGGTGAACGGGTTCATCGGTTCAGGTGCCGAGGCCGGTGAAGATGAGGGCGACGGTGTGCAGGTTGAACAGTCCGTGCGCGACGATCGCGGTGCCAATCCGGCCGGTCCGCTCGTAGGAGAGCGAGAAGATGACTCCGAGCGTGACGAGCGGGGCGAAGCTGGCGAGATTGGCGTGGAGCGCGCCGAAGAGGACGGCGGGCGCGACCAGCGAAGCCCAGCGGGGGAGGCGCGTGCGGGTGTAGCGGAAAATTCCGGCCCGGAAAAACGACTCCTCCGTCATCGGCACCACTACCGCCGCGGCCAGAATCATCAGCCCCTGAAACGCGAGGGACCGGGAGTTTTGCAACACGTCCACCAACCCTTGTTTTTCCAGCTCGAAACCGCAGAGTTGCAGCGCGCCCTGCCAGACAAATCCGACCCCGTAGACGACGGGCAGCGCCAGGAGGAAGGTGGCCGTGCCCGAGACCAGCGGGCTCGGGCCGGTGCGGGCCTTGGGCGCTCTGCCCTTGGCGAAAAACAGCCGGAATAAGAGGATGCCGCCCAGTGCCCCAGCATGCACGGTCGTGCCCGCAAGACTGAGGCGCTCGTCGGTGGTGAACGGCAAATGCGGGATGACGTAGCCGGAGCCGAGTTGGGCGGCAAGCCCGCAGATGAGCATCAGCCAGAGGAACCGGGAAAAATCGCCAAGAGAAACGTCCCAAGTGGCGAGCGAGGGCGGGGTGGGGCGGGCCCGCGCCGACGGACTCAGCCACAGGCGCCACAGCAGTCCCAGGCCGAGCGTGGCGAGCACAGCCTCGACAGCAATGGCGGTGGTGGTGACGGCGGATTCGGTCATGGGCACCGAGTGCGCACGAAAACCGGCGCGTGCGCAACTCCGCGCATCGCCGCTGGCTCAACGCTCGGCGATGTGGCTGTTCGCGAACACCACGCGGCCGTCGACGATGGTGGTCTTAACGCGCCCGGTGAGGGTGCGGCCGTGCCAGGGCGAGTTGCTCGATTTGCTGAAACCGGCCTTGGCGTCGTAGGTCCAGGTTTCCGCGGAATCGAAGAGGCAGAGGTCGGCGGGCGCGCCGGGTGCGAGTGTGCCGGCGGGCAGGCCGAGGACGCGGGCGGGCTGGCGGGTCATCAGGTCGATCACGCGCGCGAGTTTGAACCGGCTCCGCCGCACGAGCGTCTCGAGGACGACGGCGAGAGCGGTTTCGAGGCCGAGGATGCCGTTGGGCGCGTAGTCGAACTCCTTGTCCTTCTCATAGTCGGTGTGTGGTGCGTGGTCGGTGCTGATGCAGTCGAGTGTGCCGTCGCGCAGGCCTGCGAGGAGCGCGCGGCGGTCGGCCTCGGTGCGCAGCGGCGGGTTCATCTTGAAGTTGGTGTCGTAGCCCGCGAGTAGGTTGTCGGTGAGCGCGAGGTGGTGCGGAGTGGCCTCGGCGGTGATGGGCACGCCGCGCGCCTTGGCCCGGCGGATGATGTCGACGGAGTGGCGCGAGGAAATGTGCTGCAGGTGGATGTGGGCGCCGGTGAGCTCCGCGAGGATGGTGTTGCGGGCGACGATCACGTCTTCCGCCGCGTGCGGCCAGCCGCGCAGGCCGAGACGCGTGGAGGTGACGCCCTCGTTCATGACCGAGCCCTGCGTCATGGAGGCGTCCTGACAGTGGTCCATGAGTGGGAGGCCGAACATTTTCGCGTATTCGCAGGCGCGGCGCATGAGCTCGTTACTCTGCACGCACTCGCCGTCGTCGGTGATGGCGACGACTCCGGCGCGCTTGAGCGAGCCGATGGGGGCGAGAGCCAGGCCCTTCAGCCCGACGGTGATGCAGCCGGTCGGGAGGACCTTCACGACGGCGTCGCGGCGGACGGCGTCGTGGATGAACTGGATCGTGCCGACGTTGTCGGCGGGCGGCGAGGTGTTGGGCATGGACACGACGGTGGTGAAACCGCCGGCGGCGGCGGCGCGCGAACCGGTGGCGATGGTTTCCTTGTGTGTCTGGCCGGGTTCGCGGAAATGGACATGGATGTCCACCAGCCCGGGGCAGGCGACGAGGCCGGCGGCGTCGATTTTCTTCGCGCGCTTCTTGGCGGCGGCGGAGAGCGACGTGACTAATTTACCGTCGGAAATGAAAAGGTCGCCCGGGCCGTCGCGCTTGATGGCGGGGTCGATGACGCGGGCGTTTTTAATCCAGAGAGTGGGCATTGGGCAGTGCGGTAAAAAGTTTACTCGGTGGGCATCACGTTCTCAGGCTGGCCGCCGGCGCAGAGGTAGAGCGCGGCCATGCGGACCGCGATGCCGTTGGTCACCTGCTCGAGGATCACGCTGCGGTCGCCGTCGGCGAGTTCGCTGTCGATCTCGACGCCGCGGTTGATCGGGCCGGGGTGCATGATGATGGCCTTGGGGTTGAGCCAGGAGGCGCGGGTCTTGTTGAGGCCGAACATGCTGGTGTATTCGCCCAGCGAGGGGAAGTGGCCGCTCGCCTGCCGTTCGTGCTGGATGCGGAGGAGCATCACGACTTCGGCGTCGGCGAGGGCGGATTTCAGGTCGTGCGACACGCTCACGCCGAGGGCGGTGAACCAGTGTGGCACGAGCGTGGAGGGGCCGACGAGCGTGACGGCGGCGCCCATTTTGGTGAGCGCATGTATGTTGGATCGGGCGACGCGGCTGAAGAGAATGTCGCCGAGAATGACGATCTTGCGGCCGCGGAGGTCGCCGAGGTGCTCCTTCATCGTGAAGGTGTCGAGCAGGCCCTGCGTCGGATGCTCGTGGGCGCCGTCGCCGGCGTTGATGACCGGGATGCGGAGGATGCGCGAGAGGTAGAGCGGCGAGCCGGCGGCAGCGTGGCGGATGACGAGCATGTCGGCCTGAAGCGCCTGGATGTTCTCGGCTGTGTCGCGGAGCGTCTCGCCCTTGGTGGTGCTCGAGGTGGCGGCGTCGAGCGAGATGACGTCGGCGCTGAGGCGCTTGGCGGCCATGTCGAACGCCATGCGGGTGCGGGTGCTGGGCTCTAAGAAGAGGTTGACGATGGTCTTGCCGCGGAGGACGGGAACTTTCTTCACGCTGCGGGTGAGCGTGCGCTTGAACGCGTCGGTGGTCGCGTGGATTTGGTTGATCTCGGCGAGGGTGAGTTCCTCGAGAGTCAGGAGGTGGCGGCGCGTCCAGGGCATCAGGAAAATTTGGTTTTGGGACTGCGGATTTTCGATTTGGAGGGCGCTGGCGTGGGCGGCTCGACACGGACGGTGTCGCGCGGGGAGCTCTTATCGCTGAGGGTGACGACGACCTTCTCCACGGGGGAGGCGTTGAGGGTGAGGCCGGTATAGTCGGCGGCGACGGGCAGCAAGCGACCGCCGCGGTCGACGAGGACGGCGAGTTCGACGCGGGCGGGCCGGCCGTGGTCGAAGAGCTCGTCGAGCGCGGCCTTGATAGTGCGACCGGTGAAAAGCACGTCGTCGACCAAAATCACGTTGGCGCCGTTTACGTCGGCGGGGATGTGTGTCGGGGCGAACTCCTTCGGGATCGGGTGGCGGCCGAGGTCGTCGCGGTGGAAGGAAATGTCGAGGGTGCCGGGCGTGGCGGCGAGGACGGGCGCGGAGGCAGCCAGGCTGGCAGCGAGCCGGCGGGCGAGCTCAACACCGCCGTTGGCGATGCCGAGGAGCAGGAGACGGGAGCCGGGGGCGTGGCGGGTGGCAATGGCTGCGGCCAGCCGCCCGATCGCGGTGTGAATCTCCCCGGCACCGATGGTTTGGGATGCGCCCACGAGGCTCGTTTGTGACGGCTGGCGCGAGGCGAGGGAAGGTTTTTTTTCGAAAAGCCTTGCTGTTCTATCTGTCATAGTGTGAGTAGAACAGTGTGCTACCTTTCTCCATCGAACTGAAACCCGGCCTACCCGTGGCGGAGCAAATCCTGTTTGCGGTGAAAAAGGCGGTCGTTGTCGGCCAGCTGCGGCCCGGCGACAAGTTCCCCTCGGTGCGCGTGCTGAGTCAGGAGCTGCGGGTGAACCCGAACACCGCGCACAAGGTGGTGGCCGCGCTCGTCGCCGAGGGCGTGCTGGTGACGACGCCGGCGGTCGGCAGCATCGTGGCCGTGCGCGAACTCGGCGGACGGAAGGAGCGCGCCGAGCTGCTGGGCACCGAGGTGGAGTGGCTCGTCGTAGAGGCGAAAAAACTCGGGCTCGAACTCGCGGACGTGCAGGCGGCGCTCACAGCGCACTGGAAGAAACTCGGAGGCAAGTGACAGAGCCATTTTCCCCATGAATATCATCGAAACCCACAATCTCACGCGGCGGTTCGGCCGGACCGAGGCGGTGCATGCGCTCGATCTCGCCGTGCCGGCGGGCAGCGTGTTCTCCCTGCTCGGGCCCAACGGCGCGGGCAAGACCACCACGATCAAGCTGCTGATGAACCTGCTGCGGCCGACGGCGGGTGGGGCGCGGGTGCTCGGCGTGGATGCGCGGCACCTGGGTGAGAGCGAGTTTGCGCAGATCGGCTACGTTTCCGAAAACCAGCAACTGCCGCTGTGGATGACGGTGCGGCAATTGCTGGACTACTGCCGGCCGTTCTACCCGACGTGGGATGTGGCGCTGGAAAAGAACCTGCTCGCGCGGTTCGCGCTGTCTGAGGAGCGGAAACTGAAACATCTCTCGCGCGGGATGCTGATGAAGGCCGCGCTGCTATCCTCGCTGGCCTACCGGCCCAAACTGCTCGTGCTCGACGAGCCGTTCAGCGGGCTTGACGCGCTGGTGCGCGACGAGTTCATCCGCGGCGTGCTCGAAGTGTCGGCGCTCGGCGAATGGACGGTTTTTGTATCGTCGCACGACATCGACGAGGTGGAGCGGCTGTGCGACCATGTGGCATTGATCGATGGCGGGCGGCTGCAACTGAGCGAGCCGGCGGAGGCGCTGCAGGCCCGGTTCCGGCGGATCGAGGTGACGCTGCCGGACGGCGAGGCGCGGCTGGATGCACTGCCGGCGAGCTGGCTGGGCATGGAGCGGGCGGGCGGGTTGGTGCGGTTCGTCGAGAGCCGCTACGAGCGGGAGGCGACAGAGCGGGCGTGCCGCGAGCGGTTTCCGGAGGCGGCGGTGGTGGCGCAGGCGATGACGCTGCGGGAGATTTTCATGACGCTGGCGCGGGCAGGGCGTGACGAGGCGAAAGGCGCGGCAGCATGAACCTGATCTGGCATCTCGCCAAAAAAGATCTGCGGCGCATGGTCCTGCCCGTCGCGCTGTGGCTCGCATTTCTTGGGCTGCCCGCGCTGTGGTTGGCCCGGGTGCATGTGCCCGAGGAGGTGGTGCTCGGAGATGCCGTCATGTCCTGGAGCAACGTGATCGGTGCGCTGCTGACGACTGTGTCCCTGATGCAAGTTGTCGCGGGCGCGATGCTCGCCGGTTTCCTCGTGCTGGAGGATCCGGCCGAATGCACGTCGGCACTCTGGATGACCCGACCGATTACGGGCTGGCGGTTGCTGGCGGCGAAGCTCCTCACAGCGGCGCTGCTGTTCGTGGCCGCGCCGGTGTCTGTGCTGCTGCCGGCCTGGCTGGCGGCGGGATTCACGATGCGCGACTGCGCGGCGGCCGCGACAGATTGGACGCTGGCGCAAGGCGGAATGGTGCTCGCGGCATTGGCGCTGGCGTCGCTGGCGCAGAACCTCACCCACTACGTGACGGTGCTGTTGGGTTTCGTGCTGGTAATGGGAATCAGCATGAGCCGGCTGCCCGCCCAGTGGCTTGGTGTGGAGGTGGCCTTCAACGGTTCGCTACAATTCCTCTTCGGTGCACTCGTGCTTCCGCTGCTGGCGGTCGTGTTGGTGCTGCAATACCAGACCCGCGATGCAAGGCGCGGGTGGACGGTGGTCGGGCTGATCCTGGTGGTCGCCTTTGCGGCGCGCATTTACTGGCACGTGGAGCGTGGGCCCCAAGTGCCCGCCGTGACGGGAGTGGCGCTGGAACTTCCCCTTCGCGCCGGCGCAGAGGTCCGGGCGGGAGGAAGCTTGCTGCGCGTGGCCGGTTTCACCTTGAGCGGGCGGGGAATGGTTTCGGCGCTCATTTTGGAGGAGCGGGGGCGCGGGTCTGGTTTCCTACGGCCACGGCGCAGCGGAGGGCTCAGCCCCTGTCCCTTTTTCCTGCGGGAGAATCTGGAGGGAGTGAAGCGCCGGCTGAGAGCGAACCCGACGATCGAGGTGGCGCAGCTTACGATCATGCTACGCGTATGGCGACTGGTCCCCGAGGACGATCACGAATGGCCGGTGACGGCTGTCATCGTGACTAAAGATGGTCCTGAAGCAGACAAGATCCCATGAAACTGACACTGCACATTCTCGGAAAAGATTTGCGCCGGCAGCGCGGACGGCTGGCGTGGTGGGTGGCTGTGTTGGTGGCGAAGACCGCGCTGGGCTTCGCGCTTCTCGCGGGCGACGCGCCGGGTTATCTGGCCCAGCACGCGGGGGAGGCGAGCATTCTACTTGTCGGGCTCGACATCGGACTGTGCTTCCTGCTCGCGGCGTTGTTGGTGCAGGAGGATCTGCTCGTCGGCACGCGAGCGTTCTGGCTGACGCGGCCGGTGAGCGGAGCGCGGTTGCTCGCGGCGAAACTGCTGGGCGCCGGGCTGCTCTTTGGCGCTCTGCCGGTGCTGATCTGGATGCCTTGGTGGCTGCATTGCGGTTACGGCGTCCGCGAACTCGCCTGGGCGGGGGCGGAGACGCTGTTCTGGCAGATGCTGGTGGTGGTGCCCGCGACACTGCTGGCAACCCTGACAGATTCGATTGGTCGCGTGCTGCTGTGGTTACTGGCGCTGCTGGCGGGCGTGCAAGCTGGGCTGGTGCTAACTGTGCAGTGGTTCAGCGGGGCACCGACGGGTGTGGGCGCGTCGCAGGTGACGGTGATGACGGCTGCGCTCATTGTGACGGCGCTGGCCACCGTAGTGCGGCAGTATTTATCGCGTCAGCGGTGGCGCTCACTCGGCTGGTTCGGCGCCGGATGTGCGGCCTCGTTCGCCGTGGCGGCCCTCTGGCCGTGGAACATCTATGCGAGCCTGGAGCAGCGCGACATGCGCGAAGAAAATGCCGCCCAAGCGGCCGGGGCATTTCTAGAATTTGAGGACGCGATTGCGCTCCCCCAAGACCGTCATGAAGTCGAGGACGGCCGACAGCGCGTCGATGTCCATCTCAGGATGCGTGGGTTATCCGCGGACTTGGCCAGCGCGGGCGATACCGTGCGGCAGACCTGGCATTGGGCCGGCGGGCCCGATCTCTCGATCGAAGGCTGGGGGTGGGGGACGACCGACATCATGAGTCGGGTGCTGGGGATCTCAAAGCGCGAGCCGGATGCAGAGACGCAGCGGTATTTGGACGACAAGAGGAAGGCGCGCGGCGGTCTGTTGCCACGACACGCGCCGCCAGCGGAAGACGGGCTTCTTTTCACTGTGAGCGGGCAGGGTCCACGCTCGATGGTGGCGCGGCTCGTTCGTGAGCCCGCGGCCTATCGTGCGACGGGGCGTTTCCTCCTGTTGCGTCCGGAAGTGTGGTTCGACAAGGCGCTGGTGCCGGGCAGTTGGCAGAGCCACTCCGCCACCGGCGTGCGAATTACCCGCGTGGAGCAGCGGGGCCCTGCGGCCCGGGTGTCGGTGGTACAGACCCTAAGGTCGCTCGGGAATCAGGCTCTCTATGCGCTGGGGACGCGGCGAGCGTGGCAACTTGCCATGGGCGAACCGATGATGCGCGTGATCAATCGCGCCCATGGTGATTCGCTTTTCTTCGCGTGGGATGCTGCCTGCCCGCCGATGCGCGTGGGCTCTGTGGTGGTGCGTTGGATGACGGGCGAGGTGAAAGCGCCGAAAGTGATTCGCAGCGGGAAATGGGTGCCGCGTGACCGCGACTGGTTTGCCGGCGCGCGGTTCGCCGTGGTCGGCGCCAGCGAGGTGGGGAGCATCGTGCGCGAGGTGAAGGTTGAGGAGTTCACGCTCAGCCCCGTGGCGGAGAAAAAACTACCCGCGCCAAAACGCTGACCGATAGTTGCTCATATTAAGGCAGTTCGTAAACTTCGACGAGGGCAACGCCGGTGGTGGCGTTTACGCCGTTGACCGTAACGGTGTAGCTGCCGGCGGGCAGCGTGATAAGCAGGGCAGAGTCCTTGCTGCCTGCCGCGAGCGCGAAGGCGCCGGTCGTCTGGGCGGCGCTCGTGATCAGGGCCGCGTCGCCCGCGGTGCCCCAGTTGTCGTTTTGGTTGATGACCGTGCCATGGGAGTCGTTTAGATAGATGATCGGGTCGGCCAGCGTGCCGGTGACGCCGTAGTTCGCCAGGGTCGGGCCCACGCAGCGGATCAGCACGGTCTTGGCGGTGGCGCCGGTGATGACAAACCCGGGGATCATGACGCTGGCGCCAGTGCCGACGACGCCACGGGTGGAGATGTTCACCAGACGCGGCGAGGTGTTGTCGAGGGTGACGGTGGCGTCGTAGATTTCCACGATGCCCACGCCGGTGTTCGTGGCGCCGTTGCCGGAGAGGGTCGCCGTATAGGTGCCGGGGGCGAGGGTGGTGGAGATGACGGAGTCGAGCGAACCGGTGGGCAGGGCGAAGGCGCCGACCCGGGCCATGTCGGCAATGACGGTGGCGGGCGTGCCTGCGGTGGCCCAGTTGTCGTTTTGACTGACCACACTGCCGTTGCTCGTGAGCTGGAGCGTGAGCAGCGGGTCGGGCAGCGTGCCGGTGACCCCGTAGTTGGTCAGGGTCGGGCCGACACCGCGGATGATCACAGGCTTCGAGGCGGAGCCGGTGATGACGAAGCCCGCGATCAGGACGTTGCCGCCGGTGCCGACCTGGCCGCGGGTCGAGAGGTTGACGAGGCGGCCGGGTGTGGTGGTCGCGAGCACAGTGAGCGTGGCGGCGGTGCTGGTCGTGAGGGCGGTGCCGTTGCTGATGGTGACGGTGTAGTTGCCGGCGTCGGTGGCCTGGGCGTTGGCGACGAGGAGGAAGGCGGCGGTGGCGCCGGGGAGGGCGACGCCGTCCTTGGCCCATTGGTAGGTCAGGCCATTGCCGGTAGCCGCGACGCTGAAGACCACGGTGGAGCCGGTGGCTATGGTTTGGGCCTGCGGTTGCGTGGTGATCGGCGGGCCGGCGTTGACGGTGATGGCAGCGACGGTGCCCCATTCCATCGGGTAGGTGCCGAAAAACAGTCCCCGCGCCTGCACGATGACGCTGCCGGTCGCGGCGGCGGTGTATGTCCCGCCGGTGCCGACCGGATTTATCGACGAACTTCCGGCGGTCGTGGTCTGCACGCCAGTTAGTGCGATGTTGTTGAGATACCAGCCAACGCCAGCGCTAGTCTGCGGGTAATACGATCCGGAGCCGGTGTTGGCGTAAGTGTAAGCGAAGCGGACGTGGAAGGTGCGCCCGGCATAAGCGGAGAGTGAAACCGTGCGGGTAGTGAAACTCGCCTCGCCCGCACCGTCGGTGCCGGTCTGCGCCATCACGTCGAACCACGCCGTGCCATCGTCAAGCGCGAGTTGGACGTGGGCGGTCTGTTGGGCCGAGGCCCAGCCGAGCCGGCTTAGGAACGTCAGGCTCGCAGACGAGTTTGGCGCGTAAAAGGTTTCTGGGAGGGTGAGCGTTTGGATCGCAATGCTGGTGTCGGGCATCGCCAGATGGTAAGACGCCATGCCCGCGCCGACAGTGTCGGTGACCACGGTGGGATAGTTTTCAGTGAGGGCGACGATACCGTTGAGGCCGCTCTCGGCGTTGTAGGATTTTGTGAAGGTGACAAACTGCAGGGAGCGAAATTCGTAGTAGCTCGCAAAGGCCGGGGCTGCCACTGTGTAGCTTGTCGCCTGACCCACAGAGAGCGTGGCGGGAATACTTACAGTGGTTTGCATATAGTCGCCACCGGTCACGTCGGGATCGAAGACGGTGACATTGTAGGAAAAATTCTGCGTGGATGAGCCAATTTTCACGTTGTTCACGCTGACGGAGTAGATGGTGTCGGCAGTGGGCTTGGGATGCGGTGCGCCAGAAGAGGAGGGTAGACCGTCGTAAACCCACACGAAGGCGTTTTCGCCTGCGCCCGTGCTCACAACCTCGGGCGCTACGGCGACACTCTGGCTGTTGCGCGTCATGGTCACCGAGGCGGCGGAAAAATCTGCGCCCGGATAGGAGAACGACCAGCGTGGCCACACGAGTTGATAAGGGACGTAGCCAGCGGGTGGGTAGGTGATCTGCGTGGTGCGGGTGGCGGGACGTGTGCCTCCGAACTGGTCGTCGACCACCCAAGTGACATTGGCAGGATAGAGAGTGGCAGTGCCAGGGACGTCGCCGGTGCCCATCTGCAGGGTCTGCGGATAATAGAGCCAGCGGCGGTGACCGACGGCGGCGTTGTTGGAGCCGCTGTCGGACATGTAGCCGGAAATGGCGTCGGGTCCCGCATAACCGATGGCGAGGTTGCTGTTGCCGGCGGCGGTGGCGCCGTCTGCGGTGTAGAATGTCCAGGTGTTTGGCGGAAAATGATTGAGAGCGTTGTTGGCGCTCATCATCAGCGCGGCTTGCTGGTCCTTCGTGCTGTAGGTCGAGTTCAACGTGATGGCGGCCGGCACGCCGACGAGCGCGCGGAAAAAATTAATACGGAGCCGCACAGCCTCCTTGAAGGCTGCGGAGGTGTCACCTGCCGCGACGATGGGATCGGTCGCGGTGTAGTTGCCGGTCCAGGCCATCGGGATGCCTTCGGAGGTATTGTAAATCGACCGGTAGAACTGCCGGACTTCTTCGCGAGCGGAAACGTTGACGCTGAGGGGTGGAGTGCTGACAGCGAGGGGATGGAGCGTGACCGCCAGTGCGTGCAAGCGGGCCACTTGCTCCGGCGTCGGCGCGACCGGCTGGGCGTGGAGGGAAAGCGTGGTGAGGGCGCAAAGCAGGGCCAGGACGCGTGGTGGGCGGCGCATGGTAATCGCTGCACTGAACACCCTTTCATCCGGCCAGCAAGCGCGCCGGCAGTTTGCGATCTTGGTCGGCGGAGGTCGCGGACCTAGCCTCAGGGCAGCTCGTAAACTTCGACGAGGGCGACGCCGGTGGTGTTGTTGACGCCGCTGGCGGTGACGGTGTAGCGGCCGGGCTGGAGCGTGACGAGCAGAACGGAGTCTTTGCTGCCGGTCGTGAGTGCAAAGGCGCCCACTGCAGAGGAGGAGTTCACGATCTGGGTTGAATCGCCGGCCGAGCCCCAGTTGTCGTTTTGGTAGATGATATTTCCGTTGCCGTCGTTCAGGGTGATGGTCGGATCGGCCAGCGTGCCGGCGACGCCATAGTTGGCCAACGTCGGGCCGACGCAGCGTATTAGCACGGTTTTGTCGGTGCTGCCGCTGATCACAAACCCGGGGATCATGACGTTGTTGCCGGTGCCGACGATGCCGCGGGTGGAGATGTTCACGAGGCGAGGCGAAGTGCTGTCGAGGGCGACGGTGTTGTCGTAGACTTCCACGAGACCGACGCCGGTGTTGGTGGCGCCGTTGCCAGAGAGGGTCGCCGTATAGACGCCGGGGGCGAGGGTGGTGGAGATGACGGAGTCGAGCGAACCGGTGGGCAACGCAAAGGCGCCGACCCGGGCCATGTCGGCAATGACGGTGGCGGGCGTGCCCGCGGTGGCCCAGTTGTCGTTTTGCCCGACCACGCTGCCGTTGCTCGTGAGTTGGAGCGTGAGCAGCGGGTCGGGCAGGGTTCCGGTGACCCCGTAGTTGGCCAGGGTCGGGCCGACGCCGCGGATGATCACCGGCTTCGCCGCGGAGCCGGTGATGACGAAGCCCGCGATCAGGACGTTGCCGCCGGTGCCGACCTGGCCGCGAGTCGAGAGGTTGACGAGGCGGCCGGGCGTGGTGGTCACCAGCACGGTCAGCGCGGCGGCGCTGCTAGTGGTGAGAGCGGTGCCGTTGCTGACGGTGACGGTGTAGTTGCCGGCGTCGGCGGCTTGGGCATTGGAGAGCAGGAGGGAGGTGGCAGTGGCGCCGGCGAGGGCGACGCCGTCCTTGGCCCATTGGTAGGCGAGGCCGGTGCCGGTGGCCGCGACGCTGAACACGACGGTCGAGCCGGTGGCGATGGTCTGGGCCTGCGGCTGTGCGGTGATGGTCGGCGGGGTGGTGGAGACGGCGCGACCGAGCCGGCGGGGGTTGTGGCGATACATGGGCCAGGGCGTGGTGGCGGCGCCGACGCCGAGTTCGAAGGCGTAGAGTTTGTGGTCGTTGCTGCCGACGTAGAGTTTCGTGCCGGCGATGACGGGCGAGGAGCGGACCCAGTTGCCCATAGCGTAGGTGCGCTTGAGCGAGCCGTCGGGGTTGACGGCGTGGACCAGGTAGTCGTAGCCGCCGACGTAGATCACGCCGTTGGCGTCGATGGCGGGTGAACTGGCGCGTATTTCGTCGCCGAGAGGGTAGGTCCACTTCATGGTGCCGGTGGCGGTGTTGATGGCGTGGAGGTAGTGGTCGTAGGAGCCGATGTAGACGACGGAGCCGTCGACGTTGAGCGCGGGCGACGAGGAGATGCCGTTACCTGTGGCGTAGATCCAGCGTTGCGCGCCGCCGGGAGTGACGGAGAAGACGGTGTTGCTGAGCGTGCTAAAGTAGATGTTGCCGGCGGCGTCGATCGCGGGGGTGGAGTAGATCTGGTTGCCAGCGGGGAACATCCATTTCAGCGAGCCGGTGGACGTGATGGCGTAGAGGTTGTTGTCGGTGGAGCCGATGTAGATCGTGCCATCGGGCGCGATCACAGGCGTGGAGTAGGAGGTGCTGCTGGTGTTGAAACGCCACTTCTGCGAACCGTCGGTGGAGTTGAGGGCGTAGAGGTTGTTGTCGGTGGACTGGATGTAGATCGTGCCATCGGGGGCGATGGCGGGGGAATTGGAGATGGAGGTGCTGAGGGCGGAGTTGGAGGGGGTGGGGACAGTGAAGGTCCATTTCAAGGTGCCGCTGGAGGTGAACGCGCGGACGATGCCGTCGTTCGAGCCGGTGTAGACGGTGCCGTCGTCGGCGATGGCGGGCGAGCAGGTGTCGATGAAGCCGCCGGTGGCGTAGCTCCATTTCTGGGTGCCGTTGGCGTTGAAGGCGTAGAATGAGCTGTCGACGCTGCCGACGTAGATGCTGCCGTCGGGCGCGACGGCGGGTGCACCGGTGATGGCGTCGGTCGCGGTGGCCTGCCAGAGCGAATCGACGAGCGAGAGGGTGAAGGTGCCCGGGACGCTGGTGTTGGTCGAATCGACGGTGATGGCGTAGGTGGTGCCGGCGTTGGCGTTGATGGTGCAGAGGGCGTTGCTCGAGCCTGTGCTGCCGTTGGCGCTGACGAGCGTGAGCGCGGTGAGGGAACTGCCGGTGTAAACGGCGAGCAGCGGGTTGATCTGGTCGCTGTAGGCCGCGATCTGGAACTGGCCGGTGCGCGGCGCCGTCCAGCTATACCAGAGCGAGAGACCGCCGGCGTTGCCGAGGATGCGGGGCTCGCCGGTTTCGCGGCTGCAATGCGCGTTGGTTGCAGTTACGAGCGCGCTCTGGCCGGTGAGCGTGACGGGCGAGGCGAAGGCGTCATTGGCGGGCACGGTGCCGATGTTGAGAAGCGCGAGGCCGGTCGCGCCGGCCTTGCCGTCGACGGCGATTTCGTAATTCACGCCGGCCTGAGCGGTGAAGGTCACGCGACTGGTGGCGACACCAACGGTGTCGTCGTTGGAGGCGACAGAGGTGAGGTTATTGACGGCGGTGCCGGTGTAAACCGCGAGCAGAGTGTTGAAGGTGCTGCCGCTGGTGTCGATCGTCACCGAGCCGCTGGCCGGCGCGGTCCATTCCCACCAGAGCGAAGTGCCGCCGGCGATACCGGCGTGGAGGGGCTCGCCGACTTCGGGGGTGGCACCCATGTTGGAGGCGCGGGCGGCGATGTTGGCGCCGGAGATGCGGGCGCGGGTGGCGAAGTCGTCGTTGAAAGGGCGGTTGTCGGTCGAGGTGAGCGCCTTCGCGAGGTTGAGGCGGCCGCCAGTCTGGCACTTGCCGGCAAATTTGGCGCCGGGATCGACGCTGCGGAGGAGGCGGTTGATGAGCTGGTGGTAGTTGTCGGTGGGAAACTTCGCCTTGAGCAGAGCGAGCGCACCGGCGACGTGCGGGGCGGCCATCGAGGTGCCGCTTTTCAGCACATAGGTGATATCGGTGGTGTAGTCGAGCGAGAGGATGTTTTCACCGGGGGCGAAGAGCTCGACGGCGCCGGAGCCGTAGTTGGAAAAAGTAGAAATCTCGTCGCGGTTGGTGGAACTGCCGACGGCGATGATGTTGTCGAGAGGGAAACTCGCGGGATACTCTCGGATGACATCCATGTTAAGTGTGCTGTTGCCGGCGGCGGCGACGAAGATGATTCCGGCGTCGCGGGCGCGGGTGATGGCGGAGAGCTCAGACTGGGAAAAGGTGCTGCTGCCAGTGGTGTCGCCGAAGCTGCCGTTGATGATCTGGGCGCCGTTGGCGATGGCGTAGTCGAAGCACTCGACCTCGTTGGAGACGGAACCGTTGCCGGTGCTGTCGAGGAATTTGAGCGCCATGATTTGCACGCGCCAGGCGACGCCGCTTATGCCGCGGCCGTTGTTGCCGACGGCGCCGATGATGCCGGCGACGTGCGAGCCGTGGCCGAGGTCATCGTTGGGCAGGTAGTAGCTGGCACTGGAGGCATTGCTGATGATGGAGTTGATGCCGTGAGTGCCGGTGGAACTCGTCCAGAGATTGGCGACGATGTCCTCGTGAGTGGCGTGGATGCCGGAGTCGATGACGGCAACGATGACATTGGAGGCATCGTTCAGGCCACCTAGTTGCGTGTCCCAAGCAGTCTCGGCCTTGATGTCGGCGCCGGCGATGCCGGCGCCCGGGCCGTTGGAGCCGGTGTTGGCGAGCGGCCACTGGTCGGTGCTGAAGCGCGGGTCGTTGGGCACGACGGAGGCGGTGCGGACGTAGTCGGGCTCGACGAATTCGTAACGGCCGGTGGCCTTGAGGCGGGAGAGCGCGGTGGCGAGCGTGTCTGTGACGGCGAGATCGACGATGCGGAGGGCCCCGAAGCGGGCGAATTGGTGCCGCACGCGAACGCCTTCGCGGACCTCGGCAGCGTCGACCGTGGCAAGGGCGGCGGTCCGCGGTTTCGCGAGAATGACGCCGTCGCGGTAGCCTTGGGTGATCTCTTTCGCCGTGAGCGAGACCGCGCGGTTGACGAGGCTCACGGCGGCGGCGTGACCGAGCGAGGTCAGCAGCAGCCACACGGCGAGGAGGCGGAGGAGAGGCGTCTTCAAGCGGGAGAAAGTTAACCGGTCGGTGAGTGCAGACAAGCGCCGGGCGAAAAAGTGGCGGGATCTTGGGCGAGCCAGCGCGCGAGGTCGTCGTCGTCGAGTAGGTTGGTCCCGGTCTGGTAATCGGGCGCGAGGAGACTGGCGTAACTCGGCTCGAGGAAGCGACGACAGTGGAGGATGACCCGGGCGCGCTGGCCGGGGGCGCGGACGAGGCGGCCGAGGGCCTGGTTCACCTTGGTCATGCCGGGGATTTGGTAGACCCGGCGGAACGCTTCCTCGCGGGTGAGTCCGGCGCGGGCGGCCTCGGCGAGGCGGGCGCGCTGGACGGCGTTGACCTCGGGGAGCGCGGGCCCGACGACCATCGCGTGAGTGACGCGGCCGCCGAGGGCGTCGATGCTCTCGGCAAAGCTGGAGCCGAGGACGAGGAAGAGCGCGTCGGCGGCGAGGAGTGAATCGCCGACCCAGGCGGATTGCGCGGCGAGGTCGCGGAGCTTGGGTTGGAGGGCGACGCGGAGCGCGGGGGTGTTGGCGGCGAGTTCACCGCGGATGGCCTCGGCATAGGCGTAGCTGGGGAAGAACACCGCGACGCTGCGCGTCGCGGTGTTCAGTTGAGAGTTGAGGGTTGAGAGTTGAGAGACCGAAGAAGGTGCGGCGTGCAGGGAGGCGACGGTGGCGGCGGTGGCGGTGTAATGGTGCGAGCGGTGCTGGAATGTCGTGTCGATGCGGGCGTCGAAGGCGATGTCGTAGGCGCTATCGCGCCACGGGGTGGCGGCGCGCAGAAGCGTGGGACTAGAGGCGGTGCGAGCCTCCTCGACGCGGAGCAGTTCGGCGGCATTGGTGAGCTGGCGGTAGAGTTTTTTGGTGGCACGCTTGGTGAGTGCGCCAAGGCGTTCGGGGGCTGGCGGTGGCGGAGTTGGTGGTGAATCGGGCGGCGCATCGAGCCCGCAGGCGACGGCGAAACCGTCCACGGGTGTGAGGGTGGCACTGGCGAGCACGACGCCGCCGAACTCGCGCAGCGTGGCACCGATGGCGGAGGCGGCGTCGAGGCAGGTGAGGTTGAGTTCGCTGTCGCGCGGACACCACCAGAGGCGCGGCAGCTCGGTGGCGGTGAGTTCGTCGGCGAGCGAGGGGAGTTGCCAGAGGAGGTCGGCGGCCTGCGGGCCGAGGGCGGCGAGGTCGAGCGGGGTCGTGGCGATGAGGTCGGCGAGGATGGTGAGGAGGTGGCGGGCGTCGTCTTCGGCGGCGAGGGACAGCGCGGCGCAGGCGCGCAGGTGGTGGAGGAAGTGGCACCAGTGGTCCCAGGCGGAGACGAGCGTGGCGAGCGCGCGGAGGCGGTGGAGTTCGTTGCGCACGGCGAAGGCGTCGGCGGCGGTGAGGGTGTGCGAGTAGGCGTCGGCGACGCGGGAGGGGAGGTTGTGGGCCTCGTCGAGGAGGAGGAGTGTGCGCTCGGGTGCGAAGCCAGGCTGCTCGAAGAACAGGCCGCGGTTGCGCGGGGCGAAGACGTAGTTATAGTCGCCGATCCAGACATCGTTGAACGCGAGGGCGGCGCGGGTGATTTCGTAGGGGCAGATGCGCGCGGCGCGGCCGGCGGCGCGGAGGATGTCGAGGTCGCGTGCGTGTTTTTCGTCGAGATAAAAACGGGCGAGTCCGCTTTGCGGCCAGCGCTCAGCGGCGCCGTCGAGGTAGGCGCAGCTGTCGCGGACGCAGTGAAAAGTGGTGTTGACGCAGTGCTCGGATTTGTTGCGGACGTGCCAGGCGGCGACGGGAGTGCCGCCATCCGCGGCTATGGTCATCGACTGCAGGGTGCGGACGACCTGGAGCTGGCCGGTGGACTTGCTGGTGAGGTAGAGCGCGAGGTCGAAGTTGCCGGAGCGCAGCTGGCCGAGAGCGAATTCGAGGAGCACGCCGGTTTTGCCGAAGCCGGTCGGTGCCTCGAAGAGCACGAGCGGGTGGCGTTCGAATAGCGCGGTGAGCGCAGTCTCCGTCGTCTCCTGACCGGCGCGGAGCGTGGCGAACGGTGGTCGGAAGGCGAGGTGGCGCAGCCGCTCGCGAGCGCGCAGCCGGAGGTTGAGAAACTGGGCCACGCGCTCGAGTTGCACGCGGAAAAAAGCGTCGTCCGACGGCGTGAGCGTGATGGTCTGCGCGAGGCCGCTGCCGGCTTCGACAAAGATGAGCTCGGAGCGCAACGGTTGCTCGGTGGGGTTCGGCGACACCGCCCTACAGAGGCGCCGCTGCAACACGGTATAGGTGGAGAGCTGGCCGAAGTAGCCGGGATAGGCGGCGCGGAGTTCGGTTTCGTCGGCGGGAAGCGGGCGGGTGACAGTCTTGATCTCGCGCAACGTAATCATGCCATCCGTGCGGAGGAGCTGGTCGATGCGGCCGGCGAGTGCGATGGTCCAACCTTGATGGAAAATCTGGCCCGCGATCGGCACTTCGAACTGGGCGTCGGGGGTGTCGGTGGTGGCTTGGGCTCGGAGTTCGTTGTGCCAGTGCGTGCCGAGTTGGGCGCGCCAAAGGCCGCCGGCGCCGCTGCCGCCTTCTCGCGGCCCGGTCGAAAAATCCGCGAACTCGCCGACGCTCAGGCTGGCAGTGCGTTGATCGAGGGAGAAATCCATGGGCGCGAAGAAGAGGGAAGTGTGAAGAGTGAGGGGGCGGAATCTTGTCACTCATCACTTGTTACTGGTCACTCCAACAAAATTTCTGTGTGGCCGCGGAGGTAGTCGGCGAGGAAGAGGCCGAGGCGGGCGACGATCTTAGCCGCGGCGGTTTGCTCGGCGAGCGGGCGGTTGAGGAGCGTGGCCACGTCCTCACGTTCTGCGACGGAGAGTGTCGGGAACCACTGCTGTTTCACCGGGTAGCCTTCGTCGCGGGCGAAGCAGTAGAGGCTCTTAAACCACACGATGTCGGGGCGGGCGCCGGTTGCGAGGGAGGCGAGCGCCTGGCGCAGCAGGGCGGCGACGGCGGCGCGGCTTTCCTCGTGGACGGGGTTGCGCGCGATGAGCCGGGCGAGGTCGGAGGCGGCGGTGAGAGATTCGTAACTGCGACCGAGGCCGGGGTGACGGGTGAGGAGGCGGGTCTCCTTCACAAACCACGTCTGACCCAGATTCGAACTTTCAAGCTGGAGGGAAACTTCATCGAAGAGGTCGAATGTGACGGCGGTGGTCGAGGAGGCGGCTTTTTTTGTGAGACGCTGGACGACGAGCAGGGAGCCGTGCTCGGCGGAGAAGAGCGTGAAGCTCTGAAACGAGTCTGATGGGGGCCGCCGCGCCAGCACGAATGCGTCGGTTTCAAGCGGGAGGCCGGGCATGGGGCGGGCGGGCGTTCGCCGGGCGGGCGGTGCCGGTGGCGCGGTCGCGGAAGATTACGGTTTGATGAGGGTGGCGGGAATTTTCGCGCCAGGCCAGTGCGGCACCACGCCGCCGCCGGAGATGATCATCTTCATCCCGTCGCCGACGGACATGTTGAGTTCGCGGATCTTGGATTTCGGGAGCATGATAAGGAAGCCGCTGGTGGGGTTGGGCGTCGTGGGCACGAAGACCGTCCAAATTTCCTCCGCGACGTGGGCCTGCGGTTCGCCAGAGAGTTTGTTGGTGAGGAAACCGAGCGTCCACATACCTTCACGGGGGAACTCGACCAGCACGACCTTGCTGAAGAGGTTGCGGTTCTGTGTGCTGAAGGTGTCGACGATCTGCTTGACGGTGTTATAAACGGGGCCGACGCCGGGGATGCCCTGCATGATGCGTTCGCCGACCTCGAGGAAGTATTTGCCGAAGACGTAGCGCGAGAGCCAGCCGATCAGCGTGACAAGCGCAAGGACCGCGAGGGTCGTGAGAAAATCCCAGAGAAATGGGACGCGCTGCAACGATTGTGGCAGGTAGTCTTCGAAGAGTGGCCGGAAGGTGCCGCCGATGAGATCGATGATCTTGCTGAACGCCCAGATGGTGACAACGAGCGGCGCGAGCAGGAGCAAACCGGAAAAGAACGCGGTGCGCAGGGTGACGATGGAGGAGGAGGAATTGTCGCCGGACATGGCAGGCGAGGACATAGCGCAGGCCCCGGGCAAAAGGCACGGAAAAACGGGGCGTCGGATGAGACAAGGGCCCGGTGCGGTCAGGTCAGCTTGAAACGGGGCAGGCTATCAGAGACGGCAAGCAGGCGCACTGCGCGGGCCTCGGCGCGGCGAATGGCGCGCTTTTTCGTGGGCTGCAGATCGTCGTAGCCAGCGAGATGCAGCCAGCCGTGGACGACGTAGAGCAGAAGTTCGGAGGAGAAGTCGCGTCCGTTTTTTTTTGCGTAAGCGGCAGCAGTGTCGGCGGAGACGCAGATTTCACCGGCGGTGCCGAGAATGGGGTCACCCTCGAAGGTGATGACGTCGGTGGGTGTTGGTTCGTCGAGGAAGTCGGCGTGGAGTTGGGCCAAGGCGGTGTCGGTCAGGAAGACGAGCGAGATCTCACCGGGAGGAACCGGCGAGATTTTGGATTTTGCGAACTCGGAATCGAGGACGTGTATCGCGCGGGTGAGGGCGCGGCGGTCGAGGCGCAGGCGCGGATGGCGGTTGGCAATGGCGACGGCGCGGGCGGGCATTGGGGCAAGAGTGAAGTGTGAAATGTGAGAGTGATGAGAGGAGACTAGGGGTGCTGGGAAACGGAGAGGACGTTGCCGTCGGGGTCCTTGAACCAGGCGACGCGCGCGCCACCGGGGGCGGTCCAGATACCATGCGCATCTTGGGCCATGCCGGGATAGCGCTCGAAGGCGACGCCGCGCGCGGCCAGGACGGAAACCGCCTGCGACGCGTCGGGCACCTGCCAGCCGAGGATCGTGTAGGGGGCGGACTGAAAGGCGCCGACTTTGACGACGCGGATCATCGTGCCGCCGCTTTCGAAGACCAAGGCGAAGTCATCCGTGGCCGTGAGGTGCAGGCTGAGCACGCCCTCGTAGAAAGCCCTCGCCTGAGCGAAGTCCTTCGTGGGAATGAAGCCGATGACTGAGTTTGTGCCGAGCACCGCCGGTATCAGCGAATTCTGCCGAGAGATACTCACCGTTTTTCCTCTGTGCCGTTTTCGGCAGCGATGGGGTTGCGGTAGATGTCGTAGGCTTCGATGATTTTTTGGACGAGCGGGTGGCGGACGACATCGGCGGCGCTGAAGGTGTGGAAATCGATGCCGGGGATGTCGCTCAAGATGTGGCGGACTTCGAGGAGGCCGCTGTGCTTCGCGCGGCGGAGGTCGATCTGCGTGATGTCGCCGGTGACGACCATGCGCGAGTCTTCGCCGAGGCGGGTGAGGAACATCATCATCTGCTCGGAAGTGGAGTTTTGCGCCTCGTCGAGGATGATGTAGGCGCGGGAGAGAGTGCGGCCGCGCATGTAGGCGAGCGGTGCGATCTCGATGACGCCTTTCTCGGTGAGGCGGGCGATGTCCTCGGCGTCGAGCATGTCGTGGAGGGCGTCGTAGAGCGGGCGGAGGTAGGGGAGAATTTTCTCGCGGAGGTCGCCGGGGAGGAAGCCGAGGGTTTCGCCGGCCTCGACGGCGGGGCGCGTGAGGATGAGGCGCTCGACCTCGTTCTTGAGGAGGGCGGAGACGGCGGCGGCCATCGCGAGGTAGGTCTTGCCGGTGCCGGCGGGGCCGATGCCGAAGACGACCGGGTGCGCGAGCATCGACTGGAGGTAGAGTTTCTGGCCGAGGGTTTTCGGGACGATGGTCTTGCGGTTGGTGGCGATGACGAGGGGTTCGTCGATGAGGGCGCGAATCTGGTCGCCTTCGCCGCGGGCAAAGCCGTCGGTGATGCGATGGAAGTCGGGCGTGCGGATCGTCATGCCCTGGTTGCGGGCGGCGTCGAGGAAGGTGAAGAGGGCTTCCGCCGCCGCGAGGGCGGTGGGGGATTTTGGAATTGGGATTTTGGAGTTTGGATTGGCGGGATCGGGGACGGTGTCGGGGGTCTCAATCTTCAGCCAGTCGTCGCGGGAGGTGAGTTTGACGCCGAGCATGCGTTCGGCGTGGGCAAGGTTTTCCTCGTGGCCCGCGTAGAGCGCGTGGAGGTGGCGGGCGGAGGGGAAATGGAGGGTTTGGGAGGGCAAGGCGGGGCGCTTACCGTTTGGCATCCAGGTTCGGCACCACCGCAGCGAGACGCTCCCAGGTGTCGTCGAGGGATTGCGGGAGGATGCGGGTGTGGCCGAGAACGGGCATGAAGTTGTGGTCGCCGGTCCAGCGGGGGACGATGTGGCCGTGGAGGTGAGCGATACTGCCGCCGGCGGCGGTGCCAAGGTTGAAGCCGATGTTAAAGCCGTCGGGTTTGAGGGCGGCGGTGAGGAGGCGTTGGGCGAAGACGATTTCCTCCATGAGGTCGGCGCACTCGGCGGGGGTGAGTTCCTCGAACTGGACGACCTCGCGGAAGGGGACGGCGAGGAGGTGGCCGGGGTTGTAGGGAAAAATGTTGAGGATGAGGTAGGCGTGGACACCGCGGTGGACGATGCGCGCGGCGCGGTCGTTGCCAAGGAGGGGCAACTCGGTGAACGGGCGCTTCATCTCGGGCGGATGCCGGGGCGCCTCGATGTATTCCATGCGCCAGTAAGGGTGGAGCTGCTGCATGTTCAAGAGATGTGGAGCCAAACCTGCCTCGGCCGGAAAGTCAAAGACGCACCGACGCACGAGGTTTGCCTGCGATTTCTCTCGCGGCCCTTCCCGCTCACGCCAAATAAATCGCCGCGTTCATCCTCCATCGGTCACCCCACTATCATCATGCACGCGCTCGCGACTGTCGATTACGTCATCATCCTCGGTTATCTGATCTTGAGCCTGATCGCCGGCGTGATCATGACAAAACGGGCGGGATTGAGCCTGGAGCATTATTTTCTCGGCGGGCGCACGCTGCCGTGGTGGGTGCTGGGCGTGGCGGGCATGGCGAACTGGTTCGATCTCACAGGGACGATGATGATCACGTCGTTCCTGTATATGCTCGGGCCTCGCGGGCTCTATGTGGAGTTTCGTGGCGGCGCCGGCATCGTGCTGATCTTCATGCTGGCCTACACCGGGAAATGGCACCGGCGCTCCGGTTGCATGACGGGGGCGGAATGGATGACCTATCGGTTCGGGGATGGAAAGGCCGCCGAGGGCGTGCGGGCGATGTCCGCGCTCGCTGGCATCTTGATCACGGTCATGATGCTCGCGTATCTCATCCGGGGCGCGAGTTTGTTTCTCGGCCTTTTCTTCCCGTTTCCGGCAATGTATACGACGCTCGTCGTCGTCACCGTCTCGACCCTGTTTACGATGAGCGCGGGATTCTACGGCGTGGTGCTGACCGACCTGGTGCAGGGCGTGATCATTTTGACAGCGAGCGTGATCATCGCCTTCATGGCCTGGCATCTGGTGCCAAGCATGAGCAGCCTTGCGGCCACGGCGCAGGCCGTCACGGGCAACGCCGACTGGACCAACTCGCAGCCCGCCTGGCACACGCAGATGCCCGCCGGCTACGAGCCCTATTCGATGCTGATCATGGTCGCGTCATTCTACCTGCTGCGAAACATCCTTGGAGGGGCCGGAACTGGCGCCGACTCGCGCTACTTCGGCGCAAAGAGCGATCGCGACTGCGGGCTGCAATCCTTCCAGCAGGGGGTGATGCTGATGTTCCGCTGGCCGCTGATGATCGGCTTTGCGGTGATGGGCATTTACCTCGTGCACAGCCTTTATCCCGACCCAGCCGTCATCAAGCAGGCGGCGGACCTGATCCACACCCAATATCCTGCCACCACCGCACCGTTTTGGCATGATCTCACCGGGAGCATTATGACCTCGCCAGGGAGTCATCCGGCGGCCTTCGTCGCCCAACTTCGGGCCCTGCTGGGCCCGGATTGGCAGGGCAAACTCGCGCTGGTCGGCTACCATGGCACGGTCAACCCGGAGCAGATTCTCCCCGCCGTGCTGCTAAACATGGTGCCCACCGGACTGAAAGGACTGATCGTCGTGGCGATGTTCGCCGCGATGATGTCGTGCAAAAACGGCCTGATGAACGGCGCGAGCGCCTTATTCGTGAAGGACATCTACCAGAATTTTTTCCGTCCGCGGGCGGCTAATCGCGAGCTCATCATCACCTCCTACGCCTCCACACTCGGGATTGTCATTCTAGGTTTCTACTTTGGCGTGGTGGCGACGAGCATCAACACCCTCTGGGGTTGGATCGTCATGAGTCTCACGGCGGGGCAGATCGGGCCGCAAGTCCTGCGTCTCTATTGGTGGCGCTGCAATGCCTGGGGCATGATCGGCGGCACGGTGCTGGGGATTCTGGGCGCAGTCGGGCAGCGGCTCTATTTTCCCGAGATGACCGAGCCGACACAGTTGGTGGTGATGACGGCCATCTCGGTCTTCGGTACCATCGCGGGCTCGCTCCTCACGGCGCCGACCTCCCGCGAGATTTTGGTTAACTTTTACCGGACGACGCGACCATTCGGCTGGTGGGGTTCGCTGCGCGGCGAATTCCAAGGAGCCGAACGGGCGGCCATCGATCTGGAGAACCGCAATGACATCATCACGCTGCCCTTTGCCCTACTCTGGTTGATCACGATGCTTCTGCTGCCGATGCAGTTGGTGATTCAATCCTACGCGACCTTCTTCCGCACCCTGCCGCTGTTCCTGGTCGCTCTAGTCGGCATGTATTTTTTCTGGTGGAAACCGCTGATGAAAAAAGGACCAGCGACGCCATAGCCTGGCAAGTCAGTGCTGACAGTGCCCGCGGTCAGAACAGGCTGCTCTGTTGCGTGCCGCTGGCGGACTTCAGGCCGACGGCGCCGTAGCCCTTCGGCGTGAGCACGCGGCCCTGGGGCGTCCGCTGGAGGTAGCCTTCCTGAATGAGGAACGGCTCGTGCACTTCCTCGAGCGTCTCGGCTTCCTCGCCGACGGCGACGGCGATGGTGCTCATGCCGACGGGTTTTCCACCATAGTTTTCCGCCATCACCCGGAGCATGCGCTTATCCATCTCGTCGAGCCCGGCGGCGTCGATCTCCAGAAGCTCAAGGGCGGCGGCGGCGACGGGCTGGGTGATTTTACCGGTGGCGCGTTCCTGGGCGAAGTCGCGGACGAAGTTGATGAGATTGTTGGCGACGCGCGGCGTGCCGCGGGCGCGGGTGGCGATTTCACGGGCGCCGCCGTCGTCGATCGTGACCTTGAGCAGCCCGCAACTGCGGCGGACGATGCCTTCGAGCGTCGGGTGGTCGTAGTAGTCGAGGCGCGTCTGCAGGGTGAAACGCGAGCGGAGCGGGGCGGTGAGCAGGCCGCTGCGGGTGGTGGCGCCGACGAGCGTGAAACGCGGGATCGAGAGGCGGACGCTGCGCGCGTTGGGCCCCTGGTCGATCATGATGTCGAGGCGAAAATCCTCCATCGCCGAGTAGAGATACTCCTCGACGGTTTTGGGGATGCGGTGAATTTCGTCGATGAAAAGGATGTCGCCCTCCTCGAGATTCGTCAGCAGGCCGGCGAGGTCACCGGCTTTCTCGATGACGGGGCCGGAGGTGACTCGGACGGCTTTGCCGAGCTCGTTGCCGAGAATGAACGCGAGGGTGGTCTTGCCGAGGCCTGGCGGGCCGGAGAGCAAAATGTGGTTGAGTGCCTCGCTGCGTTTCTTGGCAGCGCCGACCATGATTTTCAGGCGCTCGACGGTTTTTGTCTGACCGGTGAAGTCGGAAAACGAGAGGGGGCGCAACGCGGCCTCCGCGGGCGTGATGGGCGCGGTCAGTGCAGAGGAGATGTAACCGGTGCCTCTGGGAGTTTTGTCGTCGAGAGCCATGGAGGTCATTTCCACTCGGCGTCGGCGCCGAGGCTGCGGAGGTTTTCGACAAACTTCGGGTGGGCGCGTTGGATGATTTCGGCGTTCTTCACCACGGAGCGGCCGGGGATGCTCGCGGCCACCATGAAGAGAGCGACGGCGGCGCGGATGATATAGGGCGCGTCGACCACCGCCGGGCGCAGCGGGCGGTCGCCAAACACGATAATGCGGTGCGGGTCGCTGACGACGACGTGGGCGCCGAATTTCGCGAGTTCGGGCATCCAAGTGAAGCCCCCCTCGTAAACCTTGTTCCAAAACTGAATGGCGCCCTGCGCGCGGACAGAGAGAGCGATCATGCACGGCAGCAGGTCGACCGGAAAATACGGCCACGGCGCGGCCTCGATTTTTGGGAGTAGGTTGGTGGTGTAGGGCGTCTCGATGACGAGGCGCTGGTGGGCGCGCACGAGTGCGGTGTCGCCCTCGTGCTCAATGACGACGCCGAGTTTGGCGAAGGAGCGTGTGATGAGGTCGAAGTGGTGCGGGAGCGAGTGACGGACGCGGACTTCGCCGCCAGTGATGGCGCCGAGGGCGAGAAAGGTGACGACCTCGTGGTAGTCGGTGTTGATCGTGAAAGTGCCGCCGCCGAGGCGCGGGACGCCATCGACCGTGAGCTTGCTGGTGCCCAGGCCTGAGATCTTCGCGCCCATGGCGACGAGCACGGCGCAGAGGTCCTGCACATGGGGCTCGCTGGCGGCATTGAGGAGGGTGGACTCGCCGGAGGCGAGCACTGCGGCCATGACGAAATTTTCGGTGGCGGTGACCGACATGTAGTCGGGCCAGTGACGCGCCCCGTGGAAACCGCCGTCGAGCGTGAGGGTGAGGGCGTGGTTGTGCGCGATGGTGGCGCCGAGTTTTTTTAGGATTTCGAGGTGCGGGTCGAGTTCGCGGATGCCGAGCGAGCAGCCCTTGGCGTTAGATGGAATGGCAATTTTACCCATGCGGTGCAGGAGCGGCGCGAAGAGCAACACGGAGGAGCGCATGCCCGAGGGCAACTCGCCCTTGAGGCGCGCGGGATCGAAGGTCGAGTGGTCTAGTGTCATCTCGCCGGCGGCCTTGTCCCAGGTGACGCGCGAACCCTGCGCGGCGAAAAATGTTACCAGCTTCTCGACGTCAGTGATGGCGGGAACGTTGAGCAGCCGCACAGGCGCATCGGTGAGGAGCGTGGCGCACAGGATGGGCAGGGCGGAGTTTTTGTTGCCCGATGGCGTGATGGTGCCGGAGAGCGGGGTGCCACCTTTGACGATGAGATCGGACATCGGAGTCGGGAGTCGGGAGGGCGAGAGGCGAGGAGCCGAAAAGTAAAAAGGCGCCCGCGGATTGCGGACGCCTTTGAAATGCGCGCACTGGGGCGCGGCTTGGCAAGGTTTTTAGCAGCGGCGGTGTGATTAGATCGCGCCGCCACCCTGCTGACCCTCGGACCGCGGGCCGCCGCGATCATCGCGATGGCGGCCCCGGCCGCCGCGGCGGCGACGGCGACCGCCGCCGTCGAAGCGACGCTCGCCGAACTGCTGCTCGCCTTCCGGATAATCGCGGGGGTCGCGGGGCTGGTAGTCGCGCTGGCCGCGGTTTTCGCCCTGATGGCCGCCGCGCCGATCGTGGTGCCGGTGGTGGCGGTGCTCGCCGTCGCGGCCCGACTCACGGTCCGACGTTTGGGGCGCGGCAACGGTCGAGGATTTTCCGCCAAAGAGGCCCTTGAGCCAGCCGAAGAAGCCGCGGGATTTTTTCGCGACTGGAGCCGGCTGGGCGGCGCGCGGGAGCGGGCCGCGCTGTTCGATCGCGGGTTCGCGGCGCGGCTCACGCGGCTGCGGCTCGTAGGGCTTGGTGTCGCGGCGTTCCGGGCGGAAAGTCCCGCGGTCGTCGCGGCGAGGGCGCGCGTCATCGCTTTGCTGCGGCTCGTGTTCACCCCAGCTCTGGGCCGGACGCTTCATTTCTTCCGGCGGGAGGATTTTGAGCTCGGGTTTTTCTGCTGGCAGCGCAGGCGCAGCGGCTGGCGCGACCGGGACTGCGATCGGAGCGGGCGCGGGAATCGAGGCGGCTGGGGTTACGGGTGGCGCGGATTGGGCCGGTTCGGCGGCGGCCTGTGGGGCCGGAGGCTCGGGGGTAGGGTTCTCGGGCGTCCCGCTGGCGAACGGATTTTGATATTCGCGCGCCGGGGTGATGACCTCGAGGGCGGTGGGTTTGTAGTCGCTGACGGTGCTGGCGGTCGGAGCGGCGGGCTTGGTGGCGATGGCGGGGCGCTTGCCCCGGAGGAGGCCCGAACCGCGGTTGTTGCCGAAGGTGCCGAAGGACGCTGGGTTGGCTGACGGGACGGGGCTTGCGGCGGGTGCCGTGCTGGCGGTCTCGGCGGAAGCCGGAGTCGGCTCGCCGGACGTTGCTGGATCTGACATGTGGTTTGGTTTTTGTTGTTATGCGGCGCTCACCGATAAGGGAGCGGCCGATGGTTTGGGATGGCAGACGGAGCGCAGGGAATGCGGCTCGACGCCTGCATGAAGGCAGGAACTTCGCCCAGTCACGGGCTTTGGGCAACCCCAAACTCACCCCGCCCGGCAGGCCGGGCTTGCCAGCGCCGCGGCGGCCCAGCAGCGTCCCGACTCATGGACAAACTCGAGGAGATTTTTCGCATGCAGGATGGGCTCAACCGCCGGATCGGCGTCAACCTGCCGCCCCCGACCGACGAAGAAAAGGCAAGATGGATCCTTAATTACACCCGCGCGTTGCAGCAGGAGACCGCCGAGCTGATCGACAGCGTGCCGTGGAAATGGTGGGCGAAATACCAGAAATTCGACGAGCAGAACGCCAAAGTCGAGGTCGTCGACCTGTTCCATTTTCTCGTGTCGCTCGCGCAGACGCTCGGCATGACGGCCGACGACGTTTATCAGGCCTATCTCAAGAAAAACGCCGTCAACCACCAGCGGCAGGAAAGCGGTTACGTCAAAAAAAACGAGGCCGACTCGAAGCACATCTGACCGGGGCGGCGGTTTGAGCTCGCGAGTTCTGTGGCTGAAAATCGCAGCCACTGTGCCGGCAGGATGCCGGCGCTTTCTGCCGCTCAGCGTGAAACGACAAACGCCGCCGTCACGTCGACGGCGACATTGCCGTTCTCCACGACCGAGGCTTTGAGCTTGAGCTTGGCCTTGCCGTAGCGATCCAGCGCGGCCTTAAACTCTTCGACGGCGGCCTTGGCGGGCCGCTCGCAAATCGCCCGCAAGTCCCCGAGCACCGGGCGGCGGTAGGCGGCGCGACTCTCCTTCACCACGATCCGCCACTCGGCCTTTTCGCCGGCATCCGCATGCTTCATCAACTCCCACACGACACCGTAGCCCGCCAGCGTGGCAATCGACACGAGGCTGCCGCCGAACGCGGTGTTGAGAGAGTTTTTGTTCTGCTCTTTCGGAGCGATCAGCACCAGTGCGCGGTCGTCGCTCACCTCCACGCCGACGCCCATCGCTTTCGCGAGCGGGATCATCTCGTGGAGGAAAAGTTCGAACGCTGGGACCTTGACCGACTTCATCGCGGCGGACGTTGGAGGGAAAAACGACGCACGTCAAAGCCCGACCGCCCAAATCGGGCAACCCGCGGGTCAGCCGGGGTTTGACGGCGCGAGTTTCTGATGGCCTCCTGCCACCATGATGGCTTTTGCTGGCTACATTCGGACGTTGGACTGCCGGGCGCTGATTACGCCTCTGAAGAGATGACCGCGAACTGCCAGCGCAGTCCCAGTGCCGGCATGGAGTGCCGACCACAGTGCGGTGCATGTTGCATCTCGCCCTCGATCTCGTCGTCGATTCCAGGGATGACTGGCGGAAAACCCGGCGGAGTGCCGTGTGTCCAGCTTCTGCCCAATTTGCGCTGCGCGCTGTTTGGCAAACCTGAGCGTCCCGCCGTCTGTGCCAGCCTCCGCCCCACGCAGGAAATGTGCGGCGGCAATCGCGCGGAAGCGATGGCGGGGCTCGCCGCGATGGAATTGGCAACGCGGCCGAAATGATAGGCGGTCAAGTCGCGGAGCTTGCGGGGCGTCGACGGCGCGTTTGAGTGAGCGGATGGCCAAAGCTGAAACAGCCCCGACAATCATTTTCTCGATGCTCGGCGTCTCGAAGAAAATCGAGCGCAAGGAAATTCTCCGCGATATCTCGCTGTCGTTTTATTATGGCGCCAAGATTGGCGTGCTCGGTCTCAACGGCTCCGGCAAGTCCTCGCTCCTGCGCATCCTCGCAGGTCGCGACACGGAGATCGAAGGGCGCGTGCATTTCGAACCGGGCTACACGATTGGCCTGCTGGAGCAGGAGCCGCACCTGACGGCGGGCTCGACGGTGCGCGCGTGTGTCGAGGAGGGCGTGAAGCATCTCACCGATCTCACGACCGCCTACGACGCCACTTGGGACGACCTCGGCACCGCGGAGACCGAGGAGGCGAAGGGCGCGATTTCAAAGAAACAGGGCGAGTTGCAGGAGAAGATCGACGCGCTCGGCGCGTGGGATGTCGCGCCGCAGGTCGAGATGGCGATGGATGCGCTGCGCTGTCCGCCGTCGGACCAGCCGGTGGACAAACTGTCCGGCGGCGAACGGCGGCGCGTGGCGCTGGCACGGCTGCTGTTGCAGAAACCGTCGATTCTCCTGCTGGACGAGCCGACGAATCATCTTGATGCCGAGAGCGTGCAGTGGCTGGAGCAGCACCTCGCGCGCTACGAGGGCACGGTGATCGCGGTGACACATGACCGGTATTTCTTGGACAACGTTGCCGAGTGGATTCTCGAGCTTTCCTATGGGCACGGGATTCCGTGGAAGGGCAACTACTCGTCGTGGCTAGAGCAGAAGCAGGCGCGTGCGGCGGTTGAGCAGCGCACGGAGGACCGGCGGCAAAAGGCGATGGCGCGCGAGCTGACGTGGATCCGCCAGTCGGCCAAGGCGCGTGTCGCGAAATCGCAGGCGCGCATTAACGCCTACGAGACGATGCTTAAGCAGAACGTCGCCGAGAAGGAGCGCGAGTTCGAGATCATGATTCCGCCCGGCCCTCGGCTAGGCGCGCTCGTCGTGGAGGCGAAAAACCTGACCAAGAGTTACGGCGAGAACTTCCTGTTCGAGGATGTGAATTTTTCGCTCCCGCCCGGCGGGATCGTCGGCGTCATCGGGCCGAACGGTGCGGGCAAGACCACGCTGTTCCGGCTGATCACGGCGGTGGAGACGGGAGACACGGGCGAGTTGCGTGTCGGCCCGACGGTGAAGATCGCGCATGTGGACCAGTCGCGCGACTCGTTGCCCGACGGCGAAACGATTTGGCAGGCGATCAGCGGCGGCGAGGAGATCATGAGGCTCGCGAACCGCGAGGTGAATAGCCGTGCATATTGCGCGCAGTTTGGTTTCACCGGCGCGGACCAGAGCAAAAAGGTGGGCGTGCTCTCCGGCGGCGAGCGCAACCGCGTGCACCTCGCGCGGCTGCTGAAGAGCGGGGCCAACTTGATTTTGCTCGACGAGCCGACGAACGACCTTGACGTGAACTCGATCCGCGCGCTGGAGGAAGGGTTGGAGAATTTCGCGGGCTGCGCGGTGGTGGTGTCACACGACCGTTGGTTCCTCGACCGCGTAGCGACGCACATCCTGGCGTTCGAGGGTGATAGTTACGTCCACTGGTTCAGCGGCAACTATTCGAGCTACATCGAGGATTTGCACCGGCGGAAGGGCAAGGACGCGGATCAGCCGCATCGGATCAAATACCGGAAGCTTTCGCGGTAGCTTTCGGCACTATCGCATGAGCGTACCTTCGCCCGATATCCTGTGGATTGTCACGACACAGTGGCGTGCGCAGGCCTGCGGTTATGCTGGCGACCCAAACGCACGCACGCCGCACCTCGACGCACTGGCGGCGGAGAGCGTGAACTACACGCAGGCGGTGACGCCGCATCCGTTCGGGCCGTTCGCGCGGGCGGCGATTCTGACGGGTGCGGCTTCGCCGGAGAACGGGGTGCGGGACTACTTCGACCCGTTGCCGCCCGGTGCCCGGACGGTGGCGCATGAGCTGGGCGAGCGCGGCTATGCGACGGCGTTTTTCGGCAAGTGGCATCTCGCCGAACGCGATCAGGGCGCGGCGCCGGTGGGTGAGACGCACGCGAAAATGGTGGTGTCACCTGAGGTGCGCGGCGGGTTCGCGTTTTGGGAGGGATTCGAGAGCGGATTTTTGCTCAACGATCCTTGGCTGCACGGAACGGTGCTGCCGGAGCCGGTCCGCCAGCGGGGTTATCAGAGCGATGTGCTGGGCGAACACGCGGCCGCGTATCTGGCACAAAGGAGCGGCCCGTGGTTCTGCGTCGTGAGTCTGGAGGCGCCGCACCCACCCTATGCGGCGCCGGCGGCCGGCGTAGCGCGGAGACAGAGCAGCGAGATCACGCTGGCGGCGAATGTGCCGCAGGGCGGAGAGGTGGAGAAGAAGGCCCGGGAAGAACTCGTCGGATACTACGCGCACATCGAAGCGACCGACCGCGCGATCGGCAGGTTGTTCGCCGCGGTTGGGCGCGAGACGGTGGTGGTTTTCACGAGTGTGCACGGCGACATGCACGGGGCGCATGGTCTGTTCCGCAAAGGCTGGCCACACGAGGAGAGCGTGCGGGTGCCGCTGCTCGTGCGGGTGCCGGGTGAGATGGCGCGGCGTGAAGAGACGGCGGTGTCGCTGGTGGATTTGCCGGCGATGACGATCGCGCTGGCGGAAGGCCGGGGGTTAATCGCGTCCAAGGCGGGCTTTGCACGAATTTCCATGCCCAGTGTTGTCGCGCTACCGCACCAGTGCGATCGCGTGTGGCGGGGCGTGCGGATGCCAGCACGCAAGCTGGTGCTGAATGACGAGGGGACGCCGTGGTTGTTTTTCGATTTGGAAAACGATCCGGGGGAACTGACCAATCTGGCCGGCGTGCCCGCGTGCGCAGCCGAGATGGCGTGTTTGATAGAGTTGATGAAGGCGGCGGCGCCGTGACCAATGTCGGCGAGACAACACCAGCGGACATCGGGATTAAACAGGCGGGACCGACGAGCCGACCTTGGTGAAATGCCGGCGGATAGATGCTTCGATTTCGTGCAGCTTCACGGGCTTGGAAATGTAGTCATCCATGCCGGCGGCGAGGCAGAGTTCGCGGTCGCCCTGCATGGCGTTGGCGGTGAGGGCGAAGATCTTCGGCTGCCGATTGGGCGGAAGCCGGCGGCGGATCTGCCGGCTGGCCTCCAGCCCATCCATTTCTGGCATTTGTAGATCCATCAGGACGAGATCGTAGCGGCGGTTTTCCAGTGTGGTGAGGGCTTCGAGGCCGTTGCCGACAGCGTCGGCTCGGTAGCCGAGGCGTTGCAGGAAGCGCAGTGCGACCTTCTGGTTGACGGCGTTGTCCTCAGCTAGGAGCACATCGAGCGGATAATCTTCTGCCAGAAGCCGGTTGGGCGAGGGGGCGGCAACGGCTTTCGGCGCGGGGATCAGCTGTGACACATGGAGCTGTTGGATGGCGTGCAAGAATGCACTAGTTTTGATGGGCTTGTAGACTGTGGCCAAAGGTAATCCGTCGGCCGGCGCCGATGGGGCATTTTGGCCAAACGGCAATAGCAGCAGGCGCGGGCACTTGAGGCTGATCATGGCGTCGAGGGGAGACCGACCCTCGGTTTCCTCGCCATCAATGACGAGCAGCGAAGGCGGTTGGTCGAGGGTGGTGGCTTGGGCCAGCGCCGCGGTGGCGGTGGGCGCAAAAACACAGACTGCCCCGTGTGATTCGAGCAGCAGGCGCAGGTGTTTTATCGTGACGGGATGGTCTTCGACGCAGAGGACGGTGATCTGTCGCAGGTCGGCGACTCCGAAAGAGGGATTGTAGTCGGCGGGTTGGTCAGCCGGTTCGGTTTCGATCGTGAAAATAAACGACGAGCCTTGGTCGACGTCGCTTTCGACGCGGATGTCGCCGCCCATGAGGAGGGTCAGACGTTGGGAAATGGCGAGGCCAAGGCCGGTGCCGCCGAACCGGCGAGTAGTCGAGGAATCTACCTGACTGAAGGCCTTGAAGAGCCGGTCAACGCGGTCGGCTGGGATGCCGATGCCGGTGTCGCGCACGGTAAATTCGAGCTTGAAGCGAGTGCCGGGAAGGGCGGGCGTGCCCAAGTGCGCCGGAAGCCGGCGAACTTCGACGGCCACGCTGCCGCTCGGTGTGAACTTGACGGAGTTGTTGACGAGGTTGACCACGACTTGCCGCAGACGGGTGACGTCGCCGACAATCCATGCGGGGACGTCGCGCTCGATGTTGGCCACCAATTCGAGTTTTTTGGCGGAGGCCTGGAGGGTAAACAGGTCCAGTGCCTCCTCGAGGCAGGCATTCAGGTCGAACGGCATATGTTCGAGTTCCATCTTGCCCGACTCGATCTTGGAGAAATCGAGGATGTCGTTGATGATGGTGAGGAGCGCTTCGCCGGAAGTGCGGATGGTGTTGACGAAGTCGCGCTGCTCGGGGTTGAGCGGCGTCTCCATTAGAAGGCTGGTCATGCCGATGACGCCGTTCATCGGCGTGCGGATTTCATGGGACATGGAGGCGAGGAACTCGCTCTTGGCGCGCGAGGCGTCGTCGGCCTCGACCTTGGCGCGGCGGAGGTTGATCTCGGTCTCGACGCGCGCGGTGATGTCGGTCTCGATGGCGATGAAATTCTCCAACACGCCGGCTTGGTTGCGGACAGGCTGGATCTCGAGGTGCAGATGGTATTTGCGACCGGACTTGGAGTAGTTGACGACGTCGGTGGAGAGGCCAAGGCCGCGGGCCATGGCGGCGCGGATCTGGACGATCTTACGCGGATTGGTCTCGGGACCGACCATGAACTCCGCGGGGTTGCGGCCGACCACTTCCTCGAGCGAATACTCCATCACGCGGGTGAAGCTCTCGTTAACCCATTCGATATTCCCGTCGGGCGAACCGATGAGCACGGGGTTGTCGGTCTTGGAGGCGACGAGCGAAAGCTTGCGGGCCTCGGCCTGGCTTACGCGGAGCGCCTGCTCGGCTTCGCGGCGGGCGGTGATGTCTTGCACGGTGCCGATGATGCGCGTGGGCCGGTCGCTGGTGCCTGAGGCAACCGTCTTCGAGCGGGTGTAAACCCACCGCCACTCGCCGCTGCGGGCGCGCACGCGGTATTCGGGTTCGATGAAGGAGGCGATGCCGCTGAGCTGGGATTCCACGCGGCGGCGATAGACGAGGAGGTCCTCGGGATGAATCAGCGACTGCCAGGCCTCGACGGTAGAGGGCATGCGGCCATGCTCGTAGCCCAGCATGGCCCAGAGGCCGGGACTGTAGTAGATGTGACTGGCGACCACGTTCCACTCAAAGATGCCGATTTGGGTGGAATCGAGTGCGAGCCGGAGGCGTTCGTCGGAGACTTTCAGCCGGGCCTCGATGCGGCGGCGTTCCTCGTTTTCCGAGATCAGACGTTTGTTGGAGTGTTCGGCGGCCCGCTGGCCGGCGCGGGCGCTGCGCGCTAGATGCACGCTAAGGCCCAGGAGCAGCGTGAAGCCGAAGCCGGCGCCGAGGGCGAGCTCGGGGAGATAGCGGCGGTCTTTTGCCAAGGCCTCATCGGAAGGCGTGAATGTGAGGCGGATACGTCGGCTGAAAATGTTGTAAACCTTGTCGAGCGTGATGTCATCGCCGTGGCTGGCGGTGACAGTCGAATCGTAAACGCGCTCGGTGCCGATTTTGATGGTGATGTAGTAGTCGCTGGAGAGCTTGTGATCAGTGACGATGCGGGAGAAAAAAGTGCGGTAGAGAAATTCTCCGGCGACGTAGCCGGTCGGCTTGTTGTCGCGCAGCAGGGGGGAGTAGATCGCGAAGCCTTTGTTGCCGTTGATTTCCTTATGGCGGCCTTGAAAGTCGATCGAACTGGAGACAGCCGGGCCGCGGTTGAGGCGGGATTCCTCGAGGGCCGCCCGCCGGTTCTCATCGCTGAGGTGGTCGAATTGCAGGAGCGCTTGGTTGTTTTCATCGGGGAAAATCCAGATGGTGCGCAGGGCGGTATTGACCAGTGCTATCGAAATGCAACCGAGACTTTCGGAAGACTCGGTGAACTGGCGGCGCGCATCAACCTCCAGCACTGCCCCCGAACTGTCGGGCAGATCGCCCCAGAGGCGGGCGAGGCGCTCGATGGCCGAGGCCTGGCGGTCGAGTTCGAAATTGATCGTCGTCGCCAGTGTGTCCATCGACGTCTGAGTTTTCGCGCCGAGGTAGGCGAGTTCTCGTTCACGCAAGCCGATCCAGAGGATGATCGTGAGCGTGAGGCAGCCGATGACCGCGGGCATGGGTGACCAGGCCGGCGTCCCGCCCTCGTTTTTTTGGGTCTCGCGCCAAGCGAGAAGCAGCAAGGCAATGCCGAGCAATAGGAGAGTGAGAGCAGAGGTCGGCCCGGTGGCGGTGTTAGTGCCCCAGCGGTAAACGGCGGGTAGGCTGGTGGCGTAGCCGAGCAGGGTGGAAAAGCCGGCCGCAGCGGCGATGGAGCTTATAACGGCTTCCGCAAACAGTCGCGGCTGCACCCCATATTTGAGGCCACGCCAAAGCAAGGTCAGCGAGGCAAGGAACAGGCAGCACGCGGCCATCGAGGACATGCGTCCGGGCTGCGCCGTGTCAGCGAGCAGATGGTCATGCACGAGCAATTCGTCGATCCGCAGATCGACGCGAAATACACTCTCAACGAGAGTAAGGCCCGCAATGATTGCCGGCCCGGCGGCGCTCCAGACCATCTTGTCCCACCCGAGTTCAAGCCCAAGCAAACCCAAACCCAAGCCGAGCACGCAGAGGGCGTTATTGATTTTGAAGGACGCGCAATTGGCCAGCGGCTGCACCAACGAATCCAGACGCAAGGCCCAACCGATCACGGAAATCAATCCCAACAGCACCAAGCTGACCGCCAACGCGAGCGACGTGCGCTCGAGCCACGACCGGCGGGGCAATGTGGGCAGATAAGACATTAAGGAGTTTACCCTATTAAGAATTGAACTTAGGTCGGTGCAATGACGTTTTCCAGCATGATGCGTCTGTTTAACGTTTCAAGTAAGGGGGCGAGGTCGGATCAGGGTCCGGCTTCGGCTTGCTCGCCGGGGGCGAAGACTGGATCAGGTTGCGGAGAAAATTGGTGGGCCCGATTACAAACGACCACGCCGGTTTGTCGAGACTGCCGGTTAGTTTTACCTCCAATACGGTCGAGAGTGGGGTGAGCACGGCGCCGACCACGCTTTGCAGGATGAATTTGCTCTCTTGAAATGGATAGACGCGCGCGTGAAAATCGAGCATGTGCCGGTCGAGCGCGTAGTCGCCGTGTGCCTGGATGGCAGAATTGGCCCCGGTGATGCTGACGTCCGGAAACACGAGCTTCGGCCCCTCAATTTTGAAATTCGCCCGGGTCGCCGTAAAACGCAGCGCCGTGAAGTTGAGCAGCTCCGAGAGCAAGCCGAGCAGCCGCACCTCGCCCAAGCCCGGCCCGGCGAGCACGGCATTGCCGCCGCCTTGGAAGCTCAGCAAGTCATCGAAACGCCCTTCGGCGGAGGCGGCGAGGTCCAGCTTCACGTTGGCCTTGTCCCGGAGAAATTTTCCAGACGGCGGGGCGGGCAGGCCTTTGCGCAGGGCTGAATAGTGCTCGAGTATGGCGACCACCTGGGCTAAGCTGGCTTCGCGCAGCGAACCTTCAAAGCCGATCCGGCGCTCGGCACCGCGGCCCCAAATCCTGGCTTTGCCGGCGACGAGCCCTTCCGCGAAACTGGCCTCCACGCGGCTCAGCACCACCGCGTCGTCGCGCTGCACGGCGCTGAACGACAGGTTGCGCAGGGGAAAATCATGCAGGGCAAACGCGCCTGTGGACTGCGCCTCGATGGTCACCTGCTGGTGCTCGCCGCCCGGGGCCGCCGGGCTGTCGAGGTGGCCGGCGAGTTTCAGAAGCGGCGGAGTTTCGAAATGGAATGGGGCCAGACGCTCCGCCGCCGCGGGACCGAAAATCTGCACGCTGACCGCGGGGTCGATGCTCGAAACCGCATCGAAATCGATCGAGCGCCACACGCCGGTTTCGTAGTCCACCGTGCGGGTGAACGTGCCTCGGATTTCGCCGGTGCCATGCGTGCCATACAGTTCGAGTCCGTCGAGAAAATTGGGCCGGATGAAGAGCAGCGTGCGCGCGTGGTCGAACTTCGCCCCGCGAATCGAAGCCGCGACGGCGTCGGCAAAGACGAAGACGGTGGTCTGGTAGCCTGCATTCCACCAGCCGGCCACGTCCACGCAGGCGTTGGGTGCGGCGACGGGGAAGTCGAAGTATTGGAAAAAATTTGGCCACCAGTCGTGGAACCAGCCGCTGATGGCGAGCGGGCGCAACTGTCCCTCCAGCAGAAACCGGAACTGGCGGGTGCGCAGATCCTGCTCAAAACTTCCCGTGGCGAAATTGGTGCCGATGGTCGCCTTGGCGTGGCGGGCGAGGAAGTGCCGGCCGTCGAACTCGATGTCGCCGCGCGCGGAATCGATCGGCACATGATAGGCGTCGATCTGGCGCGCATCCACCTGACCCGCGAGGCGATTGAATTTCCAGCCGTCGGCCAGCGTGATGTCGGCGTTCAGTGCGACTGGTGCACCGAAACCGAGGAAGCGGGTAATGTCGCGCCCGATCGCCTGGCCGATGGGGACGAGCAGGGCGGGCGCTAAGGCGCCGTCGAAATGCAGCGCGGCGCTCCGAGCGGAAAGGTCGGCACGCCCGCGCAGCGCGACCTGTTCACCGAGGCAGGCGGCGGTGAGTTCACCCTCCAAATGCGGCAGACCGTCCGACACGAGCCGTGCGGCCAGCAGGTCGAGGCGGAAACCGTGGGAGAAAATTTCGCGAACGGTGACGTCGGCGCTGCGGAGCTTGAACGTAAAATCGGAAGGCAGGAGCGCGCCGCGGAGGCGCGCCTGCACGCCGCGGGCAGACACGCCGGCGACGGTCAGTTCCTCCAGCACCAGATCGAGCCGCGCCATCGTGGGCGCAGCGCCGAGCAGTGGAAGGCGTGTGGTGGCGGTGAGGCCCGCGGCGCGGAGGGGCCAGGGCGAGGCGAGGTTCACGGCCGAGGCGCGCACCGTGACGGTGGCGATCGCGCCGCGGGTTTCCGATGGGACGAGTTCGACGTGCAGACTCGGGTTTTCCAACGCCGCGAGCTGCCCGGTGACGCGGAGGATCTTTCGGCAAAGGTCCGGGTAATTTTGCGCGAGAGATTCCAAGACGGGCAGGGGCGCGATGCCGGCACCCGGCGCCGCTTTGAGGTGCACAGCGCCGTGCGCCGTCAGGGCGATTCCGGCCACATGGGCTGTGAGATGCTCGATGCTGAGCTCCTTCTCGCCGGGTACGCAGGTCAGCTCGAGGTCGCGCAGAATTTCCTCGCTGCGGCCGGAAGGCGAGAGCATCGCCGGCACGGAAAAGCTGATGCCGGTGGCGCTGATCCGGCGCGGCTCGAACCGGCCGGTGAGCAGCGCCCAGGGATCGAGCTCGATAAACGAGGCGCGCACCTTTGCAACCGGTTCGCCGAATCCGGGCAGGGTGACGCGAAGGTTCTCGATGATCACCGACCCGGCGGGATCGAAGGTGGCGCGGCCGAAAGTCGCCGTCACATGAGAGGCCGCGAGCCGTTCCTCGAAAGCGCGCAGGATAAAGCGCGGCACGGCTAGTTCATGCGAGACGGCGATGCCGATCTGCGCGGCAAGCAGCAGACCGAGCGCCAGCCAGAGTGTCCAGCAGGCGCACGACAGAACATACCCGGCACAATATCGCGCGCCCTGTGCGCAGAGATTTAGCCAAGGTTTCACGGCAAGAGTGCGGTGCGCGGGCGGCTATTTCCGTTCCTTTGCGGGTGTGGCCGGACCTGGATCGCGCGGGCCCTCGGTGAGCGTCCACAGCGCGTCGAGCAGAGGCTGCTCGATGGCGAAGACGGTGTTGAACTCAGCGGCCGGTGAACCCGCGAGCTGGCGATCGCCGCCGATGCGTGTCGTAAGGAAGAGCGTCTTCGTGCTAGTCTGCTCGCCGGTGCCCCCGGTCAGCGTGATGGCGGCGTCGAGTCGGTATTGCCACGGGCGCTCCTCGCCGGCGACGTTCACGCGGTCGGCAAACTGATCGAGCACGAATTCCTTTGCCCGTAGGTTGCCGAGCTGGGCCAGCACGGTTTCCAGCGCGGTGCGACGGGCAACGGGCTCGGCCGCGAGCACGATGGCCCACTTTTCGCCAGTGGCGAGGCGGTGCGCGTAAAGCGGGGTAGTGCCCGCGACGGGACTGAGGGTCAACGCGGTGATGCGGGCGCCAGCCGGGAGGGCGCGGAGGAGACGGTCGCGCCACGCGCGCGGCGAGACGGGCGTTTCCTTCAGCAAATCGGGATCAATGGCGAAAACGGACGGCGAACCGGCGGGCAGGCGCGCATACGCGAAACCGTCGCGCTGCGTGGGCAACCCGACTTGCAGCGCGATGGGCTGGAGGCCGGTAAGCGTGAGCGTGATTTCGCGCTCGGGCCGGTTGAAGCCCCAGCTTTCGTTGTCGGCGTCGCGCGGGGCGTCGCTCTTGAACTGCTGCGCAGCCAGCAATGACAGTTGCTCGAGCAGGCGTTGCACAGCGGCGCGATCCGCTGGGATCGTCTGCGGGCCCTGGGTCGCGTCGCCGCGGCGGACGATCTGCCACGACTGGGTCTCGACGGATTGCGCGCCGGTTTCGGCGAGGCGCTGGAGTGTGAGCTCGGGCTGATTGGGGGCGGTCAGCGTGATGGCGGTGACGGCGCGGGCGTCAAAGTCGAGCAGGCGCGTCTCGCGCAGCTTCTCCTGCGCCTGGTCGAGTGTGGTCTTGAGCGCGGCCGGCAGCACGACGGTGAAGAGCGCGTCGCGGCCGTCGAGCTGGGCGTAGTATTCGCCGTCCGGAGCTGTCCCGGCGGCATCTACGAGCTCGCCGAGGACGAGGGTTTCGCGGCGGTTGTTGCCCTCGACGCTGATGCGGAGCCGCGGGCTGGCGCTGGGGAGCGTGGCGGGCGGATTCTGGGTGACGAAAGACTTCACGCGCAGGGTGCCTAGGGCGCTGAGCGTAAGTTCTGTGGCGACCTTGCTGGCGCGGGCGATGATGGGCGTCTCGAATGTCCAGCGGCTGCCGTCGCGGCGCAGCCGGATGCGCAGGCTCGCGGGCGCGGCGGTCTGCAGGTTGAATGAGCGGGCCTCGAACACGGGAATGGTGAACACCGTGTCGGCGTGCAGCTCGCCGAAGGTGAGGGCGAGGCTGCGGGCGAGGCTCTGGCTGACGACGTGGATGCGCTCGCCGTCGGGCGAGAGGAGGTAGAGCAGCAGGCCATCCTTCGTCGTGTCGCCGAGGCGCAGCACGGTCGTCGACACGGGGAGATTTCCGTCGGGAGAGGTGCCGGAGGAAAAAGTGACGGTGAGCTTGGGCCGGTCGACTCCGTAGTCGGCGAGCGACTGGCCGTTTTTGGCGAGGTCGGCCACGCTGAAACTCGTCTCGTGCTCGAGCAACTGGAGTTCGTTGAGGATGGGGTTGACGGCGTTGGGATTGGCGGGCCAGACGAGGGGCTTGGTGACGAACCAGGTTTCGCCGCGCTTCGCGAGGGCGAGCACGCGGGGGCCGGGGCCATTGATTTCCAGCGTGCGGATGTCGGCGGCCTCGGGGCCGAGGACGCGGCGGCGCGCCTCCTTCCAGCTGTCCTCGGTGCGCCACCGGCGCTCGAAGCGGAAGATGAAGAAGAACAATGCGACGTTGAGGAATAGGAGGACGAGCGTGACTTTGGTGCGCATGGTGGGAGGGGCGGAGGCTAGGAGCGCCTGGTCCAGTAGACGATGAGGCCGAGCAGTGCGGCTGCGCCGGGCAGAGCGAGCAGCAGGCTGTAGCGGAGCTTGGTGAGTTCACCGGCGCTGAGGGAGAGCTGGAACCGCTCGATGGGCCGGGCGGGGGTGTTGAGCTGCGTGTCGCGGTCGACGGTCCAGTTCACCGCGCTGAGGAAGATGTTCTGGTTGGCGACGTCGGCGATGCGGTTGTTGGCGATGAGATCGCCGGTGCCGAAGACGATGAGCCGGCCGCCGCGCACGCTGAAGGGCAGGTTGTCCTTCACGGAAACGCGCTCGGAGGCGACGGCGACGCCGAGGCGATCGCGCGGCTCCATGCCGGGCACGGGGATGATGTCGACGCCGGGATTGCGCTCGGGGACGGTGTTCAGGCGGTAGCTGACTTCGCCCCAGGCGGTGGTCGAGGTGGCGGCGAGCGTGGTGACAGTAAGGCTGTTGCCGAGGGAGCGGCTGGGATCGGGGCGCACGCTGCGCGCGGGACCGACGCGGGGCTGAAGCTTATAGTCGATGAGTGTCTGGGTGACGGGATGCGGCGTGAGGCGCAGGAGCAACTCACCCTCTTCGGTCATGTTCTGCGCACCGGTGTCGCAGATGAGGTCGTCGTCGACAAGCAGGCCCCAGTCGAGCAGCAGGTCCTCGAGGCCGTGCGGACGACCGGGAGCGAGCAGGAGAATGAGCCGGCCGGCAGCGTTGCTGAGGTATTGGCGGAGCAACTCCTGCTCGAAGGAGGAAAATTTCCCTTGTGGCGCGACGGCGACGATGAGCGCGGCGTCGGTGGGGATTTTGCGCAGATAGGCGACGTTGAGTGAATCGACGCCGAAATTCCGTTGGCGGAGCATCTCGTGCAGCGTGGAGAGCCCGTGCACGGGATCGACGTCGTCGGGGCTCAGCTCGCCGTGACCGGCGAGAAAATAGACTTTTTTCTTCTCAGGATTCGACACGTCGAGGATGGCAGAGGTGAGGGCCTGCTCGCCCTGGAACGCCTTTTTGACACCTTTCTCAACGCGGTAAATCTCGCCGAGGGTGACGGTGCGGCGGCGGTCGCCGCAGAGAAGCACGATGCTGTCGGGCTGATCGATGCCGAGCTGGTCGGCCTCGCGGCGGCGCTGGTAGACGTCGAGATATTGAACAGTGATCTTGCGGTTGTTGTCGCCCTCGGTGGCGTAGGTGTATTCGCGCAGGAGGCCGTGGATGTCGCGGAAGGACTGGGCGACGTCGGCATTGTCGGAGTCCTCGGTGAGGGTGACGACGATGCGGACCGGGCGCGGGAGGTTGCGGAGGTAGGAGAGCGTTTCGGGCGAGAGCGAGTGGCGGCGCTGATTAGTGAGGTCGAAGCGGCCGGGGTGGTTGCGTGCGAGGTAATTGAGCCCGGCGAAGAGCGTGAGGAACAGAACGGCCTGCAGCACGAGGTTGAACGTGCGGACCCAGCGGGCGGTGCGGAAGTTGTCGAAGGCGAGCATGTCAGCTATGGAGCAGTTTGGCCTCGACGCCGAGGATGCTGAAGATGAGCGCGAGCACGGTGCCGCTGAGATAGAAAAGCAGCTGGCGGGTGTCGATGACGCCGCGGGTGAAGTCGTCGCGGTGGGCGAGGATGCGGACATATTCCACCGTGTCCTTCATGGGGCGCAGCGCGTCGCGGTCGAGCCAGGCGCTGTTGGCGAGGTAGTTGGTGCCGCCGATCACGGCGACGAGCAGGACGAAGCCGAGCACGGCGGCGACAGCTTGGTTGCGGGTGAGGGAGCTGGCGAGGACACCGAGGGCGATGAAGAACAGGCCGGAGACGGCGACGAAGAGATAGCCGCCGACGAGCGGACCGGCGTCGATGAAGTGGGCGTCGCCGACAAATTTGTAGAGAATGTAGAAGAAACCGCCGGTGGCTGCCCACAGCGTGACGTAGAGCAGGTAGGCGGCGGCATATTTGCCGAGGACGACCTCGGTGGTCGTCACGGGTGTGGTGAGCAACGTCTCGATGGTGCCGAGGCGGCGTTCCTCGGCGAGGCACTTCATCGTGAGCAGCGGCACCATGAAGAGCACCGGGAACCAGAAGAACTGAAAGAAGACGTTGGCGGGCGAGACTTCTTGGGCGGTCTTGCTGTAGTTTTCGAGGATACCGGTGAAGATGAAGCCCATGAACAGCAGGAACAGCATCGTGGCGACATAGGTGCTGGGGCTGACCAGCAGCATGCGGATCTCGTGGCTGAGGAGGGTGAAGAAATGTTTCATGTCAGGACTTGCGGATATCCTCGGACTTGACGTCCCAACTGCGGCGGGTGGCGGCGAGGAAGACGTCCTCGAGCGTCGGATGCGCGCGGCTGAGCGAGCGGAGGCGGTAGCCGCCGGCCGTAAGCGTGCGCAGGAGCGGCTCGCCCAGTTCGTCAGCGCGCTCGGTGGTGAGCGTGAGCGAGTGAAAGCCCGCGGCGTCGGTCTCGCTTTGTGCGGTGAGGCGCAGCGTGGGCTCGACGGTGGCCAGCAGCGGGGGCAACGCCGCAAGATCGCCCGCGAGTTCGAGCTGGTAGGTGGAGTGGCCGAGGATTTCGCGACGCAGGTCGGTGGGTGTGCCTTGGGCGACGACGCGGCCCTGGTTGATGATGAGCACGCGGTCGCAGGTCATCTCGATCTCTGGGAGGATATGCGACGAGATGATGACCGTCATTCGGCCGCGAAGGCTGGCGATGAGATCGCGCACGATAAGAATCTGGTGCGGGTCGAGACCGATGGTTGGCTCGTCCATGATGATGACGGGCGGCTCAGCGAGGATGGACTCGGCGATACCGACGCGTTGGCGGAAGCCTTTGGAGAGTTTGCCGATGATTTTGTGGCGGACGCGTTTCAGGTCACAGAGTTCGAGGACTTCGTCGATGCGGGGGCCGAGTTTGCGGCGCTGGATTTCCTTCAGCCGGCCGCGGAAGTAGAGGTATTCCGAGACGCGCATGTCCTCGGGGAGCGGGTTGTTCTCGGGCATGTAGCCGATGCGGCGCTTGACCTCGTCGGGGTGCGAGGCCACGGAGATGCCGCAGATGTTCACGTTGCCCGAGGTCGCCGGCAGATAGCCGGTGAGGATGCGCATCGTGGTGGACTTGCCGGCGCCGTTGGGGCCGAGAAAGCCGAGAATCTCTCCTCGGGCCACGGTGAAGCTGATGTCGCTGACAGCCGCCACGCCGGCGTAGGACTTCACCAGATGGGTGACGGCGATAGCGGGAGTGTCAGGCATGAAGCGAAACGCTGAACCACGGATGGACACGAATAAACAGGAATGTTTCGCCGGGGCGCACGGTTTTCACGGATTCTTTTCGAGGGTGACGTCGCCGGCGTGGAAACGTTGCAGGCGGCCGCCGGGCGGGCGGATGAGCAGCGAGCCATCGTCGTCGATGCCTGCGGCGATGCCGGCGATGCGGCGGCCGCCCTGCAGGAGCGCGACGTGCTGGCCGCGCAGCACATCATAGCGCTGCCAGAGATCGGCGAAGGCATCGGCGTGATCACCGCGGACAAACTGCCCGTAGGCGAGAAACACACGACCGAGGAGGGCGGCAGTAAAATGGTTGAGATTGAGCGGCGCGGCGGTCCGCTCGGCGAGCGACACTGCGCGGGAGGCGAGATCGCCGGGCCAGGCCGTGGCAGGGCTGTTCACGTTAAGGCCGAGCCCAAAGATGAGGTCGCGAATCTCGTCGGCGTCGATGCGCGCCTCGGTGAGCATGCCGCCAGCCTTGCGGCCTTCGAAGAGGATGTCGTTGGGCCATTTCAGCGCCGGCGTGATCTGAGTGAAGTTGGCGATGAGTTCGCAAACGCTGACGCCCATCCACAGCGTGAACGTCTGCATGCGACTGGGGGGGAGGTGCGGACGAAAGGCGAAACTGGCGTAGAGGTTGCCGTTGGCCTCGCTGTGCCAGACGCGCCCGAGGCGCCCGCGGCCTCGGGTTTGCCGGCGCGCGAGGATGACGAAGGGCGCGGCGCGGCCCGCGGCGAGTTGCCGGGCCGCCTCGTCGTTAGTGCTGTCAACCTCGTCAAGGAGGATGACGGGCAGATCGGCGGCGGCGTCGCGCAGGTAGGCGGAGATCAGCGTTTGGTGGAGAGTGGCCGGACGGCGGGTGAGGCGATACCCGTGGGCGCGGACCGCCTCGAAGGCAAACCCCTCGGCGCGCAGTTTCTCCATATGCTGCCAGACGGAGACGCGGCTAAAGCCGAGCTTTTCGGCCAGAGTCTCGCCTGAGACGAAGCCAGCCCCGGGGGCGAGCAGTTCGCGAAGGATGACGAGTTCGGTGCTGGGCATGGGGGACGGAGCGCGGGCGTGGAGGAAACTAGAAGCTGCAGCCCGGTGTGGCGCAAACGTCATTTCGGAAATCTCGGGCCGCGGGGACTCCTGCCGCAGCCCGCCCGGAGCGCAGCGGATTACTTGGGGCCGATGCTACTCGTGCCAAAATCGCTCGAGCGCAGGTAGGTGTCCTGCGTGACTTTCCTGATGTAGTCGGCCTCGGTCGGATCGGCGATGCCGACGGTGCGGGCGGAGTCTTTCAAATCAGCCATGTTCTTCAGGCGCTCATCCTCGGCATACATGGCAAGGGCGCGGGCCTCGTTGGAGAGGCCAAAGAGCGGGAGGGTGGTGCTGTTGAGGGCGAGGTCAGTGCTGCTGAGGTAGCGCCGGATCGCGAGCGCGGCGAGGCCCTTGGCGGTGTAGAGTTCACGCTCGCGGAAGACCGGAGGTTTCTGCTCCTGCACGACGTATTTCGGGAGGCGGATGATTTGGTTTTTGGGTTTGTCCACGTCGCGCAAATCGACGTCGTCGTCGGGCTTTTTCTCCACCGGTTTTGGGGGATTATATTTAGGCATCGTAGCCGCGAGGGAAGCGGCAAGCTCAGGGGATACGGTGCGGTAATGCTTCGGCGCGGGCGTCGCCGCCGGGTTGGCCTGGGGGTCAGTGGTTTGGGCCAGAATCGGCGATATGAGAGTGAAGGAAAGCCCCAGCGTCGCCACCAGTGGAATCGCTCGAAGATAACGTGCCATAGCCATGTTGATCAGCTTGTGCGTCCCGGAGTTCCATGCAACCCAAGGAAAACAAAAGCCGGCGCACCATCCCCGGGCTCACTTCAGCCAGCGCGCGAGCCAAGTTTGGACCTCACCATACCAGAAAACGGAGTTCTGAGGGTGCAGCACCCAGTGGTTTTCGTCGGGAAAGTAGACAAGCCGGGCGGGGACGCCCTGCGCCTTCAGCGCGGCGTAAAACTCGATGCCCTGCGCCACTGGCACGCGGTAGTCGAGTTCGCCATGGATGACGAGAGTAGGTGTCCGGAATTTGGCGGCGTAGTTCATTGGATTCTGGCTGTCGTAGGCTTTGGTGCGGCGCCAGGGTGAGCCGCCCATCGCGCCGTCCTGCCAGTAGAGAGCAACATCGGAGGCGTATTGGGTGTCGAAGTCGGAGACGCCGGCGTGGCATACGATAGTCTTGAAACGATCGGTGTGGCCGCAGACCCACGCGGCCATGTAGCCGCCGTAGCTGGCGCCTAGTGCGGCGGTGCGGGTGGCATCGAGGAACGGGTGTTGCGCGAGGAGAAAATCCGTCGATTTAAGGATGTCCTCGTAAGGTTTTTCGCCCCAGGCGCCTTCGATGCTGGCGACGTATTTTTCGCCGAAGCCGGTCGAGCCGTGGCGGTTCACCCAGGTGGCGACATAGCCGGGCGCGACGAACACCTGCGCGTTCCAGCGCGGCTGCCAGAGGTCGCCGATCATGGTGGCGGGGCCGCCGTGCATGAGCTGGAGCAGCGGATATTTCTTCGCGGGATCGAAATCGGGCGGATAGATCAACCAGCCATGCACTGTGTCGCCGGCGGCGCCGGTAAAGGCGTATTCCTCCACGCGGCCTAGCTTGAGCGAATCGAATAGCGCGTCGTTGAGGTGCGTGCGGACGGCGCTGGCGCCGGTGGCGAGGTCGAGCGACCAGACTTCGTCGGGGCGGAGGAAGCTCTGGCGCAGGAAGAAGATCGTGTGGGCGCCGACGGCGAGGGCGGAGTTGGTGCCGTCGCTGACGAGCGCGGTCAGGCCGGAGCCGTCGTGGTCGGCGCGGAAGATTTTCGTGCGGCCGCGGTCTTCGGCGCAGAAGAAGAGCGTTTTGCCGTCGGGTGAGAAATGCCAGTCATGCGGGGCAAGATCTGCGTCGGCGAGCAGGCGTGTGACGGTGCCGGTGGCGAGATCGGCGCGCATGAATTTGGGGAACTCGGTCAGGCCGCGCGGGCGGACGGTGCGGCCGAAGAACACCGCGCGGCTGTCCGGGCTGAAACGCGGGTTGGTGTCGGTACCTGGGTTGATGGAGGTGAGATTTTTCCACTCCGTGGCGGGGTTTTCGACTGAGAGTAGATAGATGTCGGTGTTTTCCTCACCAAAGAAAGGGGGCGGCGTGGTGCCGGCGGAGAGCGCGATCCATTTGCCATCGGACGACACGTCAAACTGGGCCTCGTCGTCGAAATGGAACCGGCGGTCCCAGCGCGGCGTGAGATCGGTGGTCTTCTTTGTCGCGAGGTCGACGACCAACAGATGGGTCGCCTGACCGTCGGTCTGCCAGGTGTCGAAAAAGCGGAAAAAGGCGTTCTCGGTGATCTTGGCGGTTACTCTGCTTTCCTTCTGTTTCTTGAGCTCGCGCTTCATGGCTTCGAAATTGGACGCCAGTTTTGGGAGAACATTGGCCGCGAAAACGATTCGGTGACCGTCGGGAAGCCAGCGCGGGGAGGAGATGGCGAGCGGGAGTTCGAGGATCTTCTCGGCTTCGCCGCCGTCGGCACGGATGACGTAGAGCGAGGGTTGTTCGTCAGTGCCGCGTTTGGCGGTGAACGCGATGCGTGTGCCGTCGGGGCTCCAGGCGGGAGAACTGTCGGCGCTCTCCGCTGTCGTCAGCGCATGGGCGACGCCACTGGCGGTGTCGAGAATCCAAAGGTGAGCGACGGAGTTGTTCTTCTCGAGATTGAACTCCTTGACAGTGAAGACGAGGTGTGCGCCGTCGGGAGCGAGTTCAAGCTCGCTGGGGCGTTTGACGGACCAGAGGTCTTCGGCGGTGAGGGGACGTTTCTCGGGTGCGGTATCGGCGCCGCGAAGGAAGGAAACCGCCACCAGCAAAAGGAAAAAACAACGGAGTTTGTTGGGAAAACGCATAAATCAAGCGTGTTGGTGCGCGGCGGGCAGGCGAGCGAGGATTCGCGTTGCGGTCGCCGCCGCCTCCAAGGACGTTGGCATGATGGAGTTGTTCCAAATCAAGGCTGAGATACCCACCGGCGCAGCGGAAGCAACGGACAGTCTGCTGCTCGAACTGGGAGCGGGGGAGTGGAGTGTGCTGGAGGATGTCATCGTCAGGCGTGCCTGGGTCACCGGCATCTTCCAAAGCGCAAAAGAGGCCAATGAGCGCTGGGTGGAGCTGCGGGCGCTCCTGCCGGGCGCGCCGCTGGGAGAGACAGAGCGGCGGGCGCTGGCCGATGCGGACTGGCGCGATAGCTACAAGGCGCACTTCAAGGCGTGGCAGTTTGGGCGGCTGCACTGGGTGCCGGTGTGGGAACGGGCGACGTTTGCGCTGCCGCCGGGCGAGGCGGTACTCTGGCTCGACCCGGGGCTGGCGTTCGGCACGGGCAACCACGAGACGACGCGGCTGTGCGTGGAGCGGCTGGTGGCGCTGGCGGCGGACCGGGGCACGGTGGGGCGGGTGATCGACGCGGGATGCGGCTCGGGGATTCTAGCTTTGTCGGCGGCCAAGCTGGGCTATCGCGATGTGGCGGGTTTTGACAATGATCCCGAGGCGGTGCGCGTGAGCGAAGAAAACGCTGCGCTAAACGGACTGGGCGGACAGGTGAGCTTTTATGCCGGCGATCTCGTGTCGGGGCTCGCCGGCAGGTCCGCCGATATCCTCTTGGCGAACATTTTGGCCAATGTGCTGATCGAGTTCGCCCGGGACCTGACCGCGGCGGTTGCACCCGGCGGCACGCTAGTGCTGAGCGGCATCCTCGCGGTAGAGTGCGGGCAGGTGCGCGCGGCTTTCGCCGCAATGGTGCCAGACTGGCCGCAGGATTCGCGCACCATGGGTGAGTGGAATGATGTCGTGCTGACCCGGCCGAGGTCTTGACCGAGAAAAACCCCGTTGCGGATGGAAACGGATGGGAGAGCGGCTGATAGGCGGCTCAGGAAAACAGGTCGGGCGGAGTGCGCGCCATGAAATCCTCCATGTAGGCGGTTGTCGCCTTGCCCTCGATGAACACGGGGTCGGCCATGATGGCCTTGTGGAGCGGGATGGTTGTCTTGATGCCGCGGATGATGTATTCGCTCAAGGCCCGGTAGGCCCGCTCCAAAGCGGATTTACGGGTGGAGCCGAAGCAGATCAGTTTACCGATCATCGAGTCGTAATAAGGCGGGATCGTATAACCGCTGTAAACGTGCGAATCAAGCCGGACGCCGTGGCCGCCGGGAGCATAGTAGAGGCCGATCGTGCCAGGTGAAGGGATGAAATTGCGGGCTGGATCCTCGGCGTTGATGCGGCACTCGATCGCGTGTTTGTCGAATTTTACATCGCCTTGGTCGAAATCGAGCTTGTCCCCGTTGGCCACGCGAATCTGCTGCTTGATGAGGTCGATGCCGGTAACTTCCTCGGTCACGGGATGCTCGACCTGGATGCGCGTGTTCATCTCGATGAAGAAGAAATTCCCCTTGGCATCGACCAGGAACTCGATGGTGCCGGCGTTCTCATATTCTGCGGCCTCCGCGGCTTTGATGGCTGCTTTTCCCATTTTTTTTCGCAGATCAGACGTCAGGAACGGCGAGGGTGACTCCTCGATCAGCTTCTGGTGGCGGCGCTGCACAGAGCAATCGCGTTCACCGAGGTGGAGGACTTTACCGTGACTGTCCGCTAGGATCTGAAACTCAATATGCCGGGGTTTTTCGATATATTTCTCGATGTAAACGGCACCATCGCCAAAGGCCTTCTCGGCTTCGTTGCGCGCCACGTGATATTCCTTGGCGAAGGAGACGTCGTTATGGGCGATGCGCATTCCGCGGCCGCCGCCGCCAGCCACGGCTTTGATAATCACTGGGTAGCCGATTTTTCGGGCGACTTTAACGGCATCAGCCTCAGATTCGACTGGACCATCGCTACCGGGCACAATGGGGACGCCAGCCTTCCGCACGGTGTCTTTGGCCACAGCTTTGTCGCCCATCATTTTTATGGATTTGGATTTGGGACCAATAAACTTGATATTGCAGGACTCGCACTGTTCGGCAAATTTCGCGTTTTCAGAAAGAAAACCGTAGCCAGGATGGATGGCATCCACATCCGCGATCTCAGCGGCGCTGATGATTCGGTCGGCGCGCAGGTAACTGTCTGAGCTTTTGGGCCCGCCGATACAGATCGCCTCATCGGCGAGCTGGACGTGAAGTGATTGCACATCGGCCTCGGAATAGACGGCCAAGGTTTTGATACCTAATTCGCGACAGGCGCGAACGATGCGGAGGGCTATTTCTCCGCGATTCGCGATAAGAATTTTCTGAATCATGAGATGGGCAATAAGCCTGCAATCCTACATTTGGCAGGAGATTGGCGACAAAGTTGTGCCGTCTCGGGCACACGAGACATTAGGACCGCGAAAAGTTTAGCTCTGTTTGACCTTAAAAAGGCGCTGACCGTATTCGACGGGCTGACCGTTTTCAACGAGAACCTCGACGATCGAGCCTTTGGTTTCGGCCTGAATCTCGTTCATGATTTTCATGGCCTCAATGATGCAAACGACCGTGTTTTCAACGGTTTTGGTGCCAACATCGGCGAAAGGTTTGCTCTCCGGCGAAGCGGCGCGATAGAAAGTGCCCACCATCGGAGACTTGATATAGGTGACATTGGTCTCTTCCGCGGTGGAACCTTGGGGCGCGGGAGAGGGGTTGGCAGGCGTTAGGGGTGCTGCACTGCCCCCAGGAAACACGGTGTCAGCAGCAGGGGCAAACGGGTGGTTGGAGGCACGTCCCGACGTCACCATAGGAAGACCGTTGGTGCCGCGTCGAATCTTCAGCTTGAATCCTTCTTCCTCGACTGCGAAATCGGTCAGTTCTGAGCGCTTCATCAGCTCGATGATTTGTTTGATCTGCTTTAAGTCCAAAATTACACCTTGGTTGAGTTGGCTGTGTCGTGGTTAGTTGATTTTCGGAGTGGGTCGTTCAAAAGAATACTGCCGAATTTGGCAATCTTTCAGTTCGAGGCATTCGTGGTGCACAAATGTAAGGCAAAATTGATTAAAAGTGTGATTTTCTATGAAAAACGGCCGTTTTATGGTAAAAAACACAATTTTTGTAGGAGATTATGGTCAATTCTTGAAATCGATTTTGCAGGGAACAGGAAGCCATCGCCAACAATTCTATGTGTAGGAAGTGAATCCCGATAGCTCAGAAGCATAGAAACAAAAACGGCCCAAGTTATACTTGGGCCGTCTAATGGTGCGTGTCCAATTGGACTCAGGAACTCTTGGGAAAGACCGGTGCCGGTGGGCGCGCCATCAAACTGTCTGCGGCCCGGCGGGCGATCATCTCGGTCATCCGCTGGATCTCCAGTTCTGCGTTTCGTTTGGCAATCTTAGCTAGTTCAACACGCTTGGCCAGTTCGAATGATTCCCGATTAGCCTTCTCCTTGTCGTTACGGAGCGTATCGAGTTGAATCTCTAGTCTGGCGGCTTGTTTGGAGAGGCGGTCGGCTTCAGTGTTATATTTATCGGTCTGGTCCTTAATTTTTTGACCGTCGGCCTCCCACTTGGCAACCTTATCGGCCTCCTTCTTGGCTTCGTCAGCGGCGCGCGCTGCGGCGCGCGCTGTGGCATCCTCGCGTGCCTTCGCCTCGATCAGGGCCTTGCGGTCGGCGTCATCCTTTTGTTGCTGGGCAATTTGTGCGGCACGCGCCTTGTCGCGAATCTCAGCCTCTTTCAGGTGGGTGAAGTAAAAGAAGAGAAAGATCGCCAGCATGCTGCCGACGGAAATGACATACATCCATTTTTTCATGGGGGAAGAGTTAGGAATTCTTGGCAGCTTTGGCGGCGGCAGCGGCCGCTGCATCTGCGGCGGCACGGGCGGCGTCGGCCGCCACAATCTTGTCGAGAACCTCGGAGAGTTTATTTACGTTGGACTCGGCTTGTTTGACGTAGATTCGTAGAAAAGCCTCCTCGTCGACAATTTTTTTCTTGTCGTCCTCAAGTTTGGCGATGGCAGTTTTCTCGGTGCTGACCTCCTTTTCAAGACGTTCAACCTGGCGGGCAAATTTATCCTGATCGTTACGGGCTTTGTGCGAGGCCTCAATAGCGGCTTCGCGGGCATCGTGGTCGGCGCGATCCTTGGCTTCCTTGAGCGCGCGCTCCTTTTTGCGCCGTTCCTGGCCGGCAATTGCGTCCTTAATGGCCTGTTCCCTATTCTTCGCCTCTTGGCGGAGTTTTTCGGCCTTTGCGTCCTTGGTTTTTTGAACTTTCTCGGCCTCTTTGGCCTCGTAGCCAGCACTAAAGTTCCAGTAAACGGCTCCGAAAATGATCAGACCAATGAGCGGAACTAGGAAGTAAACGTAGGTTTTCTTCATGATAGAGGTGCGTGTAAATTATTTGGCTTTAATACTGGCGGCGGTGGCTTCGCGTTCTTTGATGGCATCTTCGATCGCCTGCCTGAGGCGAGGAAGTTGAGTGTCGTTCTTGGATTCTGGACTTAAGAGCGACCGGTTGACGCTGACGAGGGCTTCCTCGAATTTGCGCAACTCAAAGCAGACATAGGCGAGGAACGAATAAACGGCACCCGGTTTATCCAGATTGCCTTTGGCCACGGCGGATTGCAGGTGCTGATAGGCTTCGGTCGACTTGTCGAGGGAGTAATAGATTTGGGCGATCTGGTAATCGAGTTGGCCGGAGCGGGGGAACTGTTGCGCGGCTTCCTTCAGGACTTCAATGGCCCGAAAGGACTGATTTACCTGTTGATAGGAATAGGCGAGCAGCTCCCAGTTTTTTTGCACGGATTCAATGGAGCCATCCCTTAGTCCGCTATGCAGCAATTCCGTGGCTTTGCCAAACTGGCCGGCATTAAAATAGATACCCACAAGGTTAAAATTTTCCTTGGGAGTCTTCATGATTCCCCGAGCTTGGGCCCGCTCAATCGTCAGAATAGCGCGGATGTTATACTCGCGGGCCTTTTGCTCATCCTTATCTAGGGCAAGGTTCAGGTAAATCCCTGACAATTGCTGCCAGTAATCTTTCTTGGACGGGTAGTTTTTGACTAAAAATTCCAAAAGCTCAACCGCACGAACATAATCTCCTTCCTGTTGAATAGCTGCTAGCTGCAATACATAAAGAGTATCCTTCGGATGGACGATAGCGAGCAACCCTTCATGAATGACTTCTTCAGACTGCTTAATCAGTTGGAGATTGATTTTTTCCGGGTTAGCCACGGCCTGATTGTAGAGAATCGAGGCATAGATCATGATCGATTCCTGGCGAGATTGATCCATGGGGGACTTGTCCGTGTCTTTCAGCCAGCGTTGAATGTAAGCGGCCGCCTTGGAGAAATACTGCTGCTGGAGTGCTGGTGACTTGGAGGATGATGCCTCCTGATAATAGATTTGGGAGAGGTAGAGGATCATCTCCTGCACTTGGTTCTGGTCAAAGTAACCGTAGGTGTCGGTCAAGCGCAGCACGAATTCAAGCGGGGCTATGGCCCGGTTGTAGTCGCCCTTTTGCAGATAGAGTTTATACTCGATATCGCATATGACGGCCATGTCGTAGCTGTTGGGAGTCGCGAGCGGCTTTAGGGAATCAATCAGGACCAGCGCTCCATTCCAGTTTTTGGCGTCGGTGTAAGGCTTAACCTTCTGGAGTTCCTCCGAGACCTTTTCATTGAGCTGGTTGTTCTCGGCGGCAACAACCCGTGCGCACGGCAGGAGCAGAGCGCAGACAAGGGTGACGCCTGCGAGAAGGCGGAGACCGCGTGAGGAGACAGGGGGGAGGGAATCAGTCACGGGTGGATTACTCCTCGTTCAGAGTGAAGCTAATCGGCTGTTGCATGCGGGTGTTGACCGCCCGGCCGCCTTTTCTGCCGGGGCGAAATTTCCACTTGCTCACGGCTTGCACTGCGGCGGCCTCGAATTCGCGCTGCGAGGAGCGGACGGCAAAGGCGTTAAGGACGTCACCGTTGGTATCGCAGATGAACTCGACCACCACCTCGCCGGAAATCCCTGCGCGGCGCATGTCAAAGGGATACACCGGTTTGGCGCGGAATTTCGCCTGTGGAATCTGGTCGAGCTTGCTGATGTCGAAGACCTCGATGCCCTTGAGCATATTAGAGCGGCTGCCCTGCGGGATGCTGACCAGACCAGGAGCGGGCTTGAGCCCTTCCGGCGGGGGCGGCTGAATCTGCTGCACAAAGGAAGTGTCGGTGATAATCTGCGGCACGTCCGTCTGCATCGGCGGGGCAAAATCGAGAGGAGTGACTGGTTGGTCGTCAGCCTCGACTTTTTCCTCGGGCGGGTCGTCGTCCTTGGGCATTTCCATCAACTGAATGGTGAGAACCTCTTCTTTTGGCTGAGGCTTCTTTGTGGGGTGCCCGAATACCTCGCCAAGCCAAGCCACGCCGCTGTGGACACAGAGGGAGAAAATGATGCCGAAGATTAAATCGCGACGCATGGTAATGGGCGGCTTCGTAGTTTAACGACCCGTGCCGCGGACTCGCGTCTCGACTGAAACCTGCTCAATGCCCGCCTTGCGCACTTCATCGAGGGCTAGTATGGTCACGCCGAAACGGGCTTTGTCGTCGCCGGCTATGAGCACGCGCGGTTTGGCGATTTGTGTTTTGAGGTTTTGGAGCCGTGGGCCGATTTCGCTCACGTTGATCAGTTCCTTGTTCCAATAGCAGGTGCCTTGGTCGGAAACCTGTAGAGTAACGAGGTCGTCGTTGTTTTGTTTCGTATCCGGCTGACCTGCCACCGGCAGATTGACCGGCAGGGACTGAATCTTAGCCAGCGACAGGGTGAAGAGCACGAAAGTCGCGAGCAGAAAGAAAATGACGTCGATCAGCGGGATGATCTCGATGCGCGCCTTCTTCTTTGACTCTTCGATTCGGGGAATGCTGCCGGCTGCCATAATTGGTTAGGTTGGGCGGACTTGGGGGCGGAGTGGAATGGCGGCTCAGGTGCCGGCCGGCTTAACCTTTGTCTCGATGAGCACTTTCTGGATGCCGGCCTTGCGCACTTCGTCGAAAACGTAGATCGCCTGGCTAAACATGGCATTTTCATCACCGTTGATGAGCACTTTGGCATCTGGCTCCGGATGATCGAAGTGGAATTTCTTAATGCGCACGAGGAACTCATCGAGCGTCACGGGATCTTTGTCCCACGCGATCGTGCCTTCCATGGTGACCGAGATAGTGACGCTGCCGGCGGGATCACGCGGCTCGCCGGTTTCCGATGCCGGCAGGGTCACGGGGATGCCCTGCGACTTGTTCAGCGAGAGCGTGAACAAAACAAAGGTGGCCAGCAGGAAGAAGATGACATCGATCAGGGGAATGATTTCGATGCGCGCCCTCTTCTTGCCGCTGCTGTCTCTGCCTCCTGATGATCCGGCCATGATGGTTGTGGGCTGAAAGTATGACGAGCCAAACTCGTTATTCTTAGGTCAGCGGGCGAAGGGCGCGTTGGTCTCGGACTTCTTGATCAGGATTTCCAAGGCGTTGGAGGCGTCGGCAACCTCGTGCTTCGCCTCTTCGGTGCGGGCATTAAGGTAGTTGTAGGGGAGCAGCGCGGTCACGGCGATGGCAAGACCGCAGGCGGTGGCAATCAGGGCTTCGGCCACACCACCGGTGATACTGGCGGCGGCGGTGCTGATGTCGCCCGTCATGCTACCGAAGGTGCGCATCATGCCGGTGACGGTGCCGAGGAGGCCGAGGAGCGGGGCGGCAGTAATGACAGTGTCAAGCGTGGCCATGCCCTGCTGGAAACGAGCCAGCTCCTGACTGGAGGCGCGGATGAAGGCGTTGGAGAGGGAGTATTCCTTATTCGTCAGGGAATAGACGAGAATCTTGGCGACAAAGTCTTTGCTCGGCTTGCCGATCGCGAGCGCGCCCTCGATGTCGCGCTTCTCGACGCTTTCGAGCATCTTCTCGACAACCTCGGGCTCGCGATGGCTGTTTTCCCGCATGATAAAGAACAGGCGCTCGACAACCACAGTCATGCCGAGAAACGAGATGAGCAGAATCGGCCACATGATGGGACCGCCGTGTTTGAACAGCTCCATGGGAGTCTGGTCGCCGAGGAGGAACGCGAGGGGGAGACTTTGGGTGATCATAGGAGAAAGGAGGGGGTTGTCGGTGATGTCAGTAAGGACCGGTGGCGGGCGTAGGGATGGAGGAGTTCGCTAGGATGTTAAGAGCGAGCAACAATAAGGGAAAGCTTGTTTCACGCGGCAACATATTCCGAAATCCATGCCGGCAGCGGCGCTGTGCGAGGGCACTGGATCTGATGGGTGGGCGGGTGATTCAGCATGGCGCTGAGGGTTTTTTCCAAGGAGAAATTGGGAGGAAGGCGAACTAGGGGTGAATGAAACTTGGCTGTCAACTTTCTTTGTCGAGAAAGTAATTGACGCGCAGAAAACACCAAAAAATGGCTGCCCGACTAGGACTCGAACCTAGACAAAACGAGTCAGAGTCGTTTGTGCTACCATTACACTATCGGGCAGAAAATTGCGGTGGGCGCGACCGATGCCGGAGCTCGGATGGAAGTGGAGCCGGCGATGGGATTCGAACCCGCAACCGCCTGTTTACAAAACAGGTGCTCTACCATTGAGCTACGCCGGCGCTGAAGAGTCGCGCGCTGTGCCAAGTTTGACTGTGAAACAACGACAAAATACAGAGCCATGCCCAGCCCTGAAGGCGAAGCATGGTGGCTCCCCGGGGACTCGAACCCCGAACCAATTGATTAAGAGTCAACTGCTCTACCATTGAGCTAGGAAGCCGAAACCAAGAGGTTAAAAAACTCATGAAGCGACTGGTGATGTCAACTGCGATTTCGATACCATCCGCCGGAACGCACAGCAGAATACAGGTTCGCGCAAAACCCGGGTGAATGCGGGAAATTCGGGCACACTCGAGCATGCGGGGCGCCGCGAGAGGATTGTATTTCCCGGAACAACCCTGCACCGTCGCGCTTCATTCCCTGATGATACCAGCACTATTTCTACGGTATTTATGCTGGCCTGGCAAAGGCGGCGCGGTGGGCCGATGCAGGCGCCGACCGATTCGAGTTGGACTGGAGCGGAGGGCGGTCGGTGTTACCGCAGTGATGGGTCAGACTGATTCGATTCGATCCTAAGGTGACGATGGCCCCTTTGAAAGCGATGCCATGGACCGGATGCGAACCCGCGCAGGCGTTTGCGGCGCTACATTCACGGGCCGGTCTTTTTTGGCTGGACAGCAGTCTGACCGCGCCGGGTGGCGCCCGCTTTTCGGTCATGGGTTGTGCGCCGTTTGCCCGGTTCAGATCGTGGGGTGAACGATTCTGTTTTGAGTGTAACGGGGTCGCGGCCGAGTGGGGAGCTGGCGATCCGCTACCGGCCCTCGAATACCGGCTGCAGCAATACCGAGCGGAGCCGGTGCTCGGGATCCCGCTGCCATTTTGTGGCGGGGCGGTGGGTTTCATCGCCTATGACTTGGGTCGCAAGATTGAGCGGGTGGTGGGGCCTGCTTCGGAAGCCCTCGATACGCCGGACATCAATCTCGCGTGGTATGATGCGGCGGTGGTGTGGGATCACGCGGCGTCCACGGCCTGGCTGGTGGGTGCAGGATGGTGGCGGCCCCCAGAGGGGGCCATCGCTCAACTCGCCGGCTGGTTGCGCGGCGAGGCGCAATTGCCGGATGAATCCTCGGGGCCGATGCGGCCGCGGCCTTTTGCGAGCAACATGACCCGGAACGAGTTTCTCGACGCGGTCTGCCGGGTGCGCGAACGGATTGCGGTGGGAGAGATCTATCAGATGAACCTCGCGCAGTGTTTCAGCGGCGCGCTGGCGGAGCCGCCGCCCGTGCTCTACCAGCGTTTGCGGCGTCTGAACCCGGCACCGATGGCGGCTTACCTCGACGCCGGGGACGATTTAGTCCTGCTCAGCAGTTCGCCGGAGCGCTTCATCGAAGTGGAGGCGAATCGGATTCGCACCTTTCCGATCAAGGGCACCCGGCCCCGGGGGCGGACGCCGACCGAGGACGCCGCGGAGCGTGCCCGGTTGCTCGCGAGTGAAAAGGAGCGCGCGGAACTGCTCATGATTGTCGATCTGATGCGCAACGATCTCGGGCGCGTCTGCTGCTTTGGGAGCGTGCACATGCGACGGCTGTATGCGTTGGAGTCGTTTGCGACCGTGCATCATCTGGTGGGTGAGGTGGAGGGCGAACTGCGGCCCGACGTCGGGGTGGCGGCGCTGTTGCGGGCGGTGTTTCCGGGAGGTTCGATCACTGGTGCGCCGAAGATCCGCGCGATGCAGATCATTGATCAACTCGAGCCGGGTCGGCGCGGAATTTTCTCCGGGGCGATCGGCTATTTTAGCGCCTGCGGTCGCATCGACCTCAACATCGCCATCCGGACCATTGTCTGCCGTGGCGCACGCGCGAGCTTTCACCTCGGCGCGGGCATTGTCTGGGACTCCGATCCCGCGGCGGAATACGAGGAGACGTTGGCGAAGGGCCGCGCCCTCTTTGCCGCGCTCGGGGTGCCAGAGGGAGGTGAAGCATGATGCGGATTCGCAACGGCCAGCTGCTCGCGTCCGGGCCGGAGCCGGCTGAACCGCCCGACGCGGTGGGCGTGTTTGAGACATTGCTACTCCGGACGGGCGCCCCGCAGTTTTTTGCCGAGCATTGTCAGCGCCATGCCGCGGGGTGCGCGCATTTCGGCCTCGACACTGCATCGGACGCCGGGACCCTGCGGACCGCAGTCGACACTTTGGTCGCCGTGAACGGAATTTCAGACGGTGTGCTGCGCTGGTCGACGTGGCGGGAGACTAACGGAAGCGTGAACTGGCAGGTCGGGGTCGAACCGCCGCGACCGCACATGGCCAAGCCCGCTTGGAGCGCGGTGTGCTCGATCACCCGGCTTCCGCCCCCGGGTCCGGACGCCGCCCACAAGCACCTTGGGCGCCGGATCTGGCGCGAAGCCCTCCTTACCGCGCGAGCGCAGGGTTTCGACGAAGTGCTGCTCATGGACCGGCAGGGACGAATCGTGGAGGGCGGGGTATCGAACGTGTTCTGGGTGGCGGGTGGGGTCGTTCGCACGCCGAGCCTGGCGTGCGGGCCGCTGCCCGGCATTACGCGCGCCCAAGTGATCGCGGTGGCACGCGAAGTGGGTCTGCCGGCGGAGGAGAGCCTGCTCACCCTAGCCGACGTGCACGCAGCGCAGGAGCTTTTTGTGACGAATGCACTGGTCGGCATCCGGCCGCTCGCCGCTCTCGATGGCGTGCCGAAGGCGGACCCCGCTCCGGTCACGGCACGTCTGCAGGCAGCCTGGCGCGCCGCCTTTGGTTGGAGTTGACTGCAAGTTTCCCCTTGCCAACCCCGCCCGCGCCCTCTGTTTTCGACCGCTCTCTCCATGCAAAAGACCAAAAAGTCCGTCGCCAAGCGCTTCAAACTCTCCGCCCGCGGGAAGCTGATTCGCCGCACGCCCGGCTTCCGGCACCTGCTCTCCGCGAAAAGCACGAAGTCCAAACGCCGTGCCTCTCGCGACAAGCTCGTCGCTAAAGGCCATGCGCCAGCGCTCCTGCGCTGTCTGCCGTTCGGTCTCTGACCACCAAGGCGCGCATCAACCCAAACTTCGCCCGGCAGGTGAACTAAGCCGACCTGCCGGCGACTAACCTAAAAAGGATCCCACCAACATGGCTCGTGCAACCAACTCCCCCGCGTCGCGCAAGCGTCGCAAGAAAGTGCTGAAATACGCCAGGGGCTATTTCGGCAACAAATCCAAGCTCTTCCGCTACGCGAAAGAAGCCGTCCAGCACGCCTGGCAATACGCCTACGCCGCCCGCAAGAAAAAGAAGGCCGACCGTCGCGGTCTCTGGATCGTGCGCCTCAACGCCGCTTGCCGCAACAACGGCATCAGCTACAGCCGCTTCATCGAGGGCCTCCATGCCGCGAGCATCCAACTCGACCGCAAGGTCCTGAGCGATCTCGCAATTCGCGACGAAGTCGCTTTTACCGGCCTGGTCAAGACCGCCCAGGACGCGTTGAAAGCCAAGGCCGCCGCTCTCAAGAAGGCCTAAACCAAATCCAACGCGAGCCGGGCCGGCTCGCTCTCTGTTGAGTTTCCAGAGGACGGGCTTCAACCGAAGCGCCGTCCTCTTTGTTTTTCGCCCCACGAATGAACCCGCACACCACGCACGAAAACTTGGTTTTCTGGCTGATTCTTCGTGTTCATTCGTGTTCATTCGTGGTTAGCTTTTCTTGAATTCCTCGATGCAAGACCAACTCACCGCCCTTGTCGCCAAAGCCGCCGCCGAACTGCCGACGCTGAAAACCCGCCCCGAGTTCGAGGCCGCCAAGGCCCGCTACGTCGGCCCCAACGGCGAATTCACCGCGCTGATGAAGCAGATGGGCGCCGTCCCGAAGGAGCAACGCCCCGCGATGGGCAAGCTCGTCAACGAGGCGAAGACCCGCCTCCAGTCGCTCCTCGACGCCGCGCTCGCGCAGCTCGAGGCCGCCGAACTTCAGGCCCAACTCGGCCCCGCAGTCGATCCCACGCTCCCGTCGCCCGACCTCGGCCCCGGCACCCACCACCCGCTGACGCTCGTCCGCGAGGAGATGTGCCGCATTCTCCGCAAGGTCGGCTTCACCGTCGCCGACGGCCCCGAGGTCGAGACCGAGTATTACTGCTTCGACGCGCTAAACACGCCTGCCGACCACCCGGCGCGCGATGCGCAGGACACATTCTATTTTCCCGACGGCGCGCGGTTCGCCAACGTCTCCAAGAAAACCCCCGACGAAAAATACCTCCTCCGCACGCACACTTCGTCCGTCCAGATCCGCACCATGCTCAAGGGCGCGCCGCCCATCCGCATCGTCTCGCCAGGTCGCGTTTACCGCCGCGACACCACCGACGCCACGCACAGCGCCAACTTCCACCAGCTCGAGTGCCTCTACGTGGACAAGAACGTCACGGTCCGCGACCTCAAGGCGCTGCTCGACTACATCTTCGCCTCGCTCCTCGGCCCGGACACGAAAACCCGCTTCCGCCCGCACTACTTCGGCTATACCGAGCCGAGCTTCGAGGTCGATCTCACCGCCCGACACCTGCCCAAGGTCAAGAAGGAGTGGATCGAGATAGGCGGCTGTGGCATGGTCGATCCCACCGTCTTCGAGGCCGTCGGCTACGACTCCGAAGTCTGGAGCGGCTACGCCTTCGGCATGGGCCTTGAGCGCCTCGCGATGCTTCTCTACGGCATCGATGACATCCGCTACTTCTACCAAAACGACCTCCGCTTCCTGAAGCAGTTCGCCTGAGCGCCGCCGATGAAAAATTCCCTTAACTGGCTCAAAGATTACGTCCAGCTCGACGCCTCCGTCGACGAAATCACCCGCGCGATCACCTTTCTCGGCTTCGAGGTCGAGGGCGTCGCTCACACCGGCGCGCCGAAGCTCTCCAACGTCGTCGTCGGCGAAATCCTCACCCGCGCCAAGCACCCCAACGCCGACAAGCTCTCCGTCTGCACCGTCGATGTCGGCCCCGCGGGCGGCGTGAAGACCATCGTCTGCGGCGCGCACAACTGCGACGCCGGCAACCGCGTCCTCGTCGCCCTCCCCGGCGCCGTCCTCCCCGGCAATTTCGAGATCAAGCTCTCCAAAATCCGCGGCCAGGAGTCGCATGGCATGATGTGCTCGCCCGACGAGATTGGCCTCGGCAGCGATCACAGCGGGCTGCTCCTCCTCGACGGCCGGCCCGCCCTCGGCGCAGCGATCAACGACGTGCTCCCGCCCGGCGACACGGTGTTCGACATTGAGATCACGCCGAACCGCCCCGACTGCCAGTCGCACCTCGGCATCGCGCGCGAGCTCGCCGCGTGGTTCAAGCTCCCGCTCCTCTACCCGCAGGAGAAATTCCGCGGCGATGTCGCCGACGCCCCGGAGCGCACCGATCTACTCCGTGCCGTCCGGGTCGATGCGCCCGAGGACTGTCCGCTCTACACCGCGCATATCCTCACTGGCATCAAGGTTGGCCCGAGCCCGGCGTGGCTGCAGGAGCGCCTCAAGGCCGTCGGCCTGCGCCCGATCAACAATGTCGTCGACGTCGGCAACTACGTCATGCTCGAGACCGGCCAGCCGCTGCACGCGTTCGACGCGCGCAAACTCGGTGGCAACCAGATTGTCGTCCGCCGCGCCGCCGACGGCGAAAAAATCACCACGCTCGACGGCAAGGAGCGCACGCTCAGCAGCCGCATGCTCGTCATCGCCGACGCGCTCCGTCCCGTCGTCATCGCCGGCATCATGGGCGGCGAAAACTCCGGCGTAAGCGACGACACCACCGACCTCGTGCTCGAGTGCGCGGTCTTCAAACGCCAGTCAATCCGCTGGACGTCGCGCCGCCTCGGCCTCTCCTCCGACTCGTCCTATCGTTACGAACGCGGCGTCGATCCGCACGGCGCGTTGGAGGCCGCCTACCGCGCCATCGATCTCATTCTCGAGACGGCGGGCGGCGCGGTCGCCGGCCCGGCCTACAAGGTCGGCGGCGATGTCCCGTGGCAGCGCGAGATTGTCGTCACCCACGACTACATTACCGAAAAGCTCGGCTTCGACATCCCCGCCGCCGACATGCGCGCCGCCTTCGAGGCGCTCGAGTTCACCATCAATCGCGAGGAACCCACCATGCACCCGGTGCGCGGCCCCGCCTGGACGGTGGGCATCCCGAGCTGGCGCGACGACCTCGACCGCCCCATCGACCTCGTCGAGGAAGTTCTCCGCCTTTACGGCACCGAAAAGATTCCCGTCGCCGTCGTCTCGTCCCCTGGCCTCGTGGGCGACGACGACCCGCTCGTCCTATTCAACCGCCGCGTCACGGACTACCTCGTCGGCCACGACTTTCACGAGTGCGTCAACTACACTCTGCGCTCCGCTAAGGAGACCGCCACCTGGGTCTCGCAGACCGCCGCGCAGGAACTCGCCCTCGCCAACCCCTTCGTGGACGACCAGTCGCATCTGCGCCCTACGCTCGTCATGGGCCTTCTCGAATCTCTGCGGCTCAACCAGTCGCGCGGCGTTGCCGCCACTCGACTCTGCGAGACCGGCCGCGTCTTCATCGAGTACAACGGGCAGAACTTCGAGTGTGCCGCCGTGGCCTTCGTCAGCGCTGAACCCGTCGGTGCGCGCGCCTGGCTCAAGCGCGAGCCCGCCGATTTCTACTCGGTGAAACACCACGTCGCCGCGCTCGCCGCCGCGGCGGGCATCGATCTCTCGCGCCAGCCGCTCGTGCCCGTGACGGGCGCGTTCTTCGGCTGGGAGCAAGGCCACTCCGCCGCTGCGGGCGAGATGGCCGACGGCTGGACGGCGCGCTTCGGCCTGCTGAATCTCGCGATGGTCAGGTCGCTCGGCATCGAGGGCAAAGTCTATGCCGGCATCTTCGCGATTCTCCCGGAGAAAGTCACGGGCGAGGCCGCGCGCCGCCGCTACGCCGACTTCAGCCTGTTCCCCGCCGCGCTGCGCGATCTCGCACTCGTAGTTGATGCCGCCACGCCGTCGTCCGAGGTGCGCGCAGCCCTCGCTGCGCTCGCGCCCGCCGCGACCGGCGGCGCCTTCGCCGTCGAGACCGTGGAGGTGTTCGACGTTTACGTCGGCGCGGGCTTGCCCGAGGGCAAGAAGAGCCTCGCCTTTTCCCTCGTGTTTCGCTCTGCCCAGCGCACGCTGACGGACGACGAGGTCAACGCCGCGTTCCTCAAGCTACAGGCCGAGCTGGCGCGCACCACGGTCTGGCAGATTCGCAAGTGACCATGTCCTCCGCGCCGCAACTAGACATTGACCACGTCGCCCATCTCGCCCGGCTCGCCCTCACTCCCGAGGAGAAGGCGAAGTTTGCGCAGCAGCTCGGCGATGTGCTCCACCACATCGAACAGCTCAAGAAGGTCGATGTCACCGGCGTCGAACCGATGGCGCACGCTGCGCCGGTCTTCAACGTCTGGGCCGACGACGTCGCGCAGCCGGGTCTGCCCGTCGAGCTCGCGCTGAAAAACGCGCCCGCCCAGCGCGACCACATGGTCGTCGTGCCCAAAGTCGTGGAGTGAGCGCGCCCATGTCGTCTGAACTTTTTTTCCAGCCCATCGCGCAACTCGCCGCCGCGCTCGACGCGAAAAAGTTTTCGTCCGTCGAACTCACGCGCGCCGTCATCGCCCGCACGAAGGCCGTTGAGGCGCGCGTCCACGCCTTCAACTCCTTCGACGAGGCCGCTGTGCTCGCGCAGGCCGCCGCCTCCGACGCCCGCCGCGCCGCGGGGCAGGCGAGGGGTCCGCTCAACGGCATCCCCATCGGCCTGAAAGATGTCATCGCCGTCGCCGGCCAGCCGCTGACCGCATCGAGCAAGATTCTCGCAAACTTCGTCTCGCCCTACGACGCGACCGTCACGGTGAAGTTGAAACACGCCGGCGCCGTCCTCTGGGGCCGGCTCAACTGCGATGAGTTCGCGATGGGCTCCTCGACGGAAAATTCCGCCAACGGCCCGACCTCGAATCCGTGGGATCTCGCGCGTGTGCCCGGCGGTTCGTCGGGCGGCAGCGCCGCGGCGCTCGCCGCCGGCGAGGCCAGCGCGACGCTCGGCTCCGACACCGGCGGCTCGATCCGGCAACCGGCGGCGCTCTGCGGCGTCGTCGGGCTAAAGCCCACCTACGGCCTCGTCTCGCGCTATGGCCTTGTGGCTTTCGCCTCTTCCCTCGATCAGATCGGTCCGCTCGCCCGTACCGTCGAGGACGCGGCGATCATGCTCGGCGCGATCGCCGGCCACGATGAGCGCGACTCGACGTCGTTCCGGACGGAGATTCCGGATTACCGCGCCGAGCTGAAGACGCGCCGCGGCCCGTGGCGGCTTGGCATCCCGAAGGAATATTTCGGCGAGGGCCTCGATCCGGAAATCGGCGCGGCCGTCGAGCAGGTGATCGCGTTCTACCAAAAACAGGGTTGCGAAATCAAAGAGGTCTCGCTGCCGCACACGCGCTACTGCCTCGACACCTACTACGTCATCGCAACGGCCGAGGCGTCGTCGAACCTCGCGCGTTTCGACGGCATCCGCTACGGCCACCGCTCGAAGAACGCGACCGACATCGTCGATCTCTATTTCCAGTCGCGCGCCGAGGGTTTCGGCGCCGAGGTGAAGCGCCGGATCATCCTCGGCACCTACGTGCTCTCGAGCGGCTACTATGACGCCTACTACCTCCGTGCGCAAAAGGTCCGCACGCTCATCCGGCAGGATTTTATGAACGCGTTTCGCGAGGTCGATGCGCTGCTGACGCCGACTTCGCCGATGCCCGCCTTTAAGCTCGGTGAGAAAGCCGACCCACTCGCGCTCTACCTCTGCGACATCTACACCATCGGCGTGAACCTCGCCGGCCTGCCCGGCATCAGCGTGCCGTGCGGCTTCACGCAATCGGGCCTGCCCATCGGCGCGCAACTCATCGGCCAGCCCTTCTGCGAGACCGATCTCCTCGCCATCGCCCACGCCTATGAGCAGGCGCACGGCTGGAACACGAAGTTTCCCTTCCTCTGATGAACTACGAAGCCGTCATCGGTCTCGAGGTGCACGTCCAGGTGAAAACCCGGTCGAAGATGTTCACGCGCGTTGCCGCTGGCTACGGCCATGAGCCCAACACCCTCACTGATCCCGTCGTGCTCGCACTACCCGGCACGCTGCCGTTGATGAACAAGGCCGCGCTCGACGCCATCATCAAGGCCGGCCTCCTTCTCGGCTGCGAGATCGCGCCAGTCTGCAAGTGGGACCGGAAAAATTATTTCTATCCCGACTCGCCAAAGAACTACCAAATCTCGCAATACGACCAGCCGATCTGCCTCTGCGGCACCGTCGAGATCGAGCTGCCCGGCCCGGCGCGCAACGTCATGGGCGAGCACAAGACAATCCCGCTCACGCGCATCCACCTCGAGGAGGACGTCGGCAAACTGAACCACGGCGCCACCGACTCGCTTGTGGACTACAACCGCGCTGGCACGCCGCTGATGGAAATCGTTTCCGAGCCCGCGATGCACACGGCCGAGGAAGCCTACGCCTACCTCACGTCGCTCCGCGCGACGATGATCTACGGCGGCATCTCCGACTGCGACATGGAGAAGGGTCAGCTCCGCTGCGACGCCAACATCTCCATCCGGCACGTCGGCGAGACGAAGCTCGGCGTGAAGGTGGAGTTGAAGAACCTCAACTCGATCTCGTTCGTGCGCGACGGCATCTCCCACGAGATCAAGCGCCAACTCGCCGTCGTCGAGCGCGGCGGCACGCTCGTCCAGGAGACGCGCGACTACGACGGCCAGACCGGCACCTCGCAGTCGCTGCGCTCGAAGGAAATGGCGCATGACTACCGTTACTTCCCCGATCCCGATCTCATGCCGGTGCAGGTGGACGAGGCATGGAAACAACGGCTCCGTGCCGAGTGCCCGGAGCTGCCGTTCGACAAGCAGCGCCGTTTCCTCGAGCAATACCAACTGCCTTACACGCTGACCTCGGTCCTCGTGTGGGACCGCACACTCGCCGATTATTTTGAGGAGGCCGCCAAACTCAGCGGCAAACCGCAGGCCGCCGGCAACTGGATCGCGAACGATCTTCTCCGCGAACTGGGTGCGGCCCACCACGCGCTCGCTGATTCGAAAGTGCGCCCGGCGCACGTCGCCGCGCTGGTGCAGCTCGTCGATTCCGGCGCCGTGCTCACCAACGCCGCAAAGGAAATCTTCGTCGAGATGTTCGCCACCGGCGAACAGCCCGACGCCATTGCCGACCGCAAGGGTCTGAAGGCTGCGCCGACCGACGTCGGTGAACTTGAACAATGGTGCTGCGATGCCATCGCGGCGAACGCCAAGGCGGTGGACGAATTCAAAGCCGGCAAGGAGAGCGCGATCAACGCCTTCAAGGGTCCGGTGATGAAAGCCGCCAAGGGCAAGGCCAATCCGAAGGTCATTGACGAAACGCTCCGCCGTCTACTCGCTGCCCAAGGATAAACCGCAAGCGGGGATGGCGGCCGCGCGCTCCCGCGCCCAAAGCGACGGCGTTACTTGCGGCGGGGACAAGGCAGGTTTATACATGGCCATGAACCCTACTGATTCTCATACGCGTCGTGATGCCATCAAAACGCTGGGTGCCGGCGCCGCCTTGCTGGGCCTCGGTCTGATCCCCTCCGGCGCTGCTGTGGCCGCTGGTGTGGTGCCGCCACCGGCTGCGCCCCAACCATTTTCCCTTCCTAAACTGGGCTACGCCTACGGTGCGCTCGAGCCACACATCGATGCGCGCACGATGGAGATTCACCACACGAAGCACCACCAAGCCTATATCACGAATGCCAACAAGGCGCTGGCAGACTATCCGGCTTTGCAGCAGCACACCACCGAGGACATTCTGCGCAACCTCGGGGCGATGCCGGAAAAAATCCGCACGGCGCTGCGCAACAACGTCGGCGGGCACGCCAATCACTCGATTTTCTGGAAGGTGATTGGTCCCGCTTCCGGCGGCAGAGTCGTCGGGGCCGAATTGGCCAAAGCCATAGACCGGTCGTTCGGCTCGCTCGATAAGTGCAAGGTGCAGTTTTCTGACGCGGCGATGAAGCGTTTTGGCAGCGGCTGGGCATGGCTGTGTGTGAAAAACGGCGGGCTGGAGATCCTGGCCACCGCGGACCAAGACTCGCCGCTCAGCGATGGAGGAGTGCCTTTGCTAGGGCTCGATGTTTGGGAACACGCCTATTATCTGCACTACCAGAACCGTCGCGCCGACTATGTGTCGGCGTTTTGGCATGTGGTCAACTGGACTCAGGTCGGGGAGAGCTTTGCTCACGCGATGATGACGGCGTGAACGGCGAGCGCTTTGGCGCAAGCAATCGCAGCAGTAAAAAGCGCAGACCGGGCGGTCTGCGCTATGGATCAAGAATGGATCGGTCTTGGCTGCTCAGCGCACCGCCACGCTGGGAACGGCGATCTGCTTGTCGACGCGGTTGCCGGTCGGTGGCACGCCGAAGAATTCGACCGCATGACTGATGCTCGTGTAGCCGCGGGCGCGCAGCGCGTCTTCCACCTGCTGCACACAGCGCCGCAGTTCGACAACGGCGACCTCATCGAGGGCTGTCAGCTCATTGGTGTTTTTGCAGATGATGTGGTAGCGCTGGGCTCCGCCGAGATTGATGGTGTAGAGGCTCGTGCCGCTGTGATTGAAGGACCGATGGACAAGATGAATTTCCTCAAACGCAGCCAAACAGCGATAGACGGTCACCAAATCACAACAGCTTGTAGGCAGATCGCCATGGATTTGCTCAATTCTGGTGGGCTGACCACGATGAATGAGTGCCCGCAAAATGGCGATGCGCGGCTGAGTGAGGCGGAGACCCGCGGATTTCAGGTGGGCGCAGGCCAACTTAAGCGAGTCTTGCGCATGATTGTCATTTTGGGCATCTGTCATGGGGTAGTTGTTTTGGGTGGAAGCGATCATTGGTGACGATTTTGAAAACAACGTGACGACGGGCGATGTAATTATCACTCAATTGCATCAGGTCTTTGCCTTAAGTCGCACGGGCGATGCTCTAGCTTTGGTTGCGAGTTGCGCGCACGGGGTGGGTGTGCTTACTCACGCCGAATATCATCATGCAAGACCCGGATTTTGCCGAAATAGTCGGTCTGATTTACAAGGAGGACCCGCGCTTCGATCGCAAGGCCTATGATTTTGTCCGCCTAGGGCTCGACCACACGGTTAAGGCCTTCAAAAAGGCAGAGGCCGCCCGGAGCCAGCGGTCGCGACATGTGACTGGTCAGGAATTGCTTGAAGGGCTACGCGCTTACGCTTTGGACCAGTATGGCCCGCTGGCCAAAACCGTCCTGAATGCTTGGGGAGTCCGGCGTTGTTCCGATTTTGGCGACATCGTTTTCAACCTCATCGAATACCATGTCTTCAGTAAAACCGAAAGCGATCGCCGCGAAGATTTCGGCGATATTTTCACGTTCGAGGAAGCGTTCGTGAAACCTTTTTTGCCCGCCAACTCCGCGCCGGGTTCATCTGCCGCCGAAGCCTTGGGCCCGGCCTGAATCGCCTCCAAAAATCCAACTGGCATGGCCATCTCTTCCATCGCCGCGGCGGACCTTCGCCTGCTCGCGCCCTTCTGGCACGAGTCTGTCGAGCGCACTGTGCTACCCAATGGCCTCACGCTGATCCTGAAGCACGACCGCTCTGCCGCGCTCGCCTCTGTGCAGGTTTGGGTGAAATCCGGCAGCATCCACGAGGGTGCGCAGTTAGGTGCCGGTCTCTCGCATTACCTTGAGCACATGCTGTTCAAAGGCACCAAACGCCGCGCCGGCCGCGACATTTCCGCCACGGTGCAGGCCCATGGCGGTTACATCAACGCCTACACCACTTTTGACCGCACGGTTTACTACATCGATCTGCCGAGCGAACACACAACGGTGGCCATCGATCTGCTGGCCGACGCCGTGCTGCACTCCACCCTGCTGGCCGCGGAATGCGCGAAGGAGAAAGACGTCATCTTGCGCGAGATCGCGATGACCAAAGACGATCCCGACAACCGGCTCTGGGACACGCTTTTCTCGACCGCCTTCCGTGAGCATCCCTACCGCCAGCCCATCATTGGGCATCGCGACGTGTTCTCGTCCGTCACCCGCGACGACATTCTCGGCTACTACCGGGCGCGCTACTTGCCGAACAACCTCGTCGTGGTGATTGTCGGCGATATCGACATCGCCGCTACACGTGCCGCCGTCGCCCAACACTTCGGCGCGACGCCCCGCGCGTGCCTTGCCCCTGTGCTGGTGCCCGCCGAGCCGCTCCAGCTCGCCGCGCGCGCCGACCACCGGTTCGAGGACGTGGAACTCACCCGTGCCGCCCTCGCCTGGCCGATCCCCGGCCTCACGCACGAGGACGCGCCAGCGCTCGACCTGCTCGCCACGATCCTCGGCAGCGGCGACGCCTCTATTCTTTGGCAGGAAATTCGTGAGCAGGCCGGCCTTGTTCACACCATCGACGCCTCGAGCTGGAATCCTGGTTCGAGCGGACTCTTCTGCATTGCCTTCACCGCGGAGACTGCGAAACGCGAGGCGGCAGTGGCGGCGATCCACCGCACGCTCGCCCGCTGGACGGCGCGGGTTTTTCCAATCGCGCATCTCCGCAAAGCGCTCCGTCAGCTCGTTGTTGGCGAGATCAACTCGCGCAAAACGATGAGCGGTCAAGCCTCGCGTCTCGGCGTGGCTGAAGTCGTCGTCGGCGATCTCGACCACAGTCGCGCCTATTTTGAGCGGCTCAGCACGGTCACGCCGGCCGAACTGCGGCGCTTGCTGAAAGCCTACATCGTCCCCGCGCGGCTCACCTCGATCTCCCTCAATCCCGCCGCTTCAGCCAAGGTGGTGAGTCCGGCTGGCACAGCCGTGGCCGCGACGCCCGATTTTTCCGAAATCAAACTCTCCAACGGCGCTCGGCTCCTCCTACAGCGCGACCCGCGCCTTCCGAATCTGCACCTCCGCCTCATCGTGCAGGGCGGTCCTCTGTTCGAGGAGCCCGGCCGGCGCGGGGCGACTGCGCTGCTCGCGACGATGCTTACCAAAGACACACACCGTCGCACGGCCGCCGCCGTCGCCGGGCATATCGAGAGCGTGGGTGGCTCGTTCTATTCCTTTTCTGGCAACAACAGTCTCGGCCTCGCCGTCGAGGTGCTTCCGCCCGACGTCGGCCGCGCCTTCGATGTCCTCGCCGATGCGGTGCTCGTGCCGGCGTTCAAACCGGCGACCTTCAAACTTGAGCGTGACGCGCAGGTCGCCGCGCTGCAGCAGGATGCCGACGACGTCGTCACGTTCGCACGCAAGCTGCTGCGAAAAAAATTCTTTGGCACACACCCGCTCGCGCTCGACGCGCAGGGCGACGAAGCCGGGGTGAAGTCGCTCGCGCCGGCCGACCTGGCCGCGTTGCGTCGCCGCCTGTTCGTGGCGCCGAATGTCGTGCTCGCCGTCGCCGGCGACTTCGACCCGAAGCAACTCGCGCCGAAGCTCAGGGCGTTCCTCGCGAAACTGCCGCGCGGCGCGGCACCGGTTTACACCGGACGTTTCCTAGGTGCGGCCCAGGTGGGCGATTCCACCGAGACGCAGCCGCGCGAGCAGGCGGTCGTGCTGCAGGCGTTCTCTGGGCCGCGCGTCAACGCCGACGATTACCATGTCGGCGAGGTGGCCGACGAGCTCTTCAGCGGCATGGCGTCGCGGTTGTTCGAGCGCGTGCGCGAGGAGAAGGGGCTCGCCTATTTCGTGCGCTCGGGGCGTGTGACTGGACTCGACGCGGGCATGTTTTTTTTCATCGCGGGCACGCAGCCGGGTCGCGAAGGCGAGGTGCTGGCCGAAGTCGAGGCGGAAATCGCACGGGTGCAGGCGGGCGCGGTTGAGCCGGCGGAACTCACCCGCTGCCAGGCGCGGCTCAAGGCCGGCCAGCGCCAGAGCCTGCAGACCAATTCCGCCCGGGCGATGCAGGCCGGCCTGAACGCCCTGCAGGGTCAGCCGATCAACGCCTGGAAGGACTACGATGCGAAGATCGACGCCGTCACGATTGCTGGTCTGACTGCCTTTGCCCGGCGTCACTTCACCCGCGAGGGCCGCACGCAGCTCGTGGTCAAACCGTGATCTGCCATAGTTGAGGCTGGATTTTGCTCCCGCGCCTTGCCAAGGTCGTCTGCGCATGAAAACCCATACCTCAAAATTAGTTCTCGTCGGTAGCTTGCTCGCTTTCGCCTGTGCCGTCACGGTGCCGGCTCTTCGCGCTGCTGACACACCTCCTGCTACTCCGGCCGCCCCGGCCCCAGCCAAAGAAAAGAAAATCAGCAAGAAGGACCTCGAAAAATACGACACAAACCACGACGGCAAACTGGATGACGCCGAACTGGCCGCGATGAAAGCCGACAAGGCCAAGATAAAGGCCCAGCGCAAGGCCAAGACCGTTCCCAACCCCACGGGTGCGACTCAGGAAAAGTAAGCTCCAATACACCCAATTCCTCGACAAGAGCCCCGGCCAACACCGGGGCTTTTTTATGGGCGCGCCTTGGGCGCCTCTGCCGCGCCGCCACTCCAGTTGAGCTTGGTGCGCACGACAGAGAAATGAGAATAGCCGACGCGCTGCGCCAGCGCCAGGCGGCGGCGCGAGACTGAGATGGCGATGGGCGTGCCGACGCCGACCTTGAGATTGCGCTGGCCGTCCATCGCGACCAGCAGACGCGCGCCCGGCGAGCGGTTGCAGACTCGCAGCTTCACGCCCTCGCGGAAGATGATCGAACGGTTACTCAGGGTGTGGGGGCAGATGGGCGTCATCGCGATCACTGCAGCGTCAGGATGTATGAGCGGGCCGCCGGCGGAGAGATTGTAGGCGGTCGAGCCGGTGGGCGTCGAAAAGATCAGGCCGTCGCAGTAATATTCGGTGACGAGTTCGCCGTCGGCAAACACCTCGAGGCGCACGAGCCGTGAGTTGATCTCGTCCTTGATCAGCACGTCGTTGAGCGCGAGGTCGTGTGCGCCGGGACCGGTCGAGCAGTCGAGCATCGAGCGGTGTGTCAGGGTGAACCCCCCGGTGAGCAATTGGACAAAATCCGCGCGCGCCTCGTCGGCAGAGAACGTCGTCAGGAAACCCAGGCTGCCGCGATTTACGCCGATGATCGGAATGTGTTCCAACGCGGCTTCGCGCGCGACGCCGAGGAGCGTGCCGTCGCCACCGATTACACAGCACGCGTCAACTCGGCAGAGAAATTCCTTGGGCAGCGGAAAGCGCGTCGTCTGCCGGAGCTTCACCCCGGCCCACCGCGCCAGCGCGGTAAGCTCGCGGGCGAGCTCGTGCGCCCCGGGCTTGTCCCCGTTGACCACGACGGCGAGTTGGCGGATGGGCTTCATCGGTGCGGGGCAGCGTGGGCGGTTTCCTTGCGCAGTCCGAGCAGAAATTCACGGTTGCCGTCCGCGCCGGTGATGGGCGAATCCGTGGTGCCGATGAGCATCGCGCCGGGTAGCTCGGTCAGCGCAAAGTCGCGCACGCCGGTGAGCACGGCCTCCTGGACCGCGGGATCGCGGATGACGCCGCGGCCCTTGTCGGCCTCGGACTTGCCGGCTTCGAATTGGGGTTTCACCAGCGCGACGAGCACGCCGCCGAGGCGCAGCAGCGGCCAGACCGTGGGTAGCACTGATTTCAGCGAGATGAAGGACAGGTCCATCACCACCGCGTCGAATTCGCTGCGCGGCAGGTCGGCGGCCGTGAGGTGGCGGGCGTTGATTTTCTCGAGATTGGTAACGCGTGGGTCGGCGCGCAGCTTGGCGTGCAACTGCGCCCGGCCGACATCGACGCACACGGCGTCGGTCGCCCCGGCTTGGAGCGCGCAGTCGGTGAAGCCGCCGGTCGAGGCGCCGACGTCGAGCACGTGGGCGCCTCGAAGGTCGAGGGCGAAGTGCGCGAGGGCACCGGCGAGTTTTTCGCCGCCGCGGCTGACGAAACGCGGCGGCTGCTCGATGGTGAGTTCTAGGTCGGCGGGAAAATCCTTCCCGGGCTTGTCGAGCCGCTCGGTGCCGCGGAGGACGCGGCCGCTCATGATCAACGCCTTCGCCTGCGCCCGCGAAGCCGCGAGGCCGCGGGTGACCAGCAGTTCGTCGAGTCGGATCTTGGCGACGGCCATGGATATTACATCGGCACGCCGATGGCACTGAGGAACGCGCGGGCGATGATGGCGTGACCGACGTTGTTGGGATGCACTCGATCCCACGCGATGGCATTGGCGTGCATGTGCGCCAGCACGGCGTCGAAGGCCGCCTGTGTGTCGATGAAGTGCGCATCGTGCTTGGCGGCGACACGCTTCACGATGGCGCCATATTCGTCCATACGGGCGCGCATGGCGTCGGCGCGATTGGGCTCGATGTAAAACGGGGCCAGCAGGATCAGGCCTGTGACCTTGGGGCGAGTCTGGCGGATGAGCGCGTTCAGCGTCTTTTCGTAGACCTCTGGCGAGACGTGAATCTCGGTCTGGCGCGGCAGGTCGAACTGGCGCCACACGTCGTTGACGCCGATCATCACGGCTAGCCAGTCAGGCTTGAGGGCGAGCACGTCGGTTTGCCAGCGAGCCTTGAGGTTGAGCACCGTGTCACCCGAAGTGCCCATGTTTACGACGCGGATAGCGGCGGATGGATGAATCGCAGCGAGGAGGCCATCGACCAGCGAGACGTAGCCCTTGCCGGTGGCACCGAACAGGCCTTCGCCGACGGGTCGTGCGCGTTCGCAGTCTGTGATCGAGTCGCCGATGAAGAGGAGTTTCGTGCGGGGCGCGAGTTTCATCGGGCACAGCGTAGCGGCGTTGCGCCGCTTGGCCAGCCGTTCGTGAACAGATGCAAGCAGGGGCGGTTATCCTTAACCGCACTGAGTTGACCTTTGCCGTGCAAGGGCGGTTAGGGATAACCGCCCCTACCTTTCAGTTCGACACCAGCGGGAAGAGGTCGCTGTTGAGCTTCTGGCCCGCAGTCAGTCCCAGCGGATCGGTCACAGGATGGGTGACCGGGTGGTAAGTGGTGCCGTCGGGCATGTAGATTATCGCGATGGCCTCGCGCATGCCGTCGGAGCGGTTGGGACCGGCGTAGTGAAATGTCATGCCGTTGTGCACAGTGCAGGAGCCGGCCTTCAGCTCGCAGGTCACGGGTTTCAGGCCCTTCGTCTGGGGCGCGACGGCGTGAAGATCCTGCGGTGTGACGAGGTTGACGGGCTCGATGTCGAGCATCTTCTGGGTGCCCGGGATGAACGACATGCAGCCGTTCTGAATCGTGGTGTCGCGTAGGGCGATCCAGATTGTGAGCTGGTGCATCTTCTGCTCGTGCGGCCAGTAGGGCGTGTCCTGATGCCACGGCGTCTTGGCGCCAGAGTGCGGTTCCTTGTAGAGTGCGTGGTCATGCCAGAGGCGGACACTGAGGCCGCTCAGGCGCGAGGCGATGCTGCCGAGGCGGCGGCTCGTTACGAACGGCTTCACTGCCGGGTGGCGGTGCCAGAGGTTCACGCACTGGATGAAAATCTGTTCGTAGCTACTCCTGACGCGGTTGGGGTCGAGCTTGGCGGTGTCCTCCTTCACCGCATCGTTCACGGCGTTGCGGAACGCCTCGAGATCGGTGCCCATGAGGACATCGTTCAGTTGAATGTAGCCGTCGCGCTGGTAGGCGGCGATTTGCTGCGGGGTGAGAGGATATTCGTCGGTCATGGCAATGCGTGGTGGGCGCCGGAACAAGGATAGGGAACCGCGCGAAGTCAAAGTTTTTGGCGCGCGGGAGACCAGCAGGTGGTGCGGCCGCCGACGGCCGCACGGAGGAGGCTCACACCGGTTCGCGGGCAGCGGCCTCCGTCCTCCCAGCGGTGCCAGAAGAGCCAGGATTTCGGGATATGAACGTTCAGATCGGGCGGGAGATAAGCGCCTTTGCCGGCAATCGTGCTGAACGCGAGCCGGCAGACTTTCCGGCACTCGCGATACAGCGCGCCGACCTCGGTCGGTGTGAGTGAACCAGCGGTCCGGCGCGGATGAATCGCCGCGCGCCAAAGCACCTCGTCGGCCATCCAGTTCCCGATGCCCGGAAAACGCTCCTGCATGAGCAGCACGGTCTTGATCGGCGCGCGGGCGCGGCGCTGGAGGAACTGCGCTACGGCCCCGACGCTGAAGGCGTCGGACAAAATCGGCGGTGCGATTTTGGTCCACCAATCCGGCGGGTTTTTTGCGGTGGCGAATCTCACAGCGCCGAACATCCGCGGGTCGCTGAACACCAGAGCGCGCTGCTGCTGGCGAAGGACGAGATGGTCGTGTTTGCGCGACGCGTAGTTCGGTGGCTCGACGCGGAGTTCGCCGCTCAGGCCGAGGTGGACACCGAGCCAGCCGCCGCCGCTGAAACAAAACAACATCTGCTTGGCCGCCGTCTTGGAGCAGAGAAGTTTTGCGCCGGTGAGCTGGTGCCGCAGGAGCGCGACTTTGCAGTTGCGGTAGATCTTGGCGCGGTCGTGCGCGAGCACGGCGAGCACGCGGGCACCGTGGCCAGCGCCCCAGCGTTTGCGAAAAAATTCAACTTCGGCCAGCTCGGGCATAGGTTGGAGGCAGGGCAGTGGCGGCGTGACGAACCTGGGCTGGTCAGGTTTCGAGGCGGCCGTAGCTGCGCAGCGTCCGCAGCGCTCCGAGCGTGAGGACGGCTTGCCACTTGCGCCGCGAGGCTTCCCACGCCTGCGGGAAAGCGTCGCCCCAGCTCCAATGTGGCATCCACGAACCATCCGGGGCCTGATGCGCGATCAGGAAATCGAGATTGCGCGCGATGTCGGGTGCGAGCTGTTCGTGCCAGGGCGAGGCTGCATCCGGCGCAACATCGAGCGGGCGCAGGCCGTAGCCGGTCCATTTCGCAGGGTCGCGTTCGACGCCCCGGTCAATCCATCCGGGCAGCCGGCGTGCGAGCAGGGCACGCAATTCGTCCGGCAGGCCGGGCGCACGATGCAGCCGAACGTAGCACACGAGGCCGTGCATCTCGACATCTTCGCTGGCGGCGTTCAGTCGCGACGAAATTGCCCGTGTGACCTGCGTTCGTAATTTCTCAGTCGCGGGAATGGGAAATGCATACAGGCAGCCGAGCGCGTCCGGTCTGGGGTTGTCCTGAAATCGTCCAAATTGTTCGGCAAAGTTCTCTGAGTAATGCCACCACGGCGCGTGCGGGTGGGAGTTGTCGTGCGGCGGGATGATCGGCCATGCGTTGAGCGCTTGGTCATAAGATACCACGAGATAACGAAGTGCGGGGAGCACCAGCGGGTGGTCGGAGCCCGCGCCGATGTCTTGGAGGATGCGGAGCGCATGGCAGGTGCTGAGCACCGACGAGACTGGGGCGCCGAAATCCGCCTCAAGGCCGGTGAAACCGCCGTCGGCATTTTGAAAAGCAGCCAGTTGCTCTGCCACGGCCGCGGCCGGGCTCTGCTCGAAGTGAAAGGTAAACTGCGCCTGCTCCAACGGCCGGGTGGTTTGTAGAAATGCGGCCGCGCGCTGGAAGGTTTCGTGTGGCAGGCGGAGCGAATGATGGTTGGGCATAAAGCAGCTCAGGACTTCAGTGTCGCGACGAATTCGGCGACGCTCGGATAAACCGGAATGCTGTGGGCTGCTACGTCTGGAAGCGTGCGCGGGTCGATATTGCCGGTGCAGACAGCGGCGACGTTGACCTTCGCCGCGAGGCCGGCGCCGATGTCGGTCGCAGAGTCGCCGACCATCCAGCTTTGCGCGGGATCGAGGTTGTGCGCGGCGATCTGCTCGAGGATGAAACGCGGCGAGGGTTTGCGGTATGCCATCGGCAGGCCCGGCGCCTCGGGCGCGATGCAGACGCCGACGAAGAGCGGCGAGCCGAGGCCGAGCAGTTGTTCCATGCGGGCGTTGACGCGGAGCGTAGCGTCGAGCGTGTGATAGCCGCGGCCGATGCCGGACTGGTTGGTGAAGAGGAAGAGTTGGTAGCCGAGCGAGCGGGCAAGCCGCAGTGCGTCGGCGGTGCCGGGGATGAGTTCCACGCCGGCGGGGTCGGCGAGGTAAACTTTGTCGAGGATGAGCGTGCCGTCGCGGTCGAGGAACAGCGCCTTGTTCATGACTCTTGCGCGACGTAGGCCTGCAGCTCGGCGGGCGTGACGGTGGCGGTGCCGAGTTTGCCAACGACGACGCCGGCGGCGGCATTGGCGAAGTGCGCGGCCTGCTCGAGGGTGGCGCCGGCGGTGAGCGCGAGCGCGAGGGCGGCCAGGGCGGTGTCGCCGGCGCCGGAGACATCGTAAACCTCGCGCGCGGCGGTGGGGATGGTTTTGAGGATTTTGCCGCCGGTGCTGAGGAGCATGCCATCTTCGCCGAGGGTGATGACGAGGTTTTTTGTGCCGTAGAGCCGGTGGAGGCGAGCGCAGACCTCGGCGGCGGGGTAGCCGGCGTGTGGCGTGAGCTCCATGCCGGCGAGTTCGAGCGACTCGCGCTTGTTGGGCGTGAGGAGGTCGAGGTCGCGGAAAGCGAGTTTGCGGCGGGGCTTAGGGTCGAGGGCGACGAACTTGCCGGCGGCGCGGGCGCGCTTCGTCACGCGGTCGACGAGGTCGTCGCTGAGGATGCCCTTGGCGTAGTCGGAGAAAATCACCGCGTCGCATTCCTGCAGCGCCGGGCTTAGCAGCTCCGCGGCGGCCGAGCCGGGAAACTGATAGGCGATAGGCGGGGCCTCGCGGTCGAGGCGGCAGAGTTGCTGGTGCTGCACGAGCACTCGGGTCTTGACGATGGTGGGGCCGGTGCCGGGCGTGGAGAGCGGCGTGATTTTCTTCTCGCGTAGAATAGCCGCGAGGCGTTCGCCGGCCTCGTCCAGGCCGATGAAGCCGGCGACGGTGCACCGGGCGCCGAGCGAGGCGATGTTGAGGGCGACGTTGGCGGCGCCGCCGGCGGTCCACGAATCGCGGGCGATGTCCACCACCGGCACCGGCGCCTCGGGCGAGATGCGCGTGGCATCGCCCCAGATATAGTGGTCGAGCATCACGTCGCCGATGACGAGAAACCGGAGCTGCGAGATTTTCTTCAGGAGCGAGGGCAGGCCTTTCATCAGAGTTCCCAGTTGTAAGGATAGCGGGAGAGCATTTTGGGCGCACGGTCAGTGACCTGCACGACGTCCTCGAAGCGGCAGCCGCCGACGCCGGGATAGTAGAGGCCGGGCTCGACGGTGACGACGGTGCCTTTTTTCAGCGCCATGGAAACGGTGGCGCTCATGCGCGGCATCTCGTGGACGGCGAGGCCAAGCCCGTGGCCGGTGCCGTGGAAGAAGCCCACCGAGCCCTGCGGCGTGGGCTGCGTCACGAAGCCCGCGGCGTCGAACGTCGCCACGACGCGCTGGTGCACGGTGCGGCCGTTGATGCCGGCGCGAATTTCCTTCAGCGCGGCGAGTTGGGCGGCGCGGACGGCGGCGACGAGTTTCCGCTGGGCGTCGGTCGGCTGGCCGCGCAGGAAGGTGCGGGTCATGTCGCCGAAGTAACCGGTCTTGGTGACGCGCGGGAAAATATCGATGATGATGAGCTGGTGCGGGCGCAGCGGGCCGGAGCCGCGGTTGTGCGGGTCGCAGGCCTGGTCGCCGCCGGCCACAATGGTCGAGCCGCCGGCGTTGCCGCCTTCGGCGAGGATGGCGGACTCGATGGCGAAGCGCAGGCGCTCCGAGGTGAGCGGGCGGCCCTCGTGGAGAAGGCTGCGGCCGCGGATGGCGGCGCCGCGGAGGATTTGCTCGGCCACCGCGTAACCGCCGGCGCAAAGGCGGTTGCCCTCGCGGATGGCGGCGGCCTCGGCGGCGGTCTTGATTTCGCGTTCGGGGAAGAGTTCGCCGTTAGCCAACTGGAGTTTTACGCCGAGTTCGCCGAGTTTGACGAAGAGGCCGGCGGGAAAATCGTCGGGCACGCGGAAACCTTTCACGCCGTGGGCGCGGGCGAGTTCTGCGATGACCTCGGCGACGCCAACCTTGCGGTCCGGCCAGCGTTGCTCGGCGCGCGCCAGCCACTCTTCCTGCGAGAGCACTTCGTCGAAGGTGCCCGCCTTGGTGACGCGGCCGAACTCGAGCGCCCGCTGCACAGTGATCCGGCGGGAGCCCGCGGCGAAGGCGATGAACGGGTCAGGCACCTCGACGCGGCTGAAATATAGCTGGTCGGCGCTGGTCGCGGTGTTGGCGTAGAGGAGGGGAGAGAGCGGGGAGCGGGTCACGGTAGAGAGAGATTGAGTTGGGTGAACGAGGTGATTACCCACGGTGTCTGTGAAAAACGCAAATCTGGTTTCGCGGGTCTCCTTCTGGCTGCCACCGCTGCTGGCATCGCTGCTGTTGGCGGCGTGCGACGGTTCGAGGACTTCGGCGTCCGCCCCGGTGAAAACCGTGGAGGATTTCTTCGCCATCCGCGTCGGCGCCCGGACCGTGCGCATGCAGCTCGCCGTGCTGCCAGCTGAAATGGAGCACGGCCTGATGGGCCGGAGCGACCTCGGCCAGGACGAGGGCATGCTCTTCGTTTACAATCGGCCGCAGAGCCTGAGTTTTTGGATGCGCAACACGCCCACACCGCTCGACATCGGTTTCTTCAACACTGAGGGCGGGCTCGAGGAGATCTACCCGATGTTTCCCTTCGACGAGACGCCGATTCCGTCGCGGAGCAACCGGCTCCAGTTCGCGCTGGAGATGAGTCAGGGCTGGTATCGCGACAATAGTATTCAGCCTGGTGCGCAGCTCGACCTCAAGGCACTGGCCGAGGCGCTGAAAGCGCGGGGTTTTGAACCGCGACGGTTTGGGCTCGGGCCGTAGGACACGCCGCGGCCCGCGGAAGCGCGATGAGGCGCCTTGCGAGGGCGGCACCTGCTCAAGGCGTCGGCCTGAACGCCTTGGCGGCGAGAAAATTCGGGTTGACGACAAATTCGTATTTCAGCCCGTCCGGGTCGGCGAAGAACGTGGCATAGTAGCCGTCGCCATATTCCGGACAATCGCATGGCGGATCCTCGATCGTGCACAGCCCCTGGTGTGTCAGGGGAACGAGCACCTCGGTGTAGAAGCGATCCACATCGGCGCGGTCAGCGGCGCAGAACGCGAGATGATGGTGATGCCCCACCGCGCCCTTGACGTGCGCCATCGACGCCAGTTGAGGGTCGGCCTGGCCGATGCCAATTTCGTGCGGCGTGTCCAAGTCCCAGCGTTTCCAGTCTTCGTAACGGTGGCCTTCGCCGTAGTTGCTCCCGCTCAGTTCGTAGCCGAAATAACGAAATATGGCCCCGTAAAACGGTGATGAGCGCGCCACGTCCGACACAACAATGATCAGGTGATGCAGCAGACCGCGATGGGGGTTCATGGACTGCGCAAGAGGTATCGCTACAGCCCCAGCATGAAGTTGAAGGTCTGGTCGCTCTCGCCGGGGATGCCTTCGTGGCCGTAATCGGGGAAGATCGCCATGCTCTTCTTCGAAGTGATTTTGTTATAGGCGGCGAACTGCGAGCTGGGCGGGCAGATGGTGTCCATCAGGCCGGTATACATGAGCACCTCAGCCTGGATGCGCGGGGCGAGGTGCTGGCAGTCGATGTAGCCGAGCTTCGTGAAAATCTCGTTCTCGCGCTCGTGCCGCGGGTCGCATTGGCGGAAGAACGTCCGCAGCTCCTCGTAGGCGTCCTTGGCGAGGTCCATCTCCCAGACACGACGGTAGTCGCACAGAAACGGGAAGACCGGCGCGGCGCGCTTGATGCGCGGCTCGAGCGCGGCGCAGGCGAGGGTGAGTGCGCCGCCCTGCGAGCCACCCATGGCGCCGATGCGGGCGGCGTCCACCTCTGGAAAGTCCATCACCACCCGGGCGAGCTGGGCGGTGTCGAGGAAGATTTGACGGAAGGCGAGCTTGCGCGGGTCGGGATCCTCGAGGCCGCGGATGATGTGGCCGCGGTAGGTCGTGCCGAGCACGCGGGCGTTGTCCTCGGAGCGGCCGCCCTGGCCGCGACAGTCGAGCGCGGCGACGCAGAAGCCCTCGCCCGACCACGCAAGGCGGCTGGAGAAGTCACCGCTGTTGCCGGTGTAGCCGTGGAACTGGAGCACGGCGGGGGCCTTGCCGGCAGACTTTTTCGGGCGGATGTATTTCGCATAGACGCGTGCCCCGCCGACGCCGGTGAACCAAAGATCAAACGCCTCGCTGTGGCTGGGCGTGATGGCGGTGGTCGGCACGAGTTCGGGTTTGGGATCGGTGGCGTCGAGCTCGCGCAGTGCCTCGGCCCAGTAGACATCGAAGTCGGCTGGGCGGGGGTTGAGGCCCTGATAAACTTTCAGCTCGGCGAGAGGTTTGTCGATGAGGGGCATCGGGGGAAATTTGATTTTCGATTGCGGATCTTGGATTGAGGAAGCGGTGTGGATTAGGCGGGCGCGGGTTGAGAGGGCGAACTTTTTCGCGTTGTCTTCGAGCCCGCGGAAACGCCTCATCGGCGCATGAAAGTAGCATTCATCAGTGGCACCAGCATCGTCAACTCCTCGCTATTCGCGACGTGGGAGGTGAAGACCATCGAGACGCAGTTCGGGGCGGTCACCTACAAGTCCCTCGGCGACCATGCGCTAATCAACCGGCACGGCTATGCGTTTCCGCTGCCGCCGCACTCAATTAACTACCGCGCCAACATCCGCGCGCTGGCCGACCTTGGCTTTCAGGACATCGTGTCGCTCAACTCCGTGGGCTCGCTGAAAAAGGAGCTGCCCCCGGGGACGTTTGTTTCGTGTAGTGACTACGTCGGGCTGCAGCAGGGGCCGGCGACGTTCTTCGATACGGAGCTGAAGGGTGGGGCGCCGGTGATCGCGAACAACCTCATCCCAAAACTCATCGGCGAACTCGCGCCGGAATTCCGGATTCTCCCGGGCAAGGTTTACGTGCAAATGCGCGGACCGCGTTTCGAGACGAAGGCCGAAATCCGCATCGTGCAAAGCTGGGGCGACGTGATCGGCATGACCGCCGCTCACGAGGCCGATCTGTGCACCGAACTCGGCCTCCGTTACAACAGCCTAGCGCTGATCGACAACTACGCGAATGGGCTCGAGGGCACCGACATCGATTTCGCGCGGTTCAATGACCTCGTGAAGGACAACCAGGCGAAGGTAAACCGGCTCTTCACGCGGATGCTGGAAATTCTGGGCTGATTACGCGCCGGCGCGGACAATTTTATGAGCAAAACCATCGGCGTCATTGGGCTCGGAATTATTGGCAGCGTCTACGCGCGGAACTACGCCGCTGCGGGCGTGCTCATTGGAACATGGAACCGCACGCCCCAGCCGGTGGCACCCCGGTGGCGCGCTACGCCCGAAGCGGTGGCCGCGGCGGCGGACGTCGTGCAGCTCGTCGTGTCCGACCCGCCAGCGGTGGAGGCGGTGCTGCGGAGGATCGCGCCCGTGCTTGGGCCGGGGAAAATTGTCGTGCAGTCGAGCACGATCGACCCGGCGAGCAGCACGCGGTTTGCCGCGCTGGTGGCGGCGCGCGGGGCGCGCTACCTAGAGGCGCCGTTCACCGGCAGTAAGCCGGCCGCTGAGGCGAAAAAGACGGTCTTTTACCTCGGCGGCGATCCCGCGCTGATCGCCGAGGTGGAGCCGTTGCTCGCGTTGACCTCGGAGCACCGGATCGTCATCGGCACCATCGAGCAGGCGTCGGCGCTCAAGCTGGCGATGAACGTCAACCTAGCGGTGCAGATTCAGGGCACCTGCGAGGCGCTCATTTTGGCGCGGCGCGCAGGCATCTCCGACGACGTGTTTTTTGCGGTCTTCGCGAAAAACATGGGCTACTCGCCGCTCACGAAGCTGAAGGAGCCGAAGCTGCGGGCCGGCGATTTCTCGCCGCAATTTTCAATCAAGCACATGCACAAGGACCTCCGGCTCGCGGCTTCCATCGGTGACTGTAAAGATTTTCCCGCGCTCGCCACGGTGCGCGAACAGCTGGCCCATGCGGAACGCGCCGGCTACGCCGACGAAGACTATACGGCGCTGATCAGGCTGTTTGCAGAGAAAGGCTGATGCGGCCCGGTGGAAACGGGCGGCGTGGCGAGGTCAGGTTGCCAGACTATGTGCGTTCCACGATTTCGTGAGAGGCGGTCGGGGGACCGCGTTCATTTTGCGCGGGCCAGGGCTTTTTCGACGAACTGGTTGGTGAACGTCGCTTCGATTCTCGCGGCTTTATATTGGGGAAACTGGGCGGCGACGACCGCAGCCTCGGCCCGGGCGGCTTCTGCGGGCATGAGCCCGTCGGTGGCGAACATCTTCACGCCTTCGTGCAGCACGCTAGGCGACTGGTTCGCGCCCGTCGCCATTTCCGGCACGAGCTGCGCGATGGCCGCGACGCCGTGCGTGTTGATGTATCGCAGGGTGCGCACAAATGCGTGGACCAGCCGCTGCGCGAGCTCCGGGTGCGCGGCGGCGTAGGTGGCTGACATGGAGAGCACGGTGGTGGGAAACACCGAGCCGACCGCGTGCCGCGTGCCCTCGACGGAATACAAGTCGAGAAACGGCACCGCGACCCCTTGCGCGAGGTAGTAGCTTGCATCGGGCTCGGGAGCGACGACTAGGTCGGCTCCCCCGCTCAGGAGTTGCGTGGCGATCTGCGCCTTGGCGCTCGTCGCGAGCCGCGTGTAGTCGGTGAGCGCGCAGCCTGCATGCAGGACGACCCAGTTGGCCGCGGTGGTTTTCGCGGAGTGCGGCCCGCCAGAGATGATGCGCCGGCCCTTGAGATCGGCGGGGCCGTTGACCTTGCCCTTGAGCTGCGACGCGAGCAGCATCTGGTAACCCGGCGTGACGGCGAGCGTGACGACGGCGACGGTCGGGTTTCCTTCCTCGACCTGCGCGACGATCGTGTGGTGGTAGTAGGCCACCATACCGGCGATGCGCCCGTCGGTCATCTGACCGTCGATTTCGGCGCTCGCTGCGGTTTCCTTAAGCGTCACCTGCAAACCCTCGTCGCGAAAATAGCCGAGCCGTTCAGCCAGCAACACCGGGAGATTGCGGACGACGTTGACGCCGTCGACGGCAAGAACGACCGAGGTGGGCGCCGAGGCAGTTGCGCAAGCGGAGTGGCCACCGGAGAGAACACCGGCCGCGATGGCAATGAGGTAAATAAAACCGGAGCTGAGGGATGGATGCGCACGCATGGAATCGGGGGCAGATTCAGCCCATTGGCTGAACGCCTGATGAATCAATGCTTAACTTTCTTTCAGTCGCAAATCCGTTTGCCGATATAGCGAATGGCGTTAAGCTTGGCGCTTATGAGTGACTTCGTGCAAGGCGGGCAGATCACCGAGGCGAGACAGGCGCTGGAGCGGCTGCGTGCCAACATGCGGCTCACCATCCGTGGCAAGGACGATGTCATCGAGCAGGTGCTCGTGTGCCTCGTCGCCGGCGGGCATTTGCTCATCGAGGACTTGCCAGGCGTGGGCAAAACCACGCTCGCCTACTCGCTGGCGCGCTCGATGGACTGTGCGTTCTCGCGCATCCAGTTCACGAGCGACCTGCTGCCGAGCGACGTGACGGGCGTCGGAATCTACGACGAGACCGTGAAGGAGTTTATATTCAAAAAGGGACCGGTGTTCGCAAACGTCGTGCTGGCGGACGAGATCAACCGCGCCACGCCGAAGACGCAGTCGGCGTTGCTTGAGGTGATGGACCGGGCGCGGGTGACGATCGATGGCGAGGCGCACGCGGTGGGCGCGCCGTTCATGGTGTTCGCGACGCAGAATCCGGTGGACTACGAGGGCACCTTTCCACTGCCGGAGAGCCAGATGGACCGGTTTCTCATGCGGCTGCAGATGGGCTACCCGCAGCCGGTGGATGAAATCGAGATCCTGCGCACGCAGCGCGGGGGCTATGACGGCATCGCACTCAACGCGGCGATCACGCGCGGCGACGTGCTCAAGCTTCAAGCGCTCGCACACGAGGTGTTCATCGAGGACAGCGTGCTCGACTACATTTTGAAGATCGTGACTGCCACGCGCACGGAAGCCGAGTTCCGCGCCGGTGTGAGCGTGCGCGGCGGACTGGCGCTGCGCACGGCGGCGCAGGCCCGGGCGCTGGTGGGCGGCCGGGATTTTGTGCTGCCCGACGACGTAGCGGTGCTGGTCGGCCCGATTCTAGTGCACCGGCTGTCGCTGGCCCGCCAGTCGAGCGATGCGTTGGAGGAACGCCGCACGGTGAGCGCGGTGCTGAAGCGGATCGTGGCGGCGATTCCCGCGCCGGCCTGATGGGTGCGCCGATGAACGCACCGCCTTCAAACGAGTGGAGCGGACCCGGCGCGCACGGCGTGCGGCAGAAATTCACTTGGAACGCGCTGCTGTGGGCGCTCGTGTTTCCGCAACGGCGGCAGCAGACGCTGCCGACGATTTCGGGCGTGCTGCTGATCGGGCTGGCGCTGGGAATTGGCTCGGCCGCCTACAACTCGGCGAACAATATCCTATTCATCACGCTGTCGCTCCTGCTGGCGTGCCTGATCCTGAGCGGCGTGCTTGCGCTGCTCAATTTTCGCGGCGTGCAGTGGCGGCTGCACGTGGCGCCGCCGCTACGAGTCGGGCAGGAGGTGGTGGTCACGCTCGACCTGCGCAACGCCAAAACGTTTTTGCCGACCTACGGGCTGTGGTTCGATCTGGTCGCCCGCGCGGTGGAGCGGGGCGCGCCCGCCAAGGCGGAGTCGACCATCACGGCGCGAGGAGTCGACGTGCGCGCGGCGCTGGTGCGCGCCGAACAGGCCGAGGCGAGGGAGCGGCTGTTCCTCCGCACACGGCTCGACCCGGCGGGTGAGGCGCGGATGGAATGGGTGTTCAAAACGGCGCGGCGTGGCGGGCTACGCGTGGAGTTGGATGGCATCGGGTCGCTCTTTCCGTTTGGTTTCTTGAAAAAACTCCTCCGGGCGGAGGTGAACGAGGAGATGGTTGTCTGGCCGGCGCCGGTCGAATACCAGCGGTTCACCGTCGCGTCGGCGCAGCGGCCAGCGACGGGCATGCGGGTGGCGCGGGCGGGCAATGGCGTCGATCTGTTGGCGCTGCGGCGCTACGCGGCGGGCGACTCGCACCGGCTGATCCACTGGAAGGCCAGCGCGCGCTCCCGCCAACTGCTCGTGCGGCAGTTTACGGCGGAGAGTGCCGAAGGGTTTTCGCTGCGGCTGGACACGGACGCCGCGATCTGGCCGCGGGCGGAGCAGTTTGAGCTGGTGGTGAGCTTCGTTGGCACACTGGCCGAAGATTTGTTTCGTGCGGGCACGCTCGTGAGTGTTGCGCTCGACGCGGTGCCCGCGGTGCCGGTGCGGCGGGTGCGCGACCTCGAGGCGTTTCTCGACCGGCTCGCGGTGGTGGAGCCGCGCAAGGAAGGCGACTCGCAGCGCCCCGCCGAAACCGACTTGGCTTTTAACGGTGCGCACGGTAGAAAGAACCTGATCACCTTCGCACCCGACGGGGCGAGGGGCGCGGCGGCTTTCGTCGATGGAGAAAAGATTGCCGCAGCTTAGCCTCGACGAGCTGCTCCAGCTCAAATGGCTGCTCGGCGGCGTGCTCACGTTGCTGGCGGGGTGGACGGTGTTTTACCTCGACATCGAGGCGGTGTGGCCGGTGGCGGTGACGACGGCCTGCGTGCTGGTGGGGGTAGTGCGTCCGGATTGGCTGGCGCGTGTGCCGCGGCTCGTGCACCGGCTCGCGTTTCCCGGCATCGTGGTGTTTTTCATCGGCGACCTGTGGCTGTCGGGAGAAATTCTTCCGGCGATGGTGCGGCTCGACATGCTGCTGCTGCTCTACCGCGGCATCACTTACCGCAAGAAGCGCGACGACCTGCAGGTGGTCGTGCTCGGGCTTTTCCTGATCGTGGTGGCGGGCGTGCTGACGGTGTCGCTCGCGTTTGCGGTGCAGATCCTCGCGTTCACGGCGTGCGCGCTGGGTTTTCTCCTCGCGGTCACACTCGCAGAATCGGCCGGGGCGGGGCTGGCGGAGAGCAGCGGTGGCACGCCGAGCTGGACGCAGGTGGACTGGTGGCGGCTTTTTGGACGGATGCGAGAGGTGACGGACTGGCGCGTGGTGGCGCTCGGCGCGGGATTGTTCGCCGGGGTCGTGGCGCTGTCGGCGCTGCTGTTTCTGGCAATCCCGCGGTTCCAGCTCGAGAACAGCCTGTTTCTCGAGCGGTTCATTTCCAAGAAGGCGAAGACGGGCTTCAACGATAACGTGCGCTTTGGCGAGGTGACCGAGATCCAGCAGGACAACAGCGTGGCGCTCAGCGTAGACGTGTCAGACCGGAGCCAGATTCCCGCCACACCCTACTGGCGGATGCTTGTGCTTGACGAATACCGCGACGGCACGTTCCGGCTGTCGGCCGGGTTGAGGCGCGCGGCGTTTCCGGTCGAGCGGACGGAGGCGATGATGCGAGGCGCGGCGAAACCGAAACTGGGGTCGGCGGTTTACTGGACGTTCTATCTCGAGTCGGGTGTGAGCCGCTACCTGCCGCTGCTCGGGGCTTTCGAGGATCTGCGCTTCCGTGAGCTGCAGAGTTTCCGGCTGGGCCGTGAGCTGAGTGTCGTCGCACTCCGCAACGAACCAGTGACGATGACGGCCTACCGCGTGGAGGGCATGGAGGCGGGTAGTGCGCTGGCCGATGCTGATTTTGCTGCGCGGTTGAAAGCCAACGCCGCCAGTCCCCGCGTGGCGGGCAGTCTGCTCCTACGGCCCGGCGTGGGTGAGTCGGACCGGGGTGCGCTGGCGCGGATCGTCGGTGAGATCACGGGTGGGACGAAATTGCCGGCGGAGGAGTTCGGGCGGCGGGCGGTGACATGGCTGCGGGAGCGGCACACCTATTCGCTTCAACCGAAAACGCCGGCGGGCGGAGGCGATGCGCTTGTGCGCTGGCTGGTGTCGCGCGAGGCGGGGCACTGCGAGCTATTCGCCGGGTCGCTCGTCATGCTGGCGCGTGCGGCGGGCCTGCCGGCACGCATGGTCGTCGGCTTCAAGGGTGGCACATGGAACGCCTACTCGAACAATTTCACGATCCGTAACTCTGATGCGCACGCCTGGGGCGAAGTTTTCGATGCGGCCGGAGGGACGTGGGTGCGCGCGGACCCCACTCCAGGCGCGGCGAACGCCGCCGGCGACGACACCAAGGGCGAGGCGACGCTGGTGGCGCGGCTCGACAGCAGTTGGTCGGCGCGCTTAGACAGCCTGCGAATCTTTTGGTATCGCCGTATCGTCAACTTCGACGAGCGCTCGCAGGTCGAGACGCTGAAGGCGGTCAAGGAAGCGACCGAGAACTCAGGCCGAATGATGCGCGAGGCGATAGAGCGCGCGGTGCAGGCGTTCAAGGCGTGGCTTCTAAGGCCGTGGGATGCGCGGCGGTTGGCGAACGGAATGGCCGTGCTGACCGCGCTGGCGGGCGCCGGGTGGGCCGTGGTGAATATTCGATTTTGGATTTTCAATTTTGGATTAGGGAAACGGCGGCGCGAGGATCCGGTAAGGGCGGAGGCGGGGCGGTGGCTGCGGAAGTTGAGCGGAGACGCGAGGCGGGCGGACGAAGGCGTGGTCGCGGAGTTGCAGCAGCTGCGCTTCGGCGCGCCAGGCACTTGGCCGGAGCCGCGAGAGGTTTTCCTGCGGGCGCGGCGGGCCTGCCGTGAGGCTGGGCGGGTCAGGACGTCTTCGGCAGCGCGATGAACGCTGACGGGTTTTGCTTTTTCTCGAAGTATTTCCTCAGCACGGCCTGGGCGATCGGCGCGGCGTAGCGTCCGCCGCCGTAGTTTTCACCCGGCGTGTCGCCCTGTACGGCGACGGCCACGGCAATCTCAGGATTGTCCGCAGGCGCGAAGCAGATGAACCAGGCGACGTTGATGGTGCCGGTGCCGGTGCGGATTTGTGCGGTGCCGGTCTTCCCTGCGATGCGCAGTCCGGGAATCCTGAGCGACGACAGCGTGGTGAGAATGTCCGCGGTGCCCTCGGTGGTGCAGCCCTCCATGCCGCCGACGAGCGCGGTGCGTTGCACCGGGGTGAGGCCGATGGAATCGGTGTGCTGGGTGGGAGTGTCTGCGCGGTGCACCAGCGTAGGCTTGGTAAAAATTTCACCGCGGGCGACGGAGGCGACGAAACACGCCATCTGCAGAGGTGTCACGCCGATGAAGCCCTGGCCGATGGCCATGTTGGCGGTGTCGCCGGGGAACCATTTCTCGTCCTTCGTCCGCTGTTTCCAGACGGTGTCGGGGATGAGCATGCGCGTGGTTTCGTTGGGCAGCTCGATGCCGGTGGGCCGGTCGAGATGGAAGCGCGCGGCTTCGGCGGCGAGGGTGTCGGCGCCGGTGCGTAGGCCGGCTTCGTAGAAATAGATGTCGCAACTGTGGGCGATGGCGTCGCGGAGCGTGATGTTGCCGTGCACGCCGCGGCCGTTGTCGCAGTAGAAAAGCCGGTTGCCGATGCGGGTGACGCCGGTGCAATCGACAATGACGTCGGTCGACTCGACGGCGTGGTGGTCGAGCGCGGCGATGGCGGTGAGAATCTTAAAGGTCGAGCCGGGTGGGAACACGCCGCTGACGGCGAGGTTGGTCCAGGCCTTGCGCGCCTCGATGTCGGCGGCGGCGGCGTGGCTGAGCCGGGGCGAAAACTCGGAAAGATCATAGTCCGGTTTGCTGGCGAGCGTGAGCACTTCGCCCGTGCGGACATCAATGGCGGCGACGGCACCGGCGTTTTCGGTCTTGGTCAGTTCGTTTTCGGCGATGAGCTGGAGGTCGATGTCGAGCGAGGTGATCAGGTTCTTGCCCTGAACCGGCCGGCGGCGGTCGAGCGGAGGGTTGATTTTGTAGCCCGAGGGATCGACGCGGAAAATCGTGCCGCCGGTCTCGCCTTGCAACTGGAGGTCGAAGACATTCTCCAGCCCGTCGCGGCCGACCGTGCCCTTCATCTTGAAGGTTTTCAGGCCCTCGCCGGGAAAATCCTCGGAGTCGATGTCAGGATTGATGCTGACGTAGCCGAGCGTGTGCGCAGCGGCGGAGCGGTAGGGATAGTAGCGCGTGCTCGAGGTGTAGACCTGCAGCGGCGACCGCACCGTCAGCCGCTCGAGGAGCCGCGCGTATTCGTCAGGCTCGAGGTCATCGAGGAGCATGTAGGGCAGCAGGAGCTGACGGAGGAAGTGGCGCTGGAGGGCGGCGCTGTCGACCTGCTCGTTGCGGCGGAGGATGGTGTTGACCTCGTCGAGGTAACGTTGAACTACACTCGCGCGGGCGATCTCCTCCATCTGCGCCGAGGTTGGCAGCTCTTTGTCGCCGGTGTCGCGGTAGTTTTTACGGACACGGATAAACTCTCGGCGGAACTCGGCGCGGAGTTCGTCGAGATAGAGCACGACGGCGAAGCGCGGACGGTTGCCGACGAGCAGGCGGCCGTCGCGGTCGTAAATGTTGCCGCGTGGGCCGGGCACGAGGATGCGCCGCTGGTTCTGCACACGCTCGCGCTCGTGGTAGATGTCGGTCCGAAACAACTGCTGGTAGGCGAGCCCGGCGGCGACAATCGCGAGGAGCCCCGCGATGACAAAGTAGAAAAAGATGACGCGCGGCTGGTAGCTCTTGTGCGACTCAAGCAGGCTGCCGGGGCGCTCGGCGAGGTTGTTCTTGGGCATGGCTGGGAGCGCGGCTCAGGCGAGGCTGTCGCGCCCGGGGCCAGCTAAGGCGATGACGCGCGCTTGCAGGGCAAAGAACCACGGAGCGACGAGCGCCAGAAAAACCTGCGAGCAAATCAGGTCGAAGATTAGCCGCGGCCACGCCGAGGCCGGCGAGGGCAGCCGACCGATCTGCGTGAACGAAAAGACGAGGAAGAGTGCGAGGTTCGCAAGCAGGGCCACAATGACGCGAGCCATGGTTTCGTCGCGGGGCACCCGGTCGCGGGCGTTAAAAGTGATGGTGTGGGCGGCGGCAAAGAGTAGGGTGTGGGTGCCGAAGGCGACAGGCGAATTGGCGTCGGCGAGCAGCCCGGCCAGCACGACCGCAGCCAATCCGTCGCGCTGCGGCAGCACGAGTGCAGCGTAGGTAATCGTGAGTCCGCCAGTGAAAAGGTAGAGGTGGTAATCCGCCAACTCGTGATTCACCTGCGCGACCAGCGCCCAGAGGAGGGCGAGGGTGAGAAATATGACGAGGGCACGGAACATGAGAGGGAGATTCACTCCGTGTTCAACGGCACGAGCACGGTGACTTCGGTCAAATCGCTCAGCCGGGGGTCGAGTTGCACCTCGCCCGTTTTGAACAGCCCATCGGTGCTGGGCTCGACCTTAGTGACGGTGCCGAGCAGGAGGCCGGCGGGGAACACACCGCCGAGGCCCGAGGTGACGAGACGCTTGGGCATGAGGTCGCTGGCGTAGATGTCGAGCGGCACGAATTCGATCTCGGCGCGCGCCGGGCCGAAAGTGGGGTTGATGCCGCCCTGAAAGCTGATCGGCCGGGTGTCGCCCTCGAGGGTGGCGGCGAGGCGGAGGTTGGGGCTGCTGATGAGCTCGACCACCGAGGTGTAGGCGTGGACTTCGGTCACGCGGCCGACGACGCCGCCGGTGAAAACGACGGGGGCGCCGACGGGGATGCCGAAATTCTTACCTTTGCGGATTTCAAGCCGCTGCCACCAGCCGGAAAAATCGCGCCGCATGACGCGCGCCGGTTCCGAGCGGTAGTCAGGATGGGACGGGAGCCGCAGCAGGTTTTCGAGCCGGCCAACCTCGGCCTCGAGCTCAGTGTTTTGCTGCACGGAGAGCGCATAAGAGGCGTTGAGGCGGGCCAGATCGCGGCCGGCCTCGATGAGTTCGCTCTCCGAATGCAGGCGCAGCGTCCAGTATTGCTGCAGGTCGCGGGCATAGGAGGCGATGACGCCGACGGGCGCGGTGAACTCGAAGAAGCTCGCGCGGAAAAACGACTTGATCGCCACCGGCACCACGAGCCAGGCGGCGACGACGAGGCCGAGGGTCAGGAACGGGCGAGCTTGGGTGAGGCGTTCGTGGGACACGGTGTGGCGAGCGAAAGCCGACTATTTGCCTAGGGAACCTACGGAAGGCACGGAAAATGTTTCCGTGCACAATAGACGTTCTGGGGCGTGCGATGCCGCCGGGTGAGCGATCAAGCTCGGACGGAACCGAATAGGCTGGCGTGGTAGCGGTTTTCGTTAACACGCCACAACACGAGGTAAGCCCAAGCAAAGGCGATTGTACTCGTGAAAAGCAGGAAGGCAGACAGACCCCAAGGCGTCACAAGATGGTTGTTCTTCCAAGTGAGCAGGAAAACTAGCAGCAGTTGACCTAAGAGCGAGATGGCCGTCGAAACCGTGGAGAAAAGAATCCGTCCCATCAGACGGACTTTGCGCCACCGGGTCTGTTCCTGTTCAGTGCGGATTGGACGCGAGAAGGGAAACATGACCCCGCTCCTCACACGTTCTGCATCAGCCAGGCGAGGTCGTTGAGGACGGCGCCGGTGCCGTTGGCTACGGCGGAGAGCGGGTCTTCGGCGACGGTGACGGGCAGGCCGGTCTTTTCGCTGAGGAGCCGGTCGATGCCGCGGATGAGTGCGCCGCCGCCGGCCATGACGAAGCCGCGGTCCACGAGGTCGGCCGAGAGTTCGGGTGGGCAGCGTTCGAGGGTGACGCGCACGGCGTCCACGATGGAGGCGATGGTGTCGGCGAGGGCCTCGCGGATTTCCTGCGAGGTGACGTGGATAGTCTTCGGCAGGCCGGCCACGGAGTCGCGGCCCTTGACCTCCATCGTGAGTTCCTCGTCGAGCGGATAGGCTGAGCCGACGCGCAGCTTGATTTCCTCCGCGGTGCGCTCACCGATGAGGAGGTTGTAGGCACGCTTCATGTAGTTGATGATGGCGGTGTCGAGTTCGTCGCCGGCGACGCGGATAGATTTTGAAAACACGATGCCGTTGAGCGAAATGACGGCGATCTCGGTGGTGCCGCCGCCGATGTCCACGATCATGTTGGCCGCGGGCTCGTCGATGGGCAGACCGACCCCGATGGCGGCGGCCATGGGCTCGGGAATAGTGATGACGTCGCGGGCGCCGGCGTGGAGGGCGGAGTCTTTCACGGCGCGTTTCTCGACCTCGGTGATGCCGGAGGGAATGGCGATGACGACGCGGGGCGGGGCGCGGAAGGAGCCGCTGCTGACTTTGCGGATGAAATAGCGTAGCATCGCCTCGGTGACGTCGAAGTCGGCGATGACGCCGTCCTTCATGGGGCGGATGGCCGTGATGTTGCCGGGGGTGCGCCCGAGCATGCGCTTGGCCTCGTCGCCGACGGCGCGGACTTTGCGTGTGACGGTGTCGAGGGCCACGACCGAGGGTTCACGGAGGACGATGCCCTTGTCCTTGACGTAAACGAGCGTGTTGGCGGTGCCTAGGTCGATGCCGATGTCGTTGGAGAAGTAACCGAGGAAGTTGGCCATGTTTGCGAGTTGGGGCTGTTTCCGCCGACGGAAACGAATCGGCGCGGGAGCGGAGTGTCAACGAGGGAAATCGTCGCGCTGCGGGCTTGACGCTGGCGGGGCGGCGGCGCGTGCTGGTCGCGGCGCAGCTCTTATGCACGGCATCCTTTTCATCCAGGATTTGGCGGTGGTCCTCCTCGTGGCTGGCGCGGTGGGCTGGGTGTGCCAGCGGCTGGGCCTGTCGGTCATCGTGGGCTATCTGGCAGCAGGCATGGTCATTGGGCCCTACACGCCACCTTTTGCACTCGTGTCGGACCCCGGGCGCATCGCGACGCTGGCGCAGGTCGGGCTGGTGTTCCTGATGTTCTCCATCGGCCTCCAACTCAGCCTGCGGAAGATGCGCCGGTTGGGGTTTTCGCTGATGGCGGCGACTTTTGGTGGCTCCCTGGTGGTATACTACCTGACGCGGCTATTTGGCGCGACGCTCGGTTGGAGCAGCACGGAGAGTCTGTTTCTGGCCGGCATGCTGATGGTGTCTTCGTCGGCGATCATCAGCAAGATTCTGCACGCGACCGGCACGAACCATGAACGCGTTGGGCAACTGGCCATGGGGATTTCGGTGCTGGAGGACGTGGTGGCGGTGGTGATGCTGGCGCTGCTCAACTCCGTCGTGCGGCTCGGCAGCGCGAGCGGCGCCAGCGCGGCGGGGCTGGGGGAGACTCTGCTGACGCTGGGAGCGTTTGTGGTGCTCGCGGGCATCGGCGGGCTCCTGCTGGTGCCGTGGCTGCTCAAGCGCATGAGCGTCTCGGCCGACGAGGAACTGCAGACGCTGGGGCTCGCGGCGCTGCTGTTCGGGCTCGCGGTGGTGGCGACGCTGGCGGGCTACTCGCTGGCGCTGGGCGCGTTTCTGCTCGGCACGATCGTCGCGGAGACGCCGCACCGGCATCAGGTCGAGCGGACGTTCGAGGGGATGCGCGACGTGTTCAGCGCGGTATTTTTTGTGGCGATCGGCCTGCAGATTGACGTGCGTGAACTGTGGGGCACGGCGGGACTGATTGCCGGCATGGCGACATTCACGCTATTGGCACGACCGCTGGCGGTGACGACCGGACTCACGCTTGTCGGCACGTCGGTGAAGGATGCGCTGCGCACGGGACTGACGGCCACGCCGATCGGCGAATTTTCCTTCATCATCGCCCAGCTAGGAGTGGGGGCGGCGGTCGTGCCGGCGCGATTTTACCCGATGGCGGTAGGCGTGTCGCTACTCACGACGCTGATGGCTCCGGTGCTCACGCGCCGTTCGGAGAAAATTGCCGAGGCGGTGCTGGCGCGGCAGCCGCGCTGGCTCGCAGATTGGGTGCGGGCCTACCACGGCTGGCTGGGGGGGCTGCAGCAGCGCAATGCCCGCAATCTACTCTGGCAACTCAGCCGTAAGCGCATCGTGCAGGTGGGCGTGGGCATGCTGTTCGTGACGGGCTTGGTAGTGTTTTCGGAGCAGCTTTTTGCGCTGACCGAGGACTGGCTCGGGCGCGACAGGCTGTTTCCTCACGGGCTGGAAGTGATTTTCTGGACGGGGCTGGTGCTCGTGATCCTCGCGCCGCTGGTCGCCATCTGGCGCAATCTTTCTGCTATGGCCATGCTCTATGCCGAGATTTGGGAGAAAGGCCGCCCGCAGCCGAAGCGCTTGCGGCCACTGGTCGAGGCGGCGCTGAAAATCGTGGCGGGTGCGGGGCTGTTTGTCTGGCTAACCGCGATTTTGCCTGCCGAGGGCACGGCGAAATGGCTGTTGTTGATGAGCGCGCTGATCGCGCTGGTCGCCCTGCTGCTGCTGCGGAGAAAACTCATTTATTGGCACAGCGAGATGGAGGTCGAGTTGCTCAGCGTGATCGAGACGGGTGACAACCGGATGACGGCGACGACCGCGCCGTGGCTGCAGCCGCATGGCGACTGGAACCTGCACATGATCGACTGCACGCTCCCCGATCTGGCCGACTGCCAGGGGAAGAAAATTTCCGAGCTCAAACTCAGGTCGCGCTTCGGCTGCTCGGTGGTGGGGATCGAGCGGCAGGGTTTCATGATTCCGCTGCCGCCGGCCGACGCGGTGCTCTATCCGCGCGACAAGGTGCTGCTGCTGGGCACCGGCGAACAGGTGACGGCGGGCAAGACGTTTCTGGGCGCGGTGTCGGGTGCGCCGGCGGCCGACTCGCTGTTTGAGGAGGTGCGGATGGAGGCGCTCTCGGTGCCCACGTGGAGCCGTGCGGTGGGACTGTCGCTGGCCGAGCTCGCCCCGGCCCGCAGGCACAACGTGCAGATCGCCGGCGTGCATCGCGGCGGCACCCGAATTCTCAACCCCAGCGCGGACGAGAGGCTCTGTGCCGGGGACGAGGCGCTGGTGCTCGGCGCACCCCTGCACATCCAGGAGTTCAAATCCTGGTTGCGGGAGCGGCCGGGCGAAAGCGCATAGCGGCAACCGGGACGGGCACAAAAAAAACGCGCCCGGTTGAGCGCGTTTGGGGGAGAACGGAGTGGTGAACTTGGGCTCAGTTCGAGCCGTGCGTCGCAGGAGGCTCGTTCTTCTTGACGTCAGCGGCGGGTTTGGCGTCGGTGGCCGGCTTGGCCTCGTCATCGTCCTTGCTCGCCTTCTTGAATTCCTTGATGGACTGGCCAAGGCCCTTGGCGAGCGAGGGCAGTTTCGAGCCACCGAAGAGCACGAGGATGATCAGGAGAATGATGAGCAGCTCTTGGCCGCCCAAAATGCCCGCGAAGACAAGAGTGGTATCCATGGGAGTAAAGCTATTGAGGTGGGTCGGGCTGTAAAGCGGTAATGCAGGCGGGAGCGAGCAGCGTATACCGCAAATTACGATTTGTCGACTGGTGGCTTGAACATGCCGGAGAAGGTGCTGAGCGGCATCGGCACCGGCGTGGGCCGCGGGGGCAACCCGGGCAGCCCGCTGGTGGCGGCGACTTTCATCAGGTTCTGGGCGTTGTCGATCTGTTCGGCGTCGAAGAAGCCGTGGAGCTGGCGGATTCGCGTCGGGTGGCGCATCTTGCGGAGCGCCTTGGCCTCGATCTGGCGGATGCGTTCGCGGGTGACCTTGAACTGCTTGCCGACTTCCTCGAGCGTACGGCTGTAGCCGTCTACGAGGCCGAAGCGCAGTGAAAGCACGCGGCGCTCGCGCTCGGTGAGCGAGTCGAGCACGTCGATGATCTTTTCGCGCAGGAGCGAGAACGCCGTCATGTCGTAGGGGTTCTCGGCGGATTTGTCCTCGATGAAGTCGCCGAAGCTCGTGTCGTCGCCGTCGCCGACGGGCGACTGGAGCGAGATGGGCTGCTGCGCCATCTTCATGATCTGCTGCACGCGCTCGACGGGCAGGTTCATCTCGTCGGCAACTTCGTCGGGAGTGGGTTCGTGGCCGTATTCCTGCAGGAGCTGTTTCTGCACCTGCATCACCTTGTTCAGCGTCTCGATCATGTGGACCGGGATGCGGATGGTGCGCGCCTGGTCGGCGATCGAGCGGGTGATAGCCTGGCGAATCCACCACGTGGCATAGGTGGAGAACTTGTAGCCGCGGCGGTATTCGAATTTCTCGACGGCCTTCATCAGGCCCATGTTGCCCTCCTGGATGAGGTCGAGGAACGAGAGGCCGCGGTTGGTGTATTTCTTCGCGATGGAGATGACGAGACGGAGGTTGGCCTCGACCATCTCGGTCTTGGCCTGATGCGCCTCGCGGATGTGCACCCGCGACTGGGCGACGACGGCGAGCAGTTCGTCGGGGGCGATTCGCTGCGCCGCCTCGATCTGCTTGAAACGGGCGGCGACGCCCTTGGAGTCGATGCCGGCGTCCTTCTTGGTCTTCGGATGCTTCGCGCGCTCGATCTGTGCGTTGAGCGACTCAATCTCCTCGAGTGTCGGGCGGAGCTGTTCGAGATACTCCTCGTAAACTTTCAGTTTGAAGAAAAATTTGCCGAAATTGGCGCGTAGAACGGACTCGCGCTTCTTGTGCTTGGCAAGGATTTTCTTTCGCTCCACATCGGAGCGGGCCTTGAGATATTCCTGCCAGGAGTCGGCGACGGCGTCCTCGGCCTTGCGCGTAGCGAGGACGAGTTTTTCGAGGCCTTTGAAGTAGGATTCGCGGCTGTCGATTTTCTTGTCGATGACGATGCGGTCAAACCGCTCCTGCCGGTCGATGAGCTTCTGACCGAGGGTGATGACGTAGCTGCCGATGGCCGTCGCCTGAAAGAGCGCTTCCTGGGCCTTGAACTCGGCGTTCTCGATGCGCTTGGAAATCTCGACCTCTTGCTCGCGGGTGAGCAGCGGCACCTGGCCCATCTGCTTGAGATACATGCGGACCGGGTCGTCGAGGATGTCGTGCTGCGACGAGCGAGACTCCTCCTCCTCGGCCTCCTCCTGGCGTTGCTTGTAGTCGTCGACCTGGTCGGGCTCGAGAATCTCGATCTCAAGATTCTGAAGAATGGAGAGAACGTTGTCGATTTCTTCCTGATTCTCGACGGATTCAGGTAGGGCCTCGTTGATGTCGTCGAACGTCAGAAAACCCTGCTCCTTCGAAAGCCGGATGAGATTGCGGATCTTGTCGTTGATCCCGCCGGGGGGCATGTCGGCACCTGTCGCCACGGAGGCTTTCTCGATGGCGGCCTCGACGGCTTCGGCTTGGGTGTCGGATGTGGCGGACTTGGCTTTGCGCTGCATGGTGATGTAATGGGTCTCTCTATATATACGCGAAACCGCGGCAAAAGCCACGCGGGCGCCAAAATGGCTCAGACAGCCGCCGTTAACGTGATAGGCTGGCGGAGCAGGCGGTGCAGTTCGGAACGTTGTTTCAAGAGAGAAATTGGGTCAGACTCACTGTCCGCACGCGGATTGGCCAAAGCAAGTTCTATTTGCTGGAGGCGCGGTTCGAGGGCGCGGGCACGGATCTGGCGCAAACCCTCGCCGGCGACTTTGGCCGGGTCGTCGATGACCGGGGTTTCAAACAGCAGAGTCGCGACGAGCGCGCGTTCCTCGGGCGTTTCGAGCAGCTGGTCGAGGTGATCGCGGCCCGGCCAGTCGCCGTGCTCAATCTCGCCCATGAACCGGTTGAGCAGCACGCCGGCTGGATGGCTCGTGTCGATCCATTCATGCGGGAGCGCCGTGCTGAGCGGCTTGCCGAGCGTCTCGAAATGCAAGCACAGCAGGAGCATATGGTGCTCGGGAGTATTGGTGGAGACGGCGGAGGCGACTGGCCCCACATCCTGGCGGGCAGCCTCCGGTCGGGTGGCAACCTGGCGGGCTTGGCGCGCCGCAAGGCCGCGATACTCGCGCTCGACGACGTTGGGTTGGAGCCAGAGATGGGCCGCAGCCTCCGTCATCAAGTTCACCCGGACGGCGTCGCTGTCGCTGGCGGCGATGAACTCCACGATAGATTGCGCGGCGCGTGCGCGCTGTTCGGCGCTCGATTTCCCGGGGTCTGGCAGAAAAGTCCGGCAGGCAAACTTCATGGCGCTCTGCGCATCGCGTTTCACCTCGTCGTAGGCGGCGAGCCCGCGTTCGAGAAAGAGCAGGTCAGGATCAAGTTTCGTCTCGCCGGCAAGCGTGAGGAAACGCACCTCGAGGCCGGCCTTCAACGCCATCGGCAAAAAACGCAGCGCGGCCTTCTGCCCGGCGCTGTCGCTGTCGAAAAAGCATTCGACCTGCGTGTGGTAGCGGCGCAGCAGCACAAGCTGTGGTTCCGTGATCGACGTGCCTTGCGGGGCGATGGCGGCCTTGAGGCCGACGGACCAGCAGCGCAGTGCGTCGAGCTGGCCCTCGACCATCACGAACGGTTTACCTTCGCCGACGTTGCTCCGGGCACGGTCAAGGTTGAAGAGCAGGTTGCCCTTCGTGAAAATCGGCGTTTCGGGCGAGTTGACGTATTTGGCCTCTTTGGCCGGATCGTCGTCTGGCGTGAGCGTGGTCTGTCGCGCGGTGAATGCCACCACGCGGCCCTGGTGGTCGCGGATCGGAATCATCAGACGGCCGCGGAAGCGCGGACGCAGCGCGCCGAGCGTGATCTGGGCGTCGTCATAGATGAAAAACAGCCCGCAGCGCCGCAGCGCCTCCTCGGTATATTTTCGTTTCAGCAGCGCATGGCCGAGCCCGCTGCCCGCGGCGTCCGCCACGCCGATCTTGAACTCGTCGGCAAGTTCGAGGGTGAAGCGCCGTTTTTCGACCCAGTATTGGCGCATGAAGTCGCCTGCGGCGCCGCGCGCTTTGAACGCTTGGTGGAAATGCTCCGCAGCCTGCTCGTGCAGGTCGAAAATCTCCTGCCGCAGTGAACGCTCCTCACGGCTCGGCCCACCGGCACCCTCCTCGTATTCGATGACGATGCCGAAGCGCTGACCGAGCGCCTCGACCGCCTCGGTGAAGTTCAACTGCTCGGTTTCGCGGATGAACGTGATGGCGTCGCCGGCCTTGCCGCAGCCGAAGCATTTGTAGAACCCCTTGTCCGGGTCGACGTTGAAGGACGGCGTTTTCTCGTTGTGAAAAGGGCACAGGCCCTTGAGCCGCGCCCCGCCGGCCTTGCGGAGCGTAACCACGCGCGACACGACGTCGGCGAGGTTGACCCGCAACTTGATGTCGCGGACACAGGTGGGCTTGATGGCAGGCATGAACGGCGGTTCGCGGGCGGGAGATGGGCGAAGAATGCACTTTCAACCGGCCCGGTGGACTGTCAAGTTTCGCGCTCGCAAAGGAAACATTCACGGTTTCTGGGCGACATACTATCCTCAACATGCGGTTCTTCTTCCTCCGGCTTTCCCTTGCAATCATCGGTGCGTTTTCGGCTGTGGCTATTCGTGGCAATCCGCCCGCCACCCCGGCGGCCAAGCCTGAAATGGCCCCCGTTTGGGAGGCGCGCCTGCCGGCGTTTGACGAGGCGACTTACGCGCGGGAGGTCGAGGCGCTTATCCTGAATTTCGAGAACGTGACTGGGCGGCGGCTGGTTCCCGGCGCGAAGAAAAAAGTCGGGCTGAAAATCTACAGCGACTCGGGCCCGGGCATGGCCACGCCGATCCCGCTGGTGCAGGCTGTGATCACAGCGTTGGAAAAACGCGGGTTTAAGACACAGAACATTTTCCTTGTTGGGCTCAACCAGCTGCGACTGCGCATGACCGGCTACCTGCCCTCGTTGGTGACGGGTGAGACGCCGTTCAAGGGGCACCCGGTCTATGTGCTCGAGTCGGGTAAGTTCTATGACCCGGTCTGGTTCTACGATTCGCCGCTACCGCAGCGGTTCGACCCGATTTTCGCCGAGCAACAGACGAAGGATTTCTCCAACACGTCGACGAAGGACGAAGACCGCAAGAGCTTCCTCGCGACGCCGCTCTTCCTCGACGCCGATTTCTGGATCAACCTGCCGGTCTACACCGACCACAGCACGCTGGGCGTGAATGGCGCGCTCGTGAACGCCACGCTCTGGAACGCCTCGAATACCGCCCGTTTCTTCCGCTCACCCGCCAACGCGCCCGCCGCTGTCGCGGAAATGAGCGCCATCCCGGAACTGCGGGAAACATGGATGTTCACGCTCGCCAGCCTCGAGCACTACCAGTTCATCGGCGGCCCGTTCTTCAACTCGCTCTATTCCGCCTCCGAACCTTTACTGTGGCTGAGCACCGATCCGGTGATCATGGACGCGATGATGCGCGACCGTATCGACCGCCTGCGCAAGCAAACCGGCTTCGAGCCGATCTCGGAGGAAATTCGCACGCTGGAGTTCGCCGAGACACTGGGCGTCGGGTCCACGCAGATCAAACTGGCCAAAATCATCGAGGTGGGCCGCTAAACGCGGGCGACTGGCGTCCGATCGCACAAATTCCCTCTTGTCACGCCCGCTCTGCTCGGGCCAATTTCTACCGCGATGACACCCGCCGCGTATCTTCCGTTTCTGATCCAGGCTCTGCTGGCCGCCGGTATCACGGGCCTGGTGATCGGCGCGAGCCACTTCTTCGGCCAGCGCGCGAAGCCTTCCAAGATCAAGGACTCGGCCTACGAGTGCGGCATCGCGGGCGACGGCCTCAGTCACACGCGCTTCTCGGTGAAATTCTACCTCACCGCGCTGCTCTTCATGCTCTTCGACCTCGAGGTCGTGATTCTAATTCCGTGGACGTTTATCTACCGTGAATTTCTCGCCCACCAGATTTCCATCCTCGGTCCAATCCTGTTTTTCATCGGCGTTCTGGTCTTGGGGCTCTTCTACGAAATCCGGAAGGGCGCGCTCGAGTGGGAGAAGTGAACCTGGCGTGACCAGCTTGGGTTGCCCCGGATAAATCCACACCATGCGGCTCGACCGAATCATCGCACGGAGTCGCATCGTCGATCTCCACAGCCTCGACCTCGAAGGTGCGTTGCACGAGCTGCTCGCGGTGTGCGTGGAGAAATTTTCCGACCTGAAGCCAGAGATGTTGCTCAAGGGCCTGCTGGCGCGCGAAAGCACGATGACGACCTACCTCGGTCTCGGCGTCGCGCTGCCGCATGTACGCGTCAAGATGCGTCGGCGCTACATCCTCGCGATCGGCCGCAGCCGTGCGGGCATCCGGCACGACGGCGCGCTGGCAGACGAGCGGGTGCGGCTCATCATGATGCTGATCGCGGGCGAAAACGCGCGCGATTACCTGCAGGTGCTCGCCTCGATCGCGCAGCAGGTGAAGGAGGCCGACCTCGTTGACAATCTCGTTAACGCGCCCGACCTCGACACCCTCCACGAACGACTTGTCGGCGATTTTGGCGGCATCCGCCCGGTGCAGGCGCAGCAAAACCGCGTCAACCGCCTGATGTTTCGCGAAGCTGAGCGTGTGGCGCGTGGTGCCGACTGCCGGGCGCTCATGGTGTTTGGCGACACGTTCATCGGCGGTATCGAGGCCGGCGCACTGCCGTCGAAACTCAAAACCATCCTCGTCACCCGCAATCTGATCGAGCCGGGCGAGGACCAGAAGGAGTTTTCCGAGACCATTCAGGTGCGCTCGTTCTCGAGTCAGCGCCTCGCCCAGTTGCGCAGCGCGATCCTCGTGGCGCTGATGCGCGGTGTGATCGCCTTCAAGGACCGCGTCTGCTGTATCGGCGGCGTCACCGGCAGCAACCAGTTCGACACGCTCATCGTCGTCGATATCGACAAGGAATTCCAGACGCTCCTCACCCGCCAGACTGACCTTCTGCCCGCCGACGTGAAGCCCGAGGTGCTCGAGCGCGTGATTGCCGTCGCGACGGAGCTCGCCGTCGAGGGTCGCGAGGGACGCCCGGTCGGCTGCCTGTTTGTCATCGGCGACAACGACCGGGTGGCGGAACTGACAAAGCCACTCGTGCTCAATCCGTTTTATGGTTACAAGGAGGAAGACCGTAACATCCTCAATCCCTTCATGGATGAGACGGTGAAGGAGTTTTCTTCGATTGATGGGGCGTTCATCATCCGGGGCGACGGGGTGGTGGAATCTGCCGGCAGCCTGATACAGGCCACGGCCAATGACTACACCCTGCCGAGCGGTCTTGGCAGCCGCCACGCCGCCGCGGCTGCCGTCAGTGTCGCCACGCAGAGCATTGCCATTGTCGTCTCGTCCAGCACCGGCCAAGTGACGCTGTTCCGCCGCGGCGTCATGCTGCCGCTGACGGAAAAGCGCCGCTGAACGGCTTCGGATTCGGAGGCCTGTGACTTTAGGATTGCGCCGGCCCGGCCTCGCCCTTTGTTCTGACCCCTCAATCCATTTACCACTATGCAAGAACTCGTCACCCTGGAATGCACCGAAGCCAAAAAAGAGGGGAAACCCGTTTCCCGCTACCTCACGTTCCGGAACAAGAAGACCGTGACCGAGCGCATCGAGAAGAAGAAATATAACCCCCATCTCAAGCGCCATACGCTGCACAAGGAGATCAAGTAAATCTCCGTTGCCATCTTTCCTACCCAGCCGGACCTTCGGGTCCGGCTTTTTTGTTTTCTCTACCCGGTCGCAGGCCCCGGAATCAGAGCCCCTTTTTCTCCACCGCAAATGATGGCGAGCTGCCCTGGCCGGGCATGACTAGATGCTGCCGCCGTGCCGCCCGCCAGCCTTCGCGGTGCCGGCGAATCCAGTCGAGCAGCGCGCGCTCAAAACCGATGTCATAGCCCAGCCGCTCCGACTCCAGCCACTTGTGTTTCAGGATCTCCTCCCGCTCGGCCAGGAACTCCTGGTAGAGGCTGGATTGCTTGACGAATTCGCGATTGGTCGCGGGCTCTTGGGCGGTCGATGTCATGCGGCAGGTCTGCGGGGGCAAAAATGAGAGGGACGAGGCCCTGCCTGTCAATGCCGCCGATTTCCCAAAATGTCACACACGCGGCACTGCGGGGCGGGCCAGTTGCTGCAACAGCGTCTGGGCGATCTCGCGGAAGGTGTCGGCCGCGGCACTCTGCGGCCGACCTACGACGATGGGCACGCCCGTGTCGCCGCCTTCGCGGATCTCGGAAATTAACGGCACCTGCCCGAGGAGGGTGGTGCCGAGCTTTTCGGCGATCATCGCGCCGCCGCCCGTGCCGAACAGGTCGTGCCGCTGGCCCGCGGGGTCGAGGAAATAGCTCATGTTCTCGGCGACGCCGAGCAGGGGGACGTTGACCTTCTGGAACATCAGGCCGCCTTTGCGGGCGACGTTGGTGGCGGCGAGTTGGGGCGTGGTCACGAGCACTGCACCGTCGAGCGGGAGCGTCTGCACGAGCGAAAGCTGGGCGTCGCCCGTGCCCGGCGGCAGGTCCACCAGCAGCACGTCGAGCTCGCCCCATTTCACGTTTTGGACGAACTGCTGGATGGTTTTCATGATCATCGGCCCGCGCCAGACAACCGGGGTGTTTTCGTCCACGAGAAACCCCATGCTCATGACCTTCACGCCGTGGTGCTCCATCGGGACCAGCATCGCCTCGGCGCCGTCGCCCTCGACCTCTGGGCGACCGCTCAGGCCCATCATCAAGGGCACGCTGGGGCCATAGATGTCGCAATCCATCAAACCCACCTGACCGGGCCGGCCCTGCAAGTCGAGGACTTGTGCAAGAGCGCACGCGAGGTTGACGGAAAAAGTGCTTTTGCCCACGCCACCCTTGCCCGAAGCGATGGCGATGGCGTGTTTGATGGTTTTTGGAGCGGCGGCGTTGCCGCCCAGGTTTCCACCGGTGCCTGCGGAGGCCGGCGTTTTCGCCGGCGAAACCGCCACGTCGATGATCGTCTCCTTCACGCCGGGCACGGCGAGAAGACACTTCTCGACCTCTCTTTTGAGCTGCAGCGGGATCTTCGGGTCGCTAGTCGTCAGCGCCAGCGAGACCTTGGCCGTGCCATCGACCATCGCTGCCGACCGCACTAGGCCGAACGACACGATGTCGCGGCTGAAGCCGGGATATTTAACTTGCTTGAGGTGTTCTTTGAGATCGTCGGAAGTCACGGGAGGGAAATTGTCGCCAAGGGAGGAAATAAAAGTTGTTATGCGTGGTTGGGGTGTAAATAGAAATGCCGAAGTTCGTCATCTTTAGCCTCCCTTTCCTCGACATGCAAAAAATCCTACGCTTTTTCCTCCTGCTCGCCGCCGTCGCGGCCCCGGTTCTGGCCCAACGCGATATCGGCGTCGTCGATGTTATCGCCGAGAACAAAACCATCCCGGTCCGCGTGTCGGCCAACACCCCCGAGCTGAACGACCTCGCGCTGCGGGCGTTTCGCGTGCACGGCCGCTACCGGCTCACGGCGAGCGGCTACGCCTACGACATCCGTTTCTCTGCTGTGACTGCCACGCAGGTGCAGGTCGACATCACCAAGGGCTCGGCGGCCACGCCAGTTGCCTCGACGGTGGTCACCGGCACGAGCAGCCGAAACGCCCTCTTTCGCGCCGCTGACTTTGCCGTCGAGAAGACGAACGGCCTCGGCCTCAAGGGCTTTTTCACGGCGCGCCTCGCGACGATCGGCGAGCGCACCGGTCGCCAGGAAATCTACACCTCGGACCTCTTCTTCGGCGAGATGAAGCAGATCACGCGCGACAACGCCTTCGCCCTCATGCCGCGCTGGTCGCCCGACGGCTCGAAACTCCTATACACCAGCTTCTACAAGTCCGGCTTTCCCGACATTTTCCAGATCGACCTCAACACCTACCAGCGCACGAGCTTCGTGAGCTTCCGGGGCACCAACGCCGGCGCGCGCTACAGCCCCACCGGCCAGCAGGTCGCCATGGTGCTGAGCGGCGAGGGCACGCCGGAAATCTACATCAGCAACGCCCAGGGCCGCCAAGTCTCGCGCAAGACTCGTTCCGACGCCGTGAAATCCTCGCCGTGCTTCTCGCCCGACGGCTCCCGGCTCGTTTTCGCCATGGAACCCGGCCCGCAGCTCTACCTGATGGCCACCTCGGGCGGCGGCGTCTCGCGCGTCACTTCCGGGATCAGCGGCTACTGCGCGGAGCCCGATTGGAGCCACGCCAAACCCAACAAGATCGCCTTCACGATCGCGGTCGGCCGGCCGCTGCGATACCAGATCGCGGTGCTCGATCTGTCGACGCGGCGGAGCGAGCAGGTGTCTAAAGCGCCGTTCGACGGCATCGAGCCATGCTGGCTCGCCGACGGCCGCCACCTCGTCTATACCGCGCGCACCTCGTCCGCGAGCCGCATATGCATTCTCGACACTGAGACGGGCAAGAGCGAGCCGGTGAGCCCGAGTTCGCTTGGCTCGATGATGTCGGCTAACGTCTGGACGCCGCCACGGTAACCGCGACACCCGCGCCGGTGGAAATAACAAAGCCGCACCAGTCCGGTGCGGCTTTGTAGTGAGAGAATTGGACGCAGTGCTTACTTCGTCGCGGCGGCGAAATTAGCCTCGGCAGCGTCCCAGTTGACGACGTTCCAGAACGCCGCGATGTAGTCGGGTCGGCGGTTTTGGTAGTTGAGGTAGTAGGCGTGCTCCCAGACATCGAGCGCGAGCACGGGCTTGCCCTCGAGACCGGCGACGGCCTTGCCCATCAGCGGGCTGTCCTGATTGGCGGTCGAGCCGACGGCGAGCGTCTTGTCCGCGCTGACGACGAGCCAGGCCCAGCCGGAGCCGAAGCGCGTGGCGCCGGCCTTGACGAACTCCGCCTTGAAATTGTCGAATGAGCCAAACGTCGCCGTGATCGCCGAGGCGAGCGAACCCTTCGGATGGCAGCCCTTGCCCGGCCCCATGACGGTCCAGAAGAACGAGTGGTTTGAGTGGCCGCCGGCGTTGTTGCGCACGCCACCGCGGATGGCGTCGGGCACTTTGCTTAGGTCGGCGATGAGGGCATTGACGTCGAGGGCCGCGAGCGCGGCATGGTCCTTGAGGAGATTGTTGGCGTTGGTGATGTAGGCCTGGTGATGCTTCGAGTGATGGATCTCCATCGTCTTTGCATCGATGTGCGGCACGAGAGCGTCGTAAGCGTAAGGCAGTTTCGGGAGTTCGTAAGCCATGGTAGTGTTATATGCTGGGTTGAAGAAATGAGAACGGAAGATGCAACTGCCTTCCGCTATCGTCAACTCGGCGGGCCAAAAACTGGCGGGTTGTCCTCCGGAGCTGGCACTCCGATTCCCTGCGTGCGCTTGACCTTGAAGAACGCCTGCAGGAGTTCGCGGCACTCGCCTTCGAGCACGCCGCCGGCGGTGAGTTCGAGGTGGTGGTTCACGCGCGGCAGGTCGTTGAGGTTGGCTGCGCCGCCGAGGCAGCCCATCTTGGGGTCGGGCACGGCGTAGCATACGCGTTTGACGCGCGCCATGAGCATCGCGCCCGAGCACATCGGGCACGGCTCCTTCGTCACATAGAACGTCGCGCCCTCCAGCCGCCAGTCACCGAGCGCGGCGGCAGCCTGCGTGAGCGCGAGCATCTCGGCGTGCGCGGTGGGATCCTTGGCCCCCTCGACGGTGTTGTGCGCCGAGGCGACGATCTCGCCGCCGACCTCGATCACGGCGCCGATAGGTACCTCGTCGTCGCGCCAGGCGTCGATGGCCTGGTTGTAGGCGAGGCTCATGAAAAACCCGTCGTCGCGCACGAGTTGCGAGGGAAAACGCTTCTCGAACGGGCAGGGGGGCGGCGGGGGATGGGCGGGCATGCGGGAAGTAGGGCGCGAGGGAAAGCCTTGCTTACGCGCGGGGTTTCCGCCTTACAAGGGGCTTTTCCGCGCACCCGCTTATGATGCAATACCTTTCCGGCAACACTCCCTCCTCCCATGGCAGACGGTAATTCGATCGAAGTGGAGGGCCGGGTCGTCGCGGTGCTGCCCGGCACGATGTTCAAGGTGCAGTTGAACAACGCCACCCAGCACGTCGTGCTCGCGCACATCTCGGGCAAGCTACGGAAAAACTTTATCAAGATCGCCGCGGGCGACATGGTGAAGATGGAGATGAGCCCCTACGATCTCGACAAGGCGCGCATCACTTTTCGGATGAAGGAGACCAACTCCAACTACGTCCCGCCGCCGCGCCGCAGGCAGTATTGAGCCGCGCTTGGGCTTGCGGTGGACGGCGGGAAACGCCGCACTGCTCGGGAAACGCCGTTCGCATGGCCCGCCCAAAACAATCCCGCGTTGACGCCAGCCGCGCCCCCGCCGCCTTCGTCGGCGACATCGAGGGTTTTCTCGGCTACATCGGCCTCGAACGCGGCCTGTCGGCCAACACGTTGCTCGGCTACCGCCGCGACCTCGACCAGGCCGCGGCCTTTCTCGCGCGGCGCGGCGCGGCCGACTGGTGCAGCGTCACGGGCGTGCAGGCGGGCGAGTGGCTTCACTCGCTGAGCGCGGCCGACTACACCGTCGCGAGCCTCGCGCGCAAGCTCACCGCCCTGCGCGTCCTCGCGCGCCACCTCGTGCGCGAGAAACTGCGCGATGACGACTTCACCGCGATCCTCTCCGCGCCGAAAACCGTCCGGCGCATGCCCGGCACGCTCACGCCGGAGGAAGTCGCACGGCTCCTCGCCGCGCCGAGCGGGGGCGACGCCCGCGCGCTGCGCGACCGGGCGCTGCTGGAGCTGTTTTACTCGAGCGGCCTTCGCGTGTCGGAGCTCGCGGCGCTCACGCTGCAGCAGGTGGACCTTGAGCACGGTTTCCTGCGGGTTTTCGGCAAGGGCTCCAAGGAGCGCGTCGTCCCCGTCGGCGGCCGGGCGGTGGATGCTCTCACGACCTACGTCGTCGCGGGCCGGCCGCAGCTCGTGAAGACGCCCACAGGCAGCCAGCTTTTCCTCAACAACCGCGGCGCGGCGCTCTCGCGGGTGATGCTCTGGATGCTCGTCAAAAAATACGCGAAGCGCGCCGGCATCACCAAGTCCGTGAAACCCCACGCGCTCCGCCACTCGTTCGCCACGCACCTGCTCACCGGCGGCGCCGATCTGCGCGCCATCCAGGAGATGCTCGGCCACGCCAGCATTTCCACGACGCAGATCTACACAGCCGTGGAGCCGCGCCGGCTCCTCGACCACCACGCGAAATTCCATCCGCGCAACCGGCCGGAGTGATGTGTCACCGCAGCGGCGCGACGTCGCCGACACCAGCGCGGGCGCGCTTCATATGGTTCCAGCGCCAAGAGTCCAAATCCGCCCAGCGGCCGACCTTGAGCGTGATCTCGATCACGTCCCCGGCGGCGAAATCATCGCGGTCCGTGCGGAGCACGCGAAACCCCCAGTGAGGCGCGCGGCCCGGGTCGAGCGGGCCCGAACTCAGGATGAGGTCGTCATCCACCAGAGCGCGGAAATACACCGCGTAGCCGTCGAGCCGACCGGCGTGCACCACCGTGCGCTTGAAGGTGATCTCATGCGGCAACGCCGCCTCGTTCACCGTGTGCAGATCGATCGTCAGCACCGGCGCCGGTTCGCCGAGGAAATGCTCGATCAGCGCGAGGTCGCTGCTGCGGAGCTGGTAGTAGTCCGGGTCCTGCGGGCGATGCCGCTCCAGCACCGAATAGTCGTAGCCGAGCACCTCGAGTTCCCAGATGAACGGGACGTGCCGCCCGTCGCGCACCTTGACCGGCTCGCAATAAAATTCGAAACGGCTTGGCAGAATCAGCCCGCCTGGCTTCAGCACGCGGTCGCGCAGATCGCTTACGTTGGCCACCATGTCCTCGTCGAACAAGCCGTCGCCCATCTGCTCGTGTAGGATCACATCGACCGGTTCGGCGACCGAAAACTTCGTGCTGTGCGTGGCGACAAACTCGACGCGCTCGATCCGGTTGGCCGCCGCCAGTGTGCGCGCGGTTTCCAAGATCGTAGAGTGGTCGATGGCATAGACCTTCGAGGCGCCGCGCCGTGAGGCGAGGGCGGCGAGAATCCCGGTGCCGGTGCCGAGATCGACGACGCGGTCGCCCGGCTGGATGTGGCGCTGGATGGCCGCGCGGTAGAACTCCATGCGCGGCTTGTCCGCCAGCATCCGCTCCTGTTGGTAAAAGTCGGAAAAATAGCGGCCGTTGAAGTCGCGATAACGCTCCTCGGCCGAGCGGCTCCGCGCCAGGAGGCGACGGACTGCGGAGACAGCACGGGCGCCGAGGCGCCGCAGAGATGGAAAGGACATGAATTTCCGGAGTAAGGAGCCCCGGTCGGTCACTGTGCGCCGCGCCGACGCCGAGCGCAACTGGAAGTGTGAACGGGATGTTGGCTCGGCGGGTTAGACCCCATACCATCCACCGACGCATTGGACTACCTTGGGGGATGCCTCTCATAAACGTGGTCGTCACCTTGATTGTCATCGGCGTGGTGCTCTGGTTGATCAACCTCATCCCGATGCAGAGCACGATCAAATCCATCCTCAACGCCGTGGTCGTGATCGCCGTCATCCTATGGCTGTTATATGGTTTCGGTATCATCAATGGCTCGGGCAACGTGCACATGCCGATGATAAAGTAGCGGCTTGGGTCGGAAGCGCGCCGCAGACACGGGAACTCACTCGAGTAGCTCGGTCGCAACAACACGTGCGAGCTTCAACCGCCTGACACATCAGGAGGATTACGGCGCGAGCGCGGGGACTGGCGGCTGTCCTTTATGGCCGGGCCAGAAAGCCAGGTTGTTCGTCGTCACGTAGGTGATCATGGCCACCATGATGAAGAATGCGGCCACCCAGAAAAACGGGCTGTGATGCATCCGTTTCCAGTAAGGACCGTGCGGTGGGTGTTCGGCGGCGTGGGCTCCCCCGTGTTGCTGCAATTTGGGATCGTTCATAGGCGAGGTTATTGACACCTCTGGTCCGTCAAGGTCGCCGACAATTTTTGCGAATAATCCGGGACGTCGCACATATTGCTCCCACGTCGCTACAATGGTAAATGGTAAAGCATGGCATTTTACTTTGCGTCTATCCGTCGAAAGATTCGCCGCACCGACTAACGTTAGGAGATCGATGGCAGAGCTAACAATGAAACGTAAAGCGGTCGGCGTTGATTGGAAGCGTAACGCTGACCGAGCGCACTATGCCCTGCGCGTTTTGGCAAAGCTGCCTCTCCTGTATTTGCCTGTGGCTGGGGTGCGGCAAACAGTGGTCAGCCCTCCACCCAAGCCTTCGCATTGCAGAAGAGCTTCATCCAAGGGGAGTCTTCGCTCCAAGTGCTTGGTGCCCAGCTCATGCATGCGGAGCGGAAGACGCGCTCGGGGTGGGGCATCATGATCGTCACACGACCGGTGGTCGTCGTGAGGGCGGTCATGCCACGGGGCGAGCCATTGGGGTTGAGCGGGTAGCGTTCGGTGGGCTGGTGGTGGTTGTCGACGAACCGAGCGACGACAAGGCCGGAGGTGCTGCAACGCAGCGCAGCGGCGGCGTCCGTGAACTCGGTGAATCCTTCACCGTGCGCGACGGCGATGGGAATGACAGAACCTTCCATGCCGGCGAAGAGGATACTCGGTGACGGCTCGATCTTTACGGAGACGTAGCGTCCTTCGTAGCGCTCGCTCTGGTTCTGCACGAAACGCGGCCAGTGGTCGGAGCCGGGGATGATGGAGTGCAGGTTACTCATCATCTGGCAGCCGTTGCAGACGCCGAGCGCGAAGGTGTCCTCGCGGGCGAAAAAGGCGGCGAACTCGGCGCGGGCGCGTTCATGGAAGAGGATGCTCTTCGCCCAGCCCTCACCGGCGCCGAGGACGTCACCGTAGCTGAAACCGCCGCAAGCAGCTAGGCCGCGGAAATCGCGGAGCGACACGCGGCCGCTGAGGATGTCGGTCATGTGGACGTCGATGGCCTTGAAGCCGGCGCGGGTAAAGGCGGCGGCCATCTCGACTTCGCCGTTTACGCCTTGTTCGCGCAAAACAACGAGGCGCGGTTTTGCGAGTTGAAGGTTGGAAGTTGAAGGTTGAAAGCCGGCGGTTGAATCGGAGTCCGGACCTTCAACTTTCAACATGGCGCTTTCAACTTTGCCATAGGCAAACGTGATCTTCGGCGTGATGCCGGGGTTCGTTGGGTCGAGTCGCAGTTGGTGCTCGGACTCGGCGGCGGCGGGGTTGTCGCGGAGGGCGGCGATCCGGCGGGTGACGTCGGACCAGATCGCGCGGAGCGCGAAGAGGTTTCCCTCGAAGATGGGTTTTCCGCCTCGGGTGATGCGGATGGCGTGGGTGCGGTTGAGCGTGCCGAGGCGTGTAGTGCAGGCTTTGAAACCGTGCTCACGCAGCGTGAGGTAAACGTCGTCGAGGTCGTCGGCGCGAATCTGGATGACGGCGCCGAGTTCTTCGGCGAAGAGTGAGGAGAAAACTTCGTGACCCGGCGGGATTTCGAGATCGACGCCCATATGGCCGGCGAAGGCCATCTCGACGACGGTGGCGAGGAGGCCCCCATCGGAGCGGTCGTGGTAGGCGAGGAGTTTCTGCTGGCGGCCGAGGAACTGGATCGCGTTCCAGAAGTTCTTCAGGTCCTTCGGATGGTCGACGTCGGGCGTGGCTTCGCCCATCTGCGAAACGGTCTGCGCGAGGATAGAGCCGCCGAGGCGGTTCTTACCGCGGCCGAGATCAATGAGGAGCAGAACGGTGTCGTCGAGTTGTTGGAGCTGCGGAGTGAGGGTGAGGCGAATGTCGGTGACGGGGGCGAAGGCGGAGACGATGAGCGAGACGGGGGCGGTGATGCGTTTTTTCTCTCCGGTGGCGGCGTCGCTCCATCCCGTGCTCATGCTCATCGAATCCTTGCCGACGGGGATCGTGATGCCGAGGGCGGGACAGAGTTCCATGCCGACGGCCTGGACGGCGGCGTAGAGATCGGCGCCGTCGCCAGGGATGGCGGGCGCGGCCATCCAGTTGGCCGAGAGGTTCACTTTGCCGAGGTCGCCGACCTGCGCGGCAGCGAGATTGGTGAGCGCTTCGCCGATGGCGAGGCGGGCGGACGCGGCGGCGTTGTTCACGGCGATGGGCGTGCGTTCGCCCATCGCCATCGACTCGCCGGTGTAAACGTCGAAGGCGGCGGCGGTGACGGCGCAGTCGGCCACGGGCACCTGCCACGGACCGACCATCTGGTCGCGGGCGATGAGGCCGCCGAGCGTGCGGTCGCCGATGGAGATGAGAAACGTTTTGTCGGCGACGGTCGGATGGGCGAGGACACGGTGGATGGCTTCGGCGAGCGCGGCACGCTCGGCTGCGACGGGTGTCGCGGCATCGGCCGGCGCGAGCATCGAGAGATCGAGCGGGTGGAGCGGGCGCTTCTGCGTGGCGTCGGTGCGCGCCATGCGGGGCGGTTTGCCGAGCAGCACGTCGAGCTGAAGATCGATAGGCGTATTCTTGAACTGCGGGTCATCGACGATGAGGCGTTTTTCCGCGGTGGCTTCGCCGACGACGGCGAAGGGGCAGCGTTCGCGTTCGCAGAGTTTTTCAAACGTGGCGAGGTGGGCGACGGGGACGGCGAGGACGTAGCGCTCTTGCGATTCGTTGCACCAGATTTCGAGCGGTGACATGCCGGGTTCGTCGTTGGGGAGCGCGCGAAGGTTGAACTTGCCACCGCGGCCACCGTCGTTGACGAGTTCGGGGAGCGCGTTGGACACGCCGCCGGCGCCGACATCGTGGATGAACGAGATGGGATTGTCGTCACCGAGGGCCCAGCAGCGGTCGATGACCTCCTGGCAGCGGCGCTCCATCTCGGCGTTGTCGCGCTGGACGCTGGCGAAATCGAGATCCTCGTTGCCGTGGCCGCTAGACATCGAGCTGGCGGCGCCGCCGCCGAGGCCGATGAGCATGGCGGGTCCGCCGAGGACGATGAGTTGGTCGCCGGGGTTGATGGCGCCCTTCTTAATGTGCTCGGCCTTGATGTTGCCGAGGCCGCCGGCAAGCATGATGGGCTTGTGGTAGCCGCGGAGTTCGGGGCCGTGGGCGCCGGGAACCTTGGCCTCGAAAGTGCGGAAGTAGCCGTTGATGGCGGGGCGGCCGAACTCGTTGTTGAAGGCCGCGCCGCCGAGCGGGCCCTCGATCATGATGTCGAGCGCGGAGACGATGCGGCCGGGTTTGCCATGGTCCTTTTCCCACGGCTGGATGGCGCCGGGGATCTTGAGATTGGAAACGCTGAAGCCGACGAGCCCGGCCTTCGGTTTCGCTCCGCGGCCGGTGGCACCTTCGTCGCGGATTTCGCCGCCGGAGCCGGTCGCGGCGCCGGGAAACGGCGAGATGGCGGTGGGATGATTATGCGTCTCGACCTTGCAGAGGAGGTGAATCTCCTCGTCGTGCGCGGCGTATTCCTGGGTGCGCGGATCGACGTAGAAGCGGCCGCCGCGGCTGCCGGTGAGGACGGCGGCGTTGTCCTTGTAGGCGGAAAGGATGCCGTCGCTGTGCAGCGTATAGGTATTCTTGATCATCTGGAACAGCGAGCGGTCGCGCGTGGCACCGTCGATTTCCCAGGTAGAGTTGAAGATTTTGTGGCGGCAGTGCTCGGAGTTGGCCTGGGCAAACATCATCAGCTCGATGTCGTTTGGGTCGCGACCGAGGGCTATGAAGGCTTTGACGAGGTAGTCGATTTCGTCGTCGGCGAGGGCCAGGCCAAGCGCGGTGTTAGCCGCGACGAGAGCGTCGCGGCCCTGTGCTAGAAGAGGCACGTTCGTCATCGGGCGTGGCTGCCCGTGGCGGAAGAGGACCTCGCAGGCGGCGACGTCCGGGAAGACGGCCTGCGTCATCCGGTCGTGGAGCTTGGAGGCGAGGTTTTTTTGCTGATCGGCGGTCGGTGCCATCGCGCCGCAATCGACGGTGTAGGCGACGATGCGCTCGATGCGCTTCACGGTCATGAGGCCGCAGATATGGGCGATATCAGTGGCCTTCGAGGACCACGGGGAGATCGTGCCGGGGCGGGGGGCGACGATCTGGACCACGCCGGTGACGGGGGTGGCGGTGCGGCGAGGGCCGTAAGTGAGGAGTTTTTCGAGAACGACGCCCTGGGCAGCGGTCAGTTCGGCGCTCGTTTCGCCGACGTGGACGAATTCGGCGTTGACGGCGCGGACTGGCAGACCGGAAGAGGCGAGGTCCTGCAGAAGTTTCTGGAGGCGGAACGGGGAAAGGGCCGGAGAGCCGCGGAAGATCAGCATGGTCGGAGAAGGGATGTTCCAAACATCACCGGCGCGGTCAAGGAGCGTAAGGGTCATGTGTGGCAACTTTACGCGTCGCTGACGGAGAAAGCCGTTGACCATTGCCGGGCACTTAGCGCAATCAACAGCGACCAATGGCGGACACTTCGGCGACCCACCACCTATGAGCGACCGCATCAACCACGAATGCGGCGTCGCCCTCGTGCGGTTGCTCAAGCCGCTCGCCTACTACCAGGAGAAATACGGCTCGCCGCTCTGGGGCTTCACCAAGCTTTTCCTGCTGATGGAAAAGCAGCACAACCGCGGCCAAGACGGCGCTGGGGTCGCCTGCGTGAAGGGCGACATGCCGGCGGGCGAGGCGTTCATGTTCCGCGAGCGCAGCGTGAAATCTAACCCGCTGGACAAGATTTTCAAGGCGCTGCTAGCGCAGTATGACGAAAAGGTGCGGGCTGGCACGATTCATCCCGAGTTCGCCGAGACAGTGAAGCAGCACTTCGACTTCGGCGGGGAGCTGCTGCTCGGCCACCTGCGCTACGGCACCAGCGGTGGCTACAACATCTCGTCGTGCCACCCGTATTTCCGACGCAGCCCGTGGCCGACGCGCAACCTCGCGCTCTGCGGCAACTTCAACCTGACCAACACTGCCGAGCTCAATGCGTCGCTCATCGGCATGGGCCAGCACCCTATTTTCGCGACCGACACGCAGGCGATCCTCGAAAAAATCGGCTTCTTCCTCGATGAGGAGCACGAGGACATCTACCGCTTCCTGCGCACCCGCGGGCTCGACGGCGCGGAGATTTCCCGGCGCATCAGCGAGGATCTCGACCTGACCCGGGTGCTCACACGCGCCTCGCAGAAATGGGACGGGGGCTTTACACTCTGCGGCCTCATCGGCAACGGCGACGCCTTTGTCGCGCGCGATCCCTCGGGTATCCGGCCGTGTTTCTGGTTTCAGAACGACGAAGTGGTGGCCTTCGCTTCCGAGCGCGCGCCGCTCATGACGGTGTTCGACCTTGCGGTCGAGGAGGTGAAGGAGGTCATGCCCGGACACGTTGTGGTCATCAAGCGCCGCGGGACCGTCACGCAGAACCAGTTCACCTCGCCGCTGCTGCGGGCCTCCTGCTCGTTCGAGCGCATTTATTTCTCCCGCGGCAACGATCTCGACATCTACCGCGAGCGGCAGGCGCTCGGCGGCGGGCTGGCCGACCAGGTGATCCGGGCGATTGACCACGACTGGGCCAACACGGTTTTCAGCTTCATTCCCAACACCGCCGAGGTCGCCTACTATGGGTTGATGTCGGCGCTGCGCACGCGCCGCCGCGACGAGGTCAAGGCCGCGATCATGCAGGCGAGCGCCGAGGGCGGTCTGACCGAGGCGCTGCTCGATGAGCTGATTCTGCGCAACTGGCCGCGGGGCGAGAAGGTCGTCTCGAAGGACATCAAGCTGCGCACATTCATCGGCCAGGAAAATCTCCGCAACCAGCTCGTGAGCCACGTCTATGACATCACCTACGGCTCGGTGCGCGCCGGGCAGGACAACCTAGTGTGCGTGGACGACTCTATCGTGCGTGGCACGACGCTGCGCCGCTCGATTCTGCGCATTTTGGCGCGGCTCAAGCCACGCAAAATCATCATCATCTCCACGGCACCGCAGATCCGCTACCCGGATTGCTACGGCATCGATATGTCTGAACTGGGAAAATTTGTGGCCTTCGAGGCGACCGTTGCGCTGCTGAAGGAACGAGGGCAGGGGGCGTTGCTCGACGAGGTTTATGAGCTGTGCCGCGAGGAGGTGGCCCGGGGCGGCGCGACGAACCATGTGCGGAAGATCTACGAGCCGTTTACGCCGGAGCAGATTTCCGCGAAGATTGTTGAGCGCGTGCGGCCCAAGGGTATCGAGTGGCAGGGCGAGGTGGAAATTATTTTCCAGACGATCGAGAACCTCCACGCCGCGGTGCCACAGCACACCGGCGACTGGTATTTCACGGGGAAATATCCGACGCCGGGCGGCTATCGCGTGGCCAATCAGGCCTACCTGAATTACTACGAAAAGAGCGAAGGCCGGTCATATTAACCACCCATGGCGCTGAGCTACGAATCCTCCGGCGTGCGCTACGACCAGCTTGATGCGTTCAAACGGGCGTGCCAGCAGGCGGCACGCACCACCGCTGGGCTACTGGCGGAGCACGGCTACGCGGAACCGGCGACGACGCGGGGCGAGAGCGCCTACCTGATGGAGGCGCCGGACCACTATCTCGCGCACGTCGAGGAGGGGCTCGGCACAAAAAACCTGGTCGCCGATGCTGTCTATGCGGCGACGGGGAAGAATTTCTATCGCGAGATCGCTATCGATACGGTCGCCACGATCGTCAACGATCTGGTGACGTGCGGCGCGCTGCCGATCTCGGTGGCGATGCATGCCGCGGTGGGCGACTCGGGCTGGTTCAGCGATGTCGGGCGGATGAACACCTTGGTCGAGGGATGGGCTGAGGGGTGTCGGCTGGCCGGGGCGGTATGGGGCGGCGGCGAGACTCCTACGCTCAAGGGCATCGTCGATCCTGCGACGATCGTCCTCGCCGGGTCGGCAATCGGGAAAATTGCGCCGAAGAGCAATCGCATTACTGGCGAGGTGCGTAATGGTGACGCAATTCTCTTTCTTGCCAGCTCAGGAGTGCACACCAACGGCCTTTCGCTGTGCCGACTAATCGCCCAGAAGCTCCCCTCGGGCTACCTGACGCGCATCGCCCACGGCGATGTCCGGACTTTTGGGGAGGCCCTGCTCGCACCATCGGTGATCTATGTGGCCTTCGTGCGCGAGTGTCAGCGACGAGGGCTGAAGCTCAACTACGCCGCGCATGTGACCGGCCACGGCTGGCGCAAGCTCATGCGCCTCGACGAGCCGTTTGTGTATGAAATCACAGCGCCGCGTCTCGTGCCGGCGCTGTTCAGGTTTATCCAGAAAGCTGGTCCGATCACTCAGCGCGAGATGTATGCGACCTTCAACATGGGGGTGGGCTTTGCGGCTTTTGTTTCCCCGGGAAATGTCGAGGCTGTCCTCGCTGCTGCCAAGGACACGGGCCACGATGCCTGGCTTGCTGGTCGTGTGACGAAGCAAGACAGGCGCAAGGCGGTGTCCGTCCCTTCGCTCAATCTAACGTTCGAGGGCGACACTTTGCGTGTGCGGTAGTGGCTGCCGCAGGACTGCGTGTCCAGGTCGCGCTGATCAGGTTTTCGCCACTTTTTGGACGACGGAGACAAATGGCGCGGCGGTTTCCTCCGACGGGATGTCCGCCAGAATCGAAAAGCGGAAGGTGGAGCCTTCGCCGGGCCGGCTTTCGACGGAAATGCTGCCGCCCATAAGTTCGCAGAGACGTTTGGAAATGATCAGGCCCAGGCCGGTGCCGTTGCGACGGCGTTTGGACGAGCTGTCCACCTGGCTGAAGGGCTGGAACAGCAAGGCCTGTTTCTCGACCGGAATGCCCACGCCGGTGTCGGTAACGGCGAAAAACAGGCGCGCACTCCGGCGTTTGGCGTCGGGCGCGAACTCCGGGTGCGCCGCCGTGAGGCGGACGGACACGCGGCCGTGATCCGTGAACTTGAGGGCGTTGCCGACGAGGTTGACAAGGATCTGGCGCACCCGGCCTTCATCGCTGTTGATCAGGGCGGGCACGTCGGGCTCGACATGAATTTCCAGCTTCAAGCTGGCCTCGCGAGCCTGATCGGCAAAGAAGGCGCGCAGTTCCTCCAGACATTTTTGGGGTGAAAACGGCGTATGTTCGATTTCCACTTTGCCTGCCTCGATTTTCGACAGATCAAGGATGTCGCCGATGAGTTTTTCGAGTGTCAGCCCGCTGGCCCGGATCATGGCGAGGTGTTCGCGCTGCATCGGAGACAGCGGCGTTTCGGATAGGAGCCGCGAGAAACCGATCACGCCGTTGATGGGCGTGCGGATTTCGTGGCTGACCATCGCGAGGAATTCGCTCTTGGCGCGGTCGGCTTCCTCGGCGGCGAGCTTGGCGCGGAGCAGTGCCGCCTCGGCTTCGCGGCGCACGGTCATGTCATGTCCGACGGCCTGATATTCGAGCATTTCACCGGTTTGGTCGGTGTTGATCCGCTGGGTCCAGTTCACCCAGATGCCGCGGCCATCCGGGAGCTTGAGTTCGCGTTCGAAGGAACTCACCCCGTTGCTATCGACGAGGCCCCCTTCCATGAAGGGAAATTGCTGGCCGATGAGTTCGGTGCGCTTGCAGCCGAAAGCCTGCGCGTAGGCGCCATTCACAAAGGTGAGCCGGCCGTCGGCCCGGTAGCGACAGATCAAATCAACTTGGTCCTCGACAATGCCGCGGTAGCTGGCCTCGACGTTTTGCAGTGATCGCGCCATGCGTTCGATCTTGCGGGCGAGCCCGATAATTTCGTCGGTGTCATTTTCGTCGGCCGCGTCGTCCGCCAGATCGGAAAATTCCGCGGAATCACGGAGGGTTTTGAGCTTCTGGATGAGATTGTGATCCCAGACGTAACCGGCGACGACGAGCAGCACACAGCCGATGATGGCGAAGGAAAGAACCCAGTAGGTCTCGCCGAGCCGCTCGCGCAATTCCTCCTGCGATATGATGGCGAACAGCGCGATGACGAGGCTGATGGCCAGCGAGAAGATCAGGATCGTTTTTCGGTGCATAGGGCGCTGGAGACGAAGACAAGCAATGGCGGCTGTCGGGGATGAAGTCTAACCAAAACGCTTTGGGCGCAGTCCTGTTCGATTCGCGCGGACAAACTGAAACCCCGGCGCGAGAACCGCTGCCGGGGTTGGTGAAGAATCGCGCGATTACTTGGCGCGCCGCCACGCCTTGTCGAGTTCGCCACGAAGCACGACGGCGTCGGGCCAGGCCGGCGGCAGGCCGGTGATGTTGTAGCCGGCGCCTCTCTCGTGGCACGGCCCCATCTCGGGGCAAACGAAGAGCGTGCGGGCGGTGTTCTGGGGCGCGGATTTCCAGCACTTGAAGAGCGCGACGCAAAATTCGAGATAGCTCTTCGCTTCGTCGGTCAACGCGCCGCGGTGCGTGACGGGCACCTGGCAGTGGTGGCCGTTGAACGGCCGGCAGTGCGACTGGTCGGAATTCTGCACGAGGGCGGGATGATCCAGCAGGCGCGCAGCGTAGTTGCCCGGCCCGAGGTGCTTGACGACCGAAAAGTGCGAGAAGTCGAAGTTGATTTTGATCATCTGGCCGGTGGCCTTCTGGTAGCGCTCGGCGATCTCGTAGGTTTTCTCTGGGGTCTCGGTGCAGCAGTCACGGTGGACTTCGAGCGACAGGACAACGCCGCCGATCTTCTCTCCCTCGCGCATCATTTGGATCCAGTGCTTCGTGGCGACGGCGGGCGGGGTGTCATGGTCGTCGAGTTGAACGTTGATCTGAACGGCGCCGCTTTCTTTTTGCGAACGGATGCGCGCAGCAAAATCCTTGGGGTCGCCGGAAGAGGTGGAAACGAAACCGAGGAGGTGTTTCAGGCCGTATTTCTCGGCGAGAGGGCGATACTCGGGGGTGAGGCCGGTGGTGATGCCGTCGAAACCGGCGTCGGCGCAGGCTTTGATTTTTTTCTCCAGCGACCACTGCTTGGCGGCGGTGGGGTGGTTGACGAGCGACCAGAGGTTGGCGATGTGGGCGATTTGGGACATGGGATTGTCGGGTGTGGTGGGTTTTTGTCGGGGAAAATACCGGGATCAGGCGTGGCGGCCCTTGAAGGTGAGTTCGGCGACGCCGGACTTGTCCAGGCTGCCGAGGCCGAGGGCGACCATCTTGTCGAATTGCTGCTTGGTGGCCGCGGCGAGCGGCATGTTCACACCAGTCTCGCAGCCGAGCACCCAGGCGATGGTGCTGTCCTTTGCGGCGTGGGCGCCGGAAAAGTAGCAGTCGTGGGCGCGGTTCTGCATGTCCTCGCCGTCGGTCTTGAGCACCTGCGAGTTGGCACCGGTCTGGGAAAACACCTCGCGGAGCATGTTGAGATCGAGGCCGAGCGCCTGGCCGAGGCCGAGGCCCTCGGCGAGACCGGCGGTGTTGATGTTCATAACCATGTTGACGAGGGCCTTCACCTGCGCAGCCTGACCGGTCGTGCCGACGTAGCGGAGCGCGGTGCTGAGCTTTTCGAGGATAGGTTTGACACGCGCGAAGGTTTTGGCGTCGCCGCCGCACATGAGGTAGAGTGTGCCGTTGCGCGCCTGCGGAATCGACGACGCCATGCAGCCTTCGAGGGTGACGGCACCGGCCTTTTTCGCGCGTCGCTCGACCGCGACATGGGTTTTCGGAGTGATGGTGGCGCAGTTGACGAAGACCTTTCCATTGGCCTTCACAAGCAGGGAATCGCCGCTATCGGCGAAGACGCCGAGCTGGGCGGCATCGTCTGTGACGACGGTGAAGATCACATCGGCCGCGGCGGTGACGGCGGCGAGGGTTTTGGCGTGCTTGGCGCGGATTTCTTTGGCGAGCGCGGCGGCGGACGGCGCGTGGGTGTCGTAGACGGCGGTGACGGTGTAGCCGCAGTCCTTGAGGCGGCGGGCCATGTTGCCGCCCATGCGGCCAACTCCAACGAAGGCGATTTTTTCAGACATAGGGTGCGAGATTTTAGGATGGTGGTGGGCTAACGGGTGAAAAAGGGATTGTGGCGCTTCTCCTGACCGAGCGTGGTGAGTGGGCCATGGCCGCAGGCGAGCACGGTGTCTTTCGGGAGCGGCAGGATTTTCTCGACGTTGTTGCGGTATTGGTCGGCGTAGTGGGTGGGGCTGCCGCCCATCGAGCTGGCAAAAATCGAGTCGCCCACAATCGCGAGCGGCCAACTCAGGCCTGTGATGTAGTAGGTCGTCATGCCGGGCGAGTGGCCCCAGGTGAAGAGGGTCTTGATCGAGAGGGGGCCGAGGTGGAAATGGATGTTTTCCTTGAACGTCTTGGCGCCTTCGATCGGGGCGGGTTCCAATTCGCTGGCCCACACTTCGGCCTTGGTGGCCGCGGCGAGCTTGGCGAGATCAGCGATGTGGTCCTCGTGTGTATGGGTGAGGAAGAGGTAGCGGACGGTCAGGCCCGCGGCGTGCACGGTGTCGAGCATCGTCTCGCAACTGGCGCCGGTGTCGAACGCGGCGGCGAGCTTGGTGCGCGCATCCCAGATGAGGTAGCTGTTCACGGTCATGTCCTCGTAGGCGGTGTTGAACGCGGCGAACCCGGTCGGAAAATTCGGCTGGTCCGGATACCAGGATTTCTCGGCGAGGACTTCGAGGGCGTCGGGGCCGAGGCGGAGGTGGCGGGCGACACGGCGCAGTACGGCGACGAGCGGTTTTCCGCCTTTCACTACAGCCAAGTCTTCGAGGGTGACTTCGGCACGGTGGGCAAGGGCGGCGTCGGAGATTTTCATCCCACGCTGGGCCTTGTTGATGACGTCGTTAAAATTGTCTTCCAGCGGTATGCGGGCCATGGGGCAGTAAATGTGTTCGGGCGAGAGGCGGGCAAGCTGAATGCCGGTGAATCTACATGGGTTTGGGCGAACGCGGCGGGCAGGTGGCGGCGTTTGCCAGGGGCTTTACGCGCCGGATGCGCTCCAAGAGGCTGGAGTAGAAATCGAACGCGGGATCGCCCGGGGTGCGGGAGAGTTTTTTGGCCATCTCGGCGGCGCGGGCGTTGCCCTGATTTTGGTACTCCTCCCGGACCTTGGCGCCGCGTTCGCGATAGTTCGAGTTGTCCACGCCGCAGAGTTCGCCGAGAAGGGGCAGCCATTTGTGCGCGTATTGGACATGCGCCGTTTCGTCGATGATGTCGAAAAGCATCATCTCGGCCGACTCAAGGTCCCTACCTTCTTTAAAATCGGCGTAGCCCTCCTGTTTGACGATGAAGTGGCCGGTCTCCGCCACCAAGCCAATCATGAAAACGTTCTCGTAGATCTGGGCGCGGGTGAGGTGCTCGGCGCGAACGGGGTTCAGGTATTTGGCGTAGTCGCGGAACGCCTCGTCGAGGGAGATGCCGTGCTCCTTGGCGGCGGCCTGCAGCACTTTGAGGCGTTCGGCCGAATCGTAACCGGGAAAGCCAATCTCGTCGAAATCGATGCCAAAATCGCGCAACCGCGAGTAGCCCGAGTCGCCGTGTCGCGACTCGTCCCAAAGGTGGCGCGAGATGTCGTGGTGCCATTCCCAAGGCATGAAATGCCCGTCGTAGATCCAACACAGCTGATCGTCAGGCAGGTTCTTCTCCATCATGTAGCCAAAGCCCCAGAACAGGCGGCGGGCCTCGACGCTGGTGGGAAAATCCACCCGGAGGTATTCCCCAAATTCGTATTTTGAGCGGATCGGCACATCGCGAGCGCTGAACTTGGCGAGCTTGAACGGCGTGGCGACGCCGGCCGGCTGGGCGCCAGCATCGTTCTGAGCTAGCGCCAGAGCTGAATGGAAGTGCCCGCAGGCGGCAATCTGGCTCTCCACGGCTTCGCGGTAAGCACGGTCGGTGGCATGGACGTGGCGGCGGCGGTAGTCGCGATACCAGAGAAACTGCTGGCTTTTGATCTGGTTGATTTCGTGCAGCAGGGCGATGGTCGGTGCGTCGTGCACCGGGTGGGCGCGGCTCGAGTATTCGCCGTAGGCGGTGAGGAGCGCCTTCAGCAACATCTCGTAAATGCCATCGAGGGCGTCGTCGAGACTTGGGGCGAGCAGGACAGTGTTGGCCAACTGCTCCAGCCGGCTGGAGACCGGGGCGTCGGGCTTGCCGCCCGGAAACTGAGCGACGCGCTCGCGCAGGCGCCGGACGCACTCGGCCTGATCCCAGACGTGCCGATGGATCGTGCTCTTGTCGAACCATGGGGCGATCTCCCTGCCCCACGCGCAGATTAGCCGGTGCGTGCCCTTTTCCAGATACTGCCAGTCGTTCAGCAGGTCCACGATCAGCGGTTTCTGCTTGGACTCGTTCGTGATGACCAGACGGCGGGGCGCGCTGGCGGTGGGAACTTCGGCGACAAGGGTGCTCACACCGGCACTATACCTTTGCGCTTGCCCCACCGCTATGTCTGGAACCGGATGATTTATGCCTAAAATTGACCAACGGTTGTGGCATGACCCTTTTACCGCCCACGGATTGAAGCCGCCGTCCGGCGAGGTCGGAGACGGTTTCCAGATTCATGAATGCGGGTCGATCGATCTTGACGCCGAATGGAATTTTCGGGACGTGTGCAGCCCATTTTGGCGGCTCTATTACAACCTGAGACCGGGCGCCTGGATCGAGTCAGGTGGGCGGCGCTGCGCTCTGCGCCCGGAGCGTTTTGTGCTGGTGCCAGCGGGGGTGACTTTCAAGTGCGGCAGCGGTGATGGCGTCACCCACCTGTGGGTGCATTTTTCCATGTCCCTATCCCTGACCAAGACCGCGGTGACGATCATCGACGTGCCGGCCGGCGGGACGCCGCGGGCGGTTGCGCGTGAATTGCGGCGGGTGATCCTGCACCGGCAGACGGCCCGCGCGGCGGCGTATGGGGCCGCGCTGTTGCACCTGGTGTTTACCGAAGCGTGGCCGGAGGGTTTCGAAACGGCCCCCGTGCGCCTGCGCAAGGTTCTGGGCTGGATCCAGCATTCCCTCGCGATGGAAATTTCCAACGAGTTGCTGGCGGCGCAGGCGGGCCTGAGCGTCGAGGCTTTCATCCGTTGGTTCAAGGCCAGCACCGGCCGGACGCCGGCGGTTTTTGTCGCGGAACGCCGCATCCATGAGGCCTGCCGCCGGCTCGCCTACTCGGATGAGTCGATCGAACAGATTGCTGAGTCCGTGGGCTTTGCCAACCGGCACCATTTCAGCCGCGTGTTCAAGCGCCATGCGGGCTGTGGTCCGGCCGGATTTCGCCGCGGGCGGCGGCGGTAATATTGACTGCTGAAGGCGGTTTATATAGCGCTTGCTTCGGAGAACAAACTTGATATAGTCCTAATTACTATGGTCACTAATAAACTCAAGGAATTGGAAGCTGCGAAAGCAAAAATCTCTCAGTTAGAGAAGTCGATCGCCAACGAAATGGCGCAGGAATTGGCGGCGCTGCCGGTGAAGTTCGGTTTCGGCAGCGTGCAGGCGTTTCTGAAGGCCGTGAAAGCTGCCTCCCGCGGCGGCCGGAAAACCGCCAAGGGCGCCAAAAGGACCCGGGCTGTCATTACCCCCGCCATCAAGGCGAAGGTGAAAGAACTAGTCGCAGCTGGAAAAACCGGCGGCCAGATTGCCAAGGAGGTCAGAATTTCTGTCCCGAGCGTCCAGAATATAAAAAAAGAACTCGGACTCGTAAAAGCCAAGGCGAAGAAATAATCGCACCTATCTCAATCTGAGCCCCTGTAAAAACGGGGGCTTTTTTATTTTCCTTTGTATAGCGAATATATTGCACCTCAGGTCATGTGTCAAAACCTGTATTTCCGTATCTCTGGTGAACCGTAAGTTCTTATATCGTGACGCGATTTTCGCAGAATGGTGCACCGCCCATGGCAACCACAAGGTGACGCAGCGGCTGAAGATGGCGTTTGCCAACTATGCGTGTGATCACGCCTGCCGTTATCCAGAACAGCGGTTGGCTCAGTAGCGCAGCAGCCCCGTGTCGATTTGCGTCGCCCAGGCCTCGATACCGCCGGCGACATTGCTCACCGCGGTGAAGCCGTGAGCGCGAAGAAACTCAGTGGCGCGCATGCTCCGGCCGCCGTGGTGGCAATGAATGAGGAGATGTTTTTCCTTCGGGAGGATTTCGAGGTGCGCGGGTATCTGTTGCAGGGGAATGTGCTCGGCACCAGCAATGCGGCAGATCTCGACCTCGTGCGGCTCGCGCACGTCGATGAGCACGGTGCGGTCGGGTGCCATGTCGAGCAGGCGCTTCGCTTCGGTGACAGATAGCTCAATCGGACAGTCAGACAGGTTCATGGAAAATTCAGAGGCATGCGCGCCGCAGTTGGCCGGCGTGGCTCTGGCGCCTAGATCGTGGATCGATGGGATCGTGCCGCACAGCGGGCAATGCGGATCGTGCGCCAGCGTCAGAGTCTGGAAACGCTGGGCTAGGGCGTCGCACGTCAGCAGTCGCCCGAGCAATGGCTCGCCGATTCCGGTGATGAGCTTGATCGTCTCGAGCGCCTGCAGGCTGCCAATCACTCCGCAGAGAGCGCCGAGCACACCGGCCTCGCCGCAGCCGGGCACGCTGCCGGCGGCGGGCGATTCGGGGAAGAGGCAACGGTAACAGGGCCCGCCGCGGGCGGGATCGAAGACGGCGACCTGGCCCTCGAATTTGAACACGCTGCCGAAGACAAGCGGCTTTCGCGCGAAGAAGGCCGCGTCGTTGTTCAGGTAACGTGAGGCGAAATTGTCTGTGCCATCGACGATCACGTCGTAGCCGGCGAAAAGTGCGAGGGCGTTGGCGGCGGTGACGCCGTCGCCGTGCCCGACCACGTTAACAAAAGGATTAGTAGCGCGCAGCCGCCTGGCCGCCGAGGCGACTTTCGCCTCCCCGATGGTGGTGTCGTCATGGAGCAACTGACGCTGGAGGTTGTGCGCGGCCACACGGTCGAAATCGGCGATGCCGAGGGTGCAGACGCCGGCGGCGGCGAGGTAGAGGGCGGCGGGGCTGCCGAGGCCGCCGGCCCCGACGACGAGCACGCGCGCGGCGGCGAGCTTGCGCTGCCCTTCGACGCCGAGTTCCCCGAGCTGGATGTGCCGGCTGTAGCGCGCCAGTTCGGCGGGCGAGAGGGTGGGCAGGGAGGCGGGCATCGGGGCGAAAGCGCGCGGTTCAGGCGCGGGCCGGCGAAATGTAGAAAAACACTGCGGCCCAGTGGCACGCGCTGCCCGCGAGCACCCAGAAATGCCAGACGGCATGGTGATAGGGCAGGCTTTTCCACCCATAGAACGCTGTGCCGCCCGTGTAGCACAGTCCGCCGGCCAGCAGCAGCCACATCCCGCCCGCCGGCACGGCGTGCAGCATCGGCCGCAGCGCGATCATCACCAGCCAGCCCATCGCGATGTAGATCGCCGTCGACAGCACGGAAAAGCGGCCGGTGAACCAAAACTTCATCGTGATCCCCGTCAGCGCGAGCCCCCAGATGACACCAAACAGGCTCCAGCCCCATGCCCCGCGTAGGCTGACGAGGAGGAACGGCGTGTAGGTGCCGGCGATGAGCAGGAAAATCGCTGCGTGGTCGAACTTGCGGAGCAGGCGTTTCAGCGCCTCGCCCCGGAGGCTGTGGTAGAGCGTCGACGCCGTATAGAGCACGATAAGCGACGCTCCGAAAATCGCCGAGCTGGTGACGCTCCACACATCGCCATGCAGGCTGGCCATCACGACCAGCGACACGAGGCCGGCGATGCTGAGCGCGATGCCGAGGCCGTGGGTGATGGCGTTGGCGAGCTCCTCGCGGGGCGTGTAGGAGGAGGGTGCGGCGTTCATGTCCAAGGAGTTTGCCCGCGGGGCAATTCCCCGCAAGCTCTCACGGCTTGGGATCCAGTTTCTTCGCGCCGCCGATGAGCCACACCTGGGCGATCCGGCCCGCCTGCACCTCGTAAATCACAACCGCCTCGCTCGTGCCGGTGCCCTCGGGAAACGTGCGAGTGATCTTCTCGTGGTCGATCACGACGCTGCCCATCACGATGCGGCCGGCGATCACGGCGTGAAGATTCGATTCCTGAAACCGGGCGGTGTAGCGCTCGCGTAGTTGCGCCGTGCCGGCGGCCAGCAACGTCGCCGGGTGTTCGAACAGCCGGGCGTCCGCGGCGTAGGTCGCGAGAAAGGCCTCGATGTCGCGGGCGTTGTAGGCGTCGAGCTGGCGCCGCACCACGGTCTCGGGATAGGATGGGTTGGTCGTCATGTCGGAGGCAAAAGCGCGCACACAGAGCCGTCGCGGCCCTCAGTCGGAATCGGCCGGCGGCGCTGCGGATTCATCCGCGAACTTCAAATTGAACAGCGGCAGCAGGCACAGCAGGCCCGCCACGGTCAGCCCGAGCACCGAGTAGCCCGCCACGTCGTGCACCGTGCCCTCGATCGCCGCGGAACCGTAGCGGTAGGCCCACGCCGTGAGAAACAGGCCGCGCAGGAGATTCGTCGCAAACGCCAGCAGCATCGCCACCACGACCAGCAGGATCTTTTTCCACAGCCGTTCCAGAAACACCGCCGCCAGAAACGAGCCCGCAAACAGGCAGCCCGTCAGCGAGCGGATGCCGGAACAGGCGTCCTCCACCCCCACGCGGCCTGTCGGCAGCACGAGCACGTTGCCCTGCTGTTCGATCGGCAGACCGAGCACGTCGAACACCGTCGATACGACCGTCACCACCTTGCGCAGTAGGAAGAGGTTCAACTGCGTCTCCACCGCCGAAACCATCGGCGCCGAAACGAGCCACACCAGCACTGGGAACAGGAACAGCCCCGTCAGCTGCAGCCGCGCATCGGCCAGCAGACCGCCGGGCACCGGCGCGGACGAAACCGGCGCGTTGAGCCAAAGCAGCGGCAGTGAAATTCCCACCATGCCGAGCGTGATGGCTAGGGTCCCCGGATGCGAGGTGCCGGCGCCAGCGCGATAAAACGAGCCCAGCAAAAACAGCAGCACACCAAACGCCAGCAACACGCCGACCGAGGAGCCGAGCAGCCATTTCCGCCAGCCAGCCGCCCGCGGACTGCCGGGGGCGAGACACGCCGCTGACGCTGCCAGGATCCGCGACCACCGGTCGTAAATGACAAACGCCACAAAGGCCGGCACGAGCCAGCCGAAACTGTAGTCCTCCTTCACGCGCCACCAGTGCGCTTGATCCCAGGTGACAAACGCTAGAAAGCCCGCGCCCAGCAACAGCGCCGCGAGGAACGGCGCCGTCACGGCCGTCGCAAGTTTTTGCCATCGTGCGCGCATAGCCAATTGTGGCCTGCGCCACCTGCGCCGCGCCAGCATTTTTGTGAGCCGAGCGACCTACGGTTTTGCCCCGAGGCGAGTTTTTGGCGTTGGGCATGTGCAGCACTGGGCAGCGACTCTGTGCGCACACTTGCCATCGAACCGGCGTTGTCTGTGACTTGACCTTGAAACGTCATGGCCATGAAACCCATCTCTGGAGTCACCTTTCATTTTCACGATCTCGCCGGAAAGACGCTGATCATCACCGGCATCACACGTGGCATCGGCAAGGCACTGCTACCCGGTTTGCTCGCGCAGGGGATCAATCTCATCGCGGTGAGCCGCGGCCGCGAGAAAATGGCGGCGATCCGCACCGAACTAGGAGCGGACGAATCGCGGCTGCGGTTGTTCGAGTGCGATCTTGCAGATTCGGCGGCGGTGGCGGTGACGGGCCAGGCGATTGCAGAGTCGGACCTGCCGGTGGATGGAATTTTGCACAACGCGGCGATCGACCCCCGGCATCATTTTGAAAAGGCGGCGCCCGCGCCGTGGGACGCAGTTTTTCAGGTAAACCTGCGCGCGGCGGTGACGCTGACGCAGTGCGTGCTGCCGCAGCTGCGGCAAAGCGCGCAGGGCCGGATCGTGTTCACCGGTTCGGTGGTGAGTGAGCTTGGAGGCTCTTACATGACGGCATATGCCGCCTCGAAGGGCGCGCTGACCGGCCTGACACGGGCGCTCGCCCACGAGCTACAGGGCTCGGGCGTCACGGTGAACTGCATTCTGCCGGGCGCGATCCAAGTCGAGAAAGAGGTGGGCACGGCGGCCGACGACGCGGTGCTGGCCGGGTGGCAGTCGGTCGGCCGGCGGTTGACCGTGGCGGATTTGCTCGGGCCGGTGTGCCTGCTGCTGAGCCAGGCGGGCGGCGGGATCAGCGGGCAATGCCTCACGGTGGACGGTGGTGTGCTGCATCCGCTCATGTCGCGCGACGTGCAGCGCGGGCGGTTGCAGAGCGACGGCTATGCGTGAGCCGGACCGGGGCGGCGCGAGCTTTCAGCCGAGCGCCTGCCCAAGGTCGGCGATGAGGTCGTCGACGTGCTCGAGGCCGGTGGAGAAACGCAGCAGCCCGTCGGGGGTGGTAGAGTCGGGTGGCTCGGCGGGTTTGCGGTGCTCGATGAGACTTTCGACCCCGCCGAGGCTGGTGGCGCGGGTGATCAACCGGACGTGCGCTGCGACGGTCCGCGCCGCCGCGAAACCTCCGGCGACCTCGAACGAAATCATTGCGCCGCCGCCCTGCATCTGGCGCCGGGAAATTTCGTGGCCGGGGTGTGTCGGCAGACCGGGGTAGTAAACGTGTTCGACTTTCGGGTGGGTGTCGAGCCACGCGGCGATCACTGCGGCGTTGGCGGACTGGGCGCGGATGCGGACGGGTAGGGTGGCGAGGCTGCGGAGCAACAGCCAGCAATCGAACGGTGCGGGCACGGCGCCGCCGAGTTTTTGCCACTCGCGCACGCGCTCCACCGCCGCGGTGGGCGCATCGGCGCCGAAGACGAGCGCGCCGCCGAGCACGTCGCTGTGGCCGCCGAGGTATTTTGTCGTCGAGTGCATCGCCACGTGGGCGCCGAGCGCGAGCGGCTGAGTGAGGAGGGGCGAGGCCCAGGTGTTGTCGGCGACGACGAGGGCGCCGGCGGCACGGGCGAGGCGGCAGACTGCGGTGAGATCGGTGATCTTGAGGAGCGGATTCGACGGCGTCTCGAGCCAGACGAGCTGCGCGGGCTGGTTTAGCGCCGTGGTCACGATCACGAGGTCGCTGAAGTCGATGAACTCCGCGACGAGGCCCCAGCGCGCAAAGGAGGTTTTCACGAGTGCGCGGGTGCCGTGGTAGAGGTCGTCGGGGAACAGTGCGCGGGCGCCGGGTGCGAGCGACTGGAGGATCGCGGTGGTCGCGGCCTGGCCGGAGGCGAAGGCCATGGCCTCGGTGCCGCCCTCGAGTGCGGCGAACGCCTGCTCGAGCGCGCGGCGGCTGGGATTGTCGAGCCGCGTGTAGTTAAGGCCGTGCGGGAGCGTGCCGTCGGCGGCGCGCTCGAACGTCGTGCTCATCGTCAGGTTGGGGGTGACGGCGCCCGTGGCGGGATCGATGCGGCGGCCGGCGTGGACGGCATGGGTCTCCTGACGGTGGTCGGGCGGCATGATTTACGGCGATTTACTTGCCGGCATACCAGAAGGCGCGGCGCCAGTTGTGGCGCTGGAATTTTTGCAAAAGTTCGGCGGGCAGATCGGGCAGGTCGCTCATCGCGCAATTGGCCTCGGCCTGTGCGATATTGCGGATACCGGGGATGACAGTCGAGACGGCGGGGTGGGCGAGCACGAACTTGAGCGCGGCTAGCGCGATGCTGAAGTCCGAGCCGGCGAGATCGTGGCGGATCCGCTCGACGCGCACGACGGTGCGGGCCAGCCGGTCGCCAGCGAAGTAGGAAGCGCGAAAATCGTCGTGGGCGAATTTCGTCAGCACGTTGAATTTGCCCGTGAGCGAGCCCTCGTCGAAGGCGACGCGCACGATGATGCCGACGCCGCACTCCCGCGCGACGTCGAGGAGTTCGGCGGCGGGTTCCTGCTCGAACATGTTATAGATTACCTGCACGGCGTCGACCCAGCCGCCGCGCATGAGGTCGATCACGCTGTTCTGGTCGTGCTCGGGGGTGGAGACACCGATGAGGCCGATCTTGCCCTCGCGCTGGAGGGCGCGAAGCACCTTGAAGGGCGTGGGGTTGCGGTTCCAGGAGCGCGTCCAGGTGTGGAGTTGCAGCAGGTCGAGGCGCTCGGTGCCGAGGTTGGCGAGGCGCTCGGCGAGGTTTTCGCGGAGATAGGCCTCAGGGTAGCGCTCGTCGGCACGGCAGTAGGGCGAGGGCGGCCAGACGCCGGCCGTGGGGGGCGTCTTGGTGGCGACGAAGATTTTTTCTTTTTGGCCCGCGGCGGCGCGCTCGCGGAGGACTTGGGCGATGAGGCGCTCGCTGCGGCCGTTGCCGTAGCCGGCGGCGGTGTCGATGAAGTTGCAGCCGAGGTCGAGCGCGCGGTGGAGCGCGGCGAGCGAGTCGGCATCGGCCTGCGCGCCCCAGGCGCCGCCGATGGCCCAGGCGCCGAAGCCGATCTCGGAGCAGTTGAAACCGTGTTTACCGAAAGGACGGAGTTTCATGGCGATATGCTAGAGCATGAAACCCGCGAGCGCACGGCGAAAACGCGCCGGCGGGCAACCTACGCGCAGTTTCTGCCAACCGATGCGAAGCGCCGGGGAGGCCGCAGGCTATCATATGGCAAACAATCCCGCGGGGAACGCGTGTCCGGACCGGACGCGTCGCCCCTGCGACCACCGAACCCAAACCCCATATGGTTCCATGTCCAACCTCCCTCCCTCCCGGCCAAAGCCATTTCTCGAGCCGGCGTATTGCAAGGGCTGCCTGCGCTGCATTGAGGCCTGTCCGAGAGAATGCATCACGCCCGGCACCGAGATAAATCCCGTCACGGGCCTGGTGCCCGTCATACTCCATCTGGAAAACTGCAACGGCTGCACCTTATGTGTGCAGGCGTGCCCTGAGCCGTTTGGGTTGCGCATCGATCCCACGCATGGAGGGCTTGAGGGCGAGTTCCGCCTCGAGGACCCCGAAAAACTTTTCGGCAAGAAAATCGTCGAGGTGCTCACGACGGGCGACCTGCCCGACACTCAGATTCCGCTGCCTGATTGCGAGCCGCTCGTGCTCAAGGGCACCTATGCCTCGGCCGTCGGTGCGCTGCTGGCTGGCTGCCGGCATGTGTATGGATACCCGATCACACCGAGCACGGAGGGAGCCGAGTTGATGGCAAAGATGCTGCCCAAACTAGGCGGCTCGTGGATTCAGGCCGTCAGCGAAGTGGCTGCCGTCAACATGATGTATGGCACCGGCGGCGCGGGCCTGCCGGTGATGACATTTACGAGCAGCCCGGGCTTCAGCCTCATGCTCGAGGGCATCAGCTACATGATCGGCGCGGAAGTGCCGGGCGTCTTCGTCAACATCATGCGCGGCGGTCCCGGCCTCGGCAACATCGCGCCCGAGCAGACCGACATCAAGCTCGCCTGCCGCGGTCTTGGCCACGGCAACACCCACGCCCTCGTCTTCGCGCCCAGCACGCCGCAGGAAATGCTCGATCTCACGATAGACGCTTTCGCGCTCAGCTTCCGCTACCGCAACCCAGTTGTGGTGCTCGGCGATGGCTACCTAGGCCAGATGACTGGCGTCGTCAAACTCCCGTCGCACCTGCTCAAGCCCGGCCTGCCCGCCTGGGCGGTCTGGGGAGACCGCGCGCACCGGCACAATCTCGTCAACTCGATCCACCTCTCCGAGCCCGACCTCGAGGCGCACAACGAGAACCTCAACGCCAAATACGCCGCGATGGGTGCCTGCCAGCAGCGCTCAGACCTCTACCGCTGCGAGGACGCTGAGGTGCTTGTCGTCGCGTGCAACACCCCGGCCCGCATGGCCAAAGGCGCCGTCGAGGTGGCGCGTTCCCGCGGCATCAAGGCCGGCCTGTTCCGCCCGATCACGCTCTGGCCCTTCCCCATCGGCGCCTTGAAGGAACTGCTCCCGCAGGTCACGCAAATCGTCGTGGTCGAGGCGAGCCCAGGGCAGTTGGAGGACGAGCTCCGGCTTGCGCTCAGTCACGCCGACGTGGCGACACCGCCCATCACCCACGTGCGCCGCTTCGGCGGCATATTGCCACAGCAGTCCGAAATTCTCGCGCGGATCGAGGAAACCCAGGGAGCACTTGTATGAGCACCAACGTTTTCTACGACCACTTCGAGCGTCACTCGCACGGCCAGGGGCTCAAGGGCCACAGCACCCACTACTGCGCCGGCTGTGGGCACGGCATCGTCCACCGCAGCCTCGCCGAGGTCATCGGCGAACTCGGCGTGCAGGACCGCACCGTGCTGATCAGCCCGGTCGGCTGCTCGGTGTTCGCGCACTATTATTTCGACGTGGGCAACTCTCAGGCCGCGCACGGCCGCGCCCCCGCGGTGGCGTTGGGCCACAAGCTTGCCAACCCCGGCGCGATCGTCATCAGCTATCAGGGCGACGGCGACCTCGCCTCCATCGGCCTCGCCGAGACGATCTCGATCGCGCAGATGGGGCTGCCCATCACGGTCGTGTTCGTCAATAACGCCATCTACGGCATGACGGGCGGCCAGCTAGCACCGACCTCGCTCATGGGGCAGAAAACCGCCACCAGCGTGGAGGGGCGCACCCCGGCGATGGGCCGGCCGCTGAAGATGGCCGAGCTCATGGCCCAGCTCGACGGCCCGGTTTACGTCGAGCGCGTGGCGCTCTTCGACGCCCGGCAGCGCATGAAGGCTCGCAAGGCCCTGCGCAAGGCGCTCCAGCTCCAGATCGAGGGCCGCGGCTACGCGTTCATCGAGGTGCTGGCCGAATGCCCCACGCACCTGAAAATGTCGCCCGAGCACGCCGAGGCGTGGGTGCGCGAGGAGATGGTGCCAGTCTTTCCGCTTGGCACAAAAAAGGACCTCACGGTCGAGCCGTGGTTTCATCCCGCGGCGCCGAGCTTCGAGCCGGAGAAAATCCTCGGCCTCTCCGGGGCCGAGCCTGTCGAGGTCAACAAGGAGCCGCCGATCCCGCACATCCCGGGGCTGGAGGACATCTGCCTGAAGCTCGCCGGCGCCGGTGGCGACGGCGCGCAGACCGCCGCGCTCCTCCTCGCCCGCGCCGCGATCGCCGAGGGCTACGATGCTACGCACATCCCGAGCTACGGCCCCGAGAGCCGCGGCGGCACCTCCTACGCCGACGTGCACATCGCGGCCGGCGAGGTGCTGAATCCCGCGGCGGCCGAGCCCGACATCCTCGTGGCGTTCAACGCGCCCAGCCTCGCGAAGTTTGCGGGCAGCGTCCCGCCCGGCGGGTTGATACTCTACGACAGCACGGTGATCACAACGCCGCCCGAGGTGCCGTCCGACCGGCGCGTGCTCGGCGTGCCGTTCACCCAGCTCGCGCGCGAGATCTCGCGCCCAATGGTGAAAAATGTGGTCGCACTCGGCGCATTGCAGGCCGCCACCGGACTGCTGCCGCCCGAGCGCATCCTCTCCACGCTGCGCCAACTCCTGAAGGACAAACCCTCGATGTTGCCGGTCAACGAAACGGCGTTTCTCGCGGGCCAGCGCGCCGTCGAGTCGATGGTGGCGGTGCCGTGAAAGCGCCGGCGTTTTTCGGCGAGGCGGAGGCCTACCGGCTCCTCGCCCGCGCCGGAATCGCGCCACCGCGCCACGGTTTTGTCGACGCGAACCCGCCGTTTCAGTCTGGAGAACGAGTCGTGCTAAAAGGGCTCGGCGACGGGCTCTGGCATAAATCTGAACTTGGCGCGGTGCAGTTTACGGAGTTCGACGCCGCGGCGCTCGCGCGCGCCGCCGCCGGGATGAAGGTGCGCGTCGAGGCTGCGGGCCACCGCTGGCTGGGCGGGCTCGTGTGCGAACGCATCGCGCTCGCTCGGGCCGAAGGGCTGCCGACCGAGGCGCTGGTTTCGCTGTCGCGGCACGAGGCGGGCTGGATCGCGCTGGTGGGCTGCGGCGGCCTGCAGGCCGAGGCGCTCGGCGCGGTCATGCCGCCGCTGCAGTGGCCGCTCGCCTTGATGTCGCCCGCGGAGGCACTCGCGGAATTCGAGCGGCATCTGCTCGGGAAAATCTGGCTCGGAACGCTGCGCGGCACCGCGCCGCTCACGACCCGGGCGCGACTGCTCGCGTTGTTCGAGGCGCTGTGGCGGCTCGCCGCGCTGGCGGAGGCGGAAGGCTTGGCGCTGCTCGAGATGAATCCCATCGCGCTCGACTCGCAGGGCGAGCCGCGGCCGCTCGACGCCGCGGGACGACGCGAGGCGCCGCTGCCGGCGTGCGTGCCGCCGCCCGCGTTTCTCCCGGCGCTCGAAAACCCGCGCCGGGTGGCACTGGCGGGCGTCTCGGCGCAGGAGGGCGGCGTGGGTCGCACGATTCTGGAAAACCTTCTCCGCTGCCCGCAGCTCGTCGACCACCTCGTGCTGATCAAGCCCGGCGTGCTGAGTCTGCTCGGTGTGCCCTGCGTGCCCGACGTGAGCGCGCTGCGGGGCGCGCAGGTGGACCTGCTGATCCTCGCGCTGCCGGCACCGGCGGCGGCGAAAGTGGTGTCCGAGCTGTTGGCCCAGGGCGGCGGCGCGCAGGTGGTATGCCTCGTGGCGGGCGGGCTGGGCGACGGGGCCGACATTGCGGGGCTGGGCGCGCAGCTTGCCGCGCAACTCCACACGGCGCGTGCCGCGGGTCGCTGGACGCCCGCCGTGCTCGGGCCAAATTTCCTCGGCCACTGGGTGCCCGCCACGGGGCTCGATACCTCGTTCATCCCCGCGGAGAAACTCGCGCCGCCGGTCCGGCGCGGACCGCTCGCGCTGTTCGGGCAGAGCGGAGCTTTCCTACTGTGCCGGCGCTCGCGCAACCCGGAACTGCGGCTCGGCCTCGGCGTGGCGCTCGGCAACCAGCTCGATGTCGCGCTGCCGGATTTTCTGGCTGCGCTCGAGGGCGATCCTCATTGCCGCGCGATCGCGGCTTACGTCGAGGGCTTCGGGCCGGGGCACCTTGCGGCCACGGTGCGCGCAGCGGTGAAGCTGCGGGCGCGCGGGGTGCCATTGTTGATTCACCGGGCCGGTCGCACCGCAGCGGGGCAGGCGGCGGCGGCCAGTCACACCGGCGCGCTGGCCGGAGATCTCGCGCTCGAACGCACAGTGCTCGAGCGGGCCGGCGTGAAGTTTTCGCCGTCCATCGCGGCGTTTGACGCGGCGCTGGCGTGGCTGGGCGCATGGCCCGGCTTCACGCCCGGCCCGGTCGCGCTGCTGACCAACGCCGGTTTCGAGGCCGTCAACGGCAGCGACCTCGAGTCGGCTCCGCTGCCGCTGGCGACGCTCTCGCCCGGCGCGGCGGCCGAATTGGAAAAGATGCTGGCGGAGGAAAATCTCGCCGGACTCGTGACGCCGCGGCTGCCGCTCGACCTGACGCCAATGGCGCGCGAAACGGCGTTTCTGCGCGCGGCGGAGCTGCTGCTGCGGGGCGAGGCCGCAGCGCTCGTGATTGGGCTGGTGCCGTTCACGCGCAACCTCGACACGTCGAGTGACGCCGCACGCAGTTTTGCTGCTGCACTGGCGGCGCTTGCACAGGGCTATCGCAAACCCGTAGGCGTGGCGGTCGATTCCGGCGCGGACTACGGGGAATACCGCGCGGCGTTTGCAGCGGCGGGTCTGCCGGTCTTTGCGCGTGTCGAGGAAGCCTGGCTCGGCCTCGCGACGCTCGCGTAGCCGGCGACGAGGCCACTCACCAGCGGTGCGGGTGCGGGCCGAAGGCGGCCTCGTAGTAGGGCGAGACGTGCGTGCCGGGCGGCACGATTTTGTCGATCTGGGCGAGTTCCTCGGTGGTGAACTTCACGCTGAGCGCGCCGAGGTTGTCCTCCAGTTGCTCCAGCGTGCGCGGGCCGATGATCGGGCTGGTGACACCGGGCTGATGCATCACCCAGGCGAGAGAGAATTGGGAGAGAGTGATGCCCTTGGCGGCGGCGAGCGGGAGGAGTTGCTCCACCAGCGCGAGCGCCTCGGCGGTCCAGCGGCTCGCGAGAAACGGGTTCTTGTCCCGGTCGGCAAAACGCGTGCCGGCGGGCGCGGGCGCGTTGGCGCGGTATTTGCCGGTGAGCAGGCCGCTGCCGAGGGGGCTCCACGGGAGCGTGGCCAGGCCGTAGGTGCGACACATCGGCAGCAGCTCGCGTTCGATGCGGCGGTCGAGCAGGTTGTAGGGCGGCTGCTCGGAGATGAAGCGGTTCAGGTGCAGTTCCTTCGCGCACCAGAGCGATTCTACGACCTGCCATGCGGCGAAGGTCGAGGAGCCGAGGTAGCGGACCTTGCCGGCGCGCACGAGGTCGTCGAGGGCGCGGAGCGTTTCGTCGATTGGCACGTCGGGCTGCGGCCGGTGGATTTGGTAGAGGTCGATGTAGTCGGTCTGGAGGCGCCGCAAGCTGGCCTCGCATCCCTCGAGGATGTTGCGGCGGGTGTTGCCCTGCATGTTCGGGTCGGTGTCGTCCATCGCGCCGTGGACCTTGGTCGCGAGGATGACGCGGGCGCGGCGGCCGTTGCGCTTGAGCGCCTCGCCGGTGAACTCCTCGCTCTTGCCGCGGGAATACATGTTGGCGGTGTCGATGACGTTGATGCCCGCGTCGAGCGCGCGGTCGATGATGCGGCAGGTATCGGCGAGGTCGGTTTTCCCGCCGAACATCATGCAGCCGAGGGTGAGCGGGCTGACTTTGAGGCCGGTGCGGCCGAAGTTCACGTAGTCCATGCCGGCCAATCTGCACACCGCCTTGGACGGGCGCAACCCCAGCGTGCGCGGCGCGCCTATGCGGGATGCTGAGCGGAGCCGTGGTCTTTGCCAAACGAGCGGACAGCGAGAATGAGCGCGAGCAATGTCAGCGCGGATCCCTCGAAGAACGCCACGCCGGGCAGATGCACCGCGCGTGCCGGCGCGATCGCCCAGCCAAAGCTGTGCGAGGCGATGAACGGGCCGGGAATGCCGGCCAGACTCGCGACGCCGCTGAACACACCCTGCACGCTGCCCTGCTCGTTCGGCGGCACGTGCTTCGTAATGTAGGATTGCAGCGCGGGCTGCGCGATGCCGGCGAAGCAGCCGACGCACACGATCGCATAAATCACCCAGCCGTGGGGCGCGAACCCGTAGCCGATCTGCGAGACCAGCGAAATACAGAGGCCGACGATGACGGCGCGAGTGTCGCCGATCTTTGGCACGATTCTTTTCACTAGCGTCGCCTGCACGAGACCGGAAGCGACACCGACGAACATCAGCGAAAGGCCAATTTGCAACGGGCTCCATTGGTAACGGTAGCCGGTGTAGAGCGCCCACGTCGACTGCAGCATCACCTGCGCCAGCGTGAGCAGGAAAAAACTCTCGACCAGCCCCAGCACCGCTGGGAAATGGCGCAGCGCGGCGAGCGCGCCGACGGGGTTGGCGCGTTTCCACGAAAATTCGCGGCGGTTTTCCGGCTGTAGCGACTCGGGCAGCACGAAGTAACCGTAGAGCCAATTGGCGGCTGAGCAGCCCGCTGCGACCCAGAAGGGCAGGCGCAGACTGTAGTTGCCCAAAAATCCACCCAACACCGGTCCAATAATGAAGCCGATGCCAAACGCCGCCCCAAGCAGGCCGAACGCCTGGGCGCGCTTCTCTGGCGGTGTGACGTCGGCGATGTAGGCGTTCGCTGTGGAGAGCACGCCCGCCGTCGAGCCGGCGATGATGCGAGCGACGAAGAACCACGCGAGAGTCGGCGCCCAGGCCATGATCGCGTAATCGATCGCTGAGCCGGCGGTCGCGATGAGGATGATGCGCCGGCGGCCGAACCGGTCAGACAGGGATCCGAGGATGGGTGAAAAAACAAACTGCATCAGTGCAAACACGCTGATGATCCACCCGTAGGTGCCGGAGCCGGCGGCGACGTCTCCGCCGCTAAACTCGACGATGAGTTTCGGCAGGACGGGGATCAGCAGCCCGAACCCGATGACGGCGAGAACGAGCGTGATGAAAATGAACCTGGTGGCCGGTGCGCGATCGGGAGGGGAAGCGGTCATTCCCCGTGATGTTTGCGGATTGACCGCGGTTGGCGAGCTTGGAGCGCCGTGCGGCGTAGCGTAGGACGGGCGACCCGCTCCAAGCTGGTCTGGCACGATGATCTTACTGGCGGTTTAGTGCCAGAGCAGTAATCCCGAGGTGCCTGCGACGGCTAGCACGGCGCCGACGTAATAGCTCGGCCGCGGGCGCGTGCCCTCGAGCCAGGCGGCAAACGGAATCGTGAGAAGCGGCGACGCAGCAACGATGGGCTGCACGATGCCGGCGGGCGTGGTGCGCAGCGCCCATTGGTAGAACGTGACGCCGAGCACGGGGCCGGTGAGGGCGTTGGCGAGCACCCAGGGCCAGGCGCGACCGGTGGCGAACGGCTTGGCGCTTCGGCGCCACTCGAATGCCAGCAGCACGAGCCCCGCCACTAGCAGCCCGCCCAACGCGCGCTGGTAGGTGGCGCTGCCGGCGTCGATGGGATCGTGCAGCGCGGAGGCGGTCGCGAAGGCCTTGCGGCTGATCACGGCGCCGACGCCCTGGCCCGCGGCGGAGAGGAACGCCCACGCAAGACCGGCGCCCCAGCCGGCCGCGGAGATCCGCGGCAGGCTACGTGGCATGAGCCCAATTACTACGCCAGCCAGAGTGAGGGCGGCGCAAGCGAGCTGCGCAGCCGTGAGTTTGGTGCCGAGCCAGGACCACTCGACGCCCGCGGCGACGACGGCGGAACCGCACTGCACGATCAGCGTCGAGAGGTTCGAGCCGAGTCGAGGCAGCGACTGGAACATCGCCACACCGCCGATTCCAAAGCCGACGACCCCGCCGAGGAAAAACCAGCCGAACGCCGCGCCGCCGCAACCGCGGCCGGCAAGGTGCGCCCACACGCCTAGCACGAGCGTGGCGACGACCAGCCGCCAGAAATTCGCGCGCAGACTGCCGAGCAACTGGGCCGCGCGGTGAGCGAACACGACCGTGACCGCGAAGCAAAGCGTGGTGCCGAGCGCGCCGATCATGGCCCTCTCCCTCCCGAGGTGAAACGCGTTGTGCCCGGCGAAGTGTCACCCATTAGGTGACACTTTTCGGGGCGCGGAAATTTTGGGAGAGTCAGGGTTTCCATTCGAGGCCGAGGGTGAAGCCGTGGGCTGGGGCGGGGAGGAAGATCGCGGTGGTGGCGGGGGTGCGTGCGATGTCGAGCACGCCAGCGGTGCTCGCGAGGGTGGGGCGATCGAGGAGGTTGCGCACGGTGGCGAAGATGAGGACGTGCGGGCCGGGACGCCAGCCCGCGCGCAGGTTGAGGAGCGTGCTGCTCCCGTAGGTCAGGTGGCCAGCGTGATCGACGGGCGTGCGGCCCGCGGTCCAGGTGGGCTCGACCGCGGCGAACGCGCCGTGCGGACTTTCGTAGAGCAACTCCGCGCTGCCCGTGAGCGGCGGGGCGCCGGCGACGCGGTTGCGGCCGTAAACCGGATCGTCGTCGAAATAGAAATGCCCGAGCGTCGAGGTGGCGACGAGCGAGAGGCGGTGCGGGCCATCGAGCAGCCGCCAGCGCGCGGAGGTTTCGACGCCTTCGTGGATCGTGCGGGTGGCGTTGACGGCGCCGCGCGGCAGGCCGGAGGCGTCGGCGAGGCGGAGAATTTCGTTGCGCCAGGTGGCGTGATAGACGGTGACGCTCCAGCCGAGCGGGCCGGTGCGGCCGCGCGCACCGACTTCGAAAGTCGTGGCTTCCTGCTGCGCAAGGGCGTGGCTTTTCAGGCTTAGGTTGGGATAGGTGCCCTGCACGGCGACAAGGTCGTCGAAGGTCGGCGGTTCGACGCCGCGGGAGACGGCGGCGTGAAACGAAATTGTATCTCGCGCGGCCCAGGTCAGGCCGGCGCGCGGCGAGAGGTCGCGAAAATTGAGGGAGCGCGAGAGCGTGGCCGGTGTGCCGGCGGTGGTGAAACGGTCAGTGAGTTCGCGGCGGGCGTCGAGCGCAGTGAAGCCGGCGCCGAGGGCGAGGGCGGGGTTAAGCCAGACGATGTCTTCGACACTGAGCGCGGCGGTGTCGGCTCGCGCGCCGTAGGTAGCGAAACGCGCGCCGCGCTGCGAGAGCACGTTGAGGTAGCGGTCGATGGCGTTGACGCCGGTGGAGAACGTGGCGCGGGCGAGCAGGTGATGGTCGGTCGTGCCGAACGCAAGTTTGCGGGCGAAGGTGGCGTGGCCGGTGAGGTCGTCGCTGGTGGAGTCGGTTTCGCCGTTGGGCTGGAGTTGATAAAAATCGTCGCGCAGTTGTTGCCAAGCGAGGCCCGCGGCGACGGTGCCATCGGACTGGGCGGATTTGAGTTGGGCCGCAACGCGGACGAGCGAGGAGTCGCGGCGCGGGAGGTCGCGGACTACTGCGGCGGAAATGGAGCGCGGCTGCGCGAGGGCGTCGGAGAGCGTCAGCGGGCCGGGCACATCGTAGGCGGCGGTGGCGAGGTAGGTGGAAACATCGAGCTGCGTCGTGGCGTTGAAGTCGTGGCGGAGGCTCGCGTCGAGGGCGGTGCGGTTTTGGGCGCTGTGAGCGCGCCAGCCATCGGCGCGGTCGAGCGACGCGGCGGCGAGCGCGGTGGTGGCATCTTGGTGGGTGCCGGCGGAAAGCAGTGCGCGGGTGGCGCCGAAGTCGCCGCCCTCGACGCGAAGGACGGGCGCGAGCGCCGCGTCCGCGGCGAGGGAGACGGCGTTGAGCACGCCGCCGAGGACGGCGGGCGTGAGCGCCATGTGCATCGTGCCGCGGTAGACTTCCACCCGGGAAAAAAGTAGGGGGTCGAATAGTCCGCTTTGAAACGAGCCGTCGGTGCGGGCGAGCGGGAGGCCGTCGGCCAGCAGCGCGACGCCGCGGCTGGTGGGCGCGCTGTCGAGGCCAGAGCCGCGGATGGAGAGGCGCGGCGGCTCGAAGCCGCCGAAACTTTCCTGGAGCATGACGCCGGGAACGCGGCGCAACGCCTCCGCTAGTGTGGTGACGCTGCGCCCGTCCCATGCGGCGCGAGTGACGACGGCGGTGGGGCCGAGCGTCGAGGCGAAGGAGTCTTCGCGCGCGGGTTGGAGCTGGCGGTCGACGTGCTCCTCGATGGCCCAAGGCGGGAGGACAACTAGGTCAGGGTCGGGTGTAATTTGGGCGGCTGCTGGGAGTGCGACGAAGAGAAGGACGGCTCGGAGAGCCGTCCCTACCGGCGCTGCCGCGCCTTTTGTGAATGCTGGCGCGGGCATGGCGGCGGATTACTTCACCGTTTGTAGAGCGGGCGCGCAGTATAGCGAGTATGAAGCAGTTCGTGGGCGCGCGGCCCGAGCGGCTTGCCGAGGAAGTCCTCATAGACACGGATGACCTCCGGGTTCTCGTGCGAGCAACGGATCGCGCTGTCGCGGTCGTCCTGGTAGAGGCCGGCGATGCGTAGCTTGCGGCGCTCGTTATCGACGCCGTAGGGCTGGCCGCCGCCACCGATGCAGCCGCCGGGGCAGGCCATCACCTCGATGAAGTGATAGGGTGACTCCTCGCCGCGTTTGCGCGCGGCGCGGACCCGGTCGAGCACCTGTTCGACGTTGGCTAGGCCGTGCGCGACCGCGACGCGGACTTGCAGGCCCGCGACCATGATCGTGCCTTCCTTCACGCCTTGCAGACCGCGGACGGCATCGAGCTCGAACTTTTCGAGCTTCTTACCGGTGGCGTAGAAATGAGCGGTGCGCACAGCCGCCTCCATGACGCCGCCGGTGGCGCCGAAGATCGTGCCGGCGCCGGTGTAGTCGCCGAGGAGCGAGTCTGCGTTGCCGTCGGGAAGGTTGAGAAAATCAACTCCAGACTGCTTGAGCATGCGGGCGAGTTCGCGCGTAGTGAGCGCGACGTCCACGTCTTTGTAGCCGGAGGCATACATTTCTTCAGTGCGCGAGAGCTCATATTTCTTCGCGGTGCATGGCATGATCGAGACGACAAACATTTTCGACGGATCGAGACCGAGCTTCTGCGCGTAGTAGGTCTTGGCGAGGACGCCGAGCATCTGCTGCGGAGACTTGGCGGTGGAGAAATTGTCGATGAAGTCGTAGTGGCGCTTCTCCATGAAGTCGGTCCACGACGGGCAGCAGGAGGTTATGAGCGGCATCGCGCCGCGCTTGTGGACGAAGCGCTCGATGAACTCGCTCGCCTCCTCGACGATGGTGAGATCGGCGGAGAAGTTGGTGTCGAAGACGGCCTTGAAGCCGAGGCGGCGCAGCGCCGCATATATCTTTTTTGTTAGGTTAGTGCCGGGGGGCAGACCGAACGATTCGCCGAGAGTGACGCGGACGGAGGGCGCGATTTGCACGACGCAGATTTTTGCCGGATCGTGCAGTGCCTCCCAGACCTGCGGGGTCTCGTCATTTTCGACGATGGCACCGGTCGGGCAGTGCGCGGAGCACTGGCCGCACTTCACGCAGGGTGACTCAGCGAGCGTGATGTCGCCGGCGGGGGCCATACGGGTGTTAATCCCGCGGTCGAGGAAGGAAAGCGCCCAGACGTTTTGCATGTCCTGGCAGACCTGCACACAGCGGCCGCATTTGATGCACTTGGTGAAGTCGATGATAATCGAGCCGGTGGAGCAGTCGGGCGGAACGTCCTTCACGTAGCGTTTGATCGACTCCATCGGGATGTTGAAGTCGGCGGCGAGCGACTGTAGTTCGCACTCGCCGTTGCGGCCGCAGGTGAGACAGGCCTGCGGGTGGTTGGAGAGGATGAGCTCGAGGGTGGAGCGGCGCACGTCCACGATCTCGTGATCGTGGGTGGCGATCTCCATGCCGTTTTCCAGCGGTGTGCAGCAGGCGCGGATGAGTTTATTGCCGCCCTTGTTGCGGACGATGCAGAGGCCGCAGGAGGCGGTGGGGAGGAGGTCCTTATGCTTGCAGAGCGTGGGAATCTTCACCTGCACGAGGCGTGCAGCGTCGAGAATGCTGGTGCCCTCTGGCACCTGGACTTCGAGTTGATTGATGCGTGCGGTGATCATGGTGTGGTCCCTCCTGCTACGGTGGCTGCCGCGGTCTTAAGTGCAGCGGGTGGCTTGGTTGCTCCGCTGATTTTTCGGACGTAACTTGGGCCGCCTTCGATGAAGGCCTGATATTCCTCACCGAAGTAGCGCAGGGTGGAGAGGACGGGGTTGGGCGCGGTCTGACCGAGGCCGCAGAGCGAGGCTTTTTGCATCGCGTGACAAATGCGGTGAAGCAGCGCGACATCGGACTGGGCGCCGCGACCACGGGAGATGCGCTCAAGAATCTGCAACAATTGGTAGCCGCCGATGCGGCAGGGTGCGCACTTGCCGCAGGACTCGTCCACGCAGAATTTCAGGTAGAACTTGGCGACCTCGACCATCGAGTCGCCTTTGTCCATGACGAGCATGCCGCCCGAGCCCATGATGGAGCCGAGTTGCTGGAGCGTCTCGTAGCTGACGGGCGTATCGAGGTGTTTTTCCGGTATGACGCCGCCGGAGGGGCCTCCGGTCTGCACGGCCTTGATCTCCTTGCCGTCGAGCACGCCGCCGCAGACGTCGTAAACGATTTCGCGGAGCGTGGTGCCCATCGGCACTTCGACGAGTTGGGCGTTGCGGACCTTGCCGGTGACGGCGAAGACCTTGGTGCCTTTCGAGGTTTCGGTGCCGTGGCTCGCGAACCAAGCACCACCCTTCAGGAGGATAACAGGGACGCTGGCGAGCGTCTCGACGTTGTTGATTGCGGTGGGAAGACCCCAGAGGCCGCGCACAGATGGGTAGGGCGGGCGTGGGCTCGGGCTGCCGCGCTTCCCTTCGATGGAGGCGATGAGCGCGGTTTCCTCGCCGCAGACGAAGGCGCCGGCGCCGAGGCGGATCTTGGCGTCGAACGTAAAACCGCTGCCGAGGATGTTGGCGCCGAGCAGGCCGGCTTCGCGAGCCTGCTCGATGGCGCGCTGGACGCGTTCGACGGCTTTCGGGTATTCGGCGCGGATGTAGAAGTAGCCCATCGACGAGCCCATCGCGTAGGCGGCGAGCATCATGCCCTCGAGCACGGCGTGCGGGTCGCTCTCGAGAACGCTGCGGTCCATGAACGCGCCGGGGTCGCCCTCGTCGCCGTTGCAGATGACGTAGCGCTGCGCGGCGGGTTGGGCGCGCGTGAGCTGCCATTTCATCCAGGTGGGGAAACCGGCGCCGCCGCGGCCGCGGAGGGCGCTGATCTTCATTTCGACGATGACCTGTTCGGGCGTGAGCTCGAAGAGCGCGCGGCGGAGCGCCTGATAGCCTTCGGCGCGGCGGAGGTAGTCGTCGATGCTATCGGGATCGATGTCGCCACAATGGCGGAGGACGATGCGCACCTGTTTGTCGGGAGTTTTCCAGAGCAGGTCGTCGAGCACGCGGCCGCCCTCGACCGACTCGGCGACGATGCGGGCGACGTCGGGGGCGAGGACGTTGGTATAAGTGACGGCGGAGGGCAGGAGCTGCACGACTGCGCCTTTGTCGTAGAGGCCCATATCGAGTGCGCGCACGACTTGGATGCGGTCGGCGAGGCCGCGGCGCTTGAGTTCCTCCATGAAGGAGAATTGGAAAAACTCGGTCTTGTTGCCGGCGTCGGCACCGGTGTCGCGCAGGAGAATCTGCTGCACCGGGGCGTCTAGCGTCAGGCTGCGGCGGCGGGTGGCGAGGATGTGGTCGTCGAGCAGTTTGTGGCCCTCGACGTGTTCGGTGAGGATGCGCGTGGCATTCTCCGGCGAGACGTGGCCGTAGTGAACGCGCGGCATACCGACGGTCTGCACCTCGACGACTGGATCGGCAAACGAGTAGCCGATGGAACCGACGCGCAGGAGCGCGATGCTGAGGTGGCGCTCCACGCGCTCGTGGCTAAGCGCGGTAAAGGCGGCTTCGGCCCCGGCGGCGATGCCACCGGTGTCGAGTTGCACACGGATCCACTCGAGCGGATCGGCCTGGGGCGAGCGGGCGAGCGAGGCGAGGTCTTCGCGGGAGAGCGTTTTCATGCGGCGGCCTCCTTCTTGATTTTGAGGGTGGCGATGTGGCCTGCGACATCGGCCGGTTTGACGCGTCCGCACGTCTTGCCGTCGATGACCATGGCCGGAGCCATGCCGCAGCAACCGATGCACCGGACGGTGTCGAGGTGGATTTGGCGGTCGGGCGTGGTCTGCCCCTCGGCGATGCCGAGCTGGGTGCGGAGCTCGTTGAGGAGGTCGCCGGAGCCCTTGAGATAGCAGGCGGTGCCGTTGCACACGGTGACGCTGTGGGCGCCGGGCGGCTGCAGCTTGAAGTAATGGTAGAAGGTGATGACCTCGTAGATCCGCGCGAGCTTCACGCCGAGTTCGCGGGAAAGCTCCATCGCGACCTCGCGCGGGACGTAGCCGTGTTGGTTCTGGATGGCGTGGAGGATCATGATGAGGTTGCCCTCCTCGTTGCGCCAGTGGGCGACGTGCTGCTGCACATCGCGCCGGATGGTGGAGTCGAGCTTGCCCTTGATCCGCCGCAAGCGCTCCAGTTTCACCTCGACGAGCCGGCCGACCTCGTCGGAGACATCGCGGGGGATGAACCCGTGTTCCTGCTCCGCTTTTTCGAGCAAGTCGATGAGCGAGGCCTCATCGTATTGCTTCAAGCTGGAGGAGTTTTCGACTCCGGTTCCTGATGCTGACGGATTTGTTTTCATAACGGCGCCTTACGCAGTGATGTTAGGAGGTGCCGGGTTGTGCGGTCGATGAAGACCGACCTTCGCGACGCACAACGAAGGGCGCGTTATCGCATCTATAACCGCGCCTGTCATCGGTGGTGTAAAATCACAATAAACGCGTCCGAAAACACCAATTCTCCGATCAAGAAACGCTGAGCTGTGAAAATCTGGAACGGCTCAATACCCGACGGCGCGAGCGTCGGGCTTGCGCGGGTCGGCGGCACCGAGGAGGAGATGCGTCTTTGAATCGACCATGATCGTCTCGCCGTCGCCTTGGTAGAAATTCTCATATGACTGGCGCTCCTTGAGCACCTGGCCCTTGGCGCGGAGTAGGGCCATCGTGTCGGACGACATGCCGTAGCGTTCGTAGGTGATGACGTCGGGCATCCACTGGTGGTGGATGCGCGGGGCTTCGACGGCTTGCTGCATGGGCATGCCATGGTCGATGACGTTCGTGATGATCTCGAAGACCGTGTTGATGATCGTGGGGCCGCCGGGCGAACCGGTGGTAAGCAGGAGTTTGCCGTCCTTGAAAACCATCGTCGGCGACATCGATGAGAGCGGGCGTTTGCCGGGGACGATGGCGTTGGCCTCGCCTTGGATGAGTCCGAACATGTTTGGCATGCCGACCTGCGAGGTGAAGTCGTCCATTTCGTTGTTCATCAAAATGCCGGTGCCGGGGATGGTCACGCCCGAGCCGTATGCGCCATTGAGAGTGTAGGTGTTGGTGACGGCGTTGCCCGCGGCGTCCACGACGCAGAAATGGGTGGTCTCGGTGGACTCGTGCGGCGCCAGCGCGACGAACTTGCCGAGGCCGGGTGACACCGCGGCGGAGGGGGTGGCTTTGTCGGGGGAGAAATCGCGGATGCGGCCTTGGATGTAGGCAGGATCGAGGAGTTGCGCGACGGGCACCTGCACGAAGTCGGGGTCGCCGAGATATTCGGCGCGGTCGCGGAAGGCGCGCTTCATCACCTCGGCGAACAGGTGGTATTTGGCGGCGGAATTGGGCCCGAGGGCGCCTACGTCGAAGGGCGCGAGCATGCCGAACATCTGGAGCAGCGCGATGCCACCGGAGCTGGGGGGCGGCATGGTGACGATGGCGTAGCCTCGGTAATTGCCGCGAAGGGGTGCACGCTCGGCGACCCGGTAATTTTTCAGGTCGGCGAGCGTGAGGTTGCCACGGTGCGCGGTCATGGCGGCGACGATGCGCCGGGCAGTCTCGCCCTCGTAGAATTCGCACGGGCCATTTTTTTGCAATCGGGCGAAGGTCGCGCCGAGGTCAGACTGCACCCAGCGCTCGCCGGCGTTCCAGAAAGCGCCGTCCTTGAGATAGATTTTATTGGATTCGGGGAACTGTGAGAGGAGTTTGGCCCAATCGCGCAGGTTGCGCGCGGTGCCCTGCGAGACGACGTGCCCCTCGGCGGCGAGGCGGCGGGCGGGTTCGCAGACCTCAGCCCAGGTCACTTTGTGGGAGCCGTATTTTTCAAGCGCGAGGGCAAATCCGGCGACCGAACCGGGCACGCCGCTGGCGTTCCAACCGACGGTCGAGGAGCCGTCGCCTGCGATGAGTTTCCCGCCGTCCCCGACATACATGTCGCGTGACGCGGTGGCGGGCGCCGTTTCGCGGTAGTCGATGGCGACGTCGCGGCCGGCCCGACCTGCGCCCGGACCGCGGTCGGCGAGGTGGATCAGCATGAAGCCGCCGCCGCCGATGTTGCCGGCGTAAGGATAGACCACGGTGAGCGCCAGGCCGGTGGCGACGGCGGCATCGACGGCGTTGCCGCCTTTTTTCAGGATTTCGACGCCGGCCTGCGAGGCCAGTTCGTGGGCCGAGGTGACGAGGCCATGCCGCGCCTCGACCGGGGATCGCTGGGCTGAGAGCGGGATGGCGGAGGCGAACAGCATGGTGGCGGTTGAGACCAAGGCCAGCAGGCGGAGGGGAAAAGACATGGGGATAGGTTTGCGCTTCGCACGATGCGCACAAGGCGGAAGCTCGGGATAAAGCGACTCGAACGTGCCAGGACAAGTGCGCTGGCGGCATCTTGGACCGTAGGCCTGGCAGAGCCAGCATAGGCGTTGCAACCCGTTTGGTTTTGGATTGACCTGCTACTTTCCTACTGGCGACGCCCGAAACAATTTGCCTCTGCTATGAATGCAATTCTCCGGAAGCGGTGTATTTTTCTCGCGATCGTGTTCGCGGGCGGAGGGCCGACGGCGGAAGTTTCGGCAGCCCTTGTCCAGGATATGGCGCGCGCCGAGACAGTTGTGGCGGCCGCGCAGGGGAGCCGGGAGGTCGCACCCAGACCTACGCTGGCCGACGTCACCTACGGTTTGTATCCGCGCAACGTTCTCGATTTTTGGCGCGCCAGTTCGACGCAACCAACACCAGTTGTGATCTACATTCACGGTGGCGGTTTCACGGCCGGCGACAAATCGGGCGCGTGCACGGAGAGGCTCGTGCAGGAGTGTCTCGACGCCGGTGTGTCGTTCGCAGCGATCAACTATCGCTATCTCTCACCGGCGGTGCCGATGCCCGAGGTGTTGCGCGACTGCGCACGCGCCGTGCAGTTCATCCGCGTGCAGTCCGCGGCGTGGAACCTAGACCGGAACCGTGTCGCGGCCTACGGAGGCTCGGCCGGAGCGGGTGCGTCGCTCTGGCTCGCTTTTCATGGCGACCTCGCCGAACCGGGCAGTGCCGACCCTGTGCGTCGCGAGTCCACGCGCCTAGTCTGTGCGGGCGCCGCGTCGCCGCAGTTCTCATATGACCCGCTGCGCTGGGCCGGGCTGCTGGGCGAAGAGGCGGTGCAGCGTTTCGGCAAAACCTACGAGTCGCCCGCGCTCTACGGTTTCGCGACCGCTGAGGAATTACGCGGACCAGCCGGCCAAAAGGTGCGCGCCGATTGCGACCTACTTGGGCTGATTTCGCGTGACGATCCGCCGGTCTTTCTCGAAACCGGATCGCGCGGGCTGGCGCTGACCACGGTCAACCAGTTTTTGCACCACCCGAAGCACGCGAAGGCGCTCTATGAACGATGCCGCGAACTGGGCGTGCCGGTGGTCGCCAGTATTCCCGACTTCGGCATTGCCCCGCCAGCGGGCGGCCCGGCAACACTGCGCGACTTTCTCTTTTGCTACTTAAAGGTGCAGTGAAAGGCGCGCCGACACTGGCTGCCTCGGAAACTATTTTGGGTTGCGCAGCGCGGCGAGGGCGAAGCGGCGGAGCCGCAGTCGATTGAAAATCGGCACGTGCTCGTCGCCCGCGCCGTAGGCGAGCCACACGTCGTCGCCGACGAAAAATAATCCGGTGTAGCAGAACATGCCCTTGGGATTGTCCTCGAGCAGCCGGCGCAACGGCCAGGTCCGGCCCCCGTCTGTCGAAATGGCGGCGACGAGCGGCGTACGCCCGGTGTAGGAGTTGGCCGGTCCCGCGCTCGCGAATCGGCCCGAGTGGTCGTTGAAGATCGCGAGCAGCGCGGCGGAGCCGGGAAGCCGCTTGATACTGGCCGGCGCGATGGGGGACTTCAGCTCGGTTGGCGCGGGCGGTGTCCAAGTCTGGCCGCCGTCGCTCGAGCGGCAGGCCCACTGCTCACCCTGATCGGTGCGTGCCCACGAGAAGAGCGTGCCGTCGGCCAGTTCCACGACGCCGGGCTCCTGCATGCCCGCGGTGCTCGCCATCGGTAGCGTCCACCACGTGGCGGTTTCCTTCCAACTGTCGCCTTCGTTGTCGGAATAATACCAAAGGGCGATGGCGCGGCCATCGACGACATCGCGGCCGTCATCGACGTCGCGCCGCGAGCGCTGGAATGCCACGGGCACGATGAGTCGGCCGCGCGCCGTCTGGATGATACGGTCGTTGTTCAGCACGAAATATCCCGGCGCCGGCACCACGCGGACAGGAGCGGACCACGTCGCGCCCTCGTCGGCCGAGATGCGCATGACGGGGTGGCAGTTGATGCGACTGTATTTCTCGCAGTAGAAAAGCGCGATGCGACCGCTCGCGAGGCGGAGCACGGAGACGCTCATGAGATTAGGCACGGCGCCGCGGTGCACGACCACCACCGGCTGGCTCCAGGTGTGGCCGAGATCGTCGGTGTGAATTTCTGCAATCTGCGCGGAGTCCTCGTCCTGATCGCCGCTGCCAAACTGCGAAAAATAAAGCGCGATGCGGCCGGATTTCAGCGCGACGAACGAGCCCTCGGAATTGCGCGGATGCGCGGGCGTGGGGTTGAGGTCGAGGAGAATTTCCGTATCGGGCGCGGCGGGGGCCAGGCCGGCAAGCAGCCCGGCCGAGAGAACGACGATGGCGAGGCGAACGGGATGGGGCAATACCATACCCGAACGTGGGTGAACCGCTGCGCAAAGGCAAACGCTCCGGCGCCTGTGCTACCCAGCCCGCGCTCCGGGTTGTCACGCGCGCCGAAGTGTGCTGCGGTTTCGCACCATGCTCTGGAAGGAAAACTGGGATGAAACGCGCGAACACTTTTGCCGTTGGTGGCGGCGCGACGGCCTAGTCGTCGTGCCCTATGTGCCGGCGGGCGTCGCGGCTGAGCGCGTGTCGCGCGATCTGCTTGCGGCGGACCCCGGCCCGCCGCGCGATGCCGAGGCCCGGCACGCCGATCCCGGCTACGTGACGGCGAACAGCCACTACTGGCTCGCGACCGGCACGCTGGCGCTCGACGCGCTGCCCATCGGGCGCATGGATCTGGGGCCGGGCTCGCTCGCGCTCTACCTCGGCAGCGAGCCGGGTTTTTCGCACGACACGGTGTGGTTTCACCCGCTGCAGGACCAGTCGCGGCTCGACCGGCCGCTCAAGCTTGACCCCGCCAACCGCTGGTGGCACCGCCAGCTCGCCCTCGCCGACGCGGCGGTGGCAAAAAGCGCCGGGCGCTACCCAATCGGTTTTCCCGACATCATCGAGAACCTCGACGTGATCGCCTCGCTGCGCGACACGCAGGCGCTGATGTTCGACATGCTGGAGCGGCCAGAGTGGGTGAAGGAGAAGATCGCAGAGATCAACGTGGCCTACTGCGAGGTATTCGAAGCGCTGCGGGCGTGCATCGGACTGCCGGACGGGTCGAACTGTTTCTGGGCGTTCCACCTCTGGGGGCCGGGCCGCACGGCGAAGGTGCAGTGCGACGCGCTGGCGATGATCTCGCCGGTGATGTTCGACGAATTCGTGAAGCCCGCGCTGGCCGAGCAATGCGACTGGCTTGACTGCGCCATGTTCCACCTTGACGGCACGCAGGCGATTCAGCACCTGCCGTCGCTGCTCTCGATTCCCGGGCTCGATGCGATCGAATACACGCCGCAGGCGGGTCTCGAGGGCGGCGGGCACGAACGGTGGTGGCCGCTTTACCGGCAGATTCTCGCTGCGGGAAAATCGGTGCAGATCGTCGCCGTGAAACCACACCAAGTCGCGCCGTTGCTCGACGCGATCGGCACGCGCGGCGTCTATCTGCACGTGGACGGCATCGAAGATATCGGGACGCTACGGACGCTGGAGGGCGAAGTGCGAAAGCGCTACCCGCAATAGCGCCGTCCGCTGAAAGAACAGACGGTTGCGACTTGAAGGAGCGCGGGGTCTGCGGCCCACTGCAGGGATGGAATCGCACGCGGTGGTGTTCACCGGACCGAATCAGGTCGTTTTCAAGAAAATCACCTGCCCGGAGCCGGGACCGGAAGATGTGGTCGTCGAGTTGCATTTTTCCTGGATCAGCAATGGCACCGAGGGCTCGTTCCTGCGGGGCGAGCGGATTTCGGGCGATGTGGCGTGGCGGCCGGGCGACCCGGCGCCGTTTCCCATGGTGGCGGGCTATCAGAAGGTGGGGCGCGTGCTGTCAGTCGGCGCGGCGGTGCGCGGGTTTGCGTCGGGCGACTGGGTGTTCGCGTCGATGAGCAAGGTGTGCGGGATGTTCGACAACCGGTTCGCGGGGCACGTGTCGCCGTCGGTGTGCGCGCAGGGGGCGTTGCTGCGGCTGCCGGAGGGCGCGAACCCGGTGGCATTTTCCGGACTGGTGCTGGCCCAGGTCGGCTACGGTTGCGGAACGCGCTCGCCCATGCAGCCGGGGCAGGTCGCGGTCGTGATGGGCGACGGGCTCGTGGGCCAGTGGGCTGGCCAGACTCTGGCGCAGCTCGGCGCAAAAGTGGCGATGGTGGGCCGGCACGCAGACCGGCTGGCGCGTTTTTCGCGTTTCGGCGCGACGGTGGTGAGCGGGGCGGACAACGGTGTGGCGGCGGTGCGCGCGTTGGGACTGGGGCCGGTGCAGGTGCTGGTGGAGACGGTTGGCAGCGTGCAGGTGATGCGCGACTGGCTGCCGCAGATGGCGCGCGGCGGGCACATGGTGATCGCAGGATTTTACAAGTCGGCGGGCGAGGTGAATTTGCAGGAGGCGCTGCAGGAGTTTCGCAACTCGGAGATTTCCTTCGACCTCGCTTCAGGCGCAACGCAGGCGCGCCTGGAGGAGACGCTGCGTTGGGTGGCGGACGGGCGGCTGGACACGCTGGGCTGCATCACGCACCGCTTCCCGGTGGAGCGCGCCGCGGAAGCGTGTGCGCTGATCGAGAGCAAACGCGAGCCGGTGCTCGGTGTGGTGCTCGACTGGCCGGCGGCGCGAAGGGAAGGTTGATTTTACCCATGACGATTCCCTCCACGATGAAGCTGCTGCAAATTGAAGCGCCGGGGCGCGCGGCGTGGCGGGACGCGCCGGTGCCGCGGCCGGGCGCGGGCGAGGTGCTGGTGCGGTTGCGCGGCATAGCCACGTGCCCGCATTGGGACCTGCACATTCTCGGCGGGCAACCGATGTTTCCGGGCATGAAACTGGCGTATCCCTACATGCCCGGCCAGCCGGGGCACGAGGCGGTGGGCGAGGTCGTGGCGCTGGGCGCGGGCGAGACGACGTTGCGCGTCGGCGCGAGTGTGGCGGTGTGGCGCGACACCGGCGCGCGGCCGCAGGGTTGCTACGCGCAGTTCAATGTCTCGCGCGAGGCCGACTTGATCGAGGTGCCGGCGTCGCTCGACGCGGCGGAGATCGCCTCGCTCGAGCTGGCGATGTGCGTGGAAGTTTCATTTCAGCGGCTGGCCCAGCTCGGCGGCGTCGAGGGACTGACGCTGGGGTTGTCGGGGCTTGGGCCGGCGGGGCTCGTGGGCGTGCAGCTCGCACGGGCCCACGGGGCGGCGGAGGTGGTGGGTATTGACCCGGTGGCGGAGCGGCGCGAGCTGGCGGCAAAGTTAGGGGCGCATCGCGCGGTGGCGCCGGATGCGGCGGCGTGGCCGGCCTCGCGGGGCGACGGGGCGGTGGATGACGCCATCGACTTGACGGGCGTGCCGGCGTCGATTGAATTCCTGCTGGATCGGACGCGGCGCTGCGTGACGTTGTTCGGCGTGCTGCGCGAAGAGGTGCGCTATGGCGGACGGCACATGTTCGGGCCGGGGGTGGTGCTGATGGGTTATGGCGACCACAACCGCGTAGCGGCGGAGACTGCGCTGCGGTTCATCATGGAGGGCAAGCTGCGGCTGGCCCCGCTGATCACGCACACGCTGCCGTTCACGCGTTACGAGGAGGGCGTGGAGTTGCTGCGGCGGAAGCAGGCGGTCAAGGTGCTGTTCGATCCGTGGGCGTGAGCGGGCAAGAAAAAGGCCGCGGCGTTGAAGCCGCGGCCTGACTGATTGAGGGGATTTACGAAGTGAATCGCGCCGCTCAGATGCCAGCGGAGTTTTCCTCGGGGATGCGCATGCAGTAGAAACTGCGATAGACGAACACCAGCGCCACGGCGAAGAAGAAGCCGCCGATGGCGTGCTTCATCGTCACGTCGGTCATGGTCACGGCGATCTGGACCGCGAGGAGGCCAAACAGCGTGGTGAACTTGATGACAGGGTTCATCGCGACGGAGGAGGTGTCCTTGAACGGATCGCCCACGGTGTCGCCGACGACGGTGGCGGCATGCAGGTCGGTGCCCTTCTGGCGGAGCTCGACCTCGACGATTTTTTTCGCGTTGTCCCACGCGCCGCCGGCATTGGCCATGAAGATGGCTTGAAAGAGGCCGAAGAACGCGATGCCGATGAGGTAGCCGATGAAGAAGTAGGCATTGAAGAACGGTAGCGCCAGGGCGAAGCAGAAGACTACGATGAAGATGTTCCACATGCCCTTCTGCGCGTAAACGGTGCAGATGCGGACGACTTCCTTCGAGTCCTTCTCGGAGGCGGTCTTCGCATCGAGCTTCATGTGCTCCTTGATGTAGACGACCGCGCTGTAGGCACCGGTGACGACGGCCTGACAGGAGGCGCCGGTGAACCAGTAGATGACGGCGCCGCCCATGATGAGACCGAGGATGATCTCGGGCTGCACGATGCTCAGGGCGCCGATGACTTCCTTGAAGGGGCCGGCGACGCCAGAAAGGACCTGCTTATCATAAAGTTCTTTCAGCATCATGATAATGCCGAACACCATGGTGGTGGCGCCGACGACCGCGGTGCCGATGAGCACAGGCTTGGCGGTGGCCTTGAAGGTGTTGCCGGCACCGTCGCCTTTCTCGAGCTGATACTTGGCGTTCTCGAAGTCGGGTTTGAAGCCGAAGTCCTTCTCGATCTCGGCGGCGATGCCGGGGCGGCCCTCAATCTGCGAGAGTTCGTAGACAGATTGGGCGTTGTCTGTGACCGGGCCGTAGCTGTCGACCGCGATGGTGACTGGGCCCATGCCGAGGAAGCCGAACGCCACGAGGCCGAACGCGAAGATCGGCGCGGCGAACGCAAACTCCGCCGGCATGAGGGCTAGGAGGGCGGGATTTTGGGAGAAGTAATAGGACGCGGCCATGAGCAGCATGATGACAAGGCCCATCCAAAACGCGGAGAAGTTGCCGGCGACTAGGCCCGACAGGATGTTGAGCGAAGCGCCACCGTGCTTGGAGCAGTTGGTGACTTCCTTCACGTGGCGGGAGTTCGTGCTGACGAAGATTTTTGTGAACTCCGGAATCAGCGCGCCGGCGACCGTGCCGCAACTGATGATGACGGAGAGCACCCACCACAGCGCGGGCGCGATGCCGGCTTGATGCTGGTTCGCCAGCAAGAAGTAGGAGGCGATGAACGTGATGCCGATGGACACCGCGGAGGTGATCCACACGAGGTGCGTGAGCGGGGCCTCGAAATCAAAATCCTTCAGGCTGCCGTATTTGGCCTTGGAGATGGCCTGATTGATAAAATAGGAGACGAGCGAGGTGACGATCATCAACGCGCGCATGGCAAAGAGCCAGACGATGAGCGTGGCGCAGAGTTCCTGGCTCTTGGTGAGCGCGAGGGCGAGGAAGGCGATGAGCGCGACGCCGGTGACGCCGTAGGTCTCGAAGCCGTCGGCGGTCGGCCCGACGGAGTCGCCGGCGTTGTCACCGGTGCAGTCGGCGATGACGCCGGGATTCTTGGGGTCGTCTTCGGGGAGCTTGAAGACGATCTTCATGAGATCGGAGCCGATGTCGGCGATCTTGGTGAAGATGCCGCCGCAGATGCGGAGGACGGAGGCGCCGAGGGACTCGCCGATGGCGAAGCCGATGAAGCACGGGCCGACGAGTTCTCGTGGGAGGAACACGAGGATGCAGATCATGAAGAACAGCTCGACGCAAACCAGCAGCAGGCCGACGCTCATGCCGGAGCGCAGGGGGATGAACAGCGTGTTGAGCGGGTTGCCCTTGAGGGCGGAGAAGGCGGTGCGGGAGTTGGCGACGGTGTTGATCCGGATGCCGAACCACGCGACGCCGTAGGAGCCGAGAATGCCGAGAATCGAGGCGAGGAGGATGACCGCGACATGAACCACCGAATTGTGCGAGAGCACGCCGAAGTAATAAACCATGCAGCCGCCGATGAGCACCCAGAGGATCGCGAGGAATTTGCCCTGCGTGAACAGGTAGGTCTTGCACGTTTCCCAGATCATGTGGGAAACGCTGGCCATCGAGGAATGCACTTGGAGCGCCTTGGTCTGCGTGTATTGCACGAGGCCGAAGGCCGCGCCCACGGCGCAAAGCAGGATGCCGAGATACATCAGTGTCAAGCCGCTGACGCCGCCCAAGCCGTCGAAGCGGACGTGCGTAAGATCGGGGATCTTGATGTCAGCTTCGCCAGCGCGAAGGGCTGAGGGGAGGGACGCTGCCAGTGCGGCTGCGCCCAATTGCCAGGATTTTCGTAGGATCATAGTGAGGGTATACTGGGGGTGATGTTGATTGAGCTTGTGGTTGTGGCGGCGCAGACATTGGCCCGCGAGCCAAATTTCCAAGGGACAGCGCAGTAAAGCGGGGGCTAATTTTTTCGAGGCGATTCCCTTACACTTGCAGGTGTGAGGACCGGCCCGGCGGGAAAATTCATTTTCGCAGGCAAACCGGGGTTGTGTTTGGTGGCAGAGGCGGGTCATCGTGGGGTCACCCTCGGTTTCCCCATGCACCATCTACGTTTCCGGCAGGTTCACCTCGATTTTCACACCAGCGGCCTCATCCCCGGCATCGGGGCGAGCTTCAACAAGCGCCGGTTTCAGGAGGCGCTCAAGGTCGGACACGTGAACTCGATTACAATTTTCTCCAAATGCCATCACGGCTGGAGTTATCATCCGACGAAAATCGGCAAGATTCACCCGCACCTGAAGACCGACCTGCTGGCGCGTCAGATCGAAGCCTGTCGGGAGGTCGGTGTGCGTTGCCCCATCTACCTAAGCGCTGGGCTCGACGAGCTGGCGGCGTTTGCGAACCCGACCTGGGTGGTGAAGAAGAAGGACGGCGTGCTTTGGAAACCGCTCGAGGTGGAGTGGTTCGTGCGCATCCTGCGCTTCAACTCGCCCTATCTCGACTACCTCTGCGCGCAAATCGAGGAGGTTTGCCAACGCTGGCCGGACAACGACGGCATTTTCTTGGATATCATTGGCGTGCAGCGGGACTACAGTGACGACGCGCTGAAAGAGATGAAGAAACTCGGCTACAACCCCGAGGAAGACGCGGACGTGGCGCGCTACGGCGAGGATGTTCTCTACCGGTATTTCCGGGCCACGACCGCGGCGGCGCAGTCGGTGCGCAAGGATACGCCGGTTTTCCACAACTCCGGTCACATCTCCATCGGGGCACGCAAGGCGCTCGGTTTCAACACGCACCTCGAGCTTGAGTCGCTGCCGACCGGCGGTTGGGGCTACGACCACTTTCCGCTCTCGGCCCGCTACACGATCACACAGAAATGGGACTTCATGGGCATGACGGGCAAGTTCCACAACACGTGGGGCGAGTTCGGCGGCTTCAAGCGTCCTGAGGCGTTGCGCTACGAATGCGGTGCGATGCTCGCCTACGGCGCGAAATGCAGCGTTGGCGACCAGCTCCATCCAGATGGCGAGATGAACCTCGATACCTACAAGCTCATCGGCGCGGCCTACGCCGAGGTGGAGCGCAAGGAGCCGTGGTGCGACAACGTGAAGCCCGTGGCGCGCATCGCGCTCGTGAGCTGCGAGCAGAACCAGCACCGCTGGCGCGGCGGTCAGGCCTGCTCGATGATCGCCGACGAAGGCGCGGGCCGTATGCTGCTCGAGTTGCACCAGCCCTTCGTGGTGCTGGACGAGCACGCGGAGTGGACGGGCTTTGATCTCGTGGTGCTGCCCGACACGTTCGTGATGACGCCGGCGTTTCTAGCGAAGGCGAAAAAATTTCTCACGGCTGGTGGCCGTCTGATTGGCGCCGGCTCGGCGCTGCTCGATGAAAAGCAGGAAAATTTTGCGATCGATCCCGGCGCGAAGCTCCTCGGCCGCTCCAAGAACGACCCCGACTATTTGCTGGCGACAGATCTCACACCGAATGTGCCCGTGAAATCCGCGGTCGTGATTCAAGGCGGCGCCTACGACATCAAGCCTACGACGGCGAAGGTCCTGGCGGAGCGGCGTGCCTCGTATTTCAACCGCACTTGGGAGCACTACACCTCGCACCAGCACGCGCCCGACGCGCCGGGTGCCGTGCCACCAGCGGCGGTGATCGGGAAGCAGGTCGCGTATTTCGCCCACAACATCTTCACCGCCTACCGCACCTACGGCCAGCCGCTCTACCGTGATTTCTTTGCGGCTGCGCTCAACCACCTGCTCGGTGGCAAACTCCCGGTGGAGACGAATCTGCCCTCAACCGGCCGCGTCAATGTGCTCGAGCAAAAGGCGGAGCGCCGCTACGTGGCGCACGTGCTCTTTGCCGTCACGAGCAACCGCGGCACTTTCTACGGCAAGCCGGTGGAAATCATCGAAGATCTCGTGCCGCTGCGCGACACACGGGTGCGGCTGCGGCTGCCGCGCAAGGTGAAGACGGCGCGCCTCGTGCCGGACGGCGGTGCGCTGGCGTTCACGGCGCACACCGACGGCGTCGAATTCACCGTGCGGGAGTTCACGGCGCACCAGATGATCGAGTTGGGGTATTGAGCCGCGTCGGCGGGCCGGCCCGTTCGTGTTCAGGCTTGGCGTCGGTTGCGCCGGCAGTAAATGTCCGCCGCATGTCCCACCCCGGCCCGGCCAGCTCCGCCAAACCCTGGTATCGTCTTTCGCTCACGCAGCAGATTCTCCTCGGGCTTGTGCTCGGGTGCCTGCTCGGCTGGTGGATGAGTTTGCTCCCCGCCGCCGGGAAAGCCAGCTGGGACAACTGGCTGACGCTCGTCCGCGACATCTTTCTCCACCTCATCAAGGCCATGATCGCGCCGCTTGTGTTCGCGAGCGTGGTGCAGGGCATCGCCGGCACCGGCGACATGAAGAAGGTCGGCCGCATCGGCGCGAAGGCGCTGCTCTATTTTGAAATCGTCACCACCGCCGCGCTCGGCGTCGGGCTCCTCGTGGTCAACGTCGTCGGCCCCGGCGTCGGCGTGAAACTCGCCGCCAGCGCCACCAGCCTTGGCGCCGTCGCCCAGACAAAACCGCTCTCGCTGTTCGAGACGATCTTGCACGTTTTCCCGACGAGCTTCCTCGATGCTCTAGCGCGCAACGACGTGCTGCAGATTGTGGCATTCTCCGTCATTTTCGCCACCGCGGTTATCGCCGCCGGCGAGGCAGGCCGTCCTGTGCTGACGTGGTGCGAGAGCCTTACCCAGGTGATGTTCAAGTTTGCCGGCATCATCATGAAGTTCGCGCCGCTGGGCGTCGGCGCGGCCATTGCCGTGACGGTCAGCCACCAGGGCCTCGGCGTCCTGCTCAACCTCGGCAAACTCGTTCTCACGCTCTACCTCGCGCTGGTGATCTTCGTGGTGTTTGTCTTTGGCACGGTGATCTGGATCGCGAAGGTGCCGCTCAAGGCGTTCTTCCGCGCGGTGTGGGAGCCGTTCACGCTCGCCTTCGCCACCGCCAACAGCGAGGCCGCCCTACCTGACGCGTTCGCCCGCATGGAAAAGCTCGGCGTGCCGCGCGGCATCGTCAGCTTCGTGCTGCCCGCGGGCTACACCTTCAACCTCGACGGCTCCACGCTGCACCTCGCTGTGGCGTCGGTCTTCGTCGCGCAGGCGGCGGAGGCGACGACGGGCATCCATTTCGGACTCGGCCAGCAAATCACGATGATGATCACCCTCATGCTCACGTCGAAGGGCGTGGCCGCCGTGCCGCGCGCGTCGCTCGTCGTGCTGATTGCCGCGCTGCAATCGTTCAACCTCCCGCTCGAGGGCGCCGCGATGATCCTCGGCGTCGATGCGCTGCTCGACATGGCCCGCACCTCGGTGAACGTCATGGGTAACTGCCTCGCCAGCGTCGTCGTGGCCCGCTGGGAGGGCGAATTCGACGACGCCAAGGCCGAGGCCAACTTCGGTGACTCCGCCGCCCGCACCTAGCGCGCCGCCGCCGTCAGGCGCGTTCAGCGCCGTCGTGCTCGCCGCCGGTCGCTCGACCCGCATGGGTCGCGACAAGGCGCTGCTCGAAACCGCCGGCGTGCCGATGTGGCAGCGCCAGCGCGAGGTGCTCGCGCACGCCGGTGCGGTGGAGATTTTCCTGTCCGTGCGCCCCGAGCAGGAGTGGGCGCGGCGGGCGACCGGTTTCACCGCGCACCTCCACGACGCGCTTTCCACCGGTGGCCCGATGGTGGGCCTCACCGCCGCCATCGAGCGCGCCTCGCACCCGCACGTCGCGGTGCTGGCGATCGACCTGCCAAAGATGAACGCGGAGTGGTTCGCCGCGCTGCTCGCGGCGTGCGCTCCGGGCGTGGGCTGTGTGGGCCGGCGCGGGGATTTTTTCGAGCCGCTCGCCGCGATTTACCCGCGTGAGCTGAAATGGCTGCTCTGGGAGGCGCTCGTGCGCGGCGAGTTTTCCCTGCAACGCCTGCTCGCCGACGCGATTGCCCGGCAGCTGATGACGGTCCGCGAAATCAAGGCGACGCAGAGCCGGCTTTTCGAAAATTGGAACAGCGCTGGAGCGGCTTGAGCTTTGCCGCCCCCGGCCTTTCACTCGCCGCCCATGAAAGTCGCGCTTGCCTACGGTCAGGGCCACCTCGAGGTGGAGTTGCCCAACCACACCACCGTCGTGCGCCCGCGTCCGCAGCCCGCGCTGCCCGACGAACGCGCCGCACTGCTCGCCGCCCTGGAAGCGCCCATCGGCTGTGCGCCGCTCCGCGAGTGGCTGCGGCTCGGCTGCAAGGTTTGCATCATTTTCCCCGACATCACCCGTGCGATGCCCAACGAGCGCGTGCTCCCCTGGGTGCTCGACTACCTCCACAGCCATGGCGTGCGCGACGAACAGATCGTGCTCCTCAACTCCACCGGCACGCACCGCCCCAACACCCCCGCGGAACTCGAGAAGATGCTCGGCCCCGCCATTACCGCGCGCTACCGCGTCGTGAATCACGAGTGTGAAGATTATGCCGGGATGGTGCAGTTTGGCCACACGCGCTCCGGCGCCCCCGCCCTGATCAACCGCCTCGCCGCCGAGGCGGACGTGCGGATTCTCACCGGCTTCATCGAGCCGCATTTCTTCGCTGGCTTCAGCGGCGGCCCGAAGGCGCTCATGCCCGGCGTCGCGGGACTCAAGACCACCCTCGGCAACCACGGCGCGGAAAACATCGGCAGCCCGCGCGCCACCTTTGGCATCAACGAGGGCAACCCGATCTGGGACGAGATGTTCGACATCGCCCAGCGCGTCGGCCGCAGCTTCCTGCTCAACGTCAGCCTCAACGAGGAGAAGCGCATCACGGGCTGGTTCGCCGGCGACCTCGGCCAGGCGCACCGCCGCGGGCGCGACTTTGTGCGCGAATCGGCGATGCAGCGTGTGGACTCGCCGTTCGACGTCGTCGTCACCACCAACAGCGGCTACCCGCTCGACATGAACCTCTATCAGGGTGTGAAGGGGATGAGCACCGCCGCCGTGATCGCTAAGCCCGGCGCCACGATCATCCTCGCCGCGGAGTGCCGCGAGGGGCTCCCCGCCGGCAGCCCGAGCGACCAGCTCCTGCGCAGCGTGCGTTCGCCCGCGGAGCTGCTTGCGCGCATCTGCTCGCCCGGCTTTTCGTGGCCCGAGCAGTGGCAGTCGCAGATCCAGACGCTCATCCAGGTCCGCGCCCGCGTGCTCCTGCACAGCAGCATACCCGACGATCTCGTGCGCGCCGCCCTGCTCGAACCGTGCCCCGACATCGGCGCCGAGGTGCGGTCGCTGGTGGCGCGCCTCGGCCCGACCGCGCGCGTGGCCGTGCTGCCGTGGGGCCCGCTCACGATTCCCTACCTCGCCGGCTGACCTTGGAAACACCGCTCGACATCGAAGACCGCACGGCGTTGCGCGACTACCTGCGACGGACCGGCCGCATCGGGCTCGCGGACGAAATCACTGCGCGCGTGCTCGCCGGCGGCGTCTCGTGTAAAACCGTTCACGTCCGCCTGCCCGACGGCGCCGCCTGGGTGCTCAAGCAGGCGCTGGCCAAGCTGCGCGTGCGCGCGGACTGGTTCAGCGAGCCGGCGCGCATTCACCGCGAGGCCGCCGGCCTCCGCTGGCTCGCCTCGCTGGCCCCGGCGGGCGCGGTGGTGGATTTCGTGTTCGAGGACATGGAGGCTCACGTCCTGGCCATGTCCGCCGTGCCCGAGCCGCATGCGAATTGGAAGACACTCCTGCTCACCCTCGGGCCAAAGCAGGATCACGTGGCCCGGTTCGGCCAACTGCTCGGCACGATCCACCGTCGCGCGAGCGAACAAGCCGACGATTTGCGGCGCGACTTCGGCGACACCACGTTCTTCGAGCAACTCCGCATCGACGCCTACTACCGCACCGCCGCGGCCAACGTGCCGGCCGCCGCTGAATTCTATGCGCGGCTGATCAAGGACACCTTTGCTAACCAAGTCACGCTTGTTCATGGCGACTTCAGCCCTAAGAACGTGCTCGTCGCTGGCGGCCGGCTCGTGCTGCTCGACCACGAGGTGATTCACTGGGGCGACCCGGCGTTCGATCTCGGATTCGCCCTCACACACCTGCTCGCCAAGGCCCGGCATCTGCCGGAGCACCGGGCGGCCTTCGCCCGCGCGGCGGCGGAGTTTTGGGCCGCCTACACGCACGAAGTCGGCGGGCGCTTTGTCGGGCTCGAGGGGCGCGCCGTGCGGCACACGCTGGGCTGCCTGCTCGCCCGCGTGGACGGCCGCTCGCCGCTTGAATACCTGACGCCGGCGGGCCGCACGGCGTTGCGCTCGGCCGTGCTCACCCTCCTGCCGCGTGCAGCTATGTCACTCGAAACGCTGATCCGCCAAATCACCTTACCGCAGCCATGAGTTCCTTCACCATCACCCGGCTCCACGCACGGGAAATTCTCGACAGTCGCGGCCGTCCGACCGTCTGGGCCGAGTGCCGGCTGGCCGGCGGTTTCACCGCGGCCGCGTCCGTGCCCTCCGGGGCGTCGACGGGCCGGGCCGAGGCGATCGAGCTGCGCGACGGCGATGCGCAACGCTACCGCGGCCTCGGCTGCCGTCGCGCCGTGGAAAACGTCAGCGTCACCTTGCACGAAGGCCTGCGCGGCCGTGCGTTCGCCTCGCAGGCCGAACTTGATGGCGAACTGATGCGCCTCGACGGCACGCCGAATTGCCGCCGCCTCGGCGCGAACGCCATCCTTGCCGTCTCGCTCGCGTTTGCTCGCGCCTGCGCGGTCCAGCACGGCGTGCCGCTCTACCGACACTTCGCTGACATTGCGGGTTTGCGGCTGTGCACGCTGCCGCGGCTGACCGTGAATCTTTTCAGCGGCGGCAAGCACGCGGGCGAGCAGTCACCGTTGCAGGACATTCTGCTCACGCCCGTCGCGGCGCAAACGACCGACGAGGCGCTGGCGGCGGTTTTTGCGGTTTATCAGGCGGCGGCGGAGCTCGTCTGGAAGAAATACGGCCAGCGACTGCTGCGCGCCGACGAGGGTGGGCTCGCGCCGCTCTTTCCCGACGCCGAGTCGATGCTGGCCGACGCGATCGAGGCGATCACGGCCGCCGGTCATGCGGCGGGAATCGGCGTCGCGCTGGCCCTCGACGTGGCTTCCTCGCATTTTTTCCACGAGGGGTGCTACCACCTCGGTCGCGAAACGCTCGATTCCGCGGCAATGATCGCCCGCATCGACGACTGGGTCACCTGCTATCCGCTGGTGAGCGTGGAGGACGGCCTGAGCGAGGAGGACTGGGCGCACTGGCCGGCGCTGCGGGCGCGGCTGGCCGGCCGCACGCTGACGCTGGGCGACGATTTTCTCTGCACGCAGCCGGCGCGCATCGAGCGCGCCATCGCCACCCGCGCGGCCGATGCCTTGCTGCTCAAGGTCAACCAGGTCGGCACACTCACGGGCGCGGCGCAGGCCGCGGCGCTCGCCCGCGCCGCCGGCTGGAAAATCACGGTCAGCGCCCGCAGCGGTGAGACCGAGGATAACTGGCTCGCCGACCTCGCGGTCGGGTGGGGTGCCGACTTCATCAAAGTCGGCTCCATCACCCAATCTGAGCGGCTGGCGAAATACAACCGTCTCCTTGTCATCGAGGCCGAGACCGACCTGCCGCTCTGCCCGCTGGCGGTGTCGTCGCGCTGAATCCCGCGGCGTCTGCCTCAGGCGTAGCGCTCTTCCTTCCACGGGTCGGCGGTGTTCGAGTAGCCGCGCACTTCCCAGAAGCCGAGCTTGTCCTCGGCAAGGAAGGTGATGCCGCTCACGAATTTCGCGCCCTTCCAAGCGTATAGCTTCGGGATGATCACACGGGCCGGCCCGCCGTGCTCGCGGCTCACGGGCGCGCCGTCGAACGACGTTGCGATCAACACGTCGTCGTCGAGGCATTGCGCCAGCGAAACGTTGGTCGAGTAGCCGTCGTAGCTCGTGAAATAGACGAACTTCGTCTCAGACCGCGGCTGCACGAGCTCGTAGAGCGTGGTGAACGCCACGCCGCCCCAGCGGCAGTCGTATTTGCTCCACGTCGTGACGCAATGGAAGTCGCTCACGTCGTCGACCTGCGGCAGAGCGTTGAAGTCCGCCCACGACAGCGCTGCGGGCCGTTCCACGAGACCGTCGAGCGTTAGTTTCCAGTCGGCGTGGGCGATGGCCGGCTGGACGCCGAGATCGAGCACGGGGAACCCGGCGGTGAGTTTTTGGCCGGGCGGCAGGCGGTCGGTGGATGGCACCGCGCGCGCGGTCACGCCGCTGGCCTTCTGTTTTTCGGCCCACTTTTGCTTGGCCTCGATATAGCGCTCTTTCGGCATGGCGGCCAACGTAGGCCGCACGAAGTCGGGCGCAAGTGTGGGGTCTATTCCTGTGTCAGCGCCTGGTCAACGGCGCGGCGGCGGCGGAAGTAGTAGAGCGCCATGCCGCCTTGGTAGAAAAACGTCATCAGGGCGATCAGCCGGTAGCCGAACCGGTAGGTTGTGGCGAGAAACTCATCCTCCGTCATGCCTGTCTGGGCGATGGAAGCCTTGACTTCGGTGGTCAGTGCCATCCGGAAAAGCGTCAGGTCCATGTGCGTCAGCTGCCAGGCGCAGAACCCGATCACCACCGCCATCAGGTAAACCTGGCTGCTCACCAGCCAGCTGGTGCCGCGGGGCTCGCCGGTCCGTAGTAAATCCGCTCCGTGCAGCTCGATTGCGCCCGCGGCGGCGATCAGCAGCCCGACGATCACGCCGGTCACGTCGCCCAGCGAAGCCGAGGCCAGCGCGAAGAATCCGGGCAGGGCAAGCACGCAGATGCCGTCGATCTGAGCGAGGCGCAGCACGCGGCGTATCGTTTCTTCGGGAAGGAGAGGGGGAGCTTTCATCGTTGCGTTGTGCTTCAGGGCGAAGCGAAGAATCCACGCTCGTTTCCCGTGCCCGCACCGTCAAACAACTCTTTTCCCTTTCGCCTCGAGTTCCCGCCCGAGTTGCCGATCAGCGTGCGCGCCGAGGAGATCACGGCCGCCATCGGCACGCACCAGGTCATCATCCTCGCGGGCGAGACCGGCTCGGGCAAAACCACCCAGATTCCCAAGATGTGTCTCGCGGCCGGCCGCGGCACACAGGGCCGCATCGCCTGCACCCAGCCCCGCCGTGTGGCCGCGCTCTCCGTCTCCCGCCGTGTGGCCGAGGAGATGGGCGTAGACTGGGGTCGCGAGGTCGGCTGCAAGATCCGGTTCAACGACAACACCTCGCCGCGGACCGTCGTGAAATTCCTCACCGACGGCATGCTGCTCGCCGAAGTGCAGGGCGACCCGCTGTTGCGCGAATACGACACCATTATCATCGACGAGGCCCACGAGCGCTCGCTCAACATCGACTTCCTCCTCGGGCACCTCCGCACGCTCCGCTACAAACGCCCCGAACTGAAGATCGTCATCGCCTCGGCGACGATCGACACGGCGATGTTCAGCGCGGCGTTTGACGACGCCCCGGTGATCCAGGTCGAGGGCCGCACCTTTTCCGTCGAGGTCATCTACGCGCCGCTCGACGAGCTCGGCTCCGATGCCGCCGAGGGCGACGAGCGCGAGGCCCGTGCCGAGGCGCTCCACTACATCGACGGCGCGGTCGAGGCCGTCGAGCGGATCGGGCGCGAGAGCGACCGCGGCGACGTGCTCGTCTTTTTGCCCAGTGAGCGCGACATCCGCGAGGTGCGCGACCTGCTCGAGGGCCGCCGGCTGCGCGACAGCGAACTCGTCCCGCTCTTCGGCCGGCTCTCCAACGCCGAGCAGCAGCGCGTCTTCGCGCCGACACAGCGGCGGAAGATCGTCCTCGCGACCAACATCGCGGAAACCTCCCTCACGATTCCGGGGATCCGCTTCGTCGTTGACACCGGGCTCGCCCGCATCAGCCGCTATTCGCCGCAGGCGCGCACCCGCCGGCTGCCGATCGAGCCTGTCTCCCAGTCGAGCGCTGACCAGCGCAAAGGCCGCAGCGGCCGCGTGGCCGAGGGCGTCTGCATCCGGCTTTTTTCCGAGAAGGACTTCCTTGAGCGCCCGCGCTTCACGCAGCCGGAGATTCAGCGCGCCAACCTTGCCGACGTCATCCTGCGCATGAAGGCCTTCGGCCTCGGCGACATCGAGCGGTTTCCGTTCATCAACATGCCGGCGGCGAAAACCATCCGCGCGGGCTACGCGCTGCTGGAGGAACTCGGAGCGCTCGACGAGGCGCCGGAGGGCGGAGACGCCGTCCGCCAGCTCACCCCGCTCGGCCGGGAACTCGCACGGCTGCCGGTCGACCCCACCGTTGGCCGGATGATTTTGCAGGCGCGCAGCGAGAAAGCGCTGCGCGAGGTGCTGGTTATCGCCGCCGGGCTCTCGATTCAGGACCCGCGCGAGCGCCCGCTTGACAAGCAGCAGCAGGCTGACACCGCGCACCGTCGTTTCGTCCACCCCGACTCTGACTTTCTCACGCTGCTCAACATCTGGGAGACCTACCACGACGAGTTTGAGAACCTGAGCCAGGCGCGATTGCGGCGGTTTTGCCGCGACCATTTCCTCAGCTACACGCGCATGCGCGAATGGCGCGACGTCCACGCGCAGCTGCTCGACGTGCTGGAGCAGCGCGACGACTTCAAGTTCACCTCGGCCTACCAGGGGCTGCCGGCCGGCGACGAGAAAGCCACGGTCTTCGGCTCGCCGGCCTACCGCGCCATCCACCGCAGCATCCTCACCGGCTTGCTCGGCAACATCGGGCACCTCGACGAGGAAAACGGCGGCTACACGGCCACGCACGACCGGCGGGTGACGCTGTTCCCCGGGTCGGTGCTGTTCCGCCGGGAGGAGCCGAAGAAAAAGGCGGGCGGCGCCCCGCGGCCGGTGGCGAACCCAAAGGACGCGGGCAAGGCGAAGACCCCACGCTGGATCATCGCGGCGGAGATCATGGAGACCTCGCGGCTGTTCGCGCGGACCTGCGCGCGGCTCGATCCGGTGTGGGCGCTCGACCTTGGAGCGAATCTCGTGCGCGTCAGTCACAGCGAGCCGTCATGGGACGCGGAAAAGGGCCGCGTGATGGTGAAGCAGCGCACGCGGCTCTACGGGCTGGAGCTGGAGAGCCGCGCCGTCAGCTACGGCAAGATCGACCCGGTGCGCGCGACGGAGATTTTCATCCGCGAGGGGCTGGTGAACGACACGCTCACGTTTCCGCTCGATTTCCTCACGCACAACCGCGCCCTGCGGGAGAAAGTCGAGGACCTGCTCAGCCGCACGCGCGACACCGGTTACCTGAACCTCGACGAGGCGGCGTATCGCTTCTATGCGGCGCGGATCGAAAACACCTCGGCCGTCGGCGAAATGGTCGACCTGTTGCGCGAGCGACGCGGGGCGGAGCCGCGGTTTCTGATGATGGGGCTGGATGACCTGCACGACCCGGCCACGCTCGAACACGACAGCGAGGCGTTTCCCGAGGCGCTGCCGCTGGAAAACCGTGCACTCCCGCTGGCCTACGCCTACAAGCCCGGCCAGGCCGACGACGGCGTGACGCTCGAAGTGAGTGTGCGCGAGGCCGAGGCGCTTACGCCGGCGGCGCTCGATTGGGCCGTGCCTGGCCACCTGCAGGACAAGGTCGAACACTACCTGCGCGCGCTGCCGAAGGAATTGCGTCGAGAGTTCGTGCCGCTAACCGAGACGGCGAAGAGCCTGGCGGCGCAGGTGGCGGCGCGCGACCGGCTGACGGGCCGGCGCGAGTCGCTGACCGAAGCGCTCGCCTTCCAGATCGCGGAGCGCTTCCGTGTGGCCGTGGATCCCAAGGTGTGGGCGGACAAACCGCTGCCGGATCATTTGCGCGTGCGCGTGCGCGTGTGTGATGACAAGTGCCGGGAGCTGTGCGCGAGCCGCGAACTTGCCGAGATTGACGCGGCGCTCCACGCGCAGAAGCGGACCGCCAGCGCCACGGTGGCGCGCGTCGAGCCCGAGGCGTGGCGGCGGGCCCGCGCGAAGTGGGAGACGCCGGAGCACACGGCGTGGGCGTTTGGCGACATTCCGGAAAAGGTGCTGGTGACCGAGCAGGCGGGGGTGCCGGTGTTCGCCTTTCCCGGCCTCGCGGCGGGCCGCGACGGGGTGGGTCTTGTGCTCTTCAAGACGCCGGAGGAGGCGCGCACGGCCACGCGGCGCGGGCTGGCGGCGCTGCTGGAGCGGCAGCTCGGGCACGACCTCGGCTGGCTCGAATGCGACCTGCGCGCGCTGCGCGAACTCGGCGCACTGACGGCCACCTTCGCGCCGCTGGACGAGCTGCAGGCGCAGGCGTTTGGGTCGCTCCGCCGCTGGCTATGCGATGCCGAGCGGATCGAGGTAGGGACGCGTGTCCCCACGCGTCCTGAGCCGGACCCGGGCGCAACGAGGGCGGCTAAGGATAGCCGCCCCTACCTGTCTGCCGCGGCCTTCGCCGCAGCACTCGGAAAATCCAAGGCCGACCTGCGCGGGCTCGTGTCACTGGTCTGCGGCTTGTTGCGCGAAATTCTCACCCTGCGGCAGGCGTTGCTGGTGCATCAGGCTCCGCCCGCCGGGTTGGACAGGGATCTCGCTGCGCTGCTACCGCCGGATTTTCTCACGGCGACGCCCTATGCGCAGCTCGCGCATCTGCCGCGTTACTTGAAGGCGATGAAGCTGCGGGCCGAGCGTTGGCGGCAGAATCCGACGAAGGACGCTGAGCGCGCCGCGCAGCTCGCGCCCTATGTGGCTGCGGCAGCGAAGGTGCGGACGCAGGAGGGCGGCGAGGCGTTCCGCTGGCTGCTGGAGGAATTTCGCGTGAGCCTCTTCGCCCAAGAGTTGGGCACCACCGAGCCGGTGTCGGCGGTAAAGCTCGACCGGGCGCTCAGCGCACTGCGCGGCGGCCCAGCTGCCGCCGAGCCAGCCGCAGCCCCGGCTCGCGCGATCGTGACCGCGCCGATCGCTGCGAAAAAATCGGCGCCGCTCAAGAACCTCGGCGCGCTCGACAAGCTGTTCCCACGCTGAGGGTGCCGGCCTACACCGCGTCGCGCACCTGCGCCACCAGCTCGAACGAGCGCAGCCGCGCGGGGTGATCGTAAATCGCCGCGGTCACCATCAGTTCGTCGACGCCGGTTCGCTGGAGAAAGTCCTCAATGCCGCGTTTCACCGTCTCGGGTGAACCCACCACCGCCTCGCTGAAGGCGTGTTCGACGCCGGCCTGTTCCACGGGCGACCCGAGGCCGTCCATCGTGGCGACGGGCGGCGGCAGCGGGCCCGGTGTGCCGCGGCGGAGTTTTAGGAAACTCTGCTGGAGCGACGTGAAGAGGCGGGCGGCCTCTGCATCGGTGTCGGCGGCGTAAACCGCGATGGCGGCCATAGCATAGGGCTGGGACAACGCGGCTGAGGGCCGGAATTTGCCGCGATAAAGTGCGAGGGCTTCGTCGAGGTAGGCGGGCGCGAAGTGGGAGGCGAACGCGAACGGCAGGCCGAGCGCCGCCGCGAGCTGTGCACTGAACAGGCTCGAGCCAAGCAGCCAGATCGGCACGGCGAGTCCGGCGCCGGGCACCGCCTGCACGGCCTGGTTGTGCACCGCGGGGCGGAAATAGGCCTGCAGTTCCTGCACTTCGGCGGGAAACGAATCGGCAGGATCCTGGTGCCCTCGGCGCAGCGCCCGCGCCGTTAGCTGGTCGGTGCCCGGCGCGCGCCCGAGACCGAGATCGATGCGGCCGGGAAACAGCGCCTCCAGCGTGCCGAACTGCTCGGCGACCATCAGCGGCACATGGTTGGGGAGCATCACACCGCCCGAGCCGACGCGAATGGTCGACGTGCCCGCGGCCACGTGGCCGATGACGACGGCGGTCGCCGCGCTCGCGATCCCTGGCATGTTGTGGTGCTCGGCCAGCCAGTAGCGGCGATAACCCAGTCGCTCGGCGTGCCGGGCAAGGTCGAGCGAGCGCCGCAACGTTTCGCCCGCCGTGCCGCCCTGGACAATTGGCGCGAGATCGAGAATCGAAAATGGAACCATGCCGCAGAGTGCTCAATTGAGCCGGAATTACCAGAGTGCAAGGCTGTGGCAACGATCAGAGTCAAATATATGGCCGTCGCACTGGGCCGGTTCAGTCGGCTTCCTCAATAGTATCGGGGAGTTCGTTAACGTCGTCGGATTGGCGGGGGAAGTGTTCGGCGAGGAGGGCGCCGGCGCGGGTGATGCCGTGTTCTAGGCCGGCGGTGAATTCGGCGCGCTTGAAGTGCACGATCATCGTGGCGGCGAGTTCGGTCCAGAAGGCGTCGCCACATTTTTCGTGGACGGCGGAGTCGCCGATGACGGCAAAGGTGCGCGAGCGAGGGGCGAGGAAGATGAGTACGCCGTTGCGCTCTTTGGTCTGCGTCATGCCGAGGCGCGCAAAGTGTTTTTGCGCCGCGGCGACTGGGTCGGGCGCCCGGTGGCGGGCGAGTAGGACGCGGATTTCGCCGGAAGTTTTGGCTTCGGCGGCGCCGATGGCCGCGACGACGCGGGCATGGTCAATTTTCGGAGTGGAGAAGAACCAGCTCATGGTGTCACCACTTTCCTCCCGCGCCGCCGCCGCCGAAGCTGCCGCCGCCGCCCGAGAATCCACCACCGCCACCACCACCTCCGCCAAAGCCGCCACCCCAGCCGCCGCCGGTGCCGATCCACGGTGTGATGCGGCCGCTGCGGCCATAGACGGTATTGCGCCGGCTGCGGAAGAGCGAAAATACGACCATAAGCACCACAAAAATAATCATGACGACCGGGTTGGTCTGGTTGTGGGTGCGGTCTCCGACGGTGCGACCGGTGCCGTGGTATTCGCCCTTCGTCGCGGCGAGCATGGCGTGCACGCCGGCGGTGACGCCACTGGTGAAGTCGCCCTGGCGGAAGCGAGGGACGATTTCGTCTTCGACGATGCGTTTGCAGAGCACGTCGGGCAGTGCGCCTTCAAGGCCATAGCCCGTGACGATGCGGATATCGTGGCTTTCCTGAAAGAAGAAGAGCACGGCGCCGTTCTTCCTGTCCTTCTGGCCGACGGCCCATTTCTGCGCGAGGCGGACTGTGTAGTCCTCGACCGAGGAGTCGGACTGCATCTGCGGGTAGATGGCCACGACGATCTGGTTGGAGGTGTCGCGCTCGAACTGGGTGAGCTCGGCGTTGAGTTGACGGGCGGCGGCGGGGGCGACGATGCCGGCGTAATCGTTGAAATAGGCGGCGGGTGCAGGCGGCAGGACCTCCGCAGAGCGCGCGCTACTGCAGAGGAGCGCGAACAGAAGCGGGAGGATGTGGAAGTATTTTTTCAACGCGGAGGTCGCGGAGAACGCGGAGAAATAAAGAAAGATTTTGTTGGCCCACGGAACACACGGAAGAAAGTCGGGTTTTCGTGTGTTCCGTGGGCCAACCTTTCCTTTTTATGGTTTGCCTGGAGTTGGCTTTGCGCCGAAGTCGAACTGCACGGTGGGCGGACGGTCGGCGCCGGCGATGGCCGTGAAATAGGGGCGCGGCGTGTGGCCGAACATACCGGCAAAGATCACTGCCGGGAAACTTTTTTGGGCGGTGTTGTAGGCCTGCACGGCCTCGTTGAACCGGCCGCGCTCGACGCTGATGCGGTTCTCCGTGCCTTCGAGCTGCGCCTGCAGGTCGCGGAAATTGGCGGTGGCCTTGAGGTCGGGGTAGCGTTCGACGACGACGAGGAGGCGCGAGAGCGCGCCGCCGAGTTGGGCCTGCGCCTGCTCGAACTCGGCGAACTTGGCGGGATCGGTCGGCGCGCCGCCGGGGGGCAGCTGCGCGCGGCCCACGGAGGCGCGGGCGGCGACGATCTCGGTGAGGGTGGATTTCTCGAAGCTGGCGGCACCGGCGACGGTGTTGACGAGATTGGGCACGAGATCGGCGCGGCGCTGGTAGACGTTTTGCACCTGCGCCCAAGCGGCGTCTGTGCCCTGCTGAAGCGTGACAAGGCGGTTGAAAATGCCGCTGATCCAGAGCCCGATGACGAGCGCGAGCAGCACGAAGAAGCCCTCGACGAGGAGGAGAATTTTGCCGATACTCATGCTGGATACATAACCGCGGTGGGCGGGATTCGCAAGGGGCATCGCGGTTGAACCGCCGGTGAAAGTTGTAATGGACGCCGGAAATTTTCCCGGTTTCGCCGACTTTCGGTTGCGACGGCGAATGTTCACGTCATGTTGAGGAACAACCCCGTTCGCACGACCCATGAATACTCCGATCTCCGCCCTGCTGGAGCGCAAAGGCGCTGTGCTGCACTCAGTCACCCCGACCATGACCGTCGCCGCCGCCGTGGCTGAAATGAACCGCAATCGGGTTGGCGCTGTTGTTGTGCTCGACGGCGGCCGACTGGCCGGGATCTTCACCGAGCGCGACGTGCTGCGCCGCGTGGTGGGCGCCGGGGTCGATCCGAACACGACGAGCGTTTCTGCGGTAATGACGGGCAACGTCCTCACGGTGACGTCTGAGACGACAATCGATCAGGCACTCGCGCTGTTTACCGAAAAACGCTGCCGGCATCTGCCCGTGGTGACCGATGGCCGGTTGATCGGGCTGGTGTCGATCGGCGACACGACGCGCTGGATGGCCGAGGCGCACCGGGCCGAGGCCGAGCATTTGAAGAACTACATCGCCGGCGGCTTTCCGGCCTGAGGCGTTGTGGCAGGAGTGGCGTTGACGAACGCGACGGAGTTTGCACGTTTCCAGCCATGAGAAAAATCTCCCTGATTCTTGCCGGACTCGCGTTGGCCGTGCCGGCGTTTGCGAGAGTCGTCACCCGCCCGGTTGCCTATGAGCAGGGCGGCGTAAAACTGGAGGGCTTTCTCGCCTACGACGAGGCCAAGGCCGCAAAGGGCAAGCTGCCGGGCGTGCTCGTCGTGCCGGAGTGGTGGGGGCTCAACGACTATGCTAAGGACCGCGCGAAGCAACTGGCGCGCCTCGGCTATGTGGCGTTCGCAGCCGACATGTATGGCGCGGGCGTGGTGACCACCGACCCGAAGAAGGCGGGCGATCTCGCTGGCCCGTTTTACGGCAAACCGCTCATGGCCGAGCGGGCGCGGGCGGGGCTGGTCCAGCTGCTGAAGGTCGAACAGGTCGATGCTGCGCGCGTGGCGGCGATCGGGTATTGTTTTGGCGGCTCGACGGTGCAGGCGCTGGCCTACAGCGGTGCGCAGCTCGCGGGCATCGTGAGTTTTCACGGCGGGCTCATTCCCGTGCCGGCCGACGCCGCGGCGAAGACGAAGGCCAAGATTCTGATCTGCCACGGCGCGGTGGATCCTTTCGTTTCCAAAGAGTCACGCGCGGCGTTTCTCAAGAGCATGGACGAGGGGAAATTCGACTACCAGTTCATCAGCTACGCCGGCGCGGTGCACGCGTTCACCAACCCCGGCGCGGACAAGATCGCGGCGGCGGGATTGAAGGGCGTGGGCTACAACGCAGCCGCGGATCGGCGCTCGTGGGCGCACATGAAGGCGTTTTTCACGGAGCTGTTTCCGAAGCAGAAAGAATGAGGGGGCTCGCGCCGAGTCGAGGCGCGGCTAGTTTCCAGGCGAGCTCAAGCGATAGCGACAGCCGCTGCCGGCGAGCCGAAGGCGCGCGCCGAACGTGGCGGAGAGGTTGGCGGAGGTAAGCACGGCGGCGCGCGGTCCGGTGGCGACGACGCGGCCAGCGCGCAGGAGTAGCGCGTGGGTGAAGACGGGCATGATCTCCTCGACGTGGTGCGTCACGAGCACGAGGGCCGCGGCGTGGGTGCGCCGGCGGGCGAGCCGGTCGATGAAGCGCAGAAAGTTTTCACGGGCGACGGGATCGAGCCCGGCGCAGGGTTCGTCGAGAATCAGGAGCCGCGGGCGCGCCATCAGGGCGCGGGCGATGAGCACCCGCTGGCGTTCGCCCTGGGAGAGGCAGGACCATTCGCGGTCGGCGAGGCGCGCGAGTCCGACGAGCCGGAGCTGGCGCAACGCCGCGGTGCGGTCGGTGTGGGTGACGCGGTGCCAGAGGTCGAGCTGGGCGAATTTGCCGCTGATGATGGTGTCGAGCGCGACCTCGGCGGGTGGGATCGACGCCGTGAACGCGCTCGTGACCACGCCGATTTTCAACCGCAGCGCGCGCCAGTCGCTCGCGCCATAGCGCTGGCCGAGCAGGGTAAATTCGCCGGCGGTCGGCGAGAGGAACCCGGTGAGCGCCTTGAGCAGCGAGGTTTTCCCAGAACCGTTGGCGCCGAGGATCACCCAGTGCTCGCCCGGCGTGATATGCCAGTCCACGCCGCGGAGGATTTTGGTGCGACCACGTTCGATGCGGAGGCCGGTGAGTTCGAGGACGGGTTTCATCGGGAAGAGTCTGTCATCAGGCGGCGCAGCCGCGCAACGCCGAGCATTGCAACCACAGCGGCGACGGGCACCCAAGCGAGTCCGCCGATGACCGCGGCTGCTCCGTGGGCGTCGGCGAGCGAGCCGAGCCAAGGTGCGATCAATCCGCCCGCCGTGATGGCGAGGCCGACGGTGACGCCGGAGGCGAGGCCGACGCGGTTGGGCAGAAAATCCTGGCCCATGACGACGAGTGAGCTGAATGGCATCGACATGGTGGCGCCGGCGACGGCGGAGAGGGCGATGAGCGCGGGACTGCTGGTAGCATGGGCCAGCGCTAGCATCGCGGGAATTTGAATCGCGAAGCCCAGCATCACCGTCTGCCGCCGGCCCCAGTGGTCGCCGAGCCAGCCACCCGCGAGCTGGCCAACGACGCCTGCGGCGAAGAGTGCGCTGAGGAGCAGGCTCGCGCCACCCGCGCCGTGGCCCGCACCGCGCAGCCACAGCAGCGGCACCATAGTGCTGAGCCCGAAAAAGATGATTGAGCGGCAGATCACGCCCACGCTCACGAGCGCGAACCCGTCCCAACGGTCGCCGCCCGCGTCGGTCCTGGCGGGAACGGCTGCCTGTGCCTCGCGTTCGGCGTGACCTTCCGCCACGCGCCACGTGAACACCACCATGGCGACTAGCGGGATCGCCAGCCACGGCGTCCCACTGAGGCCAAGGTGGGTGAACAGCAGGCCTGCCACCAAGGGACCAGTCGCGAAACCGAGGGAGCCGCCGACGTTGAACCAACTGATCGCGGTGGAGCGAGCCGTGGCCGCGGCGGCACTGCGCACGAGTCGCACGGCTTCGGGGTGAAACGCCGCCACACCCATGCCGCCCAGTGCGGCGAGCGCGAGCAGTGCTGAGGTGTCGTTCACCACGCCGAAGAGCGAGAGGCACACGCCGGTCACGAGGATCCCGGTGGGCAACATCCACGGGCGCGGCTGGCGGTCACTGGCGACGCCGAAAAGCGGTTGCACGACGGAAGAGCTGAGATTGAAGGCGAGGAGCAGCGCACCGTTGGCCGCGAGAGTGTAGCGCCGCTCGGTGTGCAGGAGCGGCAGCAACGCCGGGAATGCCCCCTGCCAGAAATCGATCGAGAAATGGCTGAAGACGAGTCCGGCAATGGGGCGGGGGAGTTTCATGCGGGCGAGGGCAAGGCGCGGGGGTTTCTCAGCTTTCGGCGCGTGCGGCAAGGGCGGAGTCGGCGGTGAGGGATCACGGGCTAGGCGGTTTTCGCTTTTCCCCGGCGCGATTGCCCGGCAGACCCGCTGGATGCGCAGACTGAAAGCCCTTTTCCTCACCCTGTGTTGCGTCGCGGTCGCGGCGGCGAAGCCGTTCATGGTGGTGGTCTACAATGTCGAGAATCTCGACGATGCCGACGGCAAGACGCTGTTCGAAGACTACCAGCCGGCGAAATACTCGAAGGCCCACGTCCTCACCAAGGTCCAGAACATCGCCCGCGTGATGAGCCAGTTCGAGGACGGTCGCGGCCCCGACGTGATTATGTTCGAGGAAATTGAGGTGGATCTGACGCCGTCGAAGACCCCGCCCGATTACGATGTGCTGTTGCGACGCTTCGCGGGAATGAAGATCGAGGAGATGCTCGGGGCGAAGTTCGACGCAGAGATTGCCGACCTGCCGGCCGAGGCGCTTCTCGTGAAGGCGTTCGCCGACCACGGCCTGATGGGCTACCATGTGATCGCCGCAGAAAACATTCGGACCACCGAGAGCACGCACGCTCTCGCGCAGAAATGTGTCATTTTCACTCGCTTTCCGGTGAAGCTGGTCAAGTCGCATCCGACCCTCGACGCGCGCGCCATTCTCGAAGTGCAGGTCGAGGTCGACGGAGCGCCGCTCTGGCTGTTCGCGAACCACTGGAAGTCTGGCGCCAGTGACCCCGAGACGGAGAAGATCCGCGTCGACAACGCCAGCACGCTGCGCAGCCGGCTCGACGAAATTCTCAAGGCGGACCCGAATGCCGACATCATCATCGGTGGCGACTTCAACTCGCAATACAACCAGAAGCAGCGCTACCCGAAGATGAAGGTCACCGGCCTCAACGACATCCTCGGCTCGCAGGGCAACGAACTCGCGGTCCGCGGGTCGACGCGCGATCTCTACAATCTGTGGTATGAGCTGCCGGTCGCCGAGCGCGGCAGCGACACTTATCGCGGCGAGTGGGGCACGCTCATCCAGCTCATCGTCTCGCGCGGCCTCTACGACTACCGCGGCGTGCAATACGTGGAGAGTTCCTTCGGAGTCGCGAAAATCCCCGGCCTAAACGCCGACGCAAAGGGGCTGCCGATCCGCTGGTCGTTCGACGGGCCGGGCGGCAGCGGCTTCTCCGACCATTTTCCGGTTTATGCGAAATTTGTCACCGTGCCGGACAACCGCACTGACCGCTACCTGCCGCTGCGCAACACCTCGGTCGAACCGAGCACGGCAGCGCCCAACAGCCGCATCGATTTCAGCAAAGTCGACGTCGAGAAGACAGCGGTGCGGGCGGACAAGGTGCCGCCCGGCGCGAGCATTCGCACCGCCGACTACAAGGGGAAAATCTTCCGCGTCGACGGCAAGGTGGCGCGCGGCAAGCGGCTGATTGTCGATTTCCTCGGCGACACCTACGACGTGTGGAGTTTCGACGCGAAGCTGCGCGACAAGTTGCGCGCCGCGCACAAAGCCGGCGAGCCGTTCCGTTTCTACGGCGAACTCGGCCAATACAAGGGGCGCTGGCAATTCGTGATTCACGACGAGAGCTGGGTGAAATGAGCGCGCTAAAAATCTATACCTACGCCCAGTGCGACACCTGCCGGCGCGCTGTGAAATGGTTGCGCGCTCGCGGACTGGAGTTCGACGAGCGGCCGATCCGCGAGACGCCGCCGAGCGCGGCGGAGCTACGCACAATGCTCGCGGCGCAGGGCGGCAATTTACGCCGGCTCTTTAACACCTCCGGCCGCGATTACCGCGAGCAGAAGCTCGGGGAAAAACTGCCCGCACTCACCGAGCCGGCGGCGCTGGCGCTGCTGGCGGGCAACGGCAACCTCGTGAAGCGGCCGTTTCTGATCGGCCCCGGCGTGGCGCTGGTGGGGTTCAGCGAGGAGGCGTGGGCCACGGCGCTGGCGGGAAAATAGCCCGACTTATTCGGGATGGCGGTTCCGGTGGTGTTTGCTAGTGTCTGTGCCCATGGCCGAAAACACTGCTCTCATCGAGGTGCGGCTGCGCGAACTCGCGCAGCTTTTCAACTCGATGGATCCTTCGCCGTTCATTGACCGCGACCTCGACGCGGACGCAGAGGACTTCATCGTGAGCTGGGCGCGCGAGCACCCGGCGGGGCACGAGCTGGTGTTGTCGCTCCATCTTGCAACGCCGCCACCACCGGACCGGACGGCGGGGGTGCAGGAGGCGGTGCAGCACTATTTCCGAACCCGCGCCCACCTGAAGCGAAACGAGTTTCGGCACCTCATGCGCCGGGGCCGGCAGACGTTGCTGGTCGGCGTGCTGTTTCTTGGTGGCTGCCTGTTTCTCGGCGGGCTGGCCGGCCGGCTGGGCGCAGGCACAGGCACCGACATCGTGCGCGAGGGGCTGACGATTCTGGGCTGGGTGGCGATGTGGCGGCCGATGCAGATTTACCTCTATGACTGGTGGCCGTTGCTGGAAGAACAGCGGCTGTTCGCGCGCCTGGCGCGGATGCACGTGCGGCTGGTGCTGCCGGCCTGAAGCGTTGCCTTCCGCTACTCCAACTCGGCCCAGCGCGCGTAGAATTTCGCGATTTCTGTATCCAACTCGTGCAGGCGCACGGTCGCCTGCGTAACCTCGGTGGCGGGCTTCTTGAAGAACAGCGGGTCGGCCAACTTCTCCGTGAGGAGCGCCTGCTCCGCCTCCATCGCCTCGATCGCCTTCGGCAGCGCCTCGAGTTCCGCGCGCTCCTTGTTGGAAAGTTTGCGCGTCTTCACCGTGCTTTCGGCCGCCACCGCATCCTTTGCTTCCCGCTTGGTCCGCTCCGCTGCCGCTGCCAGCACCGCGGCTTTCGCCGCGCACTCCTTCTGCCAGTCGTCGTAACCGCCGAGGTATTCCGTGATCTTTCCGTCGCCCTCGAACACCAGCAGGCTCGTGCAGACTTCGTTCAGAAACGCTCGGTCGTGGCTCACGAGCAGCAGCGTGCCTCCGAACTCCACGAGCAAATCCTCCAGCAGCTCCAACGTCTCCGCGTCGAGGTCGTTGGTCGGCTCGTCGAGCACGAGCACATTACACGGCTTCGTGAACAGCCGCGCCAACAGCAGCCGGTTGCGCTCGCCGCCGGACAGCGCCTTCACCGGCGTGCGCGCCCGCGACGGCTCGAACAGAAAATCCTCCAGATACGAAATCACGTGCCGCACGCGGCCGTCGATGGTCACTGTGGCATTGCCGTCGGCCACGGCATCCTGCACACGCATGGTCTCGTCGAGCTGCGCGCGGAGCTGGTCGAAATAGACCACCTCGAGCCGCGTGCCCTGCTCCACGGTGCCGACCTGCGGCGCGAGCTGGCCCAGCAGCAGGCGGAGCAGCGTGGTCTTGCCCGCGCCGTTGGGGCCGACGATCCCGATCTTGTCGCCGCGCTCAACGCGCGTCGTCAGGTCGCGCACAATCCACCGTTCGCCGTAGCGAAAGCCCGCGCCCTCGCAGGCGATTACCTTGAAGCCGCTGCGGTCCGCCTCCTGCGCCGTGATGGTGGCCTTGCCGGTGCGGTCGCGGCGGGCGGCGCGCTCGAGGCGCATTTTTTCGAGAGCGTGGATGCGGTTGTTTGCGCGCGACCGCTGAGCCTTCACCCCGCGGCGGATCCAGACTTCTTCCTGCGCCAGCTTCTTGTCGAACTGCGCCCGCTCGACCTCCTCGGCCTCCAGCACCGCCTCCTTACGCACCAGAAATGTGTCGTAGTCGCAGGCCCAGCCGACGAGCTGGCCGCGGTCGATCTCGATGATGCGCGTGGAGAGCTTGCGGAGAAACGTGCGGTCGTGGGTCACGAACAGCAGCGCTCCGCCCCAGTCTAGCAGGAACTCCTCTAGCCATTGGATCGACGCGAGATCGAGATGGTTGGTCGGCTCGTCGAGCAGCAGCAATTGCGGTGTCTCGACCAGGCCGCGCGCCAGCAGCACGCGGCGTTTTTGCCCTGCGGACAGCGCGGCGAATTCGTGCTCCGCCGGCAGCCCCATCTGCTCCAGCAACCGCTCGACGCGGTCGTGGCGCTCCCAGTCGTTGTGTTCCTCGTAGGCGCCGCCCGTGCCCTCGACGACGGTGCGCACCGTGCCATGCAGGTCGGCCGGCACTTCCTGCCGCAGCGTGGAAAACACCGCGCCCGGCTGGCTGAAAACCTGACCCTCGTCGGGGTTCAGTTCACCGGCGATTACCTTCATTAGCGTCGACTTGCCCGCGCCGTTGCGCCCGACGAGACACACGCGCTCGCCGCGGTCAATCTGGAGATTGACCCGGTCGAGCAAGGGCGCGCCACCGAAGCTCAGGCTGACATCGAGAAGACTGACAATGGCCATGGGAACCGGACAGATTGGGCAACGCTTCCGGTCCAGCGCAAGGTCGGCCTGAAAAAATGTCTTCCCTTCCGCTGCGCTACAATGTCCTCGGTGCCGGCGTCTCAGCGCTGACGCTGGCTCAGGCGGCCAATCTCGTGGTTGGCGTGCGCGGCCATCCTCGCTAAAATAGTTTATCCTGCCGCAACGCGTCGCGCTTTTCCCCGTTGAGCGTGCTGAGTGCGAGCAGCTGCATCACCGTCAACTCTGCCAGCAGCGGCTCGCGGGCGAGCGACGCCAGCAGCAGCGCCCCCGCCAACGCATCGTAGAGCGCTGCGTGGTAACGCCGGCGTTCCGGCGGGCAGTGCACTGTCGTGAGCGCGTCAAGCTCCGGCTGCAGCCCGCAGGTTGCCACGACGGCCTCCAACCGGCCGGTGTCGATCTGCGGGTAAAACTGTGCATAGAGCCGCGCCGAATCGATCCATGGGCCCCATTCGATCACCCGCTCGCCGGGTCGTGCGAAATCGGGTGAGTTGCGCGGATAGGGCCAGACGGATTTGAGCAGGGCGTTTTCCACGCCTGCATAGTGCGCCGCGAGGGGGCCGCGCTCCCTCAGGCTGGCAAAAAACTCCCACTCGTCCGCAAACGGTGCGTTCGCCGCTAGCTCATCCTCTCGCAGTCCGTGCACCGCAGCGTCTTCGGGCCGCACCCGGCCACTGGCACGGCAGAGGCGGGTGTGCACTGCGCCGATCTGCCCTCCGCGCACCTCGGCGACACCATATTCGAGGATACCGGACGTGCGGCTGCCCTCGAAATCGACAAAGAAGATCGACTGTTCAGTCCAGTTGTTGCCCACGGAACACACGGAATACACGGAATTCGAAAATCCGAATCTTTTTTCCGTGTGTTCGGTGGGTTCCGTGGGCAACCATCTTGTCCGTGAACCTCGAGCTCCAGCGCCTGTTCCTGACCGAGCTCGCCGAAAAGAGCGGCGAATTCATCCGCCCGTTTTTCGGCCGCCCCGGACTCGTCGTCGACACCAAGGCCGACGCCAGCCCCGTCACCCAGGCCGACCGTGGCGCCGAGGAGCTGATGCGCGGGCTCATCGCGAAAAAGTTTCCCGACCACGGCATCCTCGGCGAGGAATTCGGGGGCGAGCACACTGATGCGGAATGGGTCTGGGTGCTCGACCCGATTGACGGCACGAAGTCCTTCATCACCGGCGTGCCGCTCTGGGGCACGCTGATCGCGCTCCTGCACTGGGGTTTGCCTGTCCTCGGCTGTATTCACCAACCTGTCCTCGGACAACTGATGCTCGGCGACGGTGCCGCAACCACGTTGAACGGCCGCGCCGTTTGCTGCCGCGCCACCACCCGGATTGGGGATGCCACGCTCCTCACGAGCGATCCCTTCAATCCGTCAAAATTCCAAAATGGTGCCGCCTTCAACGCACTGCGACAACGCGCGAAGCTTGTGCGCACTTGGGGCGATTGTTACGGCTACCTGCTGGTTGCCGGCGGCTGGGCCGATGTGATGCTCGACCCGATCATGAACCCCTGGGACATCGCCGCCCTCGTGCCCGTGATCCGCGGCGCTGGCGGCGTGATCACCGACTGGCGCGGTGGCGGTGCCTATCCGGCTGAGTCCACCGTGGCTGCCGCCACGCCGGAACTGCACGCGGCGGTCATCGCCGCGCTGAACGCGTAGGCGCGCTCAGCGCTTTTTCGCCCGGCGCTTGGGCGCCCACTCCGCCGTCACGATGGACGAGAACCCGCCGCGCGCTTTCCAGTTTGATATGATTGTCAGGCTGCGTGGCTTCAACGCTGAGCCGAGGTCGTCACAAATCTTGTTGGTGGCCGCCTCGAAGAAAATGCCCTTGTTGCGATAGGCGTGGAAATACAGTTTCAGCGACTTCAGCTCCACACAGGTCTGGTTGGCGACGTAGCGCACGGTGACATCCGCAAAATCAGGGTGGCCCGTCATCGGGCACAGCGAGGTGAATTCGTGGTGCGTGTGCTCGATCACGTAGTCACGCCGCGGCGCGGGATTCGGGAAGGTCTCGAGGATTTTTTGGTCAGCCATTTCCAGATAATTGAGGGCAGAAGACAGAGGACGGCAAGAGGAGTTCGGACAGATTATCCGTCCTCCGTTTATGTCGCTGTTTCGGTGAAACGCGATTCGCGGATGACGGTGATTTTGATCGTGCTCGGGTATTGCAGCTCGGTCTCGATCCGCGTGCGCAGCTCCTTCGCCAGATCGCGCGCCCGGTCGTCGGTCACGACGTGCGGGGCGACGACGACGCGGATCTCCCGGCCGGCTTGGATTGCGAACGCCTGTTGCACGCCCTCGAGGGAGAGCGCGAGTTTTTCCAGCCGTTCCAGCCGCTGCGTGTAGCCAGCCATCGACTCGGCGCGCGCGCCCGGCCGCACTGCCGACACTGTGTCCGCCAGCATCACTAGGCCCGCGTAAACCGTCTCCGGCTTGACTTCCTCGTGGTGCGCGGCGACCGCGTTGACGACGATGGGCGTCTCGCCGTAACGCTTGATGAACTCGGCGCCGATGTGCGCATGGCTGCCCTCAAACTCGGCGCTGGCCGCTTTGCCGATGTCGTGCAGCAGGCCGGCGCGCTTGGCCACGTTGGGGTCGAGCCCCGCCTCGCTGGCAATCATCGAGGCGAGGAGTGCAGTCTCGACCGAGTGGTCGAGCGCGTTTTGGTTGTAGGAGAAACGGTATTTCAGCTTGCCGAGCAGTTTGATGATCTCGGGGTGCAGGCCGTTGAGGTTGAGCCGCGAAACGGCGTCTTCGCCGACCTGGGCCGTGGACAGTTCGATCTCGTCCTGTGCCCGCCGGACAAACTCCTCGATGGTCGCGGGGTGGATGCGGCCGTCTTTCACCAGCGCGTCAAGGGCGACTCGCGCCACCTCGCGGCGCACGGGGTCGAACGACGAAATCATCACCGTCTGCGGCGATTCATCGATCAGGACTGTCACGCCGGTTGCCGCTTCGAAGGCCTTGATGTTGCGGCCCTCGCGCCCGATGATGCGGCCCTTCATCTCCTCGGAGGGCAGTTGGACGATGGTGGAGGTGAGGTCGTTGTTGGGCTTGCTCGCCATGCGCTGCATCGCAGCGATGAGGATGCGCTGCCCCTCGCCCTGGATTTCCTGCTCCGATTTCTCCATCGTCTCGTGGCGGAGCGCGCGCAACTCGTCCTGGCACTCGAGTTGCACCTCCTCGCGTAGCTGACGGTGGATTTCTTCGGCATCCAGTTGGGCCACGCCTTCAAGGCGCTTGCGCACGCTCTTTGAGAGTGAACGGATGGCGTCGCGCGCCTGATGGATGGCTGCGCTCTCGCGGTTGAGCCGCTCTTGGCGCTGCTCCAACTGGTAATCGAGTAAGGACAACGATTCTTCGTGGGCGCGGATTGCGCGGAGACTGACCTCGAGATCGACCTCGCGGTGGTCAAATTCCCGCCGCAGATCGGCGCGGCGCTGGCGAATCTCCTCCTCGGCCTTCTGCTTCGTTTCTTCGGCGGCCACCGCTGCTTCGCGCCGGGCTACCTCAATCAGTTCGGCCGCCTGTTCGTGTGCCACGCGCCGATTGTGCCGCGTCAGCGCCCACACCACCAGGAACCCGATTCCGCTCCCCGCAAGCAGGGACATCGGGAGCGACCAGTCAACGGCATCGCTCTCGGCGATCAGAAAGGCGAAGTCGGCTGCGCTTACTGAAAACGTCAAGGGACCGGCAAGCTACGTGGCAACCCCGAAAGCTCAAGCCTTCTTCGCGTCGCGCAGGTTGGCCCTGTTTCCCTCACGGAAGCAGAAATACCGGCAGGATGCGAGGACCGCTGGCAATGTGCTCGTTCCCGTTGTCCTGCCCACTGAAGGATGGCTCACGCAATTGCTGATTTGCGGCGGGAGCGGCGGTGTGGCTGATGCGACAGTGCTGATTTTACTCTGGCTACAACTGCGCAGCGAACTCCGCGCTCGGCTTCGGCGTCGTGCGCGAAGGGCCGATGGAGGTGGTGTTTGCACTATGTTTGGGCTGAACGGCAGTCCACCGGCCGAGTCGGAAACTCCTTCCGCAGCGCAAAGCCCGTCGCGACATTGCCAAGCCCCGCAGCTTCTGCTTGAGGTTGCGCCTCCCCGTGAACCTCCCTTCGCCAACCGACTACATCAGCGTCTTCAAGACCACCACGCGGGGGCGCTGGGATTGGGTGACGCCGGTCGCTTTGTTCGGCCTCAGCGCCTTCGGCCTGATGTTCATCTACAGCGCCCAGTTTTCTACCCACGAGACCGACCTGATTCACCAATTTTGGTTCAAGCAGCTCGTCTATCTCGTTCTCGGAACCGGAATTTATGCCACGGTATCGCTGGTCGATTACCGTTTCTGGCTCAGCGTGGCGCACTGGTTCTACGCCGCCTGCATGGTGCCGCTGGTGGTGGTGCTTTTCCTACCCAACTCCAACAACGAGAAATGGGGCTCCCAGCGCTGGATTGATTTCGGCATTTTTTCCTACCAGCCCTCGGAAACCGCCAAGGTCGCCGTCCTCCTGATCACCGCGAGCCTCCTCATCCGCTCGGAAATTGGCACTTTTCGCCAGTCGCTCGGCGTGTTGGGGAAATTGGCCCTTGCCGTGGGTGTGCCCATGCTCTTGATCTTGCGCCAGCCCGACTTGAAGTCGGCGATTGTGCTCCCTCCGATGGTTTTTTCGATGCTCTATGTTTCAAAGCTGTCCGCGCGCTTCTTCGCGGCGGCGTTGGGGGCGTTTCTCCTTATCGTGGGCATCGTCGCTATCGACACTTGGAATTATGCCGACTTCATGGAGTCCCACAACTACTCCTACGTCACCGACCGCGGAAAATACGAACCCCACTCCTTTCTCTCCCCCCCACTTCACGATTACCAACGCAACCGATTCCTCGCCTTCGCCGCCCCCGAAAAGATCGACAAGAACGGCACCGAGAGCAGTTGGAACCTCCGTCAGTCGCTCATCTCTGTCGGCTCGGGCGGCCTCACCGGCAAGGGTTGGACGGAGGGCACGCAGGCCCAGCTTGGTTATCTGCCGCGCTCGGTCGCACATAACGATTTTATCTTCTCGGTCATCGCCGAGGAAAAAGGATTTTTGGGAAGTCTTACGGTTCTCGGCCTTTTTGGACTGGTGTTGTTCAACGGCATTCGCATCGCCGGTCTCGCAAGAGACCGGTTCGGCACCCTGCTCGCCCTCGGCGTCACGGTGCTATTTCTGGTGCATGTGTTTGTGAACGTCGCCATGACCATCGGGCTGGTGCCCATCACGGGCATACCGCTTCCCTTCATCAGCTACGGAGGCTCCTTTGTGCTTAGTTGCTGCTTGCTGCAAGGACTGGTCCAGAGCGTCTATCGCTTCAGGAAGGATTTCGCATGAAATCTCTTCTTCGCGCTATCGACCGCTCTGTCGGAATTTCCTGCGCTGCAATTACCGCGCCCGGGGGCCCCGTCGTCAAAACCCACGACACCCAACATGAGCGATTCCTCGCAACCCAACCCCGCCGTCCCTCCGGACGTCGCCCAGAAGTATGACGCCGAGCTCGTCAACCCGCCTCCTGCCGCCAATTCCGCGCCCATCAGTGCCGCCGAACTGAAGGCCGGCGCCACCGAGCGCGCCCAGCAGCGTCCCCTCCTCCAGAAAATCCTCGCGGTTTTCAAAAAGGAAAAAGGCTCCTACCGGGAGCTCATTATCAACTCCGAACCCCTCGAAAAGCGCGTCGCGCTCCTCGTGGACGGCCGCCTCGAGAAATTCGAAATCGAGCGCGAGTCCGACAACCGCATGGTCGGCGGCATCTACAAGGGCCGCATCAAGAACCTCGACCCCGGCCTCAAGGCCGCCTTCGTCGACATCGGCTACGCCAAGAACGCCTTCCTCCACTACTGGGACATGCTCCCCGCCGCCACCGATTCCTCCGTCGAAGTCGTGCGCGTGAACAAGAAGAAGAACGCCCCGCCGCGCCCCGCCGATCCCACCGTCAAGGACATCCCGGGTATGTATCCCCCGGGCACCGATATCGTCATCCAGGTCACCAAGGGACCCATCGGCACCAAGGGTCCGCGCACCACGACGAATCTATCCCTCCCCGGCCGCTATCTTATCCTCACGCCGTTCTCCGACGGCTGTGGCATCTCGCGCAAGATCGAGGACCCACAGGAGCGCAAGCGTCTCAAAACCCTCATCAACGAGCTCACCATCCCCGAAGGCATGGGCGTCATCGTCCGCACCGCCGGAGAGGGCAAAAAATCCCGCTACTTCGTCCGCGACCTCCACATCCTCCTGAAAACGTGGCAGGACATCACCACGAAGATGCAGAATGACCGCGCCCCGGCCTGCCTCTACCAGGAGCCCGACCTCGTCGAGCGCACCGTCCGCGACTTCCTCACCGAGGAGGTCGACCGCGTCCTCATCGACCGCAAGGAGGACCACGAACGCACCCAGAAGCTCGTCGGCCAGATCTCCAAGCGCTCCGCCAGCAAGATCGCCTTCTACAACGACAGCATCCCGATCTTCGAGCGCTTCAACATCGAGCGCCAGATCGAGCAGACCGGCCAGCGCAAGGTCCCGCTCCCCTCTGGCGGCGAAATCGTCATCGACGAGACCGAGGCCCTCATCTCCATCGACGTCAACACCGGCTCCCACAAGTCCCGCGGCGGCGACGAGAAAAACGTCATCTACGCCGTCAACCTCGAGGCCGCCACCGAGGCCGCGCGCCAG
>CAIRCN010000005.1 GCA_903877135.1 uncultured Opitutia bacterium
GTGAGCTGGGCGTTGAGGACGATTTGGAAGATGGAAAGGCCGGCGTCACGCAATTCGGCGAACGTGATCATGTTCGGAGAAGGATCGTCGGTGATCAGGCGCGCCTCATCCCAACTGGTCAGGACGTTCTTATCCGTGGCGCCAGCCTTGAGTTCGAGGACGTAAAATCCGCTGCCTTCCGGACCGTTGGCATCGAAAAAGACCGGGATGTTTTTACCTTGGTCGTCTTGGATGGGTTTGTTCGCGCCATCGACCAGGATCTTGCTCGTCAGAGTGGTTCCGGTCGCACCATAGATCCATGAGTTGTCAGCTGCACTGGCACTCGGATCGACGATATTAACCCCGATGCGAGCGACGAAAACCGAGGGAAGCGCATTGTTACGGTTAACTCCGGTGCCGGGGTCATTACGCTGGCGTGAAGTGATCTGCGGGCCGGTGTAATAATAGTTGGCATCACCCAGAGGCTGGATACCCATCTGAATTTGGTCGGTGGCCTGCAGGCGCAGGAAGAACAGTGAACCGACCGCCGTGAACGGTGCGGTGTGATTGAACGTCACCATCAGCGTCGGATCAGCTCCACCGCTAAAGTCATCCAGTGTCCCGGTGATATCCTTGAGTGTGTTGCTGGCGATCTGGGGGCGATATTGACCAAGTTGGTCCAAAAAGGCAGGGGCATAGCCTCCGGCCCCATCGCTGACTGCTACAACCCAATAGCCGGGCGGCGGGGGACTAGGGGCAAGAGTGGCGTCGGGGCACTGATTGGTCGGCGTGCCGGAATTGTCAGCCAACGGGCCATTGGGATCGACATAGGTGTAGGGAGTTCCGTCTGCATTGACCTTCATGACGTCGAGGATGGACTGCGAGCCATCGCCCTTCTTCGGCCCGAGAGCCCAGGTGTTTTCCTTCGTGTCCCAAATGGAATAGCCGGTAAGGCTGCCCACGCGGGCGCGAACTTCGAAATTGTCCTGTTCTCCGCTGAGTGCCGCCTCGACGCGAAGCTCAAGCTCATTGTAGCTCGGGTCGGAATTGACCTTGATATAGAATCCGTCCTGGAGATTGATGCCAAAGCCCAGCGTCATGTCCCAGCCCAGTTTGAAGGTGAAACCACCGTTCATCGCCAGCGACAGGGCCGGCTGCAAGGAATCCAAATTGAATGAGGCATTAACACCCGTGTTGACCAGCACCTGGCCGAGCCGGACGCTAAATTCCAACCCATTGGCGCCATAACCACCCATGCCGGTGATCGGCTTGTCGTTCTTATCGACAAAATCAAAAGTCACATCGTCGACACTGGTGGCCTTGACCATGCCGTCGACACTGGCGATGCCATTTTGCTGTAGCAGGATGTCCAAGCCGTTGGGCCCAAGGAAATCGAAGATGGCCTGCTTGGCGATCTGGGTGACAGCCTCGCCGGCACCGCGCATCTTGTTGCGCATGTCCTGCAGCCAGCCCGTGCGGAAATCAAAGATATGCTGGGCAGCGGAGTTGAGCCCGGCACCGATTATCGGTATGTCGAGGTTGGCGAAAGCGGCCAAACCAGTCTCTATCATACCGAGGATGACATCCAAGCCGTCGAGCAAAATGGCCGGGTCACGCAACAGATCAACGACCGTGGGCGTCTGAATTTGGTCGGAGGTCGGGGTAAAGATAGTGACGTTACCGTTTCCCTGAATGCCGGCCAGCACTTGGTCAGTGGTTACTGTATGACCTGCAACAATCGTTGCCGCCGCCGCCGCCGCAGAGAGATCTTGGAGTGATTGGTAATCGGCGAAAAACTGTCCTAAATCGATGATTTTTACATCGAAAATATTCCCGCTGATAATGGTGGTCCCATTCGGGTCAGTTGCACCCGTATTTGCGTTCACCGTGTAGTTGGTGAAAGGATTGACCGTCGAGGTCGGGGTATAGAGTGGCAGCTCGATCTGAACCGAGCCGGCAATGGACTCCTTGAAATCGGTCGCCGCAGGAACTCCAGTTTCAGCACCTACTGGAGCGAAGTAGAACTTATCCGCCGTGGCATCGCCGTTGTCGAGAATGAGGTCGATGATCGCCTGGTTTCCTGACGTATTGAGATGTAGGTAGTCAGGACTGCTGGAGTCGGTCGAATCGAGGGGCACCGCCGAGTAGAGGGACCCACTACTCGCGTCTGACGGGCCGGAGAGGGCGGCGGTGCCACCGCGAACGAAGAGCCCGATGGCACCGGCGGAGGCGGTGAAATTAATATTCGTGCCGTTGATACCGACCTTGATCTCTACCGAAGTGCCATTACCCATGGCGGCGGGAAGCGCGTTTCCATTGCTATCGTGGCCCTGTTCGTAAAGGAACCCACGGGGATTGGTGGGATCCGTCAGGTCGATGCCGATAGACAGATTGATCGTCGCTTGGGCGGTTACGGTCAGCGGGCTCTGGCCGCCGTTATCCGCCATGAGCGCGACGCTGTCCGGCAGCGTCTGTCCCGTGTATTGGTAAAGGTCCGCAGGTGAAACGTCGAAATTCTTTTTGGTTGAGAAACCAGTCACATACTGGAGATCGATTCGGTAGGCGCTGTTGGCCGCGTCCCAAGTAATCTGGACTTGGCTCGGCGAGATGCCGAGAGAGCTGGCGAGCACCGGAGCAAGCGCCGCAAAGCTGCTGACGGTTGCGCTCGAAAAGTCCTGCACGCGCGTGGCAAAATCGCCGCGGAAATCCCACATCGAGCCAAGCGCGGTGTTGATGAGGGGCAACGGGAATTGGAGGATACCGCTGGTGTTCTGGACCTCGACGGCCAGTGCATTGATGGCCGAGTTGAGTGCGTCGGCCACGGTGGACGCACCAAACGAACCCTGCCGGCCGATCTGATTAAAGGCGGCAAGGTCGGGATTTAGGGCGACGGTCGCATAATTGGGATTTACGACAGAACTGTAAGCGGAAATTAGCAAATTACCGTTGGAGGTCGCAATGACGAACGAAGCGGACAGATCCTGCGCAGGGGCCGTGTCATTGACGATCGTGCTCGTGAGGGCGGTATTGAACTGGGCCGCTAGCTGGGTGAATGAGGTGTTGCTAGCAGCGGCGGTCTTCAGGACCTTAATCGTATACTTGTCACCCAAGTAGAAAAACGCGATGGTTGCGTCATCGCTGAGCGTCCCCGTGCCGCTTCCATCTGTATTCAGAATTTGCTCGGCCACCGGCACACCGGTTCCGATCGGCACGGCTGCCAAAATATTGGTGGCGCTGAGGTCGGGGATGGAAACCGAGATCGTTGCGCCTGTGTTGATGGTGCCAGTCGTAGAACTCAGGTTAGTGAGGGTCAGGCTGGCGTTGGCATTACCAGAGCCAGTGGCATCGGTCAGTGTGCGAACGAGCGTGCCTGACGGGCTGTCATTTAGCTGCTGGGTGGTATATGGCCCCCCAGTGATCGAGACGCTGTCCTTGACCGAGATAGTCCCACCCGAGGTCCCGGCAAAATTGATGGTGTTGAAGCCGTAGGTGGCGGTGCCGGTCTGACCGGTTGGGAACGTGGCGGTGAAGGATCCGGAGGCAAATGGGAGAATCCCGTTGTTGTCTACCGTGGCCAAAGTGCCATTGGAGGAGGCCGTGAGTTGGATGGAAGAGGCGCCAGCTCCATCATCAAAAGCCCATTTTGTGACGATAGAATTGCTGCTGGCCGCCGACAGCAAAAGGGTGGTCGGCCAAACAGATTGAGGCGGGCTGGTGGCAAACAGGCGGATCTGCGAACTAACGCCGCTGAATGTGGTGAAGAAGAAGGAACCTGAAAGTGAAACGGTTTTGTTCGTGTCCCTATTAAGAACGGTCGAGAGGGCGTTGTTGAAGGTCTGGACCAAGTCGGCAAAAGTGGCATTAAAGCCTGAACCGGCATTGGAGATGGTCAACCCCGTGATCGCTCCATTGGTAAGTATGGCTGTCGCCGTTGCACCAGTGCCTCCGCCGCCAGTGATTGAAATGGTGGGGGCGGAGGAGTAGCCCGAGCCGCCGCTTACGATTGCAAATCCCGTGATCTTTCCAGTATTCGCCCCACTAGTGCCCACGATGGCGGTGATGTTCGCGCCGGTGCCGGTGCTGTCCGTGACACCAACTTGCGGCACGGTGTCAGCCTTCGCGACGCTCAGAGTGTAATGCGTGCCGTTGTAGGTAAAAGATTGGGAAAAATCGGAAGCAAGCTGACCGTTGGTGCTAGTGAGGGTTAGCGCCAATCCGGTATCCTGAGCGGTAATCAATTCGATTTGGGTGCCACTCCAAGCCCGTGCGACGATCTGGTAGGCTGCGCTCGTAAGGTCGACACTGGTCGCCGTGCCGGTGATTACTGCGTGGGATTGCAGCGCATTGTTCACATCGCCGACGACGTCCTGCAACGTGGCGTTGCCGGTCGTGCTGGCAGACGGCACGGTCACGGTATACTGGTTCTTTAGCACGAGGTTCAGGTTGAACGACGCATCGCTAGTGAGGACGTAATTGGACGAGGAAATATCGCCCGACGTGAGGCTGACCGGATTGAGCGGGGCCAGCACGAAGTTGATCTTGAAAGCTATCGACTCGTTCGGTGCGGCCGTAGTGAGGGTCGTCGGGGACGTGAAGGTAATCTTGCCCACCGGGTCCACATTGAAAGTAACGCCAAGATTGTCGGAAACGGCAGTGCCGGTGCCGGATGCCGAGAACGTCATCGAGACGGTATTGGTCGAGGCGTTGTAGGCGAGAGACTGGATCGGATTGCCACCGGCGTAGGCGTAAGTGAGGAAATCGGCAAAGGTGGCCAAACCGGCAGGGCGGGTAGCGGTGGCGTAGTTGCCGACAATAAAACCTAGGGGAATGACCTTGTAGGCATTTGCGTCATCAACGACGGAGATCCTGAAGCTGGTAGTGGGGTTGGCGACGCCTGCGACCTTCGTCGGCAGGTAGAACGCCAGTTTGTAGCCGGTGATGACACCCGAACCTGCCCCGGTGTATTCCAGTCCCTGCGAATTAACCGCATGAACCAAAACCTCATTGGCGTGTCCGGGCATGGCGGTGTTGAGCGCACCCTGCAAAGCCGTAAGATAATCCGAGACCGACGTGTAGCTGTGCTGCGCCAGAGTGGCTGTCACCGCGGTGCCTGACCCGAGTTGAATGCTGAAGGAGACGTCGCCGATGAGGTTCGTGTTGACGTCCAAAGTGGATTGGAGCACGTTGTTGGCAATCTGCTCCTGCATCGCCAGCGGCTTGGTGGCGTTGGAAATGAGGTTGAACGTCTTGATGTCGGTCGGGGACGTCGTCGAGGGCAAGATGGCAAAGCTATCAACTCCCGAACCAGCGGCAGCGCTAAACTGCAGCGCATCATTCTTAATGCCAACCGTGATGGCCGAAAGGCCGGCGGCGTTGAACTTGGCCTGCAGCTTCGTTACCAAGTCCTGGAGATAATAGCGGTGGCCATCCGTCCCGCTGCCCGCAGTCACGGAGATGGTGTAGATTTTGGTCCAGTCATTGTTCACCATGACCCGGAAACTTAGCGCGGTATTCAGCAGGGTGGTATCGGGCGGTGCCTGTCCCAAGAGGAAATTGAGTATGCTGTAGATGGAGGTCGCCTCGTTAAAGACGGTGACCAGCCGCTTGTCGCCCGCTGTCGTGTAGACGCTGTCGTGGAGGTCGATCTTGCTGCCGATGGCCGTGTTGAACAGGGCGCTGAAGTCAAAGGCTGACCCAAGCGTGCTGCTTTGCAAGAACGGCACGGATAGGCCGTAGAGGTCCCCACCTGTGCTGGCCAATGCTTGGTAAAACTGACCGACGTTGAGGATGTCACTAATGACCTGATCGGGCGTGAGGAGGGCGAAGGCGCGGAGATTATCGTAGTCGGTCGTGACGTAGGTCGGAGAAGACGTCGGGTCGAAAATTTTGCTGTTGGTGATCACCACCTTGGTGTTAGCCGTGGTGGCCAACACGGGGGAGCCCACGGGAACGCCGTTGGCATAGGGCTGTATGCTGGCCGTGAGCGGCAGCGTGAGGCTGGCGTCGCCTTGAAATTGCGTGTCGTAGCCGCGGCTGGTCGCACCAACCCAGGACGCCAGCGTGCCACTGTAGTTCGGGGTAACCCCTGCGGCCGCCAGGTTGGTGAGGCCCGCAGCTGTGATATCAACTGCCAAGGTCGCGTGCACCCAACCGGTCGGGTTGGCCCCGATGCTCCCCTGAATCATTCCGATATCGACCGGCGTGGACAAGAGTGGGAAACCTAAAGCATTATAGAACCCAGAGACATCAAAACCCGCGGTGGTATAAAAGGTGCCCGTCACATTGACGTTGCTGCCGTCAAAAGTCGAACCGCTGCTGAAGTGGGTGCCAATATTGAATGTCGCGGTCACCGTGGCATACGCGCCACCGCCAGCCTTGACGTAGGCGGGACTGCTATTCTGGAGCGACAGGGACAAGTCGCGACTGGCGTTGCCAAGATCAAGTTTCAGCAGCATGCTGGTCTTGGTTTCGGCAATCGTCAGGCTGAGAACAATCTTCCGGTCGGAAGTCAGGCTGGCCGAGAACGTAGCGGTGCCGGTGGAGCCGAGCGTAGTCACCTTTGGAGCCAGCGAGTTGTTTACGGCATTGACGAGACCAGTGAAACTGGAAGACGTGGCAAATCCGCCAGCGGTATTTACGGCGCTGTAGACTTGCAGGAGCGATCCCAAGGCGGACGGCTGAAGCGTCGTAGAGTAAGCGGAAGAGCCGTCCGAATTATGCGGATAGAGCAGGGACTGAATGGTCGTCTGAATGTAGGGCACGACCGTGTTGGCCACCGCTTGGGTGATGTTGGCAGTGCTGCTCTGGATCAGAGCATTATAGGCATCAAGATTGGCCTGGACGGTTAGGTCGCCGGGATCTCCCACGTTGGTCAAAACTCCGCCGATTGTGTTCAGCTGAGAGAACAAGGAACTAACCTGCGCCATGATCGATGAGTCCAGATAAACATACCAAGCTGTGGCAGTCACAGTCGCCGTGCTGGTGGTGTTGGTCACTGAATAGGTTAACGTGCGGTCGCCTGTGGTGATGGTTCCGGCACCGTTGGCATTATGATATGTGACCTGATTAAGGAGAGCTTGATAGTCGGCCGCCGTCGGCGTCTGTCCGGCGATGGTGGAAAAAGCCAATTTGCCGGTGGTGGTATCGAAAGCCGAGACGGTAATCTTAGTTGTGCTGGCCGGACCTGTGAGCGAATCCTCGCCCGTTTTGAAGCCGCCAGAGATCTGAACATAGGCCGAACTAATCTGGACGTCGCTCGTAACGGTCACCCCAGTGACATGAACGGTATTGGTCGTTTGGTTGAACGCCCCGACTTGACTAAAGGCTCCATCGTTCGTCCCCGGCGCAACGGCGGTAATCTGTGGCGCGGACAATAGAAAATCCGGGCCAAAAACCTTGTCGAGCGCGGTCGGGTTGGCAAAGCCCGTGGACTGAATCGGCCCGGTGGCGGACTCCAGCGTCCAGTTGCCGCCCGCAGTGGAGGAGCCGGTAGCATCAGTAGAGGCAGCCACAACAGCACCAGTCGCAGCGGCGAGGGCTACCAGCAGGGGCGCTTGCGCGCCTGCGGCTCCTACATCGCAACCGTAAAGAAGGATATCCGCGCCGCTATTCAGTCCGGCGCGGATCGCACTGAAATCGGCCTGATAGTTACCGGCATTGTCCGAGGTGAGTTTGATGCCACCCGGTAAATCAACCTCACCCTTGGCTCCGTGGGAAATCAGATGAATCGCATCAATCCCCGGATGTTGGGTGATATAGTCGGCGATCTGCTGCAGGCCATCGACACCAGCCACTAGCACCACCGGTGTCACGTTGGCGTCAAGCACCGCGAGCAATCCCGCAACATTAGGAATGGACGGATCGATAAAGGCGACTTCAACGCGAGACGTGGCGGCTACTGCAGGGGCGGCGGGTGCCGCGGTTCCCGCACCAACGGACACCACCGCGGCGGAGGTATTGCCGGTAGAAGCCGGAGCCGAATCGGCAACTTGGTAGGAGATCGAGTGCGTATTGCTCGGTTGAGCAGTTGGATCAATTGCTGCAGAGAAATCCCACGCTCCTTCGGTGACAACCGTTGCTGGGCCACTCGCAGCCAGCGTTTCCACCACGGCACTTGGCGCAGCGACATTCATATGGGTCGCATCGATCAGAGCCACTGGCCCTGGTGTTGCCGAAAGGAGGATACGTGCCTCTAACTCTTCGATGACGAAGTTTGATGAACGAACGGGGAAATTGGAATCGTTCTTCCTCAATTGGCGGCGGTAGAATTCTAGGCGGTTCTGCAAGTGCAACCCATTAGTGCTGAAACCCCTCATTCATATATATTCTAATACTGAGACATAACTTTAGGCGCACAGCTACTAAGGAAATTATGGCATCTACAGGAAGCAAGTTTAGGTGATATACTATTAATCTTTCTGTCTTAATGTTTTTTATTAATTAGGTCAAGTAATATCTAAATTTTGCTGTCCCTGCCCGATTTCACTCCGCACGCTCCGAACTCAAATTCAGCGCAGCGAGTATGACCGCGAGGTGCAGTCGGGCAAAATAAGTATCTTGGGTGACCGAGGTAGGGTCTTCACCCTGTTTCGCAACCTGAATGCATGCCTTCCCCCACATCTGCATCAGCATTTCCAGCAACCGGCCGTTGGGAATCTCGCGCATCCGTTGATTTTCTGCAGCCTCCATCTGAGCTGGATTCATGCGGGAAACACGCACGAGGTGTTCCTGCTCAGCTGTGAGGAGACCGATTAGGTCGTCCTTATCTAGCGGCGAAAACTTCGCCCCGGCGATCTTGTAGGCGAGATGCAGCCACGCGCAGATCCACTGGGCAATAAACGCCCGCTCCCGGAGCTGAAAACGCTTGTGCCCAGCCGCGATGATCACACTGGCAATGGTAGGGACCTCACTCACAAAAGAACGCACTATTTCGGTGTTCCAGCGAGCCGGCGTGAGAGTTGTGGCAACTCCAGTTGCCTCCAGCCATGCTTTTTCAAGGTGCTGCCGGGTTACAACTGGGGTTGGCATGGGATGTGTGTTGATGGGTTGGGTTCCCTGAACTCGTCGAACACCAAGGCTGCCATTGAAATTCGGCCACGAAGTCTGAATTCGGCCCTATTTGGCAGCCAAGGTGACTTCTGCGCGCACGCCTGCCTTGATTTCGCCATCAACATTCGGAAGTAGAACCTTCACTCGTAGCAAGCCGCTGCTGGCATCGACGCGGGGATCAATGAAGTCGATCTTCCCTAGATAGGTCTTCTTGGGATCAAGCACCGGGCAGCGCACGTTCATCAGTTCTCCTACATGGATGAGGGGTAATTCCTCAGCCCGGGCATAAAACTGCACATAAACCTGGTGCAGATCGACAATGCGGAACATGGGCTGCGACGGAGTCACTGCCTCGCCAGCTTCGCGCAGCTTTTCCACCACTATCCCTGGGATCGGGGCCCGCACAGTGCGCATTTGATAAGCTTCCGTTGCTATTTGGTGGTCCAACTTGGCCTGCTCAAGTTCGATCTTGTTTTTCAGCGCCTCGTCCTCGCTGATGATCTTCTCGCTGTAGAGATTCTTGGACCCCTTGAAGTCGAATTCCTTTTTTTCCACGGCGGCCTTGGCCCGGAGCATGTCCAGCTGCTCGATCTTCGAAAAAAGCTGGGCCATGATTTGGCCCACTTCAACAGTATCGCCCTCCTTCACGAGGACTGCGTCGATCGTGCTCTGCACCGGCGAACTGACAACGACCTCCTTGAAGGGCAGCACTAGACCGTCATAAGACGGACGGTCCGCAGCATAAACTGCAGCGACCGCTAGGGTAAAAAACAGTAGACTGACTCGGAAAAACGATGACATGGCAGGGATAGTTTAGTTAGTTAGTCTTTATTTCGATTTTCATCTCCTCAGGCAGGGTGCCGACCAAGGCGTAGAGTTGGGTGACCGCCTTGTTTAGATCGACAAAGGTGGCCTGCTCACGCGAACGGGCAGTGCTCAGGTCCTTTTGGACGACCCCGACATTATAGCTCGTCGTCATTCCGGTCGCCAGACGTTTTTCCTCGGCATCAAGCGCGGAAGCTGCGAGCTGCACCGACTCGTGGACGAGTGCGACGCGTTCCTGCGCCGAGGCAATCTCGTGCATCGCTGTGTCAAAGGCGCTGAGAAGGAGCAGTTCATTGCGTATAACGCTGAGCAGCGCCTGAGCCTTGCGGCTTTTCGCCTCGCCCACCTTGGCCCGCTCGGCGCGCCCGGTGATCGGGATGTTGACGACCAGCCCGGCGCTCCAGTCTGTCCCCCGACGGTTGCGGAAGTCGGTATATGCCGGGCCCCAGTAGTTGCTGAGGCCGTTCTCACTCAACGAGGCCTTCAAATCCACTCTAGGCCAATGCTGGTTCTTAACGTAGGCGAGCCTGATGTCCTCACTACGCGCCTGTTCTAGACCCGCGAGATAGGTCGGGTTACGTTCAAAGAGCAGGGCGAGAAGACGGTTGCGGTCAAGCGTGGGTGCGGAGTGGCTGAGGTAGGAGGCATCGACAAACCAGTCTCCCTGGTCCAAATCAAATTTGTCACGCGTAAGTTCGCACAAAGTGTTGCGGCGTTGCGCAAGAAAGTTCCGGGCGAGCAGGAGCTCCTCTCGCGCTTCGGACAGGCGCACTCGCGCCTGGATGATGTCGAGCCGGCCCATCTTCCCTTCCTCGACGCGGCGTTCGGTTTCATGAACCAGATTTTCGGCAAGTGCCATGGACTGTTCCTTCACGAGGACGTTTTCCTGGCCGAAGGCCATTTCGTAGTAGGCGTTCAGCACAGTGGCCATGACTTTGAGAACGGTGGCGTTGAGATCGAGTTTTGAGACGGCCAAGGCGCTTTTGTTTAAGCGCACTTCGGCAAGAGTGGCCGCGAAGCCGAAATCCTTGAGTAGCGGCTGTGTGATATTGAGCGCACTTTTGGCGGTATACTCAGGATGATAGAGCGAACTCGACTGTTGGTTGAAAGTGTTGTCGCTACGCTCTATGCTTGAGCTGAGGGTGTAATTCATGCCGGTCTGCAGCTTGCCTTCAAAACCTGCCTCGTAGCGGATTAGATCCTCATGGTAGATCCGGGCAATCGAGCCAGTCGCCAGATAATCGCGTTGATTTTGCGGCTGGTTTGTTGTGGAAGAGAATGCCCCCACCGCAAAGGCGGGATCGAAGGCCGCGGAAGCCACCCGCAGACGGAATTGCTGCATCTGCGGGTCGAGGCGTTTCGCCTGAAGTTCAAGGTTGGTGTTGAACGCCGCAACCAACAGTTCGTGCAATGAGATCGGCGTCCCAACTGGGTGGATCGAGGACTCGGCTCCCAAAGCAAAGGAGATTTGGCACGCAAAGCCAAACAAGAGGAGCTTCAGTGGTTTTATCATGTGCTGCAATTAAGGAAATACGGCGGCGAAGAAAAACTGTTGTTCCAGTGAAAGTGGAATGTGGCTGGTAAGCACACAAGTGTTTACGCTGCATGCAAGCCAGAGAATCGCAATGACCGACAAAGTTGCCGCCGGAAGGTCATCCACACCTGCTAGGGCCGGCAATGCAACCGTTCCCACATAACTCGCGGTCAACGCGAGGTTGAACAGCATCAGGCCCTCCATATGAGTGCCCTAACCCAATGGATGTCTGCAGTGTTTCTCAAATAATATCTCTGTAACAGATAGTTTCAGCTTGGATTCGATTTGGTTGTGCTGACTGTAGCACGATTGATGCAAATCTGCCACCGTGCACTTTTCTCATAGTCAGCCTTGCACCTGTAACTGAGAACAACACCTTATGTTGCATATTGGAAGATGAATAACTCCACTCCGTTTACCACTCCCGTTGAGGCGATTGCCCAGTTGGAAGAGTGCCGCCTGTTCGAGGGATCCGCGCGGGAATTCTGGCCGCGCTTCTCGCAAACCTGCGCCGAACTGCTCCAAGCGCCCGGTGCGGCCGTGCTTGTCCAAGTGGAGGGCTCTTGGCGTGTGATCGCCGGCTGGCCCAGTGTGCGCGAGTTCCCACTGCCTCTCTCTGGCCCCCAATTCAACGGACTGGTTGAGCAGGCTATCGCCGAGGGACTCGTCACCGCCACGACTGGCCCGAATAGTCCTGCACTTGTGCTGGTCTCCTTGGCCCTAGGTCAGGGCGCCCAAACTGCCCTCTTGGCTGTGGCCGCCAGCCGCAACAGTCGAGATGACCTTGTCGCCGCCGGCTCGATTCTTCGTCTCGCCGCCGACACTCCCCTGCTCTATCAGCGCCAGCAGTTGCTTGAGAAGGCGAAACGCGATGTGCAGCACTTCGCCCAAGCCTTGGAGATTCTTGCCGCCACCAATTCGCATGTTCGCTTCCTCAGCGTTTGCATGGCGCTCGTCAACGAATTGGCCTCCCGCTTCAAGAGCTCCCGCGTTTCTCTCGGCTGGAGCGACGGCGCTTATGTGCGCGTCAAGGCCATCAGTGGCACTGACCGGTTTGAGAAAAAAATGACGGTAGTGCAAATGCTCGAGGCCGCCATGGAAGAGGCGCGCGATCAGGACGAGGAAGTTCTTTGGCCTGCCTTGCCCGATGCCACGGCCATTTCCCGCGACCATGCCGCCTACTCAGAACTGGAGAAAGTGCCGTATTTGCTCTCCGTTCCTGTGCGGATCGACGGCGAGGTCCGCGGTGTCATCACCTTGGAGCGCACGACGACCGCTTTTACCGAATTCGACGCCTTAGCCGTGCGAGTCGTGGCCGATCAGGTCGCACGCCGGCTCGATGACCTGCGCAAACTAGACCGCTGGTTTGGCGCACGGTGGGCCCACGACGCCCGGGAGTGGTTTTCCAAATTCCTCGGCCCGCGCCAAACCTGGATCAAAGTTGGCGCCATCGCCGGCGCGCTGCTCCTCGCCATCGCCACCTTCGTCCCGTTTTCATATCGCGTCGATGCCTCGTTCATCATCCGCGCCGACGCGCTCCAACACCTGCCCGCGCCGTTCGACGGCTATATTGGCGAGGCGCCGGTCCGTCCCGGTGACCTCGTGCGCAAGGGTGACCTCATGCTGAAGCTCGACACGAGCGACCTCCTCGTCGAGCAGTCCTCCGCCATCGCCGACGTGCAGCGGCACGCCAGCGAGGGCGAGAAAGCCGAGGCCGACCGTCAACTCGCCGACTTGCGGGTCGCGCGCGCGATGCAGGCTCAATCGCAAGCCCAGCTGGACCTCGTGCGCTACCGCCTAACGCGCGCCGAACTACGTGCCCCGTTTGACGGTGTGGTCATCGAGGGCGACCTCCGCGAACGCATCGGTGCTCCGGTCAAAGCTGGCGACATCCTGATAAAAGTCTCCCAATTGAAAAAACTCTACGTCGAGATGCGGGTGCCGGAGCGAGACATCGACCAGATTGCCAAGAGCACCCGCGCCGAGGTCGCTTTCACCAGCCGCCCCGAAGACACCTATGCGCTGCAGATTGAGCGCATCGAGCCTCAAGCCTTGGCCGACAAGGAAGGCAATCTCTTCCTCGTGCGAGGCAACTTCGAACGCGCCGCCACTTGGTTCCGGCCAGGCATGAGCGGCATTGCCAAGATTGACGCCGGCCACCGAAGCCTCCTCTGGCTCGCGACCCACCGACTGATCGACTTCCTGCGTCTCAAACTTTGGTGGTAAGGCCGCCATGTCCGACCAACAACGCGCCCTCTTCAGCGAATCGTGGCACCGCGTCGCCGGCCAGCGCCTGCGCCTGCGCCCCTCCGTCACGATCCGCAAACAATACTTCCGCGGCGAGAACTGGCACATCGCGAAGGATGGCTTCACCAACCAGTTTTTCCGGTTCCGGCCCGAGGCCTATGATATCGTCGCACGACTCGACGGCACCCTGACCATGGAGGAAATCTGGGCAGGCTGCCTTGAGCGCGATCCCGACCGCGCACCCGGCCAGGGCGAAATCGTCACCCTGCTCGCCCAACTCTACCAAGCCAACTTGATCGTCTCCGACCTGCCGGCCGACACGCGCCAGCTCTTTGAGCGTCACCGCAAACGCGTCATCCAAACGATCAAGTCGCAGGTCTTCGGCATTTTCTTTCTGCGCATTCCGCTCTTTGATCCTGATGCGCTGCTGAACCGCACTTGGTTTGTCCTGCGCTGGCTGTTCACACCCGCAGCAGGAGTCGCTTGGCTGGCCGTCGTCGGGTTGGGGCTTGCCGCCGTATTCGGCAATTGGGACCGGGCGCGCGACCAAACGCAGGGCATCATCGATCCGAACAATCTCTTCCTCCTCTACGTCGCGTTCACAATCACGAAGCTAGTGCACGAGTTCGGTCATGCGGCCTGTGTGAAAAAATTCGGCGGCGAAGTCCACGCCATGGGTATCACGCTGCTGGTGTTTACGCCCATCCCCTACGTCGATGCAACCGCGGCTTGGGCTTTGCGCGAACGGTGGAAACGCATCGCGGTGGGCCTCGCCGGCATGATTCCCGAACTGTTTGTCGCCGGCATCGCCGCCCTCATCTGGGCCAACACCGGCCCCGGCATCCTGAACAGCGTCTGCTACAATGCAATGATCGTGGCGTCCGTCTCCACGCTGGTGTTCAATCTGAACCCGTTGCTGCGATTCGACGGCTACTATATCCTCACCGACCTCACCGACTCACCCAACCTGCAGCCCCGCTCCGCGCGCCATCTCCTGCACTTGATCGAGCGCTACCCGTTTGGCGGAAAATTCTCCACGACTTCCGCCCGCAGTCTTGGCGATGGCTGGTGGCTCGCCCTTTATGGCGTTGCAAGCTGGGTCTACCGGATGTTCGTCACCATCTCGATCATCTTTCTCGTGGCAGACCGCTACTTCGGCATCGGCCTGCTGGCCGGACTGGTGACGTTCATCGGCTCATTCCTTATGCCCACGGTCGCGGCGGTGAAATACCTGTTGCGCGAGCCGCGGATCGAGCGCGTCCGCAAACGCGCCTGGGTCGTCTCAAGTGCTTTCCTCGCCGTCTGCGTGCTGCTGCTGGCCGTGATCCCCTTTCCCCGACATTTCCGGGCGAGCGGAGTGGTCCGTGCCGGTGGTTCTGCGGTGGTTTCGACGCCCGTGGCCAGCTGGGTCACTGGATTCGATGTCAGCAGCCGCGCGACCGTCACTGCCGGTCAACCCTTAGCCCGTCTCGAGAGCCCCGAACTGGCCCTCGTGATTGCTTCCGTTCGTGCCAATCGCGAGCAGATAACCACCCGCGAGCGCGAAGTGCTGCACAACCTGCCCTCCGCCATCGCTCCCATGCGCCGGCGACGTGAGTCCGTGGACCTACAACTCGCGCAATTGGAGCACGACCAAGCCGCGCTGAACATGCGCGCCCCGGTGTCAGGCCAATGGGTTTCTCCGCGGTCCGATGAGATGAAAAACATTTGGCTGCCGCGCGGTTCGCCTCTCGGTGACATTATAGGCGATGGCAAGGACTGGGAGTTTTTCGCCGTCGTGCCCCAAGAATATGCCGGCGAGCTTTTCGGTGGAGCACTGCGCGGCGCAGACATCCGTTTTCCGGGCAACTCGGGCGTAGTCCTACCCGTGACTGACTGGCGTGTCGTGCCAGGCCGGCAAGACGTGCTTCCCAGCCCGGCCCTCGGATGGTCGGCGGGTGGGCCGGTCAAAGTCCGGCTCGACGACGCACAAGGCCGGCACTCGGCCGAACCGTTTTTCCTCGTCGTGGTGCGCCTCAAACGCCCCATCGCGAGCCGCGACGACCCGCAACTGCTCTGGCAGGAGCGCACCGGCTTTATTCGTTTCGACCTTCCCTGGTCACCGGTGATTGTGCAATGGATTCGGGCCTTCCGTCAGATGCTGCAGAACCGCTACCAGATCTGACCCCCTATGCCTGTCCCCATGATCGATGTGCGCTGCACCGAGTTGGTGCAGCCGGAAAAACTTCCGGTGGGACTTGATGCACTCTCCCACCGCGCCCAAGGTGCCTGGCGCAGCCGCAGGCGATTCCAAGACGATCTTTGGGACCGTTCCGGCCGCATCGAAGTAGAGGCCAATGCCCTCCGCAGTCTCTCTGCCGACGACCTTCACGTCCTTCTCTCCGAACATCGCGACGCCGTGCGCCGCACCGGCCGTCGCTGGCGGGAAATTTTCCCCACAGTTCTCCCCGCAATCGTCGAGGTCACCAACCGCGAACTCGGCGTGCGCCCCTACCGCGTGCAGATCATGGGTGCCCTCGGTATTGCCAACGGCCGCCTTGTCGAGATGGCCACCGGCGAAGGCAAGACCCTCACCATCGCGCTCGCCGCCATCCCCGCCGGCTGGCTCGGGAAGCCCTGCCACGTCATCACCGCCAACGACTATCTCGCCGAGCGTGATGCCGAGGAACTCGCCCCGCTCTACCGCATGTGCCGCCTACGGGTCGGCCACATCAGCGCGCCGATGGAGCAGAACGATCGACGCACGGCCTACGCTGCCGACATAGTTTACACTACAGCCAAGGAACTCGTCGCCGATTTCCTTCGCGACCGCCTCCAACTCGGCCCCATGGCGGATGCTGGCCGGCGCACCGTCGCACGTTACCTGCGCCCCGCAACCGTCAATTTCCCGCTTGTGCAGCGCGGACTGCACACCGCCATCGTCGACGAGGCTGACAACCAGATGATCGACGAGGCTGTCACCCCGCTCATTATCAGTCGCCAACAAGAAAGCTCCGCGCTCATCGAGGCCTCACAACACGCCGACCAAATCGCCTCCACGCTGCTCGTCGGCGAAGATTACGACCTCAATATCCAATTCAAGGAAGTCCGCCTCCTCGATGCTGGTAACGAAAAGATCCGCATCTGGTGCGAACAGCACGGCAGCGGACGCTTCGCCCGGCTCGCTTGGATGGCTACCCTTGTGCTGCAGTCGTTGCAGGCACGGCATTTTTATCTGCGTGACAAGCAGTATGCGATTATCGAAGGCAAGATAGTGATCGTTGACGAGTTCACCGGCCGGCTCATGCCCGGTCGCTCATGGCGCATGGGTCTGCATCAGGCGGTCGAAGCCAAGGAAGGCGTATCCGTCACGCACCCGGCCGAGTCGCTTGCGCGTCTCAGTTTTCAACGATTCTACCGGCTCTTCCGCCAACTGTCCGGGATCACCGGCACCGCTATCGAGGCATCCCACGAGTTCTGGCGCATCTATGAGTTGCCTTTCGTCGTTATTCCGCCCCACCGGCCCAACCGGCGCGTGGCTTGGCCTTCGCGATATTTTGTCGACGCCGCTGCGAAATGGAACGCAATCGTGGAGCAGATCGTGGAGGTGCATACGCAGGGCCGCCCCGTCCTGGTCGGCACGCGTAGCGTAGCCGCTAGCGAACACCTCGGCCGGCTGCTGAAGGCCCGCAACCTCTCGTTCTCCATCCTGAACGCAGTGCGCGACAAGGAGGAGGCTGCGATCATCAAGCTCGCGGGCGAGCCGCGCGAAATCACCATCGCCACGAACATGGCCGGCCGCGGCACCGATATCCGCCTCGGCGTCAGCGTCGCGAAAGCCGGCGGCCTCCACGTCATACTCACCGAGTATCATGAGTCGGGTCGCATCGACCGCCAGTTGCAGGGCCGCGCTGGCCGCCAAGGCGACCCTGGGTCGACCTGCACCTTCGCGAGCATCGAGGATGAACTCGTCGAGCGATTCATGCCCAAGTTCGCACACCGCGCAGTCGCTGCCATGCTGCGCGCCCAGTCGTATCGCTCGCAGCAAATTGCGGGCCACTTGTTCAGGTTTGCCCAGCACCGCGCTGAAAAATTCGCGTTCCGTCAGCGCCGCTCTGTCATGGAGCAAGACCGCATGCTCGCCGACGCCCTTATCGCCGACCAGGCGATCGACCAACTCTGATCATAACCGGGCTGGCAGCCATTTGCGGAGACAGTCCATGTGGTCCTTCGTGATCACGGGTGGAAGGCTGACGGTGCATGTCCGCACCTCAACCAGTGCGTGCAAAATACGTTGGCACAATCCCAACGATCACCTGCGAGGTTGGCCAAAATTACTGGAACTCATTTATCGGTCTCCGAAAATCGTATGTGTCCGGCTGAGGACCTACGCCCGGGACCTTGATGGTGACGATTGGGGTGACCAAAGTTGTCACCAATGGGGACCGCGATGGTGACGATGGGGGCGAGACCGACCGCGTTACGCGGGACGCCACTGCGACGGCAGCAGTGGGCGGAGATCGTCTTGGTTGCTCATCGTGGGCAGGCGCGTGAGGACATCGCGCAGATACGCCAGCAGCTCGAGGCCATGACGGCGCCCGATTTGCCCCCCGTGCCAGGCGAGCACCCCACTATCGGCCGGGACTACGAATACAAGCGCCTAGGCACGGCCTCCATTCTCGCCGGCTTGGATCTGCAGGATGGCAACGTGACGGCTCGGGTCGAACGGCGGCACCGCAGCCGCGAGTTTATCCAACTGCTCGAGGAATTGGATGTTCGTTACCCAGCCGAAGCGGTGATTCGCCTGAATTTGGACAACCACTCGGCGCACATCTCCAAGGAGACCCGCGCTTATCTGGCGACCCGGCCTAATCGCTTCCGCTATGTCCATACCCCCAAGCACGACTCTTGGCTCAATCTCGTCGAGACGCTGTTCGGCAAGATGGCGCGTACCTTGCCAACCTGTGCTCGCAGCTCAATCAAGCAACGGTCAGCGAGTTTCCGATCCTTAGTTTTGAGTGATCGGCGAAATTGCTTGTCACCGCGTTTGAGCAAAGCGTAATACCCGCCACTCGTCTCCAAACGATACAGGTTCTCCGCCACTCGATGAAACACCAACTTACGAGCTTCCTTAGCCTCCACGAGAGCTTCGGCTTCCATGCTCCAAAGCTTACGGTTACAAATGCGGGGGACAACTTTGATCGAACGGAGATGGATTATAAACGCAACTAATTGAATATAAATATTTTGGCAAGATAGCTCAGTTGGTAGAGCAGAGGACTGAAAATCCTTGTGTCCTCGGTTCGATTCCGAGTCTTGCCACCACTTCAAACCCGTTGCACCGCAAGGTGTAGCGGGTTTTTAGTTTAATCAGTATTCATTTAACAAAATCTGTCTGGGCCATTTCTGGGCCACTTTTGATCTTCTCGGTTGGCGGATAATTCCGGGCGGTGCCTGCTTCTGAATGCGCCTGTTGCCCGAATGGCAGACAGCGCGGAGGTCAGATCGGCTTTGCAACTCCTGCGCTACGCGAACCTTCTGGTCTCGTCCAAGCCCGAAACCGGGCCAGGCCGGCGCTAATGCTCATCCATGATACCCAGCAGCTCAGGTCCCAAGGGAGGGCGGACTCAACCTTTTCGCGCCGTGCGCGGACCTTTGAACTGGGCGGAAATGCGTAATTCCTCCGCCAGAAAACGGGTGAAGTCCTCGACCTGTCCGTGCACGGAGGCCCTTTCTAATGCCAACATGTATTCTGACCGGCGCTCCAACCGGATGACTGTCCAATGGTAGCCGCCGGAAGCGAGCATGGTGTTCATCAGGAAGCGGGCGATTCGGCCGTTGCCGTCCGCATACGGATGGATGAAGACGAAGATGAAGTGGCCGAGCACGGCCCGCACCGCGGCAGACTCCTCGGCCGCGAGCGCGGCAAAGAACGCCTCCATGTAGTCCGGCACGGCCTCGACGGCTGGCGGCACATGCTCCGAACCGCGAATGAAAACCCGGCGCTCACGATAGCCGGCGAGCGCGGAAGCAGGGATGATATTCGCCTGCACCGACGGACTGAACAGGGCGCGATACCAGCGCTGCAAGTCGCGCTCGACCACGCGACCGGGTGGGTGCCCGCGGAAAATGTCGCCCAAGCTGGCACTGACCTCCTTGAACGCCTCGTGGTAGCCCTTCGCGGCCATCGCCCCAACCTGCGCCTGGTCACCGGGTGCGACCAAGGGGTCCCAAGCTCCAGCGGCGATACGCTGAATAAGTTCCGGTGTCACTTGGTAGCCTTCAATCGACAGCGAATGATAGGCATCGTGCGTGTGGATTTCCTTCACACGCTGCATCGTCTCGCGGGCATTCGGCCGGGTCTTGGGCGGCAGCGGAAAATGTTCGAGCACGACGGGCCGCAACTGGGCCCACATCGCTTCGACGCGGCCGGCATAGGGCGAAGGCAGCGCCACTCCACCCGACAGTCTGGCGGGCTCGGCGAAGGGGTTTTCTATCTTGGGGGAGAGACCGGCGGCGGCGAGATCAGCTTGAATCCGCTCCGCCGCGTCGCTGCGGCTGACATGTCGCAGGCCACCAATTAGGCGGCCCGCCGCCGTCAGATTGACCTCACCGACGAGCAAGGTGCGCGACAACTCTTCCGGCCGCAGCATCCTCAGGGCGAGTTCGGCATTCGTCGCGGACCTGATGAAGTAGCTGGGGGTCGCCCGGGTCAGCGCTAGCGCCAGCGGCATCACCTGCACACCCTGCTGGGTCGCCGGCTTCACCGGCAGGCCCTTGGGGTTGGGGTAGAGAAGAATCGAACTGCCGTTGGGCAGCTTGAGCGTGAATACGCCGCTGCGCGCGGTTAGGACAATCAGCTGCCGGGGGGTCTGCGTGTTGGCCGTCCACAGGTCGAGCGAGTGTTCTGGGGAGAGGCAATAGCCCTGAGCGCAACGGGCCTGCAGGTAAGCCGCGACAAAGGCCCAGAAATGTAGATGCCAGAATGCCGTGTCCCCCGGCTGCCCCTGCGGGGTGGACAACGCATACCAGCCCTTGATGATCGCGATGAGAAAGCCACGTTTCTGGAGCAGCGTGCGGTCGGCCCGCGACAGCTGCCGCGCCTGCAGGATATGCGCTGGCGCCGCCGCTTGGGCACGGCGGAGGGCAGCGGCAAGGGCGTGCTGGGGGTTGACCGGCATGGGAGTATGGTCAATCAACTTTGGTTCTGTGTCACGAACTACTTTGGTATCGTGCGCTTTATTGCTTTGGTTTCACGCAGGCAAGGGCCGGAACCTGTGCGCTGCGCCTAGTGCGGTTTGATGCGGAAACTCGCGCTTGGGGCTTTCGAGCAGCCACGTGGGGAAAGCGGGGAAACTTGGGCTCAGATTGGGCTTTGTGCCGATGGACTATGTTGTCCGCAGTTCGCGGAGGCCCTGCCTGAGCGCAGCGATCTTTAACTCCCAGTTTTCGGCCTGCATTTCCGAGGCCAGCTGTATCAACCGCTCGAGTTTCGCCTCGCGATTCTCAGCCGGTTGAACCCCGGTTAACTCAAAAGGCATTTTGTCCAGGAACTGCCGCTTAAGTTCAGTCTAGCCTGGTTGGTAA
>CAIRCN010000006.1 GCA_903877135.1 uncultured Opitutia bacterium
CCGTCAACTCGCGGCGGCCGCCGACCAGTATTACCTGGAAAACGGCGTGTCGTCTGTCTCGCTCGGCAATCTGGTCGGTTCGACCAATTACGTGAAGGCGTTGAACCTCGTGGCCAATGAGGCTTACCCCTCAGGCTTCTCGCAAGGAGAGACGATCACGATCTCCGCCATCGCTGGGGCGCGCACCGTCACCTACGCTCCGTAAACATCCGCTTCCTGCCTTTGGGAAGCTTCAAACCGTCCGCTACGACGGGCGGTTTTTTGTTGGCCGGCACTTTTGCCATCAGGCTTTCTTTTCCCCGTCGGACCGGCCAAGCTCCCGCCCCGCATGAACCCGCCGCCCCTTTCGTTCATCGTCTCGGACAGGCGCCTCTGGCTGTTCGCGCTCTCTGGCGCCCTCGCTGTGGTGCTGGGCTTTTTCGCCCTCACCGGCGAGCCGGCGATCGTCTTCGTCTCCCGCACCGGCTATTGGTTTGTGCTGACCGCCTTCATCCTGTTCCTGCGGGCGCTCTGGCTGACATTCCGCGACGACTTGCGGACATTGCGCCCACGCAACCTCGACTGGACCTCGGTGGCTGTTGTCGCGCTTGGCGGCATCGTGCTCCTCGTGCACGAGACTTTCGGGTTTAAGATCGTCATGGATGAAATCATGCTCCTCGGCACCTCGATGAGCATGCACTTCGACAAGACCGTGCTCACGCCGATGCGCGGTAACGACATTCAGGGTGTCTTCGTGATCCTCGACGGCATGATGGACAAGCGCCCGCTGTTCTTCCCGTTTCTCCTCTCGCTGCTGCACGACCTGACGGGCTACCGGCCGGAAAACGCCTTCCTGCTCAACGGCCTTCTCATCTTCGTCTTTCTCGGCATGGTGAACCACGTGGGACGGCTCCTCGCCGGCCGGCGCGCGGGCTGGCTCGGCGTCCTGCTCTTCGTCGGACTACCGCTGCTCAGCCAGAACGCCACCGGCGGCGGCTTCGAACTACTCAACCTCGTGATGATCCTTGCGACGCTGCTGCTCGGCGCACGCTTTATTGCCAGACGCGACGAGGCGTCGCTCACGGCATTCTGTTTTGCCGGCCTACTGCTCGTCCAGGTGCGCTACGAGTCCATGCTCTACCTCCTGCCCGTCGCGCTGATTGTCCTGTGGGTCTGGCTCGGAGAGCGCCGGGTCGTGCTGTCGTGGCCAGTGATTTTCGCCCCGCTCCTCCTCGTCGCCTATCCGCTCCAGCACCGGATTTTCGAGCTCCGCACCTCGGCCTGGCAGATGGAGAGCAGGCCCGACTACACGACACCTTTTGCACCGGCCTACTTCCTCGACAACCTCTCGCACGCGGCGAATTTCTTCTTTGCGGACCCCAAGAACCAGCCGAGTTCGCTCACGCTTTCGATCCTCGGCTGGCTGGCGCTTCCCTTCTTTCTTCTCTTTCTCGCCAAAAAGGTGCGCGCCCTCCGCGCCGAGACGCCTGCCTTTGCCGCCACCGCGTTTTTCACGGTCGGGTTTGCCGCTCAGTTTATCCTGATGATGTGCTATTTTTGGGGCAAGTTCGACGACCCCGTTATCCGCCGTCTGAGCCTGCCAACGTATCTCTGGCTCGTCCTCGCGGTGCTGGCCGTATTACCGCAATTCGCCAGCGCAGTCTTCCAGCGCGTGCTACTTGGCGTCGCGGCCTTTGGCGTGATCGCCAGCGGCGTTCCGTCCATGGCGGCGCATGCCTACAGCCAGGAATACCTGCCGGGCCGCGAGACGGCGTGGCGGCGGCAGTTCATCGCCGACCAGCTGCGGAAGGATTATCTGATGATCGACAACGACTCGGTCCTCTGGATCGCGCACGAGATTTCCGCCACACCGGTCTATCAGGCGCTGAAACGGCGCAAGGACATCGTCTTTCACTTCCGCAACCGCACCTTCTCAAGCATTTTTGTGTTTCAGCGCCTCAACATCGACCCGGAGACTGGGCACATGACGCTGCGCGAAGGCGACGATCTCGGCCCGGATTATGTGCTCGAGCCCGTGCGCGAGGAGCGCCTGCAAACGCTCACGCTCACCCGCATCAGCCGCGTGAAGGAAATCCGCGACGGTGCTGTCTCGCTCACCGCGCCCGACACAAAGGAGCCGGTCGTGCCCAAGAGCCGCGAGGAGATCGAAAAGCTCCGCAAGGCCTACCTTGAGCAGTTCGTGAAACAGCTCCCGTGATCGTGCCGGTCCCGCCGAACGAGCGATGAAGCTGCCGCCGAATCTGCCCGTCCTCGATCCCGCCGCGCGGCCGCGGGCCGTGCTCTTTGCACTGTGCGGCGCGCTCGCGCTCGTCGTCGGCTTCGTCGCAGTGGCCCCGCACACTGCTGAGTGGCTCATCGCGGCCGGCGGCTATTATTACATGCTCGGGCTGTTCGGCCTGTTTGTGTTTTACGCCTGGCGCGTTTCTTGGGCGCGCCGCGCGATCTGGCAGGGCTGGCTTTGCCGCCCCGGCTGGACAGGGTCCTCCCTCGCCGCCGCGACGGCCTACGTGCTCTGGTCAGACCCGTTCCAGCATAAGGTGCTTTTCGACGAATATGTGTTGCAGGCGACGGCGTTTCACATGCACGCCACGAAGGAGATCGGCACCGTGATCCGCGCCTACGACCTCTTCGGCACCTGGCTGCCGATCGACACGTTTTTGGACAAGCGACCGTATTTCTTCTCCTTCCTGCTCTCGCTGGTGCACGACCTCACCGGATACCGGCTGGCGAACATTTTCTTCCTCAACTCCGCGCTCGCCGCCGCCTTCCTCGGACTGGCTTTCTGGTTTGCCCGCGAACTTACCGGCCGCGCCGGCGGCATGCTCGCTGTTCTCCTCCTGGCGACGCTCCCGCTCGTGGGTCAGAACGCCACCGGTGCTGGCATGGAGATGCACAACCTCGTGATGCTCCTCCTCACGATGTGCCTCGCGCTGCTTTACCTTCGCGCGCCGGACGCTGACCGGCTCTCGCTCCTCTGCCTCTCGGCCGTCCTGCTCGCGCAGAGCCGCTACGAGTCAGTGGTCTATGTCGGGCCGGTGGCCATGGTGATTGTGCTCGGCTGGTGGCGCGCGGGTCGCGTGTTACTCCCTTGGGCCGCGGTGGCCGCGCCGCTGCTGCTCGTTCCCTACGCGTGGCACAACCGCATCGTCAGCGATACGCCGCTGCTCTGGCAGTTGCACGAGGGACAGAAAACGCGTTTCAGCACCGGCTATCTAGCCGACAACCTCCGCGGTGCCTTCGATTTCTTCTTCAATTTCGGACCTGCGCTGGCGAACTCCTGGTGGCTCTCGGTCCTCGGCACCGCCGGGCTGGTCTGGGCGCTTTACCGGTGGATGCGCCGGCGGCAGATACCCACGCCGCTTCCGCCCGCGTTTGCTGTGACGGCTGTTTTCGGCGTCGGGGTGGCGGCGAATCTCGCCCTGCTAATGTTTTATTACTGGAGCCGGCTCGACGATGTCATCGCCTCGCGCTTCGCGCTGCCGGCGTGCCTCATGCTCGCTTTGCTGGCGGTATGGCTCGTCTGCCGGCTTGGGACACGCTGGCCCGCGATGCGCTGGGCGTTGGCCGGCACGGTTGTGTTTCTGCTGGTGTCGGCTTTCCCGGCGATGGCCCACCGGCTCTACACGAACCAGAACCTCGTGATGCAGGAGGTCAATTGGGAGCATGACGTCGTGCTGGCGCGCATGCCCACCGGCCCGATTCTTTTCATCTCCAACAAGTCCACCATCCCGTGGGTGCTCTGGAAAATCCCATCGATCATCAATGGCGTGGCACGCCTGCGTCCCGGGCACATCCGCTGGCACATGGAGCAGCACACTTTCCGGGAAATCATCGTGGCGCAGTCCTTGCGGCCGACCACGCCCGACGGGCACTTCGGCGTTGATCCCGACGATGTGCTACCGGACTACTTTCATCTCGCGACAATCACGGAGAAACGTTTCGGCGGCCGTATGTCCCGCCTCAGCCGGCTTGTTACGATCGATGACATGCCTGGGAAATTTCCGGACGGTCCCACGGCGCCAGCCCAAACAGCCCCATGAGCAACGATGTTCTTCCCGCTGTTGCTCTTCTGGCTCCGCTGCCGAAATCGTCCACGCGTTGGCTATGGGCGCTGCTCGTGCTCGGCACCATCTGCTATATCTCGGTCTTCGTGTTTTACCCGAACCTGTTCTGGCTCGTCGGCGTCAACCACTACGGCGTCTGGTTTCTCGACACATACGCGCTGCTCGCGTCGAACGACGCCGTCACTCGCGGCCTCAACGCCTACGCAGCCAACCCCCTCGACTACTTCGGCCGCCCGCACGTATATTCCCACTGGTGGCTGCATCTGCGCGACCTCGGACTCACCAGGGCCGACAACCTCTGGGTAGGCCTCGCATTGGCCGGTTCGTTCTTGCTCGTGACGCTGTCGCGGCTGCGGCCGGCCACGCCGCGCCAGCTGCTCTTTTATTTCGCGGTGCTATGTTCGTCGCCGGTCCTCCTCGCCGTTAACCGTGCCAACAACGACCTCGTCGTCTTCCTGTTGCTCACGCCGCTGGTCTCATGCCTGCTTGACCGCCGCCTTGGCATGCGGCTGGTTGCGCCGTTCTTCATCGCGGCGGCAGCGGCGTTGAAATATTACCCGGCGGCGGCCGCGCTAGTGCTTCTGGCCGCCGTGCCAGCGCGCGAGCTACGCTGGCGCGTGGCGCTGATGGGCGGACTCTTCTTGCTCGTGGGAATGGGCGCGAAATCCGACCTCGCCGGATTTGGCGCGCTCGCACCGCAACCTGAGGGGTTTCTCACTTTCGGCTCCACGGCCTTTTCCCACTCCCTAGGCTGGGACGGTTGGGTGCCGAAGCTCTTCTGCGCCGCGGCGGGCGCGGCGGTCTTTGGCTGGTTCTGGCATGCCCGATGGTTTGCCAACTGGATCGTGCCTGACGAGCGACGGGCGGACTGGCTGCATTTCGTGCTTGGCGCTGCGCTACTCGTGGGCTGTTTCTTCACCAGTCTGAACTTTGCCTATCGTTGGGTTTTCGCCGTGTGGCTCGCGCCGTTGCTATGGTCGTTGCCGGGCGACCTTTCTGCGCCGCTGCCGGTGCGGCGGCTTGCGGCAGTCACTCGCGCGCTGCTGCTTGCCGTGCTGTGGGTCGATGCCGCGGCCAGCTTCGCGCTTAACCGCTTTATCGGCATCGTGCCGGGACCGGAGCTGCAACGCTGGGCTGACCACGGGTTTCTCCTCGAACAACCTTTGTTCTGGGCGTTTTTCTTCTGCGTGCTGGCCTTTCTCGCCCACTTCACCCGGCTGGGTCTGCGCACTCTGCTGGCGAAGTAACTGCTCGTCACTTGGCGGCTTGCAACGCCCGTTCGAGCGCGGCACTCCACGCGGGGACGGATCCGGCGGTGGCCGCTGCGATCTCCGCGCCGGTCAGCCGGTAAACAAAAATGGAGTAGCCAATCACCGCGTCCGGCCGCCGCGCCCGCATGTAGTGGCACATCCGCGCGAAACGAAGCAGATCGTAGCGCTCCCAAGCGGCCTGCCACTGCGCCGCGCTCACCTCGCGCTGCAATTCTACACGCCGCCTAGGCTCCGATTTGTATAGGTGAAACATTTGATCGAGCTGGCGCAGACGCTGGTATTCGGCCTCGTGTTCAAGCGTCCACGGTCCGCGCACGGAGCTGTAAACCTGCTGCAGCATCGTGGCACTCACAGCGTAGATGCCGGGCTCCAGCCAATACCAAGGGCGCGGCGGTGGAATCTTTGGCAGTGTCGGCAGCCGCGTCGCGACGATGCCCTCGTAGCGTGGGTCTCCGGTGCCGAAATACGAGAGGTAAACCGGCGCTCGCGGCGCACGGTTATTTTCGCGCAGCCAAGCGGCCAGCCCGGGCAAATCCTGGCCCCAGTCGAGCGAGCTGTCCACGAGGTGCCGGTAGCCGTTGGCGGGACCACCGACGAGCTGATTGAAATACGCGAGGTAGTGCGGGCGGATGCGCCACGACTCCACGCCATACCAGAGGCCCAGCGCCGCGACCAACACGAGCGCGAGCGGGCGTTTCCAGTCAAGCCATGAGCCAAAGGCGCCGAGCAGAATGAACAGCACGGGATAGGTCGGCAAAATGTGACGGTGCCCGATGTTGAGGTGGCTCGTGAGTGAGATAATCCAGTAGACGACGAACAGCACGAGCAGCGGCGCGGGTTTCCACGCGAGTTCGCGCAACCGCTTCCAGCCCGCCACGCCGGCCCGCGCGAGCCCGAGTCCCCGTGCCAACAGACCGGTGAGCAACAGTAGGAGCGGCACGGGCGTTTTCACCAGAAACGCGAATGGGAAGAATCGGACCCAGCCGTGAATGCTGTAGTCGCTGCTGAGAAACGCGCCACGTTGCTGCGCAAACTCCAACACGAAGGCGAAGCCGTAGAGAAACGCCTCCGGCAGCAGCCGCAGCGTCCGCGCCAGGTCGATCACGCGGCCGGTTGGGCCGAGATTGGCGAGCACCCACGCCCAGGGCCGGTTGAAGTCGGTCGCCGGCGCGGGCAGGGAGGGGTTGAAGGCCGAATAACGAAAATTATAAAATGCCCAGATCACCACCCAGGCCACGGCGAGGTGCACCGCCGCCATGGCGGCGATCCGGCCGGCGCGTCGTCCGCGATTCGCGCCCGTTGCAGTAGACGCGAGCAGGTGCACGACGGCGAGCAGCAGCATCATCGGCGGCAGGAGCACGGCGGAGAATTTCGCCACGCACGCCAGCGCAAACACGCCTGTGCTCAACCCGGTGCACCACCACGAGGGTTGTTCTAGTTGCCACCACCACGCCGTCACGCTTGCGAGGAGGAAAAATACCATCGTCACGTCCGACGTGGCGAGCGCGCCGTGGGCGAGGAAGTTGGGGCAGAAGGCGAAGAGCCCGAGTGAGAGAAACGCACCGCGCAGGCCGAAGAGCCGGCGCGACCAGAAGAAAATCAGCAGCCCAGTGGCCGCGCTGAAGAGCGAAATCATCGCGCGGCCGGCGAAGATCATCAGGTCGGTCGAGTTGCCCGACAGGTAGAAAAACCGATGGCCGAACACCCACACCTCCGCGTGCCGCCAGTAGTCGTCCTCTAGCGGGGGAAAGTTTGGCTTCAGCAACGCCATCGGCAGCGTGGCCCAACGTTGCGGCAGGTTGCCGTTCTCCGGCTGCAGCCGGTAGTCATTGAGCGTATTGTAGGCGCGGCCGGCGGTCAGGTGCGCGATCTCGTCGTTTGTGGTTGAAGTGCCAACCGTCGCCGTGACGGCCAGCACGGCGTGCAACGCGGCGAAAAGCAGCGCGAGCGCGAGGACAAATTCCTCGGAGAACGGCACCAGCGGGCGGCGGGGAGCGGCCATGACCCATTTAGAGATTGGAGGAGCGGACATTTCGCAACACCGTCTTCGCCTCCCCGCATGAATGCCGAGGAATACGCCAACCTGGAAAACATCGAGGCCGAGCACTGGTATTACTCCGGCAAGCGCCGCTTAGTGCGCGCGTGGCTACGCCGCGCCCGTCCGCCGCAGGCTGGCGATGTGCTGCTCGACTGCGGCGCGGGCACGGGTCGGTTTGCGCTGGAGATGGCGGACCAATGCCGCGTGCTTGTGCTCGACGACCATGAAGAGGCGCTGCGGCTCCTCCGCACGCGGTTTCAGCCAGAGCAGATTCTCAGCCTCGCGGGCGACGCTGTGCCGCTGTCCGACGGCTCGCTCGGCTACGTGACGGCGCTCGACGTGCTGGAGCACGTGCCCGACGACGCGGCGGTCGTCCGTGGTTTCCACCGGCTGCTCAAACCCGGCGGCGTCGCTGCTGTGACCGTGCCCGCCAGCATGGCGCTCTGGAGCGATTGGGACACCGCACTGCATCACTTCCGCCGCTACGACCGAGCGCAGTTGCGTGCGCTTTTTCCGGACCGCGAATGGGAGCTGGTCCAGGTGAACTACACGAACGTCCTTGTCTATCCCGCGGTCTGGTGCGCCCGCAAGTGGCGCGCCGTGCGCCGCCGGCTCGGCCTGAGAGAGTCGCCCGTGCGCGCCGAGGATCAGCTGCCGCCGCGTTGGTTCAACGCCTTGCTGCGCGCCCAGTTCGTCTGTTTAGCCAAGTGGCGCGTGCCGTTTCCTTTCGGCGTGAGCCTGCTGCTGGTGGCGCGGCGGCGCGCTTGAAAGCCGCTATGGGCGCAGGCGCGCGAGACCGAGTTCGGTGCCGGTGTCGTCGCGCAGGACAATTAGCGTGCGGGCGAGGGAGAATCGCTGGTTACCGCGGTTGAAATAGACGCGAAGCAGGGCCGGGCCGCCGTTGGTGGGCGGAGACGCGGCGGCGACGGTCGGGCCGGTGGGGTCGCCTTGTAGGCTGATCGGGGTGAGGCTGAGACGGGCGTTGGTGGCGTCGAGGTGCAGCGGCGCGCAGTCCGGAAACTCCATTTCGCTGATTTCCACGGAGGCGATACGGGGGCCCGACGAGAGGAGGACGGTGATCTGGAGCAGGGTGTCGAATGGATCGGTTGCACTGACGGTGCCGGTGGGCCGCTGGCGCAGTTCGGCGGTGAGCAGCGGTGCGATGTGGCGGCCGTGGCGGACCCGAAACTCGAAGCCGTCGACCGAGAAGGCCGGTTCATACGTGCGCATAAGGTAGTCGTAGAGCGGGCCGGCGGGAGTGAGGCCGCGTTGGCGGAGGAAATCGACGTGGCCGCTCTGCACGATGATGCCGCTGCGGGGATGCGCCTCGAGGACGTGGATGATCGCCTGCTGCTGGGTATCGTCGAGAAGGGAGAACCAGTGGGTGACATTGGCGAGCGTCGGCGAGGGGAGACCGGTCCAAAGGTTGAAACTGAACATGCCGGGAAGCGAGAAGAGCAGGTCGGTGTGCGCGGCGGCGTTGAGACAGAGCAAGCGGTAGGTCGCGGTGGTGCTGTCGGGCAGGCGCAGACTTGCGGCACCCGGCAGGCCGAGAGGTCGGCTGTCGAGGTAACGTGAGCCGATTTGCAGGAGGCGACCGCCGGTGATGATGGCGATGGCAGCGAAGATCAGTTGCGTCGTCAGACGGATTTTTGAGAACAACGGCGGGGCAAAGAGGGCGCGGTCGCGCAGCCACGCGGCGGCTTCCACCCCGCCGAGCACAGTGAGCGGCAGCGCGAGGAAGGTGCCCCACGCTATCTGGCTGCCGGGCACGGGGTAAGCGTGAAGCCATTGGCCGAGGAACAGCAGCGCGAGCCAGGTGCGTGCCGTAATGGCGAGGGTGTTTTCGCCCGGCAGCGGCCAGAGAAAAACCCAGAGAAACGGCAGCGAATAGGCGATGATGGTGTTGTCGGGGCTGGCATTAGGAAAACCGAGGATCGCGGCCGCGAGGCCCAAGCCGGCGAGAAGGCGCAGCACGGCGACTCCGCCATCAACCAGCATCATGCAGGCGGGATTTCTGTGAACAAACACCGCTGCGACGAAGAGCGCGAGGGAGAGGATCGCGACGGTGAGTGTCCACGGCGGCCAAGGGAAGACCAAGCTGAAGTGCGCCGGATGGCGCAATGGTCCAAGGAGTGTGCCGTCGAGAATCTCTGCCGGGGATGAGCCGCGCGCCAACACCACGCCGAGCACGATCAGCGCGACGGCACAAGTGCCGGTGAGAGCGGAGAGAACCTCGCGACCGGAGAAGCGGAAGTCGGGTTCGGCTCTCGCGGCCCGGCCGGCCGACCAAGCGACGGGCACGGCGGCGAGGGCGAAGACGGCGGCGTAGATTTGCACCCACGGCGTGCCGAGCAGCGAGCGCATCAGCGCGAACGGCAGCAGTGCGAGTCCGGCGGCGACGAACCAGGGTGCGGCGCGGCGCAGGCCGGTGTGTCGGCTGTGCAGGAGCAGAAAGGTGCCGACGCTCAGCGCGGCGAAAACGCCAACGTTGATTTTTGTCAACATGAGGGCGGTGGAGAGGGCACCGGCGAGCGCGGCCCAGCGTGCGTTTTTTTTCTCGGCAAGCAATCGGCAGCCCAGAGCGGCAAGAAGAGCAGTGAGGAAAGCAATGAGGGCGCCGGGGTGATTTGGCTCGCTCACCATGATCCACAGGTAAACGAAGACCGCCGCGAGCGTCGCAAGCGCGGCGCCGAAATTCCGCGTCGCCCGCCAAACGAGGGCGCAGGAAAGCCCGGCGGAGCCCGCCCAGGCGGCGAGCGTCAGCAGCCGACCGGCGACGTGCGTGAGCGGGAAACCGAGGAGATGTAGCCCGTAGTAGAGCACGTAGGGTAGAGGGCCGTATTGGGTGTAAACCGCGCCGTAGAGCCGGCCGTGCTCCGCAAAATTTCTAAGCGATAAGAGCACGTAGCCCTCGTCGTCGTAGAGCATGAACGTGCTGAACATCATCAGGCCTGCCGCGACAGTCAGCACAAGCGCGGCAAGAGCGAGGACGACGGCAGGCAAGCTGGACTGGCGCGGAGTCAAGGGGCCGGAGTCAGGCAAAGCTTACTTGGCCGGCCGCCGCGCCGCCGGTTTCACGAGGTAAACGGGCCGTTGTTTCACCTCGTCGTAGATGCGGCCGAGGTATTCGCCGAGCACGCCGATGCCGATGAGCTGCACGCCGCCAAGGAATAGGACAAGCGTGACGAGAGTGGTGAAACCGGTGGCGGCGGTCTCGACGCCGAGGATGCGGCGCACGGCGAAGAACACGCCGACGGCGAAGCCGCTGAGCGCGACAAAGCAGCCGGTGTAGGTCAGCAGGCGCAGTGGCAGGTAGGAAAAACTAAAAAGCCCGTCGAAGGCATAGCTGACGAGTTTGCCGAAGGTGTGCTGCGAGTGTCCGGCGGCGCGTTCGTGTCGGTCGTAGGGCACGTCGGCGGCGGGAAAGCCGATCCACGCGCGGAGACCCGGGAAAAACCGGTGGCGTTCGGGGAGCTGGTTGAACGCCTCGACCGCGGCGTGGCCGAGCAGGCCGAAGGTGCCGGTGTTGGGCTCGACAGGATAATCGATGAGCTTGCCGAAGCAGGCGTGGAACAGGTCGAAGCCGGCGCGGCGCCAGCCGGTCTCCTGACGCGAGCGGCGTTTGGCACGCACGACCTCGGCTCCATCGCGCCAGGCGGCGACGAGCGCGGGGATTAGTTCCGGCGGGTCCTGCAGGTCGGCGTCCATGGTGACGACCGCGTCGGCACCGGTGGCGGCGGCGATGCCGGCGGAGAGGGCACTTTGAAAGCCGAAGTTGCGCGAGAGCTCGACGAAGCGGAAACGCGGGTCGCGGGCGACGTGCGCCCGGATCAGTTCGGCCGAGCGGTCGCGGCTGCCGTCATCCACAAGCACGGCGCTCCAGATGCAGCCGAGTTCGCCGTCGAAGAGGGCGGTCAAGCGGGCAAACAATTCGGGCAGGACGCTTTGTTCGTTACAAACGGGGAGGACGACGGTGACGGTGGGGCGGGGATCGGTCATGGTTCGGACTGGGCGGAGCGGACGCGCACGAGGGCGAGTATGAGGATTGCGGCGAGCAGGGCGAGCATAAGCGCGAAAGGCAGAGGGAGAACATCGGTAAAAAACGCGAGGTGGTGGCGGACTTTGCCGCCGAGGTTAAGGAGGGCGGTCTCGTTGTAGCTGGTTAAGGTGTCGGCCGGATCGCGCCCGGGGGCGAGCCAGCGGTCAAGCGTGTAGCTTTGCGCGGCGAATTGCAGGGCGATGCCGAGCACGAGGTCCGCCGTTGCGCCGGCGATGAGCGCAAGGCGCCAGCCGCGGGCGAGGCTCGTCCAGCGCGCGGCGAGAAAGGTCAGTCCGAGCACGACGATTGTCTGTAGGCAGATATGCACGAGGCCCCAGGTATCGCGAGCGCCGTGGACGGCCACACCGAGCAGAATCCCGCCACCGACAAAGAACGCCCAGAACCAGTGCCGAACTGGAGTGTCCTTTCTATAGCTTCGGACGATTTCAGCTGTGATCGCGAGCCAGCCGATGCTACCGAAGACGAAGAGAAGGTTGACTTGGTAGAGCTGGAAAAACCAGTCGCGCCAGTAACCCCACGGGCTGCGTTGCGTGATGAGCGCGGGGTCGACGGTGCGGAAAAAATGCGGGACGACAGTATCGCGCAGGTTGAGCGTGATCTTCAGGAGTTGGTTGCCGTGCTGCGCGTCTTTGGAGGTGACGCTGGAGTTGGAGAGAAGCGTCGTATGCGGGCCGTAGGTGGCGAGGGACCAGCCAAACCAGGTCGCAAGGACGAGCGCGGCGATGAGCACGAGCCGCGCCGTAGTGCGCCAGGGCGGGTGATGAAAGAATATCCAAGCGAGAGCGAGGAGCAGTGCGAAGGGTGCGGCTGAATAGTGCGTGAGGATGCCCGCGGCGAGAAAGATGGCGCAAAGCGGGCCGGCGGCGCGTGGCGCATCGGCGTCGCGGGTGCGCAGGAAGAAATACAGGCCGCCGAGGATGTAGGCGACAGCGAGGAGTTTGGTCCAGGCGAAGGTCGCGTTCTCGACGAAGGAAGGGCTGACCATCAGCAGCACGGCGAGGACCGCCATCGCCTGGCGTCCGCCGCCGAAGCGGCGCGCAAGCAGCGAGGCGGGGAGGAAGGCGAGGGAGTTGAGCAGCGCCGTGAACAGCTGGTAGTGCGCAAAGCTCACCTGCGTGACGGCGAGGAAGGCGCCGGTAACTAGGTTCGCCAGCGGCGGGCGTGCGGGCAGGGCGTAGGAGCCGAGGAATTTCGTGTCACGCGGCCAACGTTCGAGGAAGAAGCGGGTGCGCTCCCAGTGTTCAAACCAGTCGCCCGCCCAGCCGCCTCCGGAGTAGCTTGCAACGGTCGCGAGCCAGCCGAGGCACCAGCCGGCGACGAGCAATTGGCCTACGATCATCGCCTGGGCATCGGCGTCGCGCCACGCTTGGGCGAGCGCGCGCGACCCAACGGTGAGGCCGATGGTGCCCAACGCGGGCAGCGTCCAAAAGACGGCCGTTGGCAGGGCCCATACGTAAACGCCCCACGCGAATAAATAGACGCCAAGCAGGGACAACGCGACGCTGGCGGCGATTTTTTCCGCGGGTGCCAGCGGAAGCCGCACGGCGACAGGCCACCCGAGCCCGAACGCGACGCCGAGGAAAAGCAGCAACGAAAGGAGGAGAGAGGAAGGCATGCGCGCGAGTCGCCACTCAAGCTGATCGCGGCGCGGCGGGCGATTTTATTTTCGCGGCGAATCGACGATCTGTAGCAGGATTTGATCGGTGTCCGACCAGAGGGCTCGGAGAGTGCCGGCTGGTTCGCGAAACAGCGCGCTGCGCGCCAGGTAGAGTTCGTTGACGGAACCCTTGGTCAGAAAAATATAACTGATCCCAGCGGCCTGGAGCCGGCGGGCAATCGTCGTTGCGGTCGCGGCGGGATCGAAAAGGAAACGCACTTCTGGGCTCCATAGCGGCACGGGGTGCGCGCCTTGCGCGGCGAGTTGCACATGGGGGCCGAGCACGAGTATCCGCTCGGAACCGGCGCGCTGCGCGACTTCACGATAGAGCAGTCGGGAATTGTAGTCCTGAAACGCACGCCCGGTGGCGAGCCACGCGGTGGGCGGAACCTTATAGGGGTTGGATGGCAGCACGAGGGCGCGTAGCGCGGCGTCGCAGGCGAAGAGAGCGAGCGCGATACTCGCGCCAGCAAGGTAACGTCGGCTGGGCAGCCAGCGGGCTGCGGCTGCACCACCGCATACGGCACCGAGCACGAGCGCCGGGCTCAGCACGCGCAGCGCATAAATGAAACCCGCGGCAGTATAGCCGAGGGAAGCGGCCCAGAGCGCAACCACAAAGGCGACGGCTGCCAGCAGCGCGCGCAACCGGCGAAAATAAACCATCGCGCCTGCCGCGCCGCCGAGCAGGGCCGCGGCTGCGTTGATGATGATGAGTCGCAGCACTTCTGGTGGCAGGTGCGACCAGCCAAATTCGCGTTGGTAGCTCTCGGTGAGCCAGGTATGCGCTGAGTTCACGGGAAACCAGCCGGCGAGATCGAGATCGAAGAGCGGATTGCCGGTGCGCAGCCAGTTGCGCTCATACCACGGTAACGCGCCGAGGGCGGCGACCGTCGCGAAGGTCAGCAGCATCCGCGGCGATAACCGGCGCGCGAGACCGAGGGCGAGGCCAAGGAGCGGCCACGAAAGGCCGTATTCGCGCGCTAGCGCGCCGAGCGCAGCGGCCAGCGCCGCGGCCACGACGGCCGGCACTGTCTCTTCGCTGCGCGAGCGCGGCAACCAGAGCAGCATCGCAACGAGCGAAAGTGTGGTCAACCCGGTCTCTTGGCCCATCGCCGTGCTCCACAACACCAGCGGCGAGCACGCAACCAGCGCCAGCGCGAACATAGCGGCGCGGTCGGAAAAATACTTGCGCGCGAGCGCAAAGGATGCGGCTAGGAGCAGCACGAACTGAGTGAGCACGACGGGCGCCGTGAGCACAGGACGCGTGGCGCGTGCGAGCGAATAGGCGAGGAAATAGAGCGTCGAGACCGCGGGCGCGATGCCGTCGGGCCACGCATAGATCTCGTAATCAGCGGCGGACATCGGCGGATAAAAATTCAGCGTGCCGCGCGCGAGCATCTGCCGTGCGAGCCAATCCCAGCGAAAGATCGTGTCGATGCCGGACAGGGGTTGTGCGAGGGCGCGGTAGGCTACGACGGCGAGGGCGGGCACCAGCGGCACCAACAGCGGCCAGTGTTCGCGCCACGCGTATGAAACCGCCGGCGGAACAGTGGCGGCCGGCGGTAATTTGTTATGTGCGGCGACAATCGCGAGTGCCGTGACTCCGGCCCATGCGCACCAGACAACGGCGAGTGAGAGCGGCAGGTGTAGGGCATCAAGCACGAGCACGAGATTGGTGATTGCCGTGGCGCCGCCGAGGAAACCCGCCAGCAGCGGCTGTGGCACCCGCCACGCGCGCGCAATCCACCACCCTGGCAGAGCAAGCAGAGCGACGGCCAGGGTTCCGAAAAACAGATCGGCCGGCATCATGGCGGTCGCCCGTCGTGTGCACCCGTTCGCGCGAAGACAAAATATACGGCGTCGAACTCGGGATAACCCCGGCCCGGTAGCACGGCGACCGCATCTAGTGCGGCACGCACATCGAATACGCGCACGAGCCGATAGACGTCGATCAGCAACCGGGGCTGCTCCGCGCGCACGCTGTCCATCTGATCGGGTCGCAGCACGAGCCAGTTGGGCCGCAACGCGGCGATGATCGATGCGTGCGGTTGCGCTCCTGCTCGCCGGGCAGCCACGACTTCCGGCGAGGCAAGCCCGGGGTAGTCCAGCATTTTCAGGTTGGAGAAAAATCCGATGTAGCCGAGCGGCTCGAGGTAGACGTTTTCACCGGGCGCCGCGTGCGCACGGAGCCAGCGGCCGACGGCGGTGCGTTGGCCATCCTCGATGATTGCTTGTTGTGTGCGCATCTGCCACGCCACGGCGAGAATCAGCGCTAGTTGCAACCCGATCAGCGTGCTGACGAACACGCGCACCAGACCCGGCCCGCGAGGCGCGGCCCGCCAGGCTGCATCGAGCAGAAATGCCCACGCGAGAAACGCGAGCGCCTGCCACGCCGGATAATACCACGGCGAGCGCGGAAGGTATTCGACATAGAATCCGCCGAGGAAAAACGCCACCGAGGCCACGCGGCCCGCCGGCCGCACTGCGGGCCACGCCCAGGCGAGGGCCGCGCCGACCGCGAGCAGCCGTGACACCCAGGCGAGCGCACCCGGCCAGCCGCCGAAATAAAAATACGCCGGCATGAACAAATCGTGCAGCGCGGTGTGGCCAAACAGCAGCCGCCACGGGTAGAACAGAAGCGCACGGCCCAGTTCGCCCGTCACATAGTGAGAAACTTTTGCGAGCATAGTGTGCGGCACTGGCGAGCCGTAGTAGACCCACGCGAAAATCAGCCACGGAAGGTAGAGTGCGAAGCCGAGGCCAACGGCACCGATCAGCCTTCGCAGCCGCGCGCCCCGCTCCGATTCGACACTGAGCGCGAGCCATGCGACCGCCAGCGCGGTGAAAAACACGCCACCGTCGGGCCGCGTCCATTGCAGTCCGGCGCAGCCGAGCGCGATTTGCCAAGCGGGCGCTTCGGTCACCAGCGCATGCCACGTCAGCACGACGAAGAAGATCATGAGCGCGGCTTCCTGCCCGTTGATCGCGAAGTCGATGGTCTTGGGATCAAGCGCCCAGAGTGCGGCCGCCGCACCGGCGACAAACTGCCCCGCTCCGGCGCGGAGCATAGTGCGCGTGGCGAGCCACAATGCGGCGCCGAGCGCCGCGGCGCTTAGGAGACGGAAACACCAGAGTGCCCGCGACACGACCCCGTCACCACCGCCGAGCGCGAAGACCGCTGGCAACAGAGTGCCGAGCGGCGAGGTGAATGTATGAACGCGTTCGCCGGGTTGGTAAACAAGGCCGTGACCGGTCGCGAGGTTAAGGCTGCTGCGAAATGTGATGAAGTAGTCCTCCCACACGTGCCCGGTGTAGACAGCGAACCCAAGGCATGCCGCGACGGCCACCGTTGCCGCCAGCATCGGGAGGCGTGGCGCGGAGGAAGTCATCTCGGCATGGGCGGGCTGCGTTCGTCGGGGCGTCAGCGGAAGAAGTTATATTTCGCGATGGCGTAAAGCGCGCGGAAGCCGTCGCGCCAACCGATCTTTTTTCCCTCCGAGTAGGTGCGGCCGTAGTAGCTGATGCCGACCTCATAGATCACGCAGTCGAGCTTGGATACCTTGGCGATGATCTCCGGCTCGAAACCGAAACGGTTCTCCTCGATCGTGATTTTCTGGAGGATGTCGCGGCGGAACAGTTTGTAGCAGGTCTCCATGTCCGTGAGGTTCAGATTGGTGGCCATGTTCGAGAGGAGCGTGAGGAACTTATTGCCGACCATGTGCCAGAAATAAACGACGCGGTGTGCCTCGCCGCCCGAAAAACGCGAGCCGAAGACGACGTCGGCTTTGCCGTCGAGGATGGGACGGAGAAGCTTCGGATATTCCTGGGGATCGTATTCGAGGTCGGCGTCTTGCACGATGACGGCGTCGCCCGTCGCGGCGGCGAAGCCCGTGCGGAGAGCGGCGCCCTTGCCCTGGTTGACGTCGTGAAAAATGATCCTGTCAACGAGTGGCATAATCTGGGTTCGCAACAGATCGCGGGTGCCGTCGCGGGAACAGTCGTCGACGATGATGATCTCCTTGTCCTTGACGGGTGCGGCGCGCACACGGTCGACAATGGTGCGGATGGTCTTGGCCTCGTTGTAGCAGGGGATGACGATGGTGAGCTTCATGCGGGCGACGCGCGGAGGCTAGGCGGCGCGGGGGGTGAACGGAAGCCGAATTTGCGGACGCGCGCGGACATTGACCGGCCGCGGCGGGCGCGGCAGCGTGGCGGCCTTGCTTTCCTCCCTGCAAAACCTGCTGATCCGACCGGGCGCCCGGGCCGCGGCGCAGAACCTCGGCTGGCTCGTCGCCGAGAAGGCGGCGCGGCTGGTGTTCAATGTGGGCGTCGGCTTTTGGGTTGCGCGTTATCTCGGGCCGGCGCAGTTCGGTGCGCTCAATTTCGCGCTGGCGGTGGTCGGGATCGCCTCGTTGCTGGCCGAGCTGGGGTTCGAGGCAGTCGTGCGGCGCGAGCTGGTGCAGGCGCCCGAAAACGCCGTCGCGGTGCTGGCAGCTACGCGGCGGCTGCGGCTCGTGGGCGGGACGCTGGCGGGCGCGTTGCTCGTGGCGATGGTGCTGATGAGCGGCGCGTCGCTAGCCGACCGGGCGCTGCTGCTCGTGGTGGGGCTGACGCTGTTTCAGCCTGCGCTCACGGTGGCCGACCTGTGGTTTCAGGCGCGGCTGCAGGCGCGGTTTTCCGTGCTGGCGCAGGTCGGCGCGCTGCTCGTGGGCGCGGCGGTGCGCGTGACGCTGATCGTGGCGGGCGCGCCGCTGGTGGGTTTTGCGTGGGCGGTGGTCGCCGAGATGTGCGTGGGCGGAATCCTGTTCGCCAGTCTGGCGCGCCGCGCGGGGCTTGGCCGGCTGGCGGGCGCGTTTGACCGGGCGGTGGCGGGCCGGCTGCTGCGCGAGGCGTGGCCGCTGCTGCTGTCGGGCTTCGCCGTGATGCTCTACATGCGGATCGACGCCGTGATGCTGCGCAGTCTCGCGGGCGAGGCGGCGGTGGGAATTTACGCGGCGGTGGCGCGGTTCACCGAGATATGGTATTTCGTGCCGGTGGCGCTGGCGTCGAGCCTGCTGCCGGCGCTGCTGCGGGCGCGCGAACGCGGGGCGGCGGACTACGCGGTGCGGCTCCAGGCCAGCTTCGACGTGAACGCCGGGCTCGCCTACGGGCTGGCGGTGCCACTGGCGCTGGCGGCGCCGTGGCTGATCCGCGTGGCCTACGGGCCGGCGTTTGCCGCCGCCGGGCCGGTGCTCGCGCTGCATGTGTGGTCGAGCGTGTTCGTGTTTCTCGGCGTGGCGCGCGGGCAGTTCCTCGTCAACGAGGGGCACACGCGCTTCTACTTCGGCTCGACGGTGGCGGGGCTGACGGTGAACGTCGCGCTGAACCTCGTGCTGATCCCCCGGCACGGCGCGTGGGGGGCGGCGCTGGCTACGGTGGTCGCGCAGGCGGTGGCGGCGTGGCTCTCGACGTTTTGTTGCGCCCCGTTGCGCGCCACGGCATGGATGCAGACGCGCTCCCTCCTGATTCCCTTTACCTGGTATCGTTATGTCCGCCGAGCCTGATCTTCCTCCGCCGCTGTCGCCCGCCCGCAAGACGTGGTGGTTTCTGCGCCTGCTCGCGCGGCCGGCGCTGGCGCGCAAGCTCGGCACGCTGGTGACGGAGGGCTATCTCGCGCGGACCGGCTGGGTGCGTAGCGTGTGCGAGGGCACGGTGGCCGGGCCGGCCGGCGAGCCGCGGCCGTGGACGACGCTACCGTTTACCGATTTCATCGCGCCGCGGCTGAAGGCGGAATGGACGGTATTTGAATACGGCGCGGGGGCGTCCACGCGCTTCTACGCCAGCCGCGTGCGCGCTGTGTTGGCGGTGGAGCACGACGAGATTTTTGCCGCGCAACTGCGCCCGCAACTGCCGGCCAACGCCCGGCTGCTCGTCCACCCGGCGGCGTCGGAAGCCTATGCGAACGCGGTGGCGGAATGCAGCCCACCGCCCGATCTGGTGAGCGTGGACGGAGTCGACCGGGTGCGCTGCGTGCAGGCTGCGCTGCTCAGACTTGCCGCCGGCGGTGTGCTGGTGCTCGACGATGCCGAGCGGCCTGAATACGCGCCGGCTCATGCCGCGCTTGCTGCCGCGGGTTTCCGCCCGGTCGAGTTTTGGGGCCTCGCGCCCTGCCGGGTGGAGCGGAAATGCACGACGGTGTTTTATCGCTCTAACAACGTGCTCGGACTCTGAGGCGCCCCATGAACGACATCCCGGTGGTGCTTTTTGCCTACGCACGTCCGGTGCATTTACGGCAGGTGCTCGCCTGTCTGCGCGAGAATGGCGTGCCGCAGATCCATGCGTTTGCGGACGGGGCAAAAGGCCCGGTGGACCGCGCCGCCGTGATGGAGACGCGGAAGCAATTGCGCGCGGTGGACTGGTGCGAAATGCGGCTGACCGAGCGCGCAGAGAACCTCGGGCTCGGCCGCAACGTCCTCGCGGGTGTGGGTGAGGTTGCGGCAGCGCACGAGATGTTTGTCGTGTGGGAGGACGACCTCGTTTGCGTGCCGGGCACATATGCGTGGATCTGCGCCGCGCTGCAGCATTACGCGGAGGAACCCCGCGTGATGAGCGTGACGGCGTGGACGCACTCGCGAGTGACGCCGCCCGGTGTCGGCGACCAGCCGTATTTCGACGCCCACGCGGAGTCCTGGGTCTGGGGCGGCTGGAGCCGCTCTTGGCACGGGATGGATTCCGTCAACGCCCTCGCGAAGCAACGCGCGGCGGCGGACCGCGGCGTGCCGCCCGATGGCTATGGCGCCGATTTGCCGGCGATGGCGCGCGACGAAGAGCGGAAGAACCTCTGGGCCGTGCGCTGGCTCTACCACCATCTCGCTGCGGGCGGTCTATGCCTGCGCCCGCCGTGGAGCATGGTCGAGCACATCGGCTTCGACGCGCAGGCGACGCACGCCGCCGCCGCGCTCGGTTGGACCAATCCTCCGCTGCTGATCGCACCGCCGGTGCCGACCGTGTGGCCGGAGCCGCGCGAACACCCCGGCTGCCGCCAGCTCTGGCGGGCGGCCAATCCCGGCGGATGGCGCCAGCTCTGGCGGCGCTTGCGAGCCCGCTTCTCCCGCCGATGAACCCGTTCCGCATCTGGTGGGAAAAACAACGGTTCGAGCCCGGCTGGACCGGCCTGCTCGTGAACCCGTTTTGGTTTGCGCGCCGCGGACTACTGCGCGAGCTGCAGGCCTTTTTTCCCCAGCTTACCTGCGACGTGCTCGATGTCGGCTGCGGGCGAAAGCCCTACCGGGCGTTCGTGCCGGCGCGGCGCTATGTCGGGCTTGACCTGGACACCCCCGAACTGCGGGCGATGGGTGCGGCCGATCTGTTTTACAGTGGGGAAAAGATGCCGGCGGCGGATTGGGAGTTCGACGCGGTGCTGTGTTCGCAGGTGCTGGAGCATGTCTTCACGCCGGCGGAATTTCTGGCGGAGCTCCGGCGTGTGCTCCGGCCGGGCGGGGTGCTGCTGCTGACGACGCCGTTCGCCTGGGACGAGCATTCACAGCCGCACGATTTCGGCCGCTATGCTTCGTTTGGCCTGCGCCACATGCTGGACGCCGCGGGTTTTGAGGTCATCGCACAGCGCAAGACGTGCGCCGACGGCCGGGCGCTGGTGCAGCTGGCCGCAGGCTATGTCTACAAGGTCACGCGCAGCCGCCACCGGCTGCTGAATTTGCTCTGCCAGTTGCTGCTGATCGCGCCCATCAACGTGATCGGCGGCCTGCTCGCCTGGGTGCTGCCAGCCAATCCGGATTTTTATCTCGATAACGTCGTGCTGGCCCGCCGGCCCGCGGCGAAAATCAGCGCGGAGGCCGCACCCGGCTGCCGCCGCGGCCCGGGAGGTGGCGCGTGAACCTCCTCGACCGGATTTTTGCCGAACCCGAGCTGCGTGCGGCACCGCCCGTGCTGGTGGATGTCGGCGCGGCCGGCGGCGTGCACCCGGCATGGCGGCGCATTGCGCGTTATGCGATCGGCGTGGGGTTTGAGCCGGATGTGCGCGAGGCCGCGCCGCTCGGGGCAGCGCAGCGGATGTTTGCGCGCTGGATTTTCTGCCCCGGGCTGGCGGTGCCGGCGACCACGGCGAACGGCCGGCAGGTCCTGCATCTGACGCGCTCACCGCAGTGCTCCAGCACGTTGCGTCCGCGCGCGGCGGCGCTGGGCGAGTGGGCGTTTGCGGAATTCTTCGACGTCACCGAAACGCAGGCGCTGCCAGCGACGGCGCTGGCGGCCGCCCTGGCCGCGCAGCAGCTCGAACGCGTGGACTGGTTAAAATGCGACACGCAGGGGCTCGACCTGAAACTCTACCTCAGCCTGCCGGAGGCGTGGCGCGCGCGGATGCTCGCGGTGGAGTTTGAGCCCGGGTTGATCGATGCGTATGAGGGCGAGGACAAGCTGGCCGACGTGCTGGCCGCCATGTCGCGCGAGCCGTTCTGGCTGGCGCAACTGGCGGTGGGCCGCACGCCGCGCGCCCGGCCGGCGTTGCTGGCGGAGCGGCTGGGCGTGGGCACGGTGCGATGGGTGCGGCGGCTGGGTCCGGGTGCGCCGGCGTGGGCGAACGCGCGGTTTTTGCGCGATGTGGCCGCGCGGCCCGAGGCGCTCGACCGGCGGGCGCATCTGCTAGGGTGGGTGTTTGCGACGATCACAGGCCAGCACGGCTATGCTCTGACCGTGGCGGCGGTGGGCGGGCAACGTTTCGGGGACGAGCTGTTTGCCGCCATGTCCGCCGCGAGCACGCGGAGCCTGCGCTGGGCGATGGTGCGCGGCGTTCCCGCGATGATCGGGCGGCGGCTGGGGTGGGCGTGAGCACGCGATGAATCACTACTGCACGTATTTCGACCGCGGGTTTCTGAGCCAGGGCCTCGCGCTGTGGCGTTCGCTGGCGGCGCACGACGCGGACTCGGTGCTGTGGGTGCTGGCGCTGGACGACTTTACGGCGGAGGTGTTGCGCGAGGTCGGCGGCACTTGGCTGCAGGTGGTGCCGCTGGCGCAGCTCGAAGCCGGAGACCTGGAGCTGGCGGCGGCGCGGGCGAACCGCACGCGGGTCGAGTATTTTTTCACGCTGTCGCCCTGCTGGCCGCACTGGCTGCTCACGCAGCACCCGGAGATCGGGCGCGTGACCTACGTGGATGCCGACATGTTTTTCTTCGGGAATCCCGAGCTGGTGTTCGCGGCGATGGAGGCGGCGGGCGCGAGCGTGCTGGTGACGGCGCACCGGTTTCCCGCGTGGCTGCGCCACTACGAGCGGCACGGAAAATTCAACGTGGGCCTGCTGTCATTTCGCAACGATGCCACCGGCCGCGCGTGCCTCGACGACTGGCGGGAGCGCTGCCTCGCGTGGTGCCACGACCGGCTTGAGGACGGCAAATACGCGGACCAAAAATACCTCGACGACTGGCCGGGGCGGCTGGGCGCCGCGCTGCTTGTGCTGGAGCATCCGGGGGTGAACCTCGCGCCATGGAACTGGGCGGGGCAACGCTGCAAAATCACACCGGCAGGCGGCGTGAACGTCGACGGCGAGCCACTGGTGCTGGTTCACTTTGCCCGGTTCCGGCCGCTCTTCGGCGACTGGTGGTGGCAGTCGGGCCAACTCGATTACGGGGTGATGCCGTGGCGGCTGCGCAACGCGCTTTATGGCACCTATTGGCGGGCGTTGGCCGCGGCGCGGACGGAGATTGCTGCCCGCCAACCGGGTTTCGATTTCGCGCGGCGGCCGTTACGCGCAGGACGGGAGTTTTGGCGGACCCTGCCGTTCCGCGTGCTCTTTGGCAGCGATTGGCTGTGGGTCGGCGGCGGGTTTGTCTCGGGCCGGCTGGGCCTCGGCCGCTGGTCGGGTCATCTCCTCGGGACCATGCGGATGATTTTCTTGCGCAGGAAGCGGACGATAGAGAGCGCGTCCCAAAACCAGCAGCGCCAGGGTTTGAAATAGCGGTGGCGCACGCGGAACTCCTCGGAGTAGACGCGCCAGTCGCCGGAGTCGCTCACCCCGCGGGTGCCGCAGGCGCTGATCCGGAGTGAAATGGGCTTGAAGCGCACGTGGTTCTTCCAGAGGCGCAGGTTGAACTCGTAGTCGCCCATGATCGCGAGCGAGACTTCGAAGTCGCCGCTCTCGACGAACAGCGCACGCCGGTAAAACGCCGCCTGGTGGTGCACAAAATTCCGCGGGAGCGGGTTCACGTGGGAGCTGAGTTTGTAGATGCGCCCGTCGTCGTAGGCGGCCTCACCCACCACCACGCCGGCCTCGGTGCGTCTCATCCAGTTGAGCACCTCGCTGAGCACCATGTCGCCGACGAGCCGGTCGTCGGCACCGAGGAACAGCACCCACTCACCATGCGCGTGGGCGAGGCCCTTGTTCATGGCGTCGTAAACGCCGCGGTCGGGCTCGGAGACGAACGTGGCGAGGCGCGGGCGGTGTGCCTCGAGCCATTCGCGGGTGCCGTCGGTCGAGCCGCCGTCGATCACGATGAGCTCGGGTTCGCACCATTTCTGTTCCCAGACGCTCGCCAGCGCCGCTTGGATCTTCGGACCGGGATTCAGGCAGGGGACGATGACGCTGAAGGAGGGAGTTGGCGCGGACATTGCTTTCGCCAACAGTTTTGCACAGCGTGCGCGGGTGTCCATGCCGAACACACCCGTGCTCTCGATCATCATCGTCGCCTACCGGTCGCGCGACGAGATTGGGCCGTGCCTGGCGTCGCTGCCGTGCACGCTCGGCGGGCGCGAGGTGGAGGTCTGCGTGGTCGACAACTCGCCCGGCGACGGCGCGGGCGACGTGGTGCGGGCGGGATTTCCGCAGGTGGCGTATCTGGCGCCCGGCGAAAACCTCGGCTTCGGCCGCGCCAATAACCTCGGCTTCGCGCACACCCGCGGCGAGTTCGTGCTATTTCTCAACCCCGACACGGTCTGCAACGCGCCGGCGCTGGAACACTGCCTTGCGCGGCTGGAGGCGGACGTGGAGATCGGGCTGATCTCGCCGAAGCTCGTGACGGCGGAGGGGGCGATGGACTTGGCGTGCCGGCGGGGCATTCCGACGCTGTGGGATGGTTTCTGCCGGGCGGTGGGACTGGCGGGGGCGTTTCCGCGGAGCGCGTGGTTCGCCGGCTACAACCTGACGTTTCTGCCGGAGGACGGGACCTACGATGTGGGGGCGATCAACGGGGCGTTCATGCTGGGGGCGCGGTGGCTGTTTGCCGAGGAGGTGGCGGAGGGCGGTGCGGCGTTCGACGAGCGGTTTTTCATGTATGGCGACGATCTCGACCTGTGCATCCGCGTGGGACGGGCGGGATTTCGGATCGTCTATGACGGGCGCGTGCAGATCACGCACCTGAAGGGCGTGAGCGTGGCGAAGGACTACCAAGCGATGGCGCGGGCTATTTTCGACGCGAATCGCGAGGTTTTCCTGAAGCACTTCAATCCGCATGGCTCGGCGCTGGTGCGGTGGAAATACGCCGCGGCGTTTGGCGCGTGGAAATGGATCGCGCTCACGCGGGCGCGACTCCGCCGGCACCGTCGCGTGCGGCCGCTGTGAAAGCGCGCGCCGCAAGATTCGGCCCGGCGGTGCTCGTCTTCGCCGCGGTGCTCGCCGCCCAGCTGGCGCTGGTCGCCGCTGCGGGCACCGACGTGCCGTTTCAGGAGCAATGGGACTTGGAGGGCGGCTGGCTGGTCCCGGCGTGGCGCAGCGGGACGTTGCACGCGGCGGATTTTTTCCGGGCGCACAACGGCCACCGCATCGCCTGGACACACGCGCTCAACCTCGCGCTCCTGGCCGCTAACGGCCGCTGGGACCCCCTCGTGCAACTCGTGGCCGGGGCGTTCCTGCACGCGCTGGTGGCGGCCGGACTGGCGTGGCAGCTCCTGCGCGGGTGGGGCGCGCGGTGGGCGCTGGCGGCGGGTGTGATCGTGGCGGCGCTGCCGTTCATCGGCTGGCACAACGCGCTGTGGGGATTTCAGTCGCATGTGTATTTCGCCGCGGGATTTTCGCTGCTGGCGTTTATGCTGCTCGGCGGGGAACAAGTGCCGATTCGGTGCGCGTGGGCCGGAATTGCGGCGGGCGTCGCGGCGTTGCTGGCGATGGGCGTGGGCGCGCTCGTGCCTGTGGCGCTCCTGGCGCTCGCGGCGCTGCGCGCGGCGGAGACGCGCCGCGGCGACTGGGGGCGGGTGTGGCCCGCGCTGACCCTGCTGGGGCTGGCCTGGTTGCTGGCCGCCGACGTGCCAGAGCTGGCCGCTCTGCGCGCCGCGAACACGGGAGAGTTTTTTACCGCGCTCGGCCGGGCGCTGGCCTGGCCGCACACCGGGCAGCCGCTGGCGGCGGTCGCGCTCAACGTCCCGCTCGTGCTGGTGGTGGCCGGCCGTGCGCTGCGCCTCAGCCCGCCGGCAGCGGGGGAGGATTTTGTTTTGCTGCTGGGCGGCTGGGCGGCGGCGGTGGCGGTGGCGGTGGCGTGGGCCCGCGGCGGGAGCGCGGAGTGGGCGGCGGGCGTGCCGTCCCGCTATGCGGATTTTCTGGTGCTGCTGCCGCTGGCCAACGCCTGGTGCGCCGCCCGGCTCGTGAGCGAGGCCACGGACAAATCGCGCCACTTCGCCTACGCGCTCGGCGGTGCCTGGGGCGTATTCCTTGTCGTCGGCTGGCTCGCGCTCGCCGCGCAGATGTGGCGCGGCGTGATCGCGCCGCGGGCGCGCGACCGTGAGGCGCCGGTGCGACTGGTACGGCAGTTCCAGGCGACGGGCGATGCGGCGGTGTTTGCCGGCCAGCCGCGGTTGCTCGTGCCGCATCCGGATGCGGAGGCGGTCCGGCGCGTTCTGGCGGATCCGCGGCTGCGCGGCGTGTTGCCGCCCTCTTTGCAGCCGAACGCGCCGCAGGGGCCGCTCTCCCGCGGGGTGCGCGCGCTGCTGGGTCGTCAGTAGGCGCCGGTGTTGCGCCAGCGCACGAAGGTCAGCAGCACGATCTGCACGTCGAGCCAGATGCTCCAGTTTCCGATGTAGTAAATGTCGTGCTGCACGCGGGCGTTGAGATCGCTGCGACCGCGCAGACCGTTGACCTGCGCCCAGCCGGTCATGCCGGGTTTCACGAGGTGGCGCGGCAGGTAGTGCGGGATGGCGTCGGCGAGCTGGTCGACGTGGTAAGGGCGCTCGGGCCGCGGGCCGACGAGGCTCATGTCGCCACGGAGGACGTTCCAGAACTGCGGCAGTTCGTCGAGATTCCAACGGCGTAGAAAAGCGCCGAGGCGCAGGAGGCGTGGGTCGGCGGACGCAGTGCTTTGCTGCGCGGCGTCGGTGACGTCGGCGTCGGGGGCCATGCTGCGCAATTTGTAGAGTGTGAATGGCCGGTGACTAGAGCCGATGCGAGTTTGCCGGAACAGGATTGGTCCGCCGGGGGATTCGCGTTTAATGAGCACCGCGAGCACAAGCACGATGGGGCTCGAAAATACCAGGCCCACGAGAGCCCCGATGATGTCGAGCCCGCGCTTAATTCCGCGAGAGAGGAGCCGGTTGATGGCTAGCTCTTCAACTCCGAGCACCGGGACGCGACCGATGGTTTGCAGCCGCAAGCCGCTGAGAAAGATGTCGAAGGCGCCGGGGACGATCTTCCACTCGACGTAGGCGCGTTCGCAGGTCTCGACGATGCGGCGAACCTCGTCGCGCGGCAGGTCGAGCCGCGTGGCAATAAGCAGATCGGCCGACTCGCGCTTGAGAATGGATTCGAGGTCAGCGACTGCACCGAGTTGGCGCGGCTCGTTTTCTCCTGTTTTGTCGTCGGTCGGAAAAACGACGATTCCGACAAGGGCGAGGGGATGGGTCGCATCGTGGGAGATCTCGGCGGCGAGTGCGCGGGATTCAGTGTTCCAACCAAGAAGCACTGCGCGACGGCGCAGGCGGGCGAGAAGAGAACTGCGCGCAACGGCCAGGTAAGCGAGCGTGCGCCAGAGATAGAGCAAGCCAACGACGCACGCGAAGGCCTCGACCGCGAAGAGGCGCGAGATCGGTGGGTCGAATTTCAGCACGAGCGAGACGCCGAGGTAGGCGACGAGCCAGAACGCGGCGCCCTTGAGGATGGCGTTGAGGCTTTGGTAACGGCGTAGGACGAGGCGCACGTCGTAGAGGCCGAATTGCGCGAAGGCGCCGAGGAGCAGCGCGACGCCGACGAGCAGGAGCGGCAGGTAGCGGTCGAAAGTGGCGCCGGGCACGTCAATACCGATGCGCCGGAGCGGCGAGGCGTAGCGCAGCCACCAGCCGAGCGTGAGGCCGGCGAAGGTCACGAGGGTGTCGCCCGCCAGCAGTGTCAGCGGCACGGCGGTTTCGCGGAGGGAGTTGGTGGCGGTGCGAGACACGGTCGGAGTCGGTTAGTCGAGCACGGGTAACCGTCCGTCGAGCAAAACGAGGAGAAGGGGCGAGGGCAACCAGCCCTTGGCGGGAAAGAGAGGCGCGAGTTCGCCGGCGGCAAGGGCGTTTTCCTGCACGTCAAAAAGATCGACCGGAACGGGCAGGTCTAGATCGCGCATGAGGACAGGATAAGCGGTGCGCTCGCGGCGGTAGCGGAGAACCGGTGCGGAGGAAAAATCGGGTGGGGCGGGCCGCTGCGCGAAGTAGGAGACGCGCGCGGTCGTGTTGGCGCGGGCCAAGATTTCGCCGGGAGCCTCGTTTCCATCGAGCCAGCGGGCGAGCGCGGCGACATAGGCGGCGTCCTTGTCCAAACTTGGCGCCGTGAGCGCATGACTTTCGGCCAGCGTGTCGGCGAACTGGGCGATGGTGCGGAAGGTGTCAGACTGCAGGGCGCGAAGCGATGGTTCCCGCCACCACGGCGACGTGAGGAAGAGCGGGTCGTTGAGGCCCTCGAGGGCGAGGGCGCGCATGATGGCGGTGCGGTCGCGGTGGGCGTTGAGGCGCGCGAGGGCGAGGCCGAAATAAACGCCGCCCTTGTCGGGCACGAGGCGTGCGGCGGCGAGAAAATGTTTTTCCGCGGCGGCGGGCTCGCGGGTGACGAGCAGCCAGCCGAGGTTGAAATGCGCGATCTCCTGGTCGGGATTCAGCGTAAGCGATTCGCGGAACAGGGCGATGGCGCGGTCGCTTTGGGCCGGATCACGGCCGAGGGCGAGCGCACGGACGTTGAATGCGGGAGCGGGATCGCGCTGGCCAAGCAGGCCAATGAGTCCAAGGACCCCGAGCGCCGCGGTGCCGAGGAGCAGCCGCGGCCGACGCGGGAAAGTGTCACCCCACTTTCCCGGGGTCGCGAGCAGGGCGGCACAAGCGGCAACTGCGAAAGTAAAAACCGGCACGTCGAGCTGGAAGTCGGTCAGGGTGAACACGGCGTAACCGCCGAGCGCGATGGCGGCGGTGGGACAGCGGCGTGTGTTGCGCGCAGCGAGGAGGAGAAAGGCGACGGCGCAGGCGAGGCCGGCCACGCCGAGGTCGGCCCAGAGCTGCACGGGCGTGCTGTGGAGCTGGAGGGCGTTTTCGACACCGCCGTCGAGCGCGGCGCGGTAGCGCGGGAACGCGAGGGGCGTCGTGCCCGGTCCCCAGCCGAGGAACGGACGGTCGGCCCCCATGCGCAGGCCGGCGGAAAACATGGCGGAGCGCTGGACGGTGCTGATGCTTGGCTCGGCAGTAGCTGGGGAGTTCCCGAATATCATCTTTCGAGTGCGCGGGTGTGCAAGCGAGAGGGCGAGCGCGGCGGCAAGGGCGAGCAGCGACCAGAGGAGGAATTTTTTCCAACCCAGGCCCGCGCTTAGGAGGGTGGCGATTGCGATGGTGGCCAGTCCGAGTAGTCCGCCGCGGCTGCCACTGGTGAAGAGCATTGCGAGCCCAAGCAGCACGCCGAGGCCCCAAAGCATGCGGCGAAATCCGCGGGCGCGCCCCGCCAGCGTGCCGAGCCAGGGCAGGGCGAACAGCGCGAGGCCAGCGGTGTAGTTGGAATGGCCGAGGGGGCTGTCGTTGCGGTGTGCAAGGAGAGCGGCGAGACCCTGGCCTGGGTCGGGCGAGGAGAGCGCCAAAGCCAGCCAGTGGATCAGGCTCACCGCTGCAATGACGCCACCGGCGAGGGCGGCCCAAGCGATGAGCCGGGCCGGCCGGGCGGGGTTTTCGCGATTCAGCCAGTCATGCAGACATAAGAAAGTGGCGAAACCGGAGAGGGGCAGCAGGGCGTTGAGGAGGCTCGGGCCGCGAAACGGGCTCGCGAGTGCTGAGGCGAGCACGGTCGCGCCAAGGGCGGCGGCGAGTGCGCACCAAGCACGCGACGGGAGCACCAAGGTAGTCTGAAAAGAGCTGCACCGCAGTAGCAACACAGCGAACGGCGCGAGCTGGGCGAACCACAAGAGGAGATTCCACGGCGTCGCGAACTGGCGCGTTGCGCCACGGTCGAGCAGCGTCAGCGCGGCGAGGCACAGCAGGCCGCCTAACCCGAAGATTCGGGCGGGCAGCAGAGCGGGGTCGGGTCGGGTAGACGGCATGAACGGCGCTTGCATCTCAGTCGCACGAGTGGCGGCGGGCAAGCTTCGCGCTTACGCTTGCCCGGCGGGCGGGGTTCGCCACGCTCCCCGCATGTCAATCGGGACGGCTGTGGAAAAAAGAAAACTACCCTGGCTCAAGCTGGGCCTGGTAGCTTGCGTGCTCGTCGCGGGTGCCGTCCTCGTGCTCACCGGGGTGGACGTGCGCGCGCTGATAGAGCAGGGTATGAACCTGATCCGCAGCGCGGGGCTGGTGGCGTTTTTCACTGCGATGGCGCTGACACCGGCGGTCGGGATGCCGGCCACGGTGTTCACTTTGACGGCGGGGCCGGTGTTCGGCCCGAAGCTGGGGATGCCGCTGGTTGTGGTTCTCTGCATGGGGGCGATCCTGATCAACGTGGCATTGACTCACTTTCTCGCGCGGCGCGCGCTGCGGCCGTTGCTGGAAAAACTGCTGGCGCGGCTGGGCTACAAGCTGCCGCAGGTGGCACCGGAGGACATGACCGATCTGGCGATCATCGTGCGCGTGACGCCGGGTTCGCCGTTTCCAGTGCAGAACTACCTGCTTGGCCTCGCGAACGTGCCGTTCGGACGCAACCTGCTGGTGGCATTCGTCGTGCAGGCGGTTTATACGCCAGCATTTGTGCTTTTCGGCGACGCGCTGATGCACGGCAAGGGCAAGCTGGCGGTGATTGCGGTCGGCCTGCTGGTGGTGGCGGCGGCGGGAACTAACCTGCTGCGCAAGCACTTCGCCAAGAAAAAACCGGCGGCATGAAAACGCGCGACGAGTCGCTGTTTGGCGCGGCGGACGACCGCGTGGAGTCGGTGAGCGATTTCACGCGGCGGGTGAAGGCGCTGCTGGAGACCGGCATCCGGCCGGGATGGGTGCGGGGCGAGGTGTCGAACCTGCGCGCGCAGGCGAGCGGACACGTTTATTTTTCGCTGAAAGACGCCGGCGCGCAACTGAGCGCGGTGATGTTTCGCGGCGACGCGGCCAAGCAAACCGTGAAGCTGCGCGAGGGCACGCAGGTCGTGGTCTACGGCGAAGTGAGCGTCTACGAGTCGCGCGGACAGTATCAGCTCATTGTGCGCGCGGTGATCGAGGACGGCGTGGGGCGGTTGCAGCGCGAGTTCGAGGCGCTGAAGGCGCGGCTCGCGGCCGAGGGATTGTTTGCGGCAGAAAAGAAACGGCCGATTCCCGAGATGCCGGCCTGCGTGGGGTTCATCACGTCGCCGACGGGCGCGGCGGTGCAGGATTTTTTGCGGATTCTCACGCGGCGCGGCTGGCGCGGGCGCGTGGTAGTGCTGCCGGCGAAGGTGCAGGGCGAGGGTGCGGCGGCGGAGATGGTGGCGATGCTCGCGCTCGCGCAGGAGTTGAGGATTTTCGACTTGCTCGTCGTTGGTCGCGGTGGCGGAAGCATGGAGGATTTATGGGCGTTCAACGAGGAGCCGCTGGTGCGCGCCGTGGCGGCCTGCGCTGTGCCGGTGATCTCGGCGGTGGGGCACGAGATCGATTTCACACTGTGCGATTTTGCCGCGGATATGCGCGCGGAGACGCCGAGCGCGGCGGCGGAGATGATCTCGAGTCATTTTGTTTCGTGTGCGGAGCGCGCGGCGCAGGCCGGCGAGGCGATGGTCATGGCGAGTGAGGGCGCGATGCAGCGGGCGATCGAGCGGGTTGACCACGCTCGTTCGCGACTGCGGTTGCTTTCGCCGACATCGCAAATCGAGCAGGGATATCTGCGGCTGGATGATTTCTCGAATCGGCTGAGCGCAGCGTTGCTCGCGTCGGTGCAGGGACGGCGGCAACAGTTGTCGGAGGCACGGGCAGCGCTCGCGCAGCGTTCGCCGGAGACTCGGGTGCAAATCGAGTCGCACCGCCTGCTGGCGCTGTGGAAGCGGTTGCAGGGGGCGAGCCCGAAATCGGTGCTGAACCGAGGCTTCGTCATCATGCGCGACGAGCAGGGCCGGCCGGTGCCGCGCCGGGTCGGCGTGCGGGCCGGGCAGCAGCTGAGCGCGGAGTTTGGCGACGGCGCCCTGCCGGTGCGGGCGGAGTGAGCGATCTGTCGCGCCGAGTGGAATAAGCGGCCGGGCTGGCTACTCTTATGCCCACAATGAAACCCTTTCTTGCCGCCGCCTTTCTCGCCGTCATCGCCACGGCCTGCGCCCAATCCACCATGAAATCCACCTCGCCTACCGCCAAGGACGCCCTGCAATGCAAGCCCGGCGAAAAATCCGCCTGCGGGCTGCCCTCGAACGTCGTCATCGACATGAGCAAGGCCAAGGTGCAGCGCACCGACGCCGAGTGGAAAGAACTGCTCACGCCGCGGCAGTTTCAGGTGGCACGCAAGCAGGGCACCGAGCCGCCATTCGAGAACGAGTTTTATGACAACCACGCCGACGGCGTCTATTTTTCGGTGTGCAGCGACACGCCGCTATTCGACAGCCGCGACAAGTTCGAGAGCGGCACGGGCTGGCCGAGCTTCACCAAGCCGATCGAGCGCGCGTTCGTTGGCGAGACGACTGACGTGAGTTACGGAATGACGCGTGTCGAAGTGCACTGCAACGTTGACGGCGCCCATCTCGGGCATGTTTTCGACGACGGTCCGGCGCCGACCGGCCTGCGCTACTGCATCAACTCCGCCTCGCTACGCTTCATGCCCCGGAAGGACTATGAGACATGGGTGGCGAAGAACCAGCCAGCGGCGCAGGCAGGAAAATAATGCCTATCCGCGTGAAACCGAAGAGATTTTACACCAAACCAGCAAAGCTAGCCAAGGACGCCCCATCCGGCAGCTTGGCACCCTTTGCGCACTTCATGTGAAAGCGATCTGCCCAGATGCGTCAGCACCGTTGTGAAAGGCTTCATCCCATCCCAGCACACCGGCTGGCGAATGCCATGCGACAGATGAAAACCAAGGTGCCGGAATGTCTCCGAAGCGAGCTGGCCTTCAAATGTTAGTCCCACCGGCCTATGCCAGCTTTGAAAAGACTCTCTCAACAGTAAAACGGTCGGGAATCTTCCGTTGATGTGCTCCGGAACCGAGCATGGTGCCCGCACCCATTCGAAGCTTTGGCGCAGCACCGGAAACCAGTTCGAATCGAATTTCGTCAGGTCGATTATCGATAAAGAAGAGGAGTTGCTTCGTATCTATGAGCTCGAGGGTACGATCGTGCTGAATGCGTAGCCTTCCACCCTCGGCCTCGATAACAACCAACTCGATCCCATCGATGCGTTGGTAAGTTCCTACCAACATCGGGATCAAGTTCCTTGGCATCCGGACAGGGGAGTAGGCCGGCAAGCCAAGCTTGCGACAAATCTTGTTGAATGAACCGAGCCAATCGCGTCTTACCTGATTCAAGACCAGCACTTGCCCAGGAAACCGCTTGGCAAAATCCGACGACATTTTTTGGACTCGTGAGTAATACGCACAGATGAGCGGCAGATCATCCCTGTTGTCCCGGTTTGCGAACGGGCGCGCAATTCTTGCAAAATGAGCCAGCGCATCAGTGCGCACTGTGGACAGCCACCGAAAATGAGCCGACATCGACGTCTGTCTGAATTGAATGAGAATCGGTGACGCCTTTTTGAGTATGTCGTAGAGGGGATCGAAGAGGGCGGGAAGTTCGTCTTCCTTCCTCTCCTTAATGTAGCGGTTCAGCTGTTTTTGGAACAACGCGCTCTCAAGAATCGCTATTTCGCGATTGGCGATTGCCCGCGCGATGAATCGCTCCCAGTTCCGGAGCCGACCCGCAATGTCTTGGAAATTCCACTCGCTGGGCATCCCAACCGGAATGGCCGGATGATTCCGGTCATTCTCGTGGTGCCACCTTACCCGGTGGCCGCATTGCTGCAGATGGAAGGATAGGCGCTGGGCGAAGGTGCTCTTACCTGATCCGGGAATTCCTTCGATAAAAATTACACGGGTTTGAGGCGTCAGCATGGTAGCGATGTGAAACAATCGGGCGAGTTAGAATAAGAGATCAGACTCTGAACAAAACCTAACGCAGTCTGGCCGTTATTTGTTGATTGTGCCCTCAGCGGCCGCTGCAGGTCGAGTCATGGCGCAGTGGCATGACGGCCGCCTGCGTGGGTTCTCCAAGGAAAAGGCGGTGTTAGGATTAAGCGATCCCGCCCTTGGCGTAGGCTTCAGGCTTTCGGGAACTTCACCCACTTTGCGCCGAGCTTGGACGATTTTACGACGGTCTCGATGAAAGCCATGCCGTGCACGCCGTCGTCGATCGTCGGAAAATCAAGGTCGGCGGGGAGCGGTTTGCCTTCGAGTTCCGCCTCGATGGCGCGGAACGCCTCAAGGTAGATGTTGGCGAATGCTTCCAGATAACCCTCGGGGTGGCCGGCGGGAATGCGGGTGAATTTTCTGCCTTGGTCGCAGATGTAGCCGTTGCCGCGCCGCCAGACCTGGCGGGGTTGGTCGGGGAACTTCACGACGAGTTCGTTCGGGTGTTCCTGACACCATTCGAGGCCGGCCTTGGCGCCGTAAACGCGGATGTTGAGCATGTTTTCGTCGCCGACGCTGATCTGCGACGAGTGGAGCACGCCTTTCGCGCCGCCCTTGAAGCGCACGAGGACGTTGCCGTCGTCGTCGAGCTTGCGGCCTTTCACGAAGGTCGTGAGGTCGGCGCAGAGGCTGTCGATTTCGAGGCCGGTGATGTAGCGGGCAAGGTTGTCGGCGTGCGTGCCGATGTCGCCCATGCAGCCGGCGGCACCGCTGCGTTTCGGGTCGGTCCGCCACGCGGCCTGCTTCTGGTTGGTGCTCTCGAGAAAGGTCGAGAGCCAGCCCTGGGGATATTCGACGACGACTTTGCGGATGTCGCCGACGGTGCCGTTGCGCACGAGTTCGCGCGCCTGTTTCACCATCACGTTGCCGGTGTAATTGTGGGTGAGAACGAAGACCTTTTTCGACTTCTTGACGATGGCACGGAGTTTTTTCGCCTCGGCGAGGTTGAAGGTGGCAGGCTTGTCGAGGACGACATTGAAGCCGGCTTCGAGAAACAGTTTCGCCGGCGGGAAGTGCTTGTGGTTGGGCGTGACGATGACGACGAAGTCGAGCCTCTGGTCAGCGGGCATCTTGGCCTCGGCCTGCACCATTTCCTGATAGGAGCCGTAGGCGCGCTCAGGCTTGACGAATAGATCAGCTGCGGAGGCCTTGGATCGTTCCGGGTCGGACGAGAATGCGCCGGCGACGAGGCGAGCCTTGCCGTCCATGTTGGCGGCGATGCGGTGCACGGCGCCGATGAATGCGCCGCGGCCTCCACCGATCATCCCATAGCGAAGTTTGCGATTCATGCGTTGGGGCGTGATTATTGGTTTTTCTTGTCGAACGCGGCGTCGAAGGCGACGGCGCTCGAGGGGAAGTCGACTTTGCGGACGAAGGCCGCGGCCTCGGTCGCGCCGTGCACGCGGTCCATGCGAATGTCCTCCCACTCGACGGAGAGCGGGCCGCGGTAGCCGACGTCGTTGAGGGCGACGATGATGTCCTCGAAGCGGATGTCGCCGTGGCCGAGTGAGCGAAAATCCCAATGGCGGCGGGCGTCGCCAAAGCTCACGTGGCCGCCGAACACGCCGACGGTGCCGTCGCCGTGGCCCCACCAGACATCCTTCATGTGTGCGTGGTAGATGCGGTTGCCAAAGGCGCGGATGAACTTCACGTAGTCGACGCCTTGGTAGCCGAGGTGCGAGGGATCGTAGTTGAAACCGAAGCGCCGGTGGCCCTTCACGGCCTCAATGGCGCGCTGCGAGGAAGCGATGTCGAAGGCGATTTCGGTCGGGTGCACCTCAAGGCCGAAGTTCACGTTTTGCTTCTCAAAGGCCTCGAGGATGGGGCCGAAGCGCCGGCCGAAGTCGGCAAAGCCCGCGTCCCAGTAGGCCTGCGAGGTCGGCGGGAAGGCATAGATCGAATGCCAGATGGAGGACCCAGTGAAGCCGTTGACGACGACAGGAAATTCTTCCTTGGAGCCGCGGCCGGGTTTCACGTCGAAGAAGGTGCGCGCGGCTTTCGCGGTGAGCGCAAGTTTCTTGGCGGCGCGGCGGCGCACGCCTTCGGGGTTGCCATCGCCCCAAACGTCGGGCGGCAAAATCGATTGGTGGCGGGCATCAATGTTGTCGCACACGGCCTGGCCGACGAGGTGACTCGAAACGGCGCAGCAGGTGAGACCGTTGTCCTTCAAGAGCTGCCATTTTTCGGCGACGTATTTTTTGGAGGAGGCGGCCAGATCGACGTCGAAGTGGTCGCCCCAGCAGGCGAGCTCGACGCCGTCGTAGCCCATTTTTTTCGCGAGAGGAGCGAGCTGAGCAAGAGGCAGGTCGGCCCATTGGCCGGTGAAGAGGGTGACAGGTCTCGGCATAAACGGAGGAATGGAGGGTTGATGAACAGGCCAGGCAAGCAGTGCCGCAGCGGGCCGATAATTTCGCCAGAGAGGGCGCGGGCGGCAAGGGAAAATCCTGCCGAAATATTGCGGTCGCCCGTGCGGCGCATCAGGCGGTGCTGTCGAAACGCTCGACGGTGATGAGGCCTTCGAGATCGCGGCCTTCCGCGTAGGCGCGCAGGTTAAGAACGGCGTGCGCGCCGGCATCGGGATAACGATCCCGCGTGGGACCGGCGATGTGCGGCGTGAGGCTGGCATTGGGCAGCCCACGGAATGGGCTGCTGGCTGGCAACGGCTCCTCGGCGAACACGTCGAGTCCGACTGAAATGCGGCCTTCGGCGGCGATGCGGGCGAGGGCGGCCTCATCGGTGACGGCGGCGCGGCCGACGTTCACAAAAACACCGCCAGGCCGAATGAGCCTGAGGTGGCGCTCGGTGACGAGGCCGACCGTCGCAGGCGTGTTTGGCACGAGTTCGATGAGGACATCGTTCTCAGCGAAGAGCGCGTCGAGCGAGGCGACGCGGCGGATGCCGTGAGTGGCCGCCACCGTATCGTCCACATCAGGCGCGAACACCGAAACGGTGCAGTCGAACGGACGGATGAGCCGCAGAAATTCGCGCGCCACGGCCCCGAAACCGTGGAGCCCCACGCGGCGTTGAAACAGCGAGCCGACGTTCGGCCAATCCTCGCGCCAGCCGCCGTCGCGGTGGAGATTGAGTGTCCACTCGGTGGTCCGCCGCAGGCACGACAGGACGTGCAGCAGCGCGCACTCGGCGACCGTGCGGCTGATCGAAGTGCCCCAATTGGTCACGCGGAGGCCGCGCTCAATCTGCACGCGGCTGACCAGATGCCGCACCGAGCCGGTGACGTGACACAGATAGCACAGTTGCTCCGGCGGCGTGGCAGGGAGCCGTGGTGTGTGCCAGCAAGTGAGCAGCACCTCGGGAGGAGTAGCGGCGAGTTCGCGGGCCAAGTCCTCCGCGGTCAGTCCGGTCGGATCAATCAGCCGGAACTCCGAGGCTACGGCGCGCAATTCGTCGAACAACGCCCCGGGAAAAAACTCCTCTCGTTCGAAGTTGTTGAGGACAGCAAGGAGCGATCGGGGCCGGGGCATGTGTCGCAGGAATTATTTGGAGGCCGAGGCTTCGTGCGCGGCTTTCCAACGCATCGCCATGAGAATGCGGGAGTGTCCGCTCGGATGGTCGAAGAAAATGATTTCCTCCCACGGGCCTGGGGCGAGCTTTCGGTATTCAGCGAGTTTCAGCGCGGTCGTCGCGAAGCCTTCGGGCTCGCCGGCGGCATTGAGGCCGAAGATGTCAGCCTCCGACTCTGTTGACCGCACGATGCTGTTGTTCACTGGAGTCGCGAGGAAGAAGAAGATCGCGAGGCCGGCGGCGAGGATCGGCAGACCGGCGGGGTCGTCGATGCCTGTCACGCCCCAGGCTGCGCCGCGCCGGTTGTGCACGACGCGAAAGAACCAAGCTGTGAAGGCGAAGCCGGCGGCGATCAGCAGGCTGGAGTAGATGGTGAGTTTATAGACGTGGTTGAGCACGTAATGCCCCAGTTCATGGGCCATGACGGCGCGGATCTCGGCGGGAGAGCAGCGGTTGAGCAGGTTGTCGTTGAGCGAGACGCGGATGCTGCCGAGGGCGCCGCTGACGTTGGCACTGATGCGCTTGGTCTGCTTCGAGGCGTCGAACTGGTAGACATTTTCCGCAGGGACGCCGTTGGCGTGGGCGAGGTTGAGGATGTAGTCGCGCACCGGGCCAGCGGCGAGAGGACGGTAGGTGTTGAAGACTGGGGCGATGAAGACCGGCGCGAGCACCATAAGCACGAGAATGAGCACAGGTGTGGCGAGCGCCGCGCGGCTCCACCAGCGCTCGGGCGAGCGGCGGGTCGCCCAGTAGAGCAGCATCAGCACCGGCGTGAAAAACATGACGCTCACGATCAAACTCTTCGCCTGCTCGCCGAACCATGCGCCCGCAGTGAGGTTTGACATGTGGTATTGGTGCTCGCGGAGGAAGCCTTCGTAAAAATTCCACGGCAGCATGATCAACGTCAACACCACGAGGTAACAAACCGAGTAGAGCGCGACCTGCAGCGGGCGTTTTTTGAAAACGCGTGTGGAGAAATCGCGCATTTTGGCGGAGATGCCCGTGCCGAGCAGCAGCCAGGCAACGCCGAGCGCGAGGAGAAAATTCCACAGGATGAGCCAGTAGCCGCCCTCGAAGTATGCGTCGGAGCGCGCGCGAGCGTCAGCGGGGAGCGTGGCGAGGAGCGCGTCGGTCGCGGCGACAGGATCGATGGCGGCCGGGGTAGTGGTTGTGGCGAAAGCGGGAGTGACGGCGAGCAGGACGGCGAGCCAGAGCAGCCAGCGTCCGCTGAGCGAGGAGTGGGATGTGTGGGGCATGGAGTGAGAGTGAAAATCCGCGGCCGGTTGGCAAACCGCAACCGAGGTGCGCGGCTACTGGTAGAGCCAGTAACGGCGGGTTTGCTGTCGGTAGATTTCGTTGCGCGCGGTCCAATCTTTGATGAACGCGGCGACGTCGGTATTCGCCCCGTCGCGCTGGAGCGCTCGGAAAAACGCCTCTGAGCCCAGCAGCCGGAGGAAGAAACTGGAGTCCTTGCTTTTCGCGGTGGCGAACGGATTCTTCGGCTCGAGTTTGCAGGCGAGGCGCATCAATTGGAGACTCAGCTCGGTGGGGCGCCACTCGTCAAAATCGGAAATCTCGATGTAAAGCCCGAGGGCCGGTTTGCCGTTGCGGTCCAGGGCGCTGACCCGGCGGAACTGCAGGCCGGGCAGGTTGAGCGCGCGGAGTTCCTTTTCCACGACGTCGATCTTCGCCGTCTTGTGCGAGATGCCGCGGAAGACGTAGCTCGGGCCCACGCCGTGGCGGAAGCCGCCGAGTTCGCAGCCGAGGCCGGTCATCGGGTAGCCGAGCACGGCGGAATAGTCCTGCACGAGGGGCGAGGTCGGCACCCAGTTGAGGCCGGTGTCGGGCCAGCGCATCGCGCGGTGCCAGCCGCGCATCGGCACGAGGGTGAGGCGGCCGCGGGTGCGCACGTCGTCGGAAACCGCGAGCACGCCCGGCGCCTCCTTCGCCATGTGGGCGAGCTCGGCCATGGTGAGGCCGTGGACGTAGGGCACGCGGAAGGCGCCGACGTAGCTCACCCATTTCGCGTCCATCGGCGGGCCGTCAACCTTGAGGCCGCCGAGGGGATTCGGCCGGTCGACGACGATGACCTCGATGTTGTTTTCGAAGCATGCCTCCAGCGTGAGTTTCATGGCGCTGATGAAGGTGTAGCTGCGCGAGCCGATGTCCTGCAGGTCGATGACGACGGCGTCGAGGCCCTTGAGCTGGGCCTTGGTGGGTTTGCGCGAACGGCCGTCGTAGAGCGAGGCGACGGGCAGGCCGGTGCGCTTGTCGGTGTAGCTGGCGTAGTTTTGGCCGGCGGGAAACTCGTTGTTGACGCCGTGTTCGACGCCGAAGAGCCGCACGAGCTGCACGCCGGGCGCGTGGCGGAGCACTTCGATGGTGCTCACGCCGAGGCGGTTTACGCCGGCTGGGTGGGTGAGCAGGCCGATGCGCTTGCCCTTGACCGCGACGAAGCCCTGCGACTCGAGTACGTCGATGCCGAGCATTACGGGATAGGCGGATGGCGGATGGGCGGCCGGCGCCGCCACCACCGCGGGTGCCGGAGCGGGTGTCACCGCGGTGGCGTGGGAGGATTTCGCTGGTGGGCGGCTGGCGCTGCATCCGAACAACGCCAGCAGCAGGAGCGAGGCGCAGAGCGGTTTCAGGAGGAGCGAACGGAAGTGGCCGGGCATGCGGCACAAGACCATGGGCGGCAGCGCGGCTCCGTCGAGAAAGTTTCCTGTCGGCGGTTCACAGGGCGCGCGCCACGGCGGCGGCGAGGTTGGGGCCGGCGGTGCGGAGGGCTTCCTCAAGCGGCACTCCCGGGGGCGTGATGCCGTGTGCGTACAGGCCGGCGCGCGGCGGCATCGACACGACACCGGCGAAAATGTGTGTCTGCTTGCCGAAGGCGTGGGCGCGGCCGGCGACGGCGCCGGGGCCTTTGCCACTCAGCGAACTCGCGTCGAAGCGACCTTCGCCCGTGAGGACGAGGTCGGCCGCGGTGAGGCGTGCGTCGAGATCGAGCCACGCGGCGACAAGGTCGGCGCCGGGGAGCAGCGTGGCGCCGGCCGCCGTCATGAGCCCGAAGGCGATGCCGCCCGCGGCGCCGGCGCCGGGCAGGTCCATCAGCGTGTCGGGTTGGCCGCAGTGCGCGGTGAGCATGAGCGCGAGACGTGCGCTGGCGTGCTCGAGCTGGGCGAGGTCGGCGGGCGCGAGGCCTTTTTGCGGGCCGTAGATGGCGGCGCAGCCGCGCGGGCCGAGCAGGGGATTGGAGACGTCGCAGGCGATGCACACCGGCGGGAGTGTGTGCAAGACCGCGCCCTCGATCCGCGCGACTTGTTTCCATTCGGCCGGCACGGGCACGGCGATCAACTCGCCGGTGGCGGAGCGAAACTCGAGGCCCAACGCGGCGAGCGCGCCGAGCCCGAGGTCATTGGTCGCACTGCCACCGACGCCGAGGAGAATGGCGGCGGCGCCCTGTGCGTGTGCGGCGCGGATGAGTTCGCCGGTGCCGCGCGAACTGGCGAGCCACAGGTCGCGCCGGTCCGGGGGCAGGAGCGCGAGCCCGCTAGCGGACGCCATCTCGATGACGGCGACGGGGGAATTTTCGATTTGGAGGAGGGCGCGGGCGGCGGCGGGGATGTTGCGGAGCGGCACAAGGCCGAACGCGGCGTCCACCTGCTCACCGCGTGGACCGCTGACTGGAAGCGTCTGCATCCGGCCGCCCGCTGCGTGCGTGAGGATTTCCGCGAAACCCTCGCCGCCGTCGGCGAGCGGGCAGAGGTCAAGCTGCCAGTCGGGGTGGTGCTGGCGGAGGGCGTCGGCGGCGAACTCGCACGCCTGCCGGGCGGTGAGGGCGTCCTTGAATTTGTCGAAGGCGAGGAGGGCGCGCATGAACCGTGATGAGAAGCGCGGAGCGGGTATCAGGCGAATTATTTTGGCGGGGCGCGAGGGAGTTTCGGGCTTTGCACCGCGCGGAGAATTCCGCTGGATTGGGCGGATGACGGTTTTCATGAGGCATGACTGAGCCGGCCGCAGACACTCCGCCGCGGCGGGTGAGCGCGGCGATCATGTGCGCGGGCGCGGCGCTGGCGTGCTGGCCGGCGGTGTCGGGCGCGCAGGCGCTGACGCTCGGCGTCGTGCTGGGACTGGCGGGAGCGAACGCGTGGAGCGGGGTGACGAAGCCGCTCGCGACACGGCTGCTGCAAGGCTCGGTCATCGGGCTGGGCGCAGGCATGAACCTCGCCGCGATCTGGGCGGTCGGCGTGAGCGGGATCGGCTACACGGTGCTGGGCATCGGATTCACGTTTGCACTCGGGCTGTGGCTTGGGCGGCGCGCCGGGCTGCCGCGCGACCTGGCGATTTTGCTGACGAGCGGCACGGCGATTTGCGGCGGCAGCGCGATCGCGGCGGTGGCGGGCGTGCTCAAGCCGCGACCGGAGGAAACGACGGTGGCACTTGCGACGGTGTTCATGCTGAACGCGGTGGCGCTGGTGGTTTTTCCGCCGCTCGGGCACGCGCTCGGACTGGGGCAGCATCTGTTCGGCCTGTGGGCGGCGCTGGCGATTCACGACACGAGCTCGGTCGTCGGCGCGGCGGCAAGCTACGGCGAGGAGGCGCTGAAGGTGGCGACGACGGTGAAGCTCGCCCGCGCGCTGTGGATCGCACCGCTGGCTTTGCTCATCGGCTGGGCGGTGAGGCGTTTTGTCCACGAGGAGGGAAAGACCGCCGGGCGCGTGGCGGTGCCGTGGTTCATCTTCGGGTTTCTCGCGGTTGCCGCGCTGGTGACCGCGATGCCGCCGCTCGTCGCGCCGGGGCGCGCGGTGTTCGTGGTGGCCCGGCAATCGCTCGTCGTGACGCTGTTTCTGATCGGCGCGAACCTTTCGCGCGGCGCATTGAAGGCGGTCGGTGTGCGCCCGCTCGTCGTCGGCGTGGCGCTGTGGCTGAGCGTCTCGGCGGCGACGGTGGGTGCGATTCTGGCGGGCTGGATTCGGTGAATCGTCAGTCGCCCACGAGGGCGAAGCGTGGCTGGCGGCGGCCGTCGTGCACGATGTTCTCGACGAACATCGCGGCGGGGCGGACCCAGAGCCCGCGTTCGCCGTAGAGCGCCTGATAGACGACGAGCGGCGCGAGTGTCTCCGAGTGGCGGGCGAGGCCGAGCACGCGGTATTCGTTGCCCTTGTAATGACGATAAAGGCCGGGCTGCGGTTCGGAGGGGAAGGGAGGAAGTTCGGGCATGGCAACTGGAGTCAGGCGGCCTCGCCCTAGAAACGCGGTGAGGGCGCCGCGTTTCCAAGGCTGAAGGCAGTGCTCAGAAGGCCGAGCCGTCGGCCTTGGTGCCGCAGAGGCTGACGACGAGGCCGAGTTCGGCGGCGAGCGCGGCCTTGGTGTAGAGCGCGAGGTCGGCTTCCTTGGCGGAGTTCGCGTAGGCGACGTGGATGTGGTTGGCCTTGTGTCGCGCCATCATCTGGTCGCGTGAGACGCCGTAGGTGACGGCGTGCATGATCGGCCATTGCACGGTGGTTTCCTTCCAGCGGCGCTCGGTCTCGGCGCGAGGAAGCGCGATGACCTTGGCGCGGCCAAGGTCCATCTTGAGTTTGCCGCCCTCGACGAAGACGCGGCTCCACACGATCTCGCCAGGTTTGGCGATGCCGCGCACGGTGCCGCCGCCGAGGCGGAAATACATGAAGGGCTGGCGCAGCGAGTCGGTGCCAGCGTAGCCGTCGATGTGGTGCGCGGGCGGTGCGCTGCCGGAAATGAGGAACACCCACACGTAGTCCTTCGTCGTGCCGCTCTGGTCGTAATCGCCCCAGCGGAGATCGTGCAGTGTGTTTTCCACGGGCTGGCCGAGGGCGGTGTGCACCCGGTTGGTGAACAGGCCGTCGAGGCCGGCACACTCGTCCACTTCGTTAAAATGCGTGAGCGGCTGGCGGTCGCAGATGATTTCGCCGGAGGAATTGGCCACGGGCGGCCGGTCAGTGTTGTTGAGGATGCCCTCGACGAGGTCGCTGGCGGGGAGGAGGTCTTTGAGGCCCTGCTGGTATTGGATGCCGATGGTCTCGCAGCCGAATTCGTCGGCGATGCGCAGCGCGGCGACGTAGGTGCGGCACTGCCAGAGGACCTGCGCCTCGGTGAGGTCGGTGTCGGGGTTGGTGCCGAGGTGGAACTTCATGCCTTTGGCCTTGAGCCAGTCGAACACGGCGCGGGCCTCGGTCTCGCTGACCTGCGTTGCGCCGTAGTAGAGCGCGGACTGCGAGAGGCGCTCCTTGTAGACGCCGCAGGGGAAGAGCAGTTCGTCGGGGATGATGGCGTTATACATACCCATGCAGCCCTCGTCGAAGATACCCATGATGGATTTGCGCAGGCGGAGATCGGCGGCGATTTTCTTAGCGGTGGTGCGCGCCTTCGGCGGCACGGCGGCCTGGGCGAGCGGGCGGACGTGCGCGGTCTTGTGCCGGATGGCGCCCGTCTTGAGCCAGGTTTCAAGATGACCGAGGAAGAACGCATCCGTGAAATCGGCGCTCCAGAGCGAGCCGTATTTCACGCCGGCCTTGGTGAGCGAGCCGTTGAGGTTGAGCATGCCAACAAGACCGGGCCAGGTGCCGGACCAGTTGGCGACGGTGAGAATCGACGCCCGGTGCGAGATGAGCCCGTGCAGGAGGTGGTGCGAATACTGCCACACCGCCTCGGCCACGATGAGGGGCGTCTGCGGGTCGATGCTGGCGAAGACGGCCATGCCCTCTTTTTGGGAGCCGATAAAGCCGTGCTTCACTTCGGGCTTGTAAGGATGGGCGCGCACGAGCTTGTAGCCGAACTTGGCCACGGCGGCGGTGAGCTGGCGCTCCATGGCCTGCTGCGCGGGCCAGCAGGCTTCGTTGGCGGATTGGCGCAGGTCGCCGTTGGCGACGAGCAGGACGGTTTTTTTCGGGAGCTTTTTCATAAACATGCCTAGATAAAATTGGCGACAGACGGAAAACAGCGGAGTGAGGGCTGGGCTCCATTATGCACTCGCGGCAGGGAACCGGAATGGATAATTGTGGAAACATCATGGATAAAATTGGCAGCCAGGCCGCGGCACAGCTCCTCTCCCAGCAGGTGTCGGGCGCCCGGTACTTTTTCCTCAATCTCGCGCCGGCGCGCGGCGAGGCGCTGACGTTGACACTGGGCGGGAGGGAGACGTGCAACCCCGACTACGCGATCGACCGGGAGGGTTATCCCTACCTCGGGATCGAATATGTGGCGGAGGGCCGCGGCTGGCTGAAGCTGGATGGGCGGCGGCACGAACTCGCGCCGGGCGCGCTGTTTTGCTACGGTCAGGCGACGCGCTGTGAAATGGGAACCGATCCGTTGCACCCGATGGTGAAGTATTTCGTTTGTGTCGCGGGCACGCAGGTCGTGCGGCGGATGCGCCGGGCGGGGTTGCCGCCGGGCCGGATGCGACGGCTGGTGGCGCATGGCGAAGTGCGCAGTGTGTGGGAGGACATCATTCGCGACGGGCAGCACGCGGGCGGACTGGCCCGGGAGATTTGCGCGGCGCTCCTGCAGGTGCTGTTGCTGAAGATGGAGCAGGGCATGGGCCAGCGTGCGCCGGGCGTCAATCCGGCGAAGGACACGTTCCTGCGTTGCAAGGCCTTGATCGATGCGCAGGCGGACAAGATGGCGTCGCTCCGCGAACTCGCGGCGCAAGCAGGCGTGGAGGCCTCGAGTATCTGCCGGCTGTTTCAGCGCTATCAGGGCACGAGTCCCTACCAATACTTGCTGCGCCGGAAAATGAACCTCGCGGCGGAATTTCTGGTCGAGTCGGGCGAGCTGGTGAAGGAGGCGGCGCTGCGCGTGGGTTTTGCCGACCCCTATCATTTTTCGCGCTGCTTCAAGTCTGTCCATGGCGTGGCGCCGAGCGACCTGATGCGCTACCGGCGGGCGAGTTGAGCAAAACGAGCGTTGCCCGCGGGGCGCGGCTCGCTTTCGCTTGGCGGCCATGACCCGGAAAACCGCCCTCATCACCGGCGCGTCGCGTGGCATCGGCCGCGGCATCGCCCTCGAACTCGCCCGCGCGGGCTGCCGCGTAGCGATCAACTATGCCGGCAACGCCGAGGCGGCCGCCGAGGCGCTCGCGCTGGTGCAGGCGGCCGGCGGCGACGGTTTCACGGTGCAGGGGGACGTTGCGGTAGCGGCGGACCGTGAACGGCTCGTGGGCGAGACCGTGGCTCGCTTCGGCCGCATCGACCTGCTGGTGAACAACGCCGGCGTCGCTCCCAGGGTGCGCGCCGACCTGCTCGACGCGGGCGAGGAGAGTTTTGACCGGCTCTTTGCGATCAACCTCAAGGGCCCGTTTTTCCTCTCGCAGCTCGTGGCGAAGCAGATGCTCAAGCAGGCGTCCGATGCCGAGGGTTTCCGCGGCCGCATCGTGAACATCACCTCGATCTCGGTTTATACAGCGTCGATCAACCGCGGCGACTATTGCATAGTGAAGGCCGGGCTTGCGATGATGACGAAGCTATTCGCCGAGCGGTTGGCGAACGACGGGATCAACGTTTATGAAATCCGTCCCGGCGTGATTGCGACGGACATGACCGGCGGGGTGAAGGAGAAATACGACAAACTCATCCTCCACGACGAGCGCGGCATCACGCCGATCCGCCGCTGGGGCAAGCCCGAGGATATCGGCCGCGCTGTGCGGGCCATCGCCGAGGACCGTTTCCCGTTTTCGACGGGTGCCGTTTTCGACGTGGATGGAGGTTTTCATCTGCATCGGCTCTGATGTTTTTCTTGCGGACCGCGCATGTTACGACGGCGTAAATTTAGCCTGGCATAAGCCTGATAACAAGGTTCGCACTCAGTGAGAGTTATTTTTCAGAGGTGGATCAATATAACCGGAAATAATTGTTGACCGCCACAACCCGTAGGTGATTGACGTAGCCCGCACCACAACCAGTAGTGGCCCCCATCGCGTCTTTCCCTTGGGCAGCCTGCTCTGGTGAGGGCGCATTTTACACTTTCCTTCAGTATGTCGCCCACAATCTCCCTCGCCAGTTTTCCATGCGCTTCCACCCCGGGGCGCGCTGGTTTGCGAGCATCGGTGGCCGACCGAACTTTGCCGACCGGACTGTGGTGTCCGGCCGGCGGCTGCTAACAAGCGCCTCCCACCGGTTCCATGCCCGCCATGGGCGTAGTGTGAACCAAACACCCATCTTCCATGAATTCAACCCTGCTCACCGATTCCGAAACCTCCGAAACCGACGCCGCTGGCCAAATAGAGCGCAAAGGCGCGCGCCTGCTCAGCCGCGCCATACCTGCCGCCGGCCGGCTGGTCGCCAAGCGCGACGGCTCGCGCGTGCGGTTCGATCTCAACAAGGTGACGCGCGCGATCGCGCTGGCGTTCCATGAAGTCCGCACCGACAACGCCCCAAATACCTATCGCGACGACGCGCTCGCCTGCTATGGGTTGGAGAGTGCCGACTTTGCCGAAGTGACGCGGATCGCCGCCGCCGTCTCGCAGATGCTCGAACTCCATTACCGTGACGGCCGTCATCCGACCATCGAGCAGGTCCAGGACGCCGTGGAGAAGGCGATCGCCGGCGCCGGCCAATGGGAGGTGGCGCGGTCCTACATGCTCTATCGGGCGCGGCATGCGGAGCGTCGGCTCACGCAGTATTCCAACAACGGGCTCTCCGATTACATCGTGATGGCGAAGTATGCCCGCTACCGGCCAGAACTGGGCCGCCGCGAGATTTTCACCGAGGGAGTGGAGCGCGTGCGCGACATGCACCTGAATTTTTTCGCCGCCAAAATCGACCGACGGCTGCTGGCGGAACTGCCCGCGGATATCGCGGAGCTGGCGGGGGCGAAGGCCGACTTGCTGCTCCAAACCTGGGGCGGGGCGGACCTCGGCAGCATCATCCGTGACGCCTTCGCCCAGGTGGCCGCGAAGAAGGTGCTGCCCAGCATGCGCTCCATGCAGTTTGGCGGCGAGGCGATCCTCGGCAACCACAGCCGGATGTTCAACTGCAGCTTCTCGAACATCGACCGGGTGGAGTTCTTCCGGGAATATTTCTTTTTGCTCCTGAGCGGGTGCGGCGTGGGCTTCTCCGTGCAAAAGCACCACATCGCGATGCTGCCGCCCCTGCCGGCTCGCGCGGCGGAGAACGACCTGCCGATGCAGCACCACCATGTGACCGACACGATTGAGGGCTGGTCCGACGCCTTGCACACGCTGCTACTCTCGTTCCTGGAAGGCCGCAAGGTGGAGTTTGACTATTCGTCTATCCGACCGCGCGGCGCCCCACTGCGGACCTCGGGCGGCAAGGCCCCCGGGCACCTGCCCCTGAAAAAAGCGCTGGGCCGCGTGGAGCACCTCCTTGAACAGGCCGCGGGCCGTGCGCTCCGGCCGATCGAGGTTTACGACATCTGCATGTTCATCGCCAAGGCGGTCCTGGCCGGCGGTATCCGCCGCTCGGCGACCATCTGCCTGTTCTCGCCCGACGACGAGGAGATGATGAACGCGAAGACCGGCAACTGGTTCGATAAACATCCGCAGCGGTCCGCGTCTAACAATTCGGCCGTGCTCTCGCGCAGCGACCGCAACGCCGATCATTTCCGCAAGCTCTTCCGCGCCCAGAAAGAGTTCGGCGAGCCGGGCTTCTATTTCTGCGACAACCCCGACGCTGGCTGCAACCCCTGCGCCGAGATCAGCCTGTTGCCCGTGGTGGACTGGGAGCTTTCCTCCGCGGAACTAAGCGACCTCTACCGGAACGGCTATAAGGGCGACCTGCCGGGCACCGCGCGCCTCTCGGGTTTCCAACACTGCAACCTCACCACGATCAACGGCCACGCCGCCGCTACCGAGACGGCCTTCTACAAGGCCTGCCTCGCGGCGACCGCCATCGGCACGCTCCAGGCGGCCTACACCGACATGCCCTACCTCGGGGCGGTGACCCGGCTGCTCAACGAGCACGATGCGCTGCTCGGCGTTTCCATCTGCGGATTCATGGACAACCCCGGCGTGCTTTTCGACCAGCAGATTCTCGCCCAGGGCGCGCAATTATGCCGTGCTGCCAACCGCCTCATTGCGGACCTGCTCGGCATCCGCCCGGCCGCCAAGATCTGCACCTGCAAGCCCGAGGGCACGGCCTCGCTCATCCTCAACGCCGCCTCCGGCATCCACCCGCACCACGCCCGGCGCTATTTCCGCCGCGTGCAGGCGAACCGCAAGGAGCCGATTTACGCCTTCTTCAAGTCCGTGAACCCCCAGATGACCGAGACGTCGGTTTACAATCCCGACACCGACGACGTCATCTCCTTCCCCATCGAGGCGCCCAAGAAGGCGATTCTCCGCAAGGATATCACCGCGGTGCAGTTCCTCGAACTGGTCAAGCTGGTGCAGCAGTGCTGGGTCATTCCTGGCGGCGACCCGCAGTCCCGCTCGCCCAGCCTGCATCACAACGTCTCCAACACCTGCAACGTCCAGGCGGCCGAATGGGATCAAGTGGCCGACTTCATCTGGGCCAACCGGAGCTTTTTCACCGGCATCTCGCTGCTGCAGGATGCCGGCGACAAAGCCTACGCGCAGGCGCCCCGCGAGGAAGTTACGACCGAGTCCGACGTGCTCAAGTGGAATTCGCTGCGGCCTTACCGCGTGGACTATACCCAGATGCGCGAAGAGTCGGACGAGACCGACCTGAAAGCCGCTCCGGCCTGCGCAGGCGGTGCTTGCGAAATTGTCTGACATCAAGCACGGACGGAAAATTGGCGCGGCGGCTTGCGGATTTTCCTGCTGGGGTTATCCGTGTGGCGCCATGAAAAAATTTCTTCTCCTCCTCGCCTCGTTCCTGTTTGCCTCTGCCGCAGTCGCCAGCTCTGTGAAATTTGCCGACATCTCGCAGGCTGACCTGACGGCGGCGATCGCGGCCAAGTCCGCTGTGATCCTCGATGTCAACGGCACCGATTCCTATAAGGCCGGCCATATCCCCGGTGCGGTCGATTACCTCGCCCACAAGGACAAGCTCGCCTCGCTGCTGCCGGCCGACAAGGGCGCCCTTGTTGTCGCTTACTGCGGTAGCCCACAATGCCACGCCTATGCCGCTGCCGCCGAGGCCGCCGCGAAGCTTGGCTACACGAACGTGAAGCACTTTGCCCCCGGCATCTCCGGCTGGAAAACCTCCGGCGCTCCGCTAGAGAAGCAGTAACTCGCTACGCACACGACCTATCGCTTCTAGCCCGGGCCTGCGCCCGGGCTTTTTGTTCGACGCACGCACCTGAGCGAGCACGTTTGTGCCATGCTGCTCACGTGCCAGATGGGTTACGAAAAACTGCTCGCGCGCGAGCTGGCGGCGACCGGGGTGGGCGCGGCCGAGCAAGGCTCCGGCTGGGTGCGCGCCGAGCGCGCGGAGGCCTTCGAGACGTTGGCTTTTGCGCATCTCACGCTGCGCACTCCGATCGAGCTGCGGGGCGAGTCGGTCAACGCGCTGGCCCAACGGGTCGCCGAGTGGTTTCTCGCGAGCCTCCGCGGTGAACGCATCGAGACGCTGTGGCCCGCCGTGTGGCTCGGGCCCCATGAAACTGTCGGTCTCGGCCGGCGCATTACCAGTGTTGAGGCCGCGTTTAGCGAGTTGCTGAAAAAGAAACTCGCCCGCGTCGCCAAACTGATGACGCCGGATCTTCCGCGCGGCGTGGGTTCGGTCCGCGGGCTGTTTGTGTTTTTTGCCGACTTCGGCCGAGTGCTCGTGGCCCGCGAGGCGTATGGTCACGGCCAGCGCCGGATGGCCGACGATGAGCTCGCGCCGTCGCGCAGCTATCTAAAGATCGAGGAAGCCTATGCCGTGCTCGGGCGCGAGCCGGGCGAGGGAGAGACAGTCTGCGACCTCGGCGCGGCGCCCGGCGGCTGGAGCTACAGCGCCGCGAAACGCGGCGCCCGCGTCGTCGCGATCGACAACGGCCCGCTGAAGGGCGGCGCGCTCAATCACCCGCGCATCGAGCACCGGCGGGAGGACGCGTTCAAGTTCGTGCCCCCTGCCGGCGCGCCGTTCGACTGGCTGTTTTGCGATATGGTGGAGGATCCGCATCTCGTCCTGCGGCAGATTGTCGAGCCGTGGCTTGCGCACGGTTGGTGCCGGCATTTTGTCGTCAACCTCAAGTTCGGCCGGGTCGATCCGGTTGGGTTGCTGGCCGAATTGTGGACGGATAGTTCGCCACTGGCGAAGCACGGCACGAACCTCCGCATCCGCCATCTCTATCACGACCGCGAGGAATTCACGCTTGTCGGCGAGAGGGCACCGCACAGTGCCTGAACTTTCAGCGCTTTCCCCTAGTCATTATTGCGCGGAGGTTGTTTAGTGAGAGGGTGCAATTTTTCGCCATGAAACGTCTTCGCTCCCAATTGTTCTCCTTGTGTTTGTTCCTGCCCGTCGTGGCACTTGCCGCCGACTCGGGTTTTGCCGGCCGCTGGCAGCTCGACACCAAGCGCAGCACTGCCCTCGACGGCTGGTCGACTGCCGACCTCGTCATCTCGATCGATGGCAACATTGTTTTGTTTCGCTACGAGATGACTTGGCATGCGACCAAGGTTACGGCGGAGAACGAAGCCAAGACGAACACAGCTATCGAGCATCCGGATTTTTTCCGCATCGATCAGCGACACATGGCGGTTTACGCGAGGCCGAAGGAAGCGGCACACGTGCAACCGGCCGTGTGGCTTGACGGCGAACACACACTGCGGATCGAGGCGCAGGTGCCGCTCGAGACCTCGCAGGGCAATACGACGATGCGGCTGTATCAGGAATACCGACTGCTCGAAGGCGGGAATGAACTGGTGTTGATCGAACTGCACAGCACGCGCAGCCGTCCGCTCATCTACCAGTTTACAAAGGTGCCGGCGGAGGCGGCGAAGAAATAATCCCATGAAACGTATTTTTGTTTTTGCCCTGCTCGCTCTCTCCCTTGGAGCCACCGCGCTGGCGCGCGAGGCCTGGGTCATGCATTTTGACGGTGATTGGAAGATCGCCGGCGGCCTGCCAGAGAAAGTCATGCTGATCGGTCTGCAAGGCCTCGCCAATCGCAGCGCGCCCCGGCTTTACATTGTCCACGCGGCGGATTTTCCGTGGGAAATCACCGGACCACTCCAGGATTTCTACCAGCGGAAACACGGCGTGCATTTCACCGAGCTGAAGACCGCCGACGCCGCGCTCGCGCAGTTTGCGCGCTACGCCAAGGGTTATGTCGTCTGGGACACCGCCGTCATGCCGACGATGAACGTTGCCTACACCATCGCCGGCCTGGAGGACGCGGTGGTGGTGACCGAGGCGCTCGTCCTGCTCGCGGAGAAGCATGGGTTGAAAAAGATCGACGACCTCCGTGGCCGCTATACGGGACAGACCGACGAGCAGATCTACACCGACGCGAAGGCGCGCTACTGGGCGCGCTGCAGCCATGACAAGCTGATGCTCATGGGCGGCCACAGCGGCGCGATCCGCATCCCGGGCATCGCCGACTGGGGCGTGCGCGAGAAGATGTTCTTCCATGACCTGTCTGCGAATCCTCTCCACGCCGATGAACTCGCGCTCGAGAAAAAGTTTCTCGCTGGGCTCAACCCCGGCGGCACGATCTTCGGCTGGCATTCCTACGCAAAGGACACCGAGGAGCAGCATACGACACTCATCTCGACCTTCGGCCTCAAGATGGAGGGCCTGCAAAGCCTGCCGAACTTGAGTTTCAACTGCCAGTTCACGTTCACGCCTGGCTTCAAGTTCACCAACCAGCATCACGTCGCCCGCGACGCCAAGCTCGTCGCGGAACAGAAAGTTTACCTCTCGTTCGTGCAGTCCGACGGCATCGGCATTGGTGTGTGGACGAAGCCCGGCCGCGGTCGCATGCCGCTCGCTTGGGGCGCGATCATGGGCTGGGTGTATTTTTCACCCGCTGCGCTCGAATATTTCCACGAGTCGGCCACGCCGGGTGACTACTTCATCGGCGGACTCTCTGGCCCGTCCTACATGTATCCCAACCACATCCCCGCGGCCCGTTTTCTCGGGCTCATGAAGGAGGCCGACGACCTGATGAAGGTGCTCGACGAGCGGATTTTCGAGATCATGGACAACTCCGCCGCCGACGGAAACCTCGGCAACGCGGACCTCACCAAAGAGACGGTCGACCGCTACTACGCCGCGTTTCCCGACATGATCGGTTTCATCAACGGTTACGGCCCGGCGCGCACTCGCGATCTCCGTGACACACGCCCGCTGATCTCCTACGACTACTACATCGACCCGCGCCGCCCGCGTGAGGAAGTCACCGCCGATCTCAACGAGCTGATCGCGCTCAACGCGAAGCGCCCGTATTTCTGCCTCGTTCATGTTCGCGAGTCGAACGACGTGAACAGCCTCGTCGAGGTGATCAAGAACCTGCACGGCCCGGTGGAGGTGGTGCCGCTCGACACCTTCATGAAGCTCGCCGCGGGCAACAAGACCTACATGACCCGCTACCAGCTCCCGACGGACCCGAAGCACTTCAAGGGCTATTGAGCGGGGCGGGTAATCACCTGCGCACTTTTGTTTGGTTTTGTGCGGACGGCTACGTCAGGCTGCGGCATGCCTCATTTTTCCAAGCGCGAGCCGGATGCTCGCCCACCGTCCCGCCCTACCTTCACGCGGAGTGAATTTGTTGCGCCATCGGGCGCGATGCGGCCGCGCGGTTCGTCGGTCGGGCCGCGCGAGTCGGCTCCACCGCCGGCGCTGGTGACGAGTGGCGAACCGCTGGCGGGCTCGCGCAGCGGGCCGGTGCGGGACGAGCTGAAGCTGTGCGGGCTCGCGGCGGTGAAGGCTCGGTTCGCACGCGACCCAAGCTCGATCCAGCGGCTGTTTTTCGACCATGCCACTGGGCAACGGGTCGGCATCATCTGCAAGGTGCTCGCCCAGGCGAAAAAGATCTACCGGCAAGTCGAGCCGGCCGAGCTGGAGAAGATCTCTGGCTCGATCCACCACGGTGGCATCGTGGCGGTCGTGACGCCGCCACCGCTGCGGACGCCGACGGCAGACGACCTCGCCAAATGGGCGCGACGCGGCGAGGCCCTGCTGGTGCTGGATCGCATCGGCAACGCGCACAACCTCGGTGCAATCGCGCGCACGGCGGCGTTTTTTGGCGTCGCGCGGATCGTGATTCCGGACCATCCGGGCGCAGCGCGACCGAGCGATGCGGCGCACCGCGTGGCCGAGGGCGGCTTCGAGTATCTCGAGGTCTGGCAGGCGAAGGATCTCGTGGCGCTGGCGCGCGAGCTGGCGACGGCGGGTTATGATGTCGTCGGCGCGACCACGCGCGGCGGCCGGCCGGATGCGCCGCGCGAAAAGGGGCGGAAGCCGCTCGCGCTGTTCCTCGGCAACGAAGAGCAGGGGCTCGCGCCTGAGGTGGCGGCGGCCTGTGCGCGGCTCGTGACGATCTCCGGCAGCGGCAAGGTCGAGTCACTCAACGTTTCGGTTGCCGCTGCGGTGCTGCTGTGGGAGTTGCTCGCTCGGCGCGCTCAGTAGTTGGTGCGAAGAAAAAACGTCTTCCATGTCAGGGTGGCGCTGAACATCGCCATCCCCGCAATCGCGAAGACAAACAGAACCGGCGTCGTGTGCCCGACCCAGAAGGCGAAGGCGCCCAGCAAGCCATTCACGACCACAAGGGCGATCCAGTAATGGCGGATGCGGCGGCGGCGTTTCGAATCGTCAAGGACGCCCAGGTCGAAGCGGCCGGCGGCGATGTCACGCTTCAAGTTGGCGCGGAGGATGCCGTGGATTTCGTTCTCGCGATTGGCGGCGGCGTTGGTGCCGGGCAGCAAGCTTGGGTAGGCTGCGCGGAAGTGATCGCGCACGTCGATCGGGCCATTTTCCGAGGACGCGTTAGCAGGTGGGTTGTGGACTGTGAACTGGAGGTGCTTGATGCGCAATTCCCGCGGAGGCGGCGTGGGGTCGGGTGTGGCGGCCTGATCTTCGCTCATGCCGGGAGCGAATGTCCCTTCGGGTCGGCCGCCAAGTGCAAAACCCTGTGCCAGGCGAAAGATTTTTTCATTTCTAACAGGCGCGGGAGCGCGCATGTTTTTCAAAACAGCACCAGCCCAACTTCTCATGGTTTCCCTGACTCATCCTCCCGAAAACCCATCACCGAAATTCGACTGGCCGCTCGCCTACGAGGCAGAACGGCTGATTGGGCGCTGCATCGAGGCCTTTCTTCAGCACAACGGCTTTGCCCGCCGGCTCGCCGACCGCATGCGCGACGAGACCGGCACCGAGTTTTGCGAGTGGACGGACCACTTAACGCTCTCTCCCGGTGACGCGTCCGGACTGCGTGCGGCTGGTTTCGTTGAGGAAAATGTGCCTGCGCGCGCAGGCGTGATGGTGCTGCATCATCCGAAGGTCATAATGCCGCGTGTCATCGTCCGAGAAAATGGCAGTCGCGATAGTGTTCCTGCGGCGCTGGCCATCAGGCCGGAAACGCTGCCGGACTTTCTTGCGCGGCACGATCTGGATGGTCCGATTGAGGGCGACTACGGTGCGCGGTTGCGGCGTGCCTCCGTGAGCGAGGAGAATGGCACACGTCTCTTCGCCGTCGAACGGCTTGGCTACCGCGGTTTTCTCGTCGAGGAACCCGCGCCGGGTTTTGGCGCGGCGGTGATCAACGCTCGCGAGCTATTCCGTATGCGGCGACGGCATTTCGCCGACGATGCCGAGGGCGTGGTGCGCGCTTTTATGGTGCTCGACCAGGTGCTGGCGCTCGTGCCGCATGATGTGGCGTGTGAGCTGTTTTTCGCCGAGGAGCGCGCTTACTGGGAGTTTCGCAACCGCGCTGGCCGCGTGCAGAAGCGCAGACAGGACGCGCTCGGCCTCGGTTGGGGCAACCACGACCACCATACGTTTCGCTGTTCGCGCCGACTGTTTGCCGACCTCGTGGAGTTTCTTACCCGCCTCGGACTGGAGAAGCGCGAGCGGTTTTATGCGGGCGAGGAGGCGGGCTGGGGTGCGCAGGTCATGGAGTCGCCGCCGGCCGGCATCGTGGTGTTTGCTGATGTCGATCTCCTGCCCGGCGAAATCGACATCGACTTTGCCGCGCAGCGCTTGGTGGAGACGCCGGAACTGCGCACGGTCGGGCTTTGGTGTGGGTTGCATGGCGACAGTTTTCTCGAGGCGGGCATGCACCATCTGGAGGCGCGGTTCGATTTTTCCCGGCTACGCGACCAACTCGCGGTCGAGGGTGTGAGCACGATGAAACCGTTTTCCGACTTCGCGTTTCTGAAGCAGGCCTTCACCGAGGGCGAGCGGTGGCGTGTGAGTCCCGATCGAGTCGCCAGACTGCGGGAGAGAAATCTCATCACCGCGGCGCAGGCCGACGGATTTCTTCGCGATGGCGCCATCGGCAGCCACCTCGAAAACCTCCAGCGCAAGGGCGGCTTCAAGGGCTTTAACCAGAAGGCCGTCAGCGCGATCATCGCCGCGACAGATCCCCGCATTGTGCAAGCCCACAACGCCTGAACACCCCTCTTTTACCCATGAAAATCGGAATCATTGGCGCCGGCAAAGTCGGCTCCACCATCGCCACGCTCCTCGAAACCTGCAGTTTCTGCGACGCTGTGATCCTCGGCGACAGCCGCGTGGACCTCAAACTTGCGGGTCTGGAAAAAGCCACGGCCCGCCAAGTCGACGTTATGCGCCGCGCGCCGCTCGACGCATTCGTGAAACGGTGTGACGCCGTCGTCAGCGCTGCGCCCTACTTTCTCAATAAATCCATTGCCGAGTCGTGCGCACGCCAGGGCGTATCCTACTTCGATCTCACGGAGGATGTGGACACGACCAACTTCATCCGCGGACTCGCGCGGAAGGCGAAGGTCACGTTCATGCCGCAATGCGGCCTCGCCCCCGGTGCGATCAACATCGTGGGTGGCAGCCTGGCGAAATCGCTGCAGAGCGTCCGCAACGTCGAGATGCGCGTCGGTGCGTTGCCGCTTTTCGCGAGCAACCAGATGAAATACTACTTGAGCTGGAGCACGGCCGGGCTGATCAACGAATACTGCCAGCTCGGCGAGGCGCTGCACCAAGGCCGGCGCATCACGACGCTCCCGCTCGACGGCGTCGAGCGCCTTACGGTGGACGGCGTCGAATACGAGGCATTCAACACTTCCGGCGGCGTGGCGACGATGTGCGAAACCTTTGTCGGCAAAGTCGGCGAACTGAACTACAAGACCATGCGCTATCCCGGGCACCGCGACCTGATGAAGTTCCTGCTCCAGGACCTGAATCTCGCGGACAAGCAGGAGGTGCTGACGCAGATTTTCGACCAGGAGGTGCCGCTGACCGACCACGACGTCGTGGTCTTCTACGTCAGCGCCGTGGGCACGAAGGGCGGCGAACTGGTGCAGCGCAGTTTTGTGAAGAAAATGAAGGGTGGCCTCGTGCACGGCCGCCGGCTCTCGGCGATCCAGCTTACCACTGCGGCGGGCGTCGTCGGCGTGCTGGAGATTTTCGCGCGCGGCGGACTGCCGAAGGGTTTTGTGAAACAGGAGTCGATCACGCTGGAGGATTTTCTCACCACCCAGTGGGGCGGGAAAGTTTACGGCGGCAACTGACGGAGCCGGCCATGGCCGCTAGCGTGAACCACTCGATGGACCGGCCGTTCGGGCAGGACATCGCGCTCGGCGACTGAGCTGGGATAATGCAATTGCGACGATGTGCGAAGCCAGCGAAATAGAGCAACCTCCCAGTCGGGTCCGACTCGTTTCACCCACACCGTTTCCCATCAACCGAAGGTTCACGCATGCAAATCGCCTACCCCGCGCCATTGCGCCTAGGCATGCGGATCGCCGTCACCGCACCTATCTCGGGCGTGGAACCGCGGTTGCACGCGCGGCTTGATGTGGTCATAGGTCATCTGCGCGCCGGGATTCACGGTCGAAGAGGGCACATGCCTGCGCCAGGAACGCCGCAGCGCCAGCGCCCCGACCGACGCGCGGGTGGCGGAATTGATGCGTTATCTGCTTCGCGAAGATATTGACGCTTTGCTGCCGCCGTGGGGCGGTGAACTCGCGATCGAGCTGCTCGACCGCCTGGACTAGACGGCGTTGCAGACAGCGTGTCCCAAGTGGGTGCTCGGCTACTCCGACACCAGTACTTGGATGCTGCCCCTCACACTGCGCCTGGGTTGGGCCACGGCACACGGGCCCTGCCTGATGGATCTCGCCCCTGGCCAAAACGACTCGCTGACGGTCTGGAGCATGCAGGCGTGAGCCACACCCACGGGCGGTTCCTTTGAGCAGCGCCAGTCTGAACGTTGGCAATTGCACCGGTCCGACTATTCGGAGGTGCCTGGCACAACCTACAATCTGACGGAGCCAACCCGCTGGCGCTGCCTGAACCGCGCCGACTCCGCCCCCGTCGAATATTGCGGGCGGCTGCTCGGCGGCTGTCTCGACACGCTGCTGCACGCCGCCGGCACCACCTACGGCGACGTTCCGCGTTTCGTCGCCAAAGCACCTGCCGGCGGCGTTGCCCTATACCTAGAAAACTGCGGCTTGTCGCCGACCAAGCTGGTGCGGGCCCTGCACCGTCTGCGCTGGTCGGGCTGATTCGACCACGCTGCCGGCGTGCTCATCGGCCGCAGCGCCGCACCCGATACCGCGGGCGCCACCGAGCTTCGTTACAACGAGGCCTTGTAGTCCATGCTCGGCCCGCTGCCATGCCCTGTGTTGGTTGATGTCGATGTGGGGCACCGCCCGCCGCAAATGGTATTGATCAACGGCGCGCTCGCGACCGTGCGCTTTGACGCGCACGGGGGAGGCCGGATCACGCAGCACCTTATTTGAACGCCTCCTCCAGTTTGGGCGTGCCACGCTCGGCACAGAAAACCGTCCGTGTCATCCGTGGTCGAAATTTCTGTGCGTTAGTACCAAACTGCATCCGCCCGCTGCCAGCTGGAAGATCCGGTGCAGGGTTCAGCAAATCCGCCGCTTCGGCTGGAGATAACCGTGGTCCCACGGGCTCACTTTCAGAGGGAGTTTGCGCCAGTAGTATTTTAGGTCGTCATGCTTCCAGCCGGCGTAGATTTCTTCCCAGGTCAGCCTGCAGTGGGGATTGAGCGAACTGTTGTCGACGGGTTCATCCACGGGCTGGTAGCGCACATCGAGCGAGAGGCGGACCCGGTCCTTGAACTGGCAGCGCAGGGCCTTGTGAACGGTGTGGCTGGGAAAGGTGAGCACGTCGCCTGTTTCGTAATCGCCCTCGACCCAGTCAGTCTCGGACGGGCAGAGCGGCACGGCGAAGCCGCCCGCACCTTTTGCGGGCTGGACGGGCAGGTAGCCGTGGACGTGCGAGCCGCGCAGCACGGTGAGTCCGCCGAGCGCTCGTGGGCAGTCGCCGACGGGAAACCAGCACGTCCATGTCTTGGTGGAGCCCTGGATATACGGGAAATCCTGGTGCGGTGGCGTGGGGACCATACAGGTGTGCGGCGTGATCAGCCGCGTGATGTGCCGCGGATGCACGAGCACCTCGCGGTCGAAGAGTGCGCGGTAGATTTCGAGCAGGCGTGGGTGGTGCGGCAGGCGGTGAAAACTCTCGAGGCGCTGCACGTCGTGGTAAGCGTCGGCCGTCACGCCGACGTCGGTGCGGTGCATTTCCTCCTCGGTGAGGCGGTTGATGGCGTCGTAATCGATCAGACCGCCGAGGGCATACTGGCCGGGCTGGCGCCAGCCGTATTTCTCGATGATGGCCAGCAGTTCGGCGCGCAGCGCGAGCACTTCGGCGGCCGGCAGGCGTTTCTTGAAAAAGAGATAGCCGTCCTTCGCCGCACGTGCCCGCAACGCGACGGGATCGCCGAGCAGCGGCGTGGAATCAACGAAGAGCGACTTGCGGGTCGGGGTGGGCGCGGTGGCGGCGAGCATAGTGGTAAGTGGGAAAGATGGGCGAGATGTCAAATTTGTCTACGCCGCGCGAGACTTTCCCCTGAGTGAGGTCGTGCCCAGTGATTCCTCGGTAGTAAGTCGTCGCAGAGAAGCAGGCCCGAGCCCCGCGCTAAGTCTGAAACCGCCGCCCTGCCGCCTTCGCCGCTGGTGCCGCGAACGATTGCGCGAAAAACTCCTGCGCCGCACCCATCAGCTTCGCATACTGGCCGTAATCGCCCGCCCACGAGTTGGGCACGCAGATGCGCTTCATCACGCCCTGCCCCATCCGGTCCTCCGCCGCGTGGTCCGGTGTCAGCTCCATCGAAAACTTTGGCTCCCGCAGGTGCACCACGTAGTGCCGCGAACCGTCGCTCTCATCGCGCTCGATCCGCAAATAATCGCCGAGGGCCATGGCCAAACCCTTGACCCGGCCGGGCGTCGTGGAAAGCCCAAATCTCCGCGCCGGCGTGCAATCGTGATTGAAAAATCTCCCGCCGCCCCGCACAAACTCTCCGCCGCCTGCGCGTCGCGCCGTCCCATCCGCCACCGCTTTGGGACAAAGCGCCTCTGCCGGAAGCGGCCCCGTCCTATGAGCCTGCCTGCCAAAACACCTCAACTGCCCCAGTGGATCTTTTACCTGACCGACGCCGTGCTCCTCGGCGCGGCCGGGTTTATCGCCAGCCAAAGCGCCCACCCGCTTTCGCACACCGCAACCCTCGCCATCACAATCTGCATCATCGCCGGTGCCATCGTGGGCCTCGTGCCACTCGTCGCCCGCTACGAGCGCGAGAAAAACGAGACCCTCGACGACCGCCAGCGCGCGCTCGAAGCCCTCGCCCTGACCCTCAACACCGCGGCCGAGCAGATCAGCATCGCCGCCAGCGGCCTCCATTCCATTGCCGAACTCGCTCAGAAAAACCTGAAGCACGCCGAGCAGCTCCCGCACAAGCTCCAGGAGAAGATCGCCGAGTTCAACGCCCAGCTCGACAACGCCCGCGAGGACGACCGCGAGGAACTGGAAAAGGAACTCGCCGACCTGCGCGCCTCCGAGAGCGAGCGCCTCCAGTCTGCCTCCGACAAAATCCACAAGGCTGTCACCGACCTCACGAAACTCGATACCGCCGCGCAGAAGCATCTTGCTTCCACCGCCGCAGCGCTCGCCCAGGCGCAAGCCGGCACCGCTACCGCACTCAACGACGCCACCACCGCCGCCAACCACTCCCTCGCCACCGCTTCCGCCGAGGTCAGCCGGGCGCTTTCGTCGGCCGCCGTTGATGCCAGCCGCGCTGTCGCCGCCGCGCAAGCCGTCGCCTTGGCCGAGATCGAGGCAAAACTCACTGCGCAGACCACCACCGCGGTCGCCGCCATCGAGGCTGCCCTGAGCAAACCCGCGGTCATCGCCGCACCTCCGCCCATCCCCGAGCCCATCGCAGCAACCACCGACGAAGCGCCCACAGCGCCGGTGGAACCGCCCACGCTTGCCGTCGAGCTATCGCCCGCGCCCAAGCGCCCCCGCCGGCCCCGTCGCGAAGAACCTGTTGCCACCGAGGCACCCTCCACTCCAGCCGAGCCGGAGCAGAAATCCGAAATTGGAAGTGCGAAAACCGAAGGACCCGCCGGCGAGACACCAGCCATTCCCGCCGAACCAGGTGCAGCGGTGACCACCGCTGAAGCTCCCTTGGCGCCCGTCGTTGAACCCAATCCAACATCCGAAATCAAAAATCCAAAATCCGAAGAGCCCGCCCCTGTGCTCTCCGAGGCAATGGTAAAGCTTGAACCCATCGTGCCGCCCACCGCAGAGCCCTTCACCGGTCAGACACCGACCGTAGTAGAATCAAATTCAAAATCGGAAAATCAAATTCCAAAATTCGAGGAGCCCGAGACAAAACCCGCCCGCCGCCGTACCCGCAAGCCTGCCGCCGAGCCCGGCACGGAGCCCCTGCTTGGCCTCGCGGCCGACGAATTCTCCCAGGCCGCGCCCGACGAGGCATCCTCTATCTCCGAGGTTGTGGAAAAAGTCATCACCTCCGACGGTGCCACCCGCCTGCTCGTCACAGCTTACATCGGCATTGGCAACCGGCTGTTTGTCCGCGGTGAGGGTCCAGGCCTGAGCTGGGAGAAAGGCGTGCCGCTGCAGTTCGTCTCCATCGGCAAGTGGCGCTGGGAATCCGCTGAAGCCACCGCACCCGTCGCCTGCAAGCTCTACAAGAACGACGAGATCGAATGCACCGCCCTCGGAATGCTCATCCTCGACCCCGGCTACCAGCAGGAAGTCTCCGCCAAGTTTTGAGCCGCCAGAACAAACTTCAAGAATATCGGCCTGACCTTTTGTGTGTCTTAAAATTGCCGAAATTGCTGCAGACGCGGTCGAGTCCCTTTTGGCGTGCGGCCAATCGTTGCCGCCCTCTCGGTCCTGGGATGAGTCGTTACTTCACCGCCGTGCTCATGACGCTAGGCCTCTTCCTCGGCGCCTGTGAGACGGCACCTCAGTCATCAACGTAGGCACGGCGGGAATCCGGCGCGATGGCCCCTAAGTTGGACGACCGCGCGGAGTTTTTCATCTTCTGTTCGGACGCGCCGTTGAGGTTAACCTCCTTCTCTAGCAATGGCGGATCGTTTCAACTGAAGTTCGACCATGTGGCCCAGGTTTTCAGTGCACTGGCCACCGCTTTCACGAAGGACGGTTATTTGCTTACCGCCGGGCACGTGGCGCATGCCCACGTGCTCGCCATTGGCGTGATGAACGGCGAAGCTCGCGCCGTTCCTGCCCGGGTTGTGTTCAAGTATTCCTTCGGACACCTATGGAACGGATCTCGCGATCCTCCACGTGGACCAGCCGATCGACTTTCCGCTGCCGTTGGGACGCTTCAAAACAGGACAGAGCGAAGTTTACGCCATGGCCAGTGATCGTGATTCGACCTTTAAAATTGTGGTCATCGGTGGAAAAGTCCGCAGTGCATCTCGAAGCAAAGCCGATGATCAGGTTGCACTATTGGACACGGATCTTCCTCCGTGGCATGGCGACAGCCGCGGAGGTGTTGTGTCGCGGGACGGCCGGCTGATCGGGGTGATCACCGGCTTCAAAATGAAGTGGTCGGCCTTGCACAATGCTAAACTGGTCTGCGCACCCGACAAGGACTTCGTTGAGTCCATCGTCGAGGTTGACCGAGCCCACTTCGCTTCAAAGCCCTCCGCTGCTTCCGCGACCAGCCAGACAGGGTCGGACTTCTGAGAATTACATTTTCACAGCAGACTATGGCTGACGAGGACCATTTAATTTTCGCGTTTTTTCAAGCAGCAGACCGGAATGTCGCCCCGCGCCAATCAACAGAGCCGTCGGGCACTATGAAATCCCCACGCTACCACGCCGTCCAGCCGCCGTCGACGCAGAGGGTGTGACAGTTGACCATCGCGGCTTCGTCGCTCGCGAGAAACGCCGCGGCGGCGGCCACGTGCTCCACCTCGGCCAGCCGGCCGCAGGGAATTTTGCCGAGCACAAACGCACGGAACTCCGGTTGCTGCAGCCGGTGCCGGGTGAGGTTGGTTTCCACGAACGTCGGGGCGACCGAGTTGACCGTAAGGCCGTGCCGCGCCCACTCCACGCCGAGCGTGCGCACGAGCTGGATCACGGCGCCCTTGGTCGAGCAGTAAACGGGCTGGCCGGGAATGCCGATCAGGCCCGACTGGCTCGACACCCAGATCACGCGGCCCCAATGCGCCGCGATCATCGCCGGCGCCAGTTGCTGCGCGAGGAAGAATCCGCCGCGCACGTTGGTCTGGTAATGGTCCTCCCAGTTGGCGGCATCGACCTCGAGGCCGGGCGCGGGACGGTTGATGCCGGCGTTGTTGACGAGGATGTCTACGCGGCCCCAGCGGGCGAGTGCCGTGGCGGCGCCTTGCCGGATCTGTGCCAGATCGCGGACGTCGATCGCGACGGGCTCGGGTAAATCGCCGGTGGTCACGGCGCGCAACTGGCCGAGGCTTTCCTCCATCGGTTCGCCGGGCCGGTCGGAGAGAATCACCCGCGCGCCCTGCCGGGCCAGCGCGACGGCGATGCCCTGACCCAGACCAGTGGCGGAGCCGGTGACCAGTGCGGTTTTGCCGTCGAGGCGAAACATGGTCAGGCGCCTCCGAACCGTGTCACGCGCACATCGGCGGTGATGGCATGTGCGAGCATGCGCTCGACCTTGCACTGACGCGAGGTGACGCGCGCCACCTCGACGGAGGCTGCTGGCGTCATGCGCTGGTAGGTGACGGTTTTGAGAAATTTTCCGACCCACACGCCGCCCGTGTAACGCGCGGCTCGGCTTGTCGGGAGGATGTGGTTCGTGCCAATGGTTTTGTCGCCGTAGGCGACGGTCGTCTCCTCGCCGATGAAGAGTGAGCCGTAGTTGCGCAGGCGTGCGAAATAGAACTCGGGGTCGGCCACTTGAAGTTCGAGGTGCTCGGGTGCGTAGTCGTCGCTGAGCGCGACCGCCTCGTCGGGGCTGTCCGCCGCGTAGATTCGGCCATTGGTGGCCCAACTTTGTCTGGCAATTTCGCGAGTAGGCAGCACCGCCAGTTGCCGCTCGACTTCCGCGAGGCAGCGCTGGCCGAAATCCTCGCTCAAGCAGATGAGCGCGACGCCGCTGTTGGGGTCGTGCTCCGCCTGTCCCAGTAGGTCGCAGGCGACGAGGGCGAGGTCCGCGGAGTCGTCGGCGAGCACCATGATCTCGGTGGGGCCCGCGAGCAGGTCGATGCCGCAGCGGCCGAAGAGCTGGCGCTTGGCCTCGGCGACGAATTTGTTGCCGGCGCCGCAAAGAATGTCGACTGGTTCGACGACTCCCATGCCGAAGGCCATGAGCGCGAGCGCTGGAACGCCGCCCACGACGAAGATGCGGTCGGCGCCGGCGGCGTGGATGGCGTTGATCGTGGCGGGAAAATAGCCTTCGCCCTTCACCGGCGGCGTGCAGGCCGAGACCGTCATCACGCCGGCGACTTTGGCGGGAATGATGCTCATCTGGGCCGAGCCGAACATCGGGTAGCGCCCGCCGGGGATGTAGCTACCAACCGAGCTGACTGGAATGTGCCGGTGGCCGAGGGTGACGCCGGGCCGAATCTCGACCTCAAGCGCGTGGAGTGTGCTGAATTGAGCCTCGGCGAAGCGGCGGACATTGCCCTGACAATAGCGCGTGTCGGCGACGACCTGCGTGTCGAGCCGCGCGATGGCTTCGCGAATCTGGCTCGCGTCGAGCTCGAATGAAACCGGGGACCAGCCGTCGAATTTTTCGCTGTAGCGCCTGACGGCGTCGAGCCCGTGTTTTTCCAAGTCCAGCAGCATCACGGAGACGACGCTGGCCGTCTCGGGATCGTTTTCAAACAGCCGATGCCCGCCTTGCTTGACGACTCTCATGGCGCGAGAGCCTTGGCGCGGAGCGACCGACAGCACAAGTAAGTTTGTGCCACTTTGCGGGGCAGGATCTGTCTCGACCTTGCGCATGCCGCGGGGCACAAAACCTCACCTGAACTCATGTTTCGCCGAAAATGGCTCTTGGTCGGATGGGATGCCTATGCCGGGGAATCGTATACCATTCGGGGTCGATACTGGACGAGCCGGGGCGCGCGTTGGGCCGCGTGGTGGCGTATTTTTGAACTTGAGCGGAGACAGCCTTCCGAAACTTCAGGCGGGCAAAAAGGCATTCAGGACCGGGTGACCATCGTTGGCCCGGCAGGCGTTCACTGGCAATACGACGGCCCATCAGCGCATGCCCTGGCTTCGCGGTTGCAACAGGCCAGGTTGGCTGTGTTCACGCATTTGACGCGCAGTCGCGCCCAGTTGATTGCCGGTATTCTATTACTGCCGATGGCGTCTTCGATTATCTTCGGCTTTCCCCGAGAGAAAGGAAACCCAGCGAACGCCCTGTTGATCACCCTGTCCCTGATGGCCGCCGTGCTATTTACGCTATATGGAACAGTCCTTTTGCCGCGAATGAATCGCGGGCAGAATAGATTTCCAACCAAAGCCAACCCTGGCGCACCGAAGCCGAGAGCTACGCCAGGGTCTGATGACACAAATGCCCCGCCGTCATAACGGCTGAAGATTCGCGAACCGGCAATCCGGCTTGGCTGGAGAGATGATGCTACCAGCGCCAGGCGGAGGAGAGGCCGACCGAGTAGGCCTTGAAATTATCTCCCGTGTCGTAGTTGAAGCCGATGGTCAGGCTATGGGTCTTGGTGATGCGGAAAGAAAGGGATCCGCCCAGGGTCTCGAAACTTTTCACGGCGGCATCTTTGAGGAAACGGGTGTCGATCACGAAGAAATCGCCGATCAATCGGGCGTTAAGCGGCGTGACGAAACGCAGGCCGTTTTTCAAGATCTGCTGGTCGACCTTGGGATCGAAATGATAGTCGCCGTAGTCGACGGCGATGCTGTGGTGCGTGGTCAGTTGGTTGACCACGCAGACGATCAATTTGGAACTGACTTTGTAGTCTACAGTGTTGGTGAGGCCGGCTTGCCAGAGGAGTGCGCCGCTGGCGAGGTCGACCGAACCACGGACGCTGGTGGCGGCCATCGGCGTGATCCGCCAGTTGTAGGGACTGTCTTTTCCCATGGTCTCAACGGTGATGGGCAGGCCGAGGCCGACGCTGAAGCCGCCCACCCGCGCGCCGGCGACCTTGAGATAGCTGAAGCCGACAGGTGTCACCAGACGCACATTCGGGCCGAGGCCGAAGTTGAGGCCGGTGATGGAGACATCGGTGTTTTCGCCATCGATGCCGGCGGCCTTGAATTTGCCGCTATTGAAACCGATGCCCAGGCCACCAAAGCTAGGTTTGGCGGTTGCGCTGGTGCTGGTGCCAGTAGTGGTGGTATCTGCCGCCAAAGTCTCCACCTCGGTCGCAGGCGTGAAACCTTGGTCCATGAATGTGGTGGAGGCGCTGCTGGCAGTGGCGGCGTTGGGATTGCCGTCGGTGACGGCAACGGCTGACATTTTGGCTATGGCACTGAGAAAGTCGCCAACGGTGCCGGAGCCGGATTTCTCAATGAAGTTGGTGACCTGGTTTTCAACGTCTCCCTGACTGGTGCCGTTGAAGGTCTTGTTGAAGGCAATGGGCGTCAGGTTTAGATTAACGACCGTGCCGGTCGAATTGACGTTGAACACAATCGCGTTGGGCACGCCCAGAAAGGTCGAGGTGCCGGTGAAGGCGTGGCCGTTCAATTGCTGGAACTGGCCAAGGTTCTTGATGAGATTGTTGATTAAGTCGGTCAGGTTGGAGCCGGTGGCTGTTACCGTGATGGGATTGTTATCGGTGGTAACAACGGAGATTTGAAATGGCTGTTGGTCGCCGGAGCAGACTAACGCAGTCGACAGACTGAGGCAGCAGACAAGTAGCAGGAACTTGATGTTTTTTTGCATGGGGTTTCGGGATGGCGTGGGCAGGCAATACCGGGGGTCAGACAGGTTAAGCAGAACCGCACGTGTAAAAAATTGATCAAACCTTTGAAAGAAAAGATTCGCGTGAGCAGGCAGACCAGTAGGCAGACGAAGGTCAGTAGTAGCGCGAGGGGTGGCTGCATGACGACTTGGCAGCCGGCGCTGAAGCGCAAGCGGGCGAGAAAATTGGGCAATTGTGTGAACTTCACATCCGCGTGGTTGAGACGGATGAGTGATGGCCAGCCGGACGAACCGAGGCGGCTCGGGTAAGTCCGCACTCGGTCCGACGCGCGAGTCTCAACTTCAGGATTTGGCGTAGCTTGCGGCCAGCGCAGTCACAGTCTGGCGGATGTTTTCGCGTAGCTCCGCAGGGCCAACCACCTCGGCGGCGGCGCCCCAGCCGAGAATCCATTGCTCGACCTCCATGAGCGCGCCGAGGCGCAGGCGCAGTTCGAGGCCGCCGCCGGGGAGCTCGCGCATCTCCTGCGACTCGTGCCACTCGCGTTCGCGCACCCGCTCCGCGACGGCCGGCGCGAACCGGATCACGACCCGGTAGTCGCCCGCGCCGCCGAGGACGCCGAGGGCGCTGGCGAAGAATTTCTCCGGAGAAAAATCCACCGGACGGGTGAACGGCTCCTTTGTCACCTCGACCTCGGCGATCCGTGGCAGGGCGAACGTGCGCAGACCACGGCGCTCGGGATCGAAGCCGATCAGATACCAGGAGTTTTCACGGTTGGCCAAATGATAGGGATGCACGCGCCGGCGCGACTTCTTCGGCTCCCCCGGCTTGCGGTAGTCGAACTCCACGGCCATCTGCCGCAGCACGGCGCTGCTGAGGGCGTTGAACACCGTGAGGTCGGTCTTGCCGAGGCCGATGTTCTTGAATGAAACGGCGCGCAGCTCGTCGGCCGGCGAAAACGAAATCCGGTCGCGCAGGCCGCCGGCGAGCTTCTCGAACGCGATCTCCAGCTGCCGGTGGAACGGGGTGCCGCGATACTGCTCCAGCGCGCGCTGGGCCACGAGCAGCGCGAGCAGCTCGCCCTCCGTCATGTGCACGGTCGGGAACGCGTTCACCGGGTGCGTGTAGCGGTAGGCCTGGATCTGGGCGTCGAACTCGATCGGCAGGTCGAGCCGGTCGCGCATGAAGGCGATGTCACGCACCACGGTTTTGCGGGAGACCTCGAGCGTCTTCATCAGCTTCGTGCAATTGATGAGCGTGCCCCGGCGGAGCTCGTCGTGGATCCGGAGCATGCGCTCAAGCGGTGGGCGGGAAAGTTGGGCGCGAGGGGTCATGGCGATTTTCTTTCAGATTTTTTAGGCTGGGCCAAGCAATGTCCCACCCCACCCGCTAGGATGTGCGCCATGAACTCCACCCCCCGCCGCAAGAAATCCCTCGTCCCCCTCGCTCTCACCTGGTCGCACGGCGGCGTGCCGTGGCGCGTGACGCCGTGGCCGGAAGTCGGCTTCGAGTGCCGCTATGGCGACGACTGGATCCCGGCGGCCCCGACGGAGGAGGCGTTGGCCTCGGCGGCCCAGACCTGCGGCCCGCTGGGCTGGCAGCCGTATCTGGAGTTCGTGCCGGCGGCGGTGCGCGAATTTCTCGGCCGCTTCGCGGTGGCGCGGATGGAGGCGCTGCAGGTCGCGGCCCGCTGCCCGGCACTCCTACGCACGCTGGCGGAGACGCCGGCGCTGACCGCCTTCCTGGCGGCGCACACCAGCCTGCGCGGCACGCCCGAGCCGGGCTGGGCGGAGATCGGCGCGGTGCACGAGCGCAGCGGCGTTTTCGGCCTGCTGGAATGGCTGGGCCTGCCGGCGTCGCGGCAGACGCTTGCGATCCTGCGCGCCATCGTGGAGCCCGACCTGCCCAACCGGTTTCTCGAGCCGCTACGCTCACTTCTCTGGGAGCCGACGACGATCTTCGCGCTGCAACGGCTGCCCGCGATCACCGACCGGCAGCTCAACCACTTCTGCCACGCGCTGGCGGCGTAAGCCTTCAGATTACTTGAGTGTCGAGGGCAGCCGGGGCGAGGAGTTCAGCTCGGCAAAGGCGTCCCAGCGGCGCCTAGCGTCGCCATCGGCGCGTGCCTCCACGTAGTGCTCCACCAGATCCTCGCCGAGGTTGTAGTTGATCACATAGCTGCGATAGCGGTCGATGAAGCGCACGTGCTTGGCCGCTTGCGCGGGCTCGGCGAGGGTGTAGCGCGTCAGCCAGGCGGCTGCCGTGGCGGCGGCGATCTCGCCGTTGAGGTAGCGCCGCGCGGCCTCGTTGGCGGCGTAGCCGAGCTGTTTCATCAACCGACCCACGCGTTCGAACTCCGCGGCGCGGGCGGAATCGAGACCGGCGAGCGGAAAGAGCACGGCGCGCTCGAAGGCGAGTTTCTCGTCGCCGGGGAAAGCCACCTTGATCCCGTAGTTGCCACTGCCCTCGGCGATCAGCGATTGCGGACTGTACAGCGCATAGACGGAAAACTCCACCCAGCCGCGGTCGCGCACGAGATGTTTTTCAAGGAGCGAATTGTAGACGTGGTGGCCCGGGTAGCCCTCGTGGCAGGCGAGGTCGATGATGCGGTCTATGGTGATCGGCAGATCGGTGTTCACCTGGATCACGCTCTGGAAATTGCCCTTATACCAGTTGTAAGCGCCCCACGGCGTGCCTTTGACGTATTCGACCGTGAAACTCTCGCCGGGTGGGAGCGCGATGTGCAGGGCGGTCCGCCGGCGGCACTCGGCAATGGCGGTCCGGAAGACCACGTCGAGCTTGTCGCGCGGAACGAAAAAGCGCCGCCGGTAAGCCTCCCAGCGCTCCGCCAGCGTGCCTTTGCCAGGAAGCGTCCGGTCGAGCTGCGCGAGGACCTCGCGGAAGTGTTCCTCGGGGTTGAACGGGGCGGTGGCGTCGTAGAGCCGGCGCGACTCCTCGTCGAAGGAGAATTTCCGACCCTCCAGCATCTCGACCCTGGCCTCCATCGCGCCGAGCTGTTTATCGAGGTATTGGCGGCGGAGATTTTCCAATTCGGCGTTGGCCGGCGTGTCTGCCGAGGCGAGTTCTTGCCGCAGGGTGTGCGCTCTGGTTCTGATCTGCGCCAGCGGCAGCGGCGCGGCTTTCGAGGCGGCCTGCCAGGTTGTGGGGCCGTAGTAAGCGTCGACGTAGTCGGCGTCGAAATTCCCGAGAGCGAGCACGAGCTTCACGTAGGACTCAGCGATGGCGTTCATGTTTGTGGATTGGGCGAAACCGCCTCCGGCAGCCAGCAGGACGACCACAAGCATGGCACCACGGCGTGGAATGGAGAGCATCCGGCGAAAATCAAACGGCCGCTGGCGGCGAGGCAAGCCGCGGAAGAGGGGCGGCGCATCGCCATTGACCAGTGCCGAGAAGGACTGATTGGATGGGTGCCAGATGAGCCCACCGCCGTCCAAACTGGATGATCTGCGCATCGAACGCCGCGAAACTCCAGCGTCATCCCGGCAAACGCTGGCGATTGTCGTCGCCGTCGTCGTTTTACTCCTGCTGGCGGTGGTCGCCTGGTGGCTGATGCGGCCTATGGTGATGGCGGTCCGCACGGCGGTTGCGCGCGAGGCGGCGGGTGCCGGCGGCGACCGCACGGTGCTGAACGCCTCCGGCTACGTCACCGCCCGCCGCGAAGCGACCGTTTCCTCCAAGATCACCGGCAAGGTCACCGAGGTCATGATCGAGGAGGGGTTGAAGGTGAAGGAGGGTCAGATTCTCGCCAGGCTCGATGACACCAATGCCCAGGCGAGTCTGCACCTCGCCCGCGCGCAGCTCGATGCGGCCAAAACCGCCCTTGAGGAGACGCGCGTCCGCATCACCGAGGCGGAGCAGGAGTGGCAGCGCCAGACCAAGCTCAACCAGGCCAATGTCGTCGCGCGCGCCGACTACGACCATGCCGAGGCGGCTGTGCTCGCCTTTCGCGCGCGGCTGGCGCAGCAGCAGACCGAGATCACTGTCGCGGAGCGCACCGTCGCCATCTGGCAGCAGCAGTTGGAGGACACCGTCATTCGGGCGCCTTTTGCCGGCATCGTCACCTCGAAGAACGCCCAGCCGGGCGAGATGATCTCCCCGATGTCCGCCGGCGGTTTCACGCGCACCGGCATCTGCACCATCGTGGACATGCAGTCGCTGGAAATTGAAATCGACGTGAACGAGAGCTACATCAACCGCGTGGAGCCCGGCCAGCCGGTCGCGGCGACGCTCGATGCGTATCCCGAGTGGAAGATTCCCTGCAAGGTCATCGCCATCATCCCCACGGCTGACCGGGAGAAATCCACCGTCAAGGTGCGCGTGGGCTTCGAGAAACTCGATCCGCGCATCCTGCCGCAGATGAGCGTGAAGGTCGCCTTTCGCGAAGCTGCCGCACCCGCCGCCAACCCGGCCCGGCGCATCATCGTGCCCAAGGACGCGCTGCTGTCCCGCGACGGCCGCGACGTGGTGTTCGTGGTCCAAAACGGCCGCGCCGAGCGGCGGGCGGTGTCCGTGACGGAGACCGTGGGCAGCGAGGCCACGCTCAGCGCGGGTGTGACCGCCGGCGAACTGGTGATCATCGGAGCGCCGGCGGATCTGGCCGACGGCGTGGCGGTGGAGGAGAAAAAACTATGAGCGAAAACCAAGCAAACGGCGGTCCGCTGGTGCGCCTCGATGGCGTCGAGAAGGTCTTTCATCGCGGCACGGAGGAAATCCGGGTCTTGTCGGAGCTGCACCTCGAGGTGGCGGAGGGCGAGTTCCTCGCGCTGATGGGCCCGTCGGGCTCGGGCAAGAGCACCTTGCTCAACCTGATCGGCGGGCTCGACCACCCGACCAAGGGCACCGTCACCATCGCCGGCGAACGCATCGACCGGATGTCCGACCGCGCGCTCTCCGGCTGGCGCGCGCGGCACATCGGGTTCGTCTTCCAGCTCTACAACCTGATGCCGACGCTCTCGGCGGAGCGTAACGTCGAGCTGCCGCTCCTGCTCACGCACCTCGGCAAGGCGGAGCGCCGCCAGCACGTCGCGACTGCACTCGCGATGGTCGGGCTCGCGCACCGGGCGAAGTATTTTCCGCGCACGCTCTCCGGCGGCGAACAGCAGCGCGTGGGCATCGCCCGCGGCATCGTCACAGACCCGACGCTGCTCCTGTGCGACGAGCCGACGGGCGACCTCGACCGCAAGGCGGGCGACGAGGTGCTCAACCTGCTGCAGGCGCTCAACCGCGAGCAGGGCAAGACCATCATCATGGTCACGCACGACCCGCACGCCTCCGCCCGGGCCTCGCGCACGGTGCACCTCGACAAGGGCCAGCTCGGCGACGAGCCCGCGAAATGAAATTTGCGCATCTCATCTGGGGCAACCTGAAGCGGAAGAAACTCCGCACCGCGCTCACGCTGCTCACGATCCTCGTCGCGTTCGTGCTGTTCGGGCTACTGTGTGCGATCAAGCAGGGGCTCATCGGCGGCGTGGAGCTCGCCGGCGCGGACCGGCTGATCGTGCGCCACAAGGTTTCGATCATCCAGCTCCTGCCCGTGAGCTACAAGGCGAGGATGGAGAAGATTCCCGGCGTGGCCGGCGTGGCCCACCAGACATGGTTCGGCGGCGTCTACCAGGACCCCAAGAATTTCTTCATGCAGTGCCCGGTCGTGCCGGAGGAATTCATGGCGATATTTCCCGAGTTTCTCCTGCCGCCGGCGCAGATGAAGGCCTGGCTGCACACCCGCACCGGCGCCATTGTCGGCCGCAAGACCGCGGAGCGGTTAAAGTTCAAAGTCGGCGACAAAGTGCCGATCCTGTCGCCGATCTGGGGCCGCCGCACCTGGGAATTCGACATCGTCGGCATTTTTGACGGCCAGAAGAAGGGAACCGACACCACCGCGATGTTTTTCCGCTATGACTATTTCGACGAAGTCCGGAACAGCCTCAATTGGGGCAAGGGCCTTGTCGGCTGGTATACAATTCGGGTAAAGAATCCGGCCGAGGCCTCGGAGGTCGCGAAGCGCGTCGACGGAGAATTTGAAAACTCCCCGGCTGAGACGAAGACAGAGCCCGAGGGGGCGTTCATCCAGGGCTGGGCAAACCAGATCGGCAACATCACGCTCATCGTCGCCGCGATTCTCGCCGCGGTGTTCTTCACAATCCTGCTCGTGACCGGCAGCACGATGTCGCAGGCCGTGCGGGAGCGCATCGGCGAACTCGGCGTGCTCAAGGCGATCGGCTTCACCAACGGGCAACTGCTCGCGCTCGTGCTCGCGGAGTCGTGCCTGCTGACCGTGGTCGGCGGCGGCCTCGGGCTCGCGGCCGCGTGGCTGTTCGCGTCGCACGGCGATCCCACAGGCGGCCTGCTGCCCCTTTTTCACCTGCCGACGGTCGACCTCCTGATCGGGGCGGGCATCAGCATCGCCCTCGGCGTGATCACGGGTGTCCTGCCCGCGGTCCAGGCCATGCGCCTCCGCGTCGCGGACGCCCTCCGGCGGATGTAACATGGCCGGCCCGCTCAACTGGTTCTCGCAAGTCGGCTCGATCACGAAGTTCGGGTTGCTGAGCATTCCCCAGCGCCGCGGCGCCGTGGCCGCGACGATCCTCGGCGTCGCCGGGGTCGTGGCCGTGCTCATCGGCGTGCTGTCGATCGCCGCCGGGTTTCGCCGCGCCATGGCGGCGTCGGGCGCCGCGGATTCCGCCGTCGTGCTGCGCAGCGGCGCCGACAGCGAGATGGTCAGTGGCTTCAGTCGCGAGGAAACACGCCTCATCGCCGATGCGCCCGGTGTCGCGCGCAATGCCCGCGGCCCGCTCGCGTCCGCGGAGTTGTTCGTCATCATCAATCTTCCCAAGCGCTCAACCGGCACCGACACCAATCTCCCCCTGCGCGGCGTCGAGGGCGCCGCGGTCGAGGTGCGTGATCAGGTGAAATTTGTCGCCGGCCGGATGTTCGAGCCGGGCAAAAACGAGGTGATTGTCGGCCTCGGCGCCGCGCGGGAAACCGCGGGCATCGAAGTGGGCGCCAACATCAAGGTCGGGCGCGAGTCGTGGCCGGTGGTCGGGATTTTCTCCGCTGGCGGCGGCATTGCCGAATCGGAAATCTGGACCGATGCGAAGGTGCTGCAGGACGCCTACCACCGCGGCGATTCCTTCCAGTCGGTCTACGTGCGGCTGGCGTCACCGGGGGCTTTTCAGCAGTTCAAGGATGCGCTGACGGCCAATCCGCGGCTCAGCGTCAAAGCCGAGCGCCAGTCCGAATACTACGCGGAGCAGTCGACGCTGCTGACGACGTTGATCACGACGCTTGGCATCGGCATTGCCGCGCTCATGGCGGTGGGCGCGGTCTTCGGCGCGCTCAACACGATGTATAGCGCGGTCGCGGCGCGGACGCGCGAAATCGCGACGTTGCGGGCGCTCGGCTTCGGCCGCGGCGCCGTCGTGGTCGCGCTTATGATCGAGTCGCTGGTGCTCGCACTGGCCGGCGGCGCGGTCGGCGCGGGGCTGGCTTACGTGGCCTTCAACAATTTCCGCGCGGCGACGATGAACTGGCAGAGTTTCAGCCAGGTGACGTTTGCCTTTGCCGTGACCCCGCGACTGCTCGTGCAGGGCGTGATCTGGGCGACGCTGATCGGCCTGGTCGGTGGCCTGCTGCCGGCGATCCGAGCGGCGCGGCTGCCGATCGCCGCGGCGCTGCGGGAGCTGTGAACCCTCACTTCACGGTGCGCTTCCTTAAAAACTGGCTGCCGGTGTTTCTCTGGATGGGACTGATCTTCATCTTGTCCACGGACCTCGGATCAGCCGTGCACACCTCGCGCATTCTTGGGCCGTTGCTGCGGTGGCTGAAACCCGACATCACGCCCGAACAGATGGCGTTCGTGCATTTTCTCGTGCGCAAGGGTGGTCACCTGTCGGAATACGCCGTGCTAGCGATGCTACTCGTCCGCGCCATCTGCTCGTCGCCGCGCGCCGCGCCAGCATGGTCGTGGAAGGCAGCGGGCCTCGCGCTGGCCGTAGCGGCGGCTTACGCGGCGAGCGACGAGTTTCACCAGTCGTTTGTCTCGACACGCACCGCGTCAGCGGGCGACGTGATGATCGACACCGTCGGCGCCGCCATCGGACTGGTGCTGGTCTTCGGTTGGCGAAAGTTCGTCCAGAGCGCGGATCGGTTGGTCGAGCAATCAGTCGGTTAACGCATCCCTGGCAAAACAGGCCTCTTCCCGGGAGCATGCGGGATTGGGCACGGCGAATTATTGTGCGGTTTTTCAGATGGTGACGGCTATGATGCGTTATCACCATGCCGGACGACGCTGAGTTACTCCGCCGCTACGCCAAGGATAAATCCGAGGAGGCTTTTGCCGAATTGGTCCGGCGCCACCTGAACCTCGTCTATGCGGTCGCGCTGCGGCAGGTGGGCGGTGACGCACACCTGGCGCAGGATGTGGCCCAAACGGTGTTCACTGCGTTGGCCCGAAAAGCAACCGCGCTCGCCCGGCGACCGGTGCTGGGCGGCTGGCTTTACCGGACGGCACAATATGCGGCCATCGATGTGGTCCGCGCGGAGACCAGACGGCGTGCCCGTGAACAGGAGGCCCAGATGATACATGAAGACGACAACAACCCCGAGACCGCCCCGGATTGGGAAAAACTTCGCGGTGTGCTCGACCATATCCTGAGTGAACTCCGTGACGGCGACCGCGATGCGGTCGTGCTGCGTTTTTTCGAGGGGAAATCATATGCTGACATGGGCGCATGCATATGGCTCAGCGAGAATGGCGCCCGGATGCGGGTGGAGCGCGCGCTCGAAAAATTGCGCGTTGCGTTGGGGCGGCGGGGCATCACATCGACGACCGGCGCCCTCGGGGTGGCGCTGGCCAATCAGGTGGCAGTTGCCGCACCCGCCGGGCTGGCGGCTACCGTGACGGGCTCGGTGCTGGCTAGGGCAACCGCCAGCGCCGGCACCGCCGCAGTCGCAGCATTTTTCACTACTATGAGCACTACAAAAACGATTACGGTTATCACGGGAATTGTCGCCCTTTTCTCCATCTGCACGGCAATCTACGAAGTTGGCCGCAGCCGCGCAGCGGAATCGGCCTTGGCAGCCCGCAACAGCGAGACCGATGCCCTGCGCGCCCGATTGGTTCGGTCGGACAAGGAGTTGCGAACCACCGAGATGAACCTCGCTGATTTGCGCAAAGAAAACGACCGAATCCATGTTGCAACCGCTGCCGCCAAGCCGGCAGATCTGACGGCGCGCCACGAGGAGGTCATCGACCGACTCGTCGTTAACAATCCCGAGCTGAGAAAACTCTACGCGCGGCAACAGACCATTCGGTTCCGAGTGCGCTACGGTCCGCTCTATCGGACGTTTGGGCTCACGCCCGAGCAGGTCGGGGCATTCGAGCGCATCCGCAGCGACAACGTGCTGGCGCAGTCGGACGTCTTCAAGGAAGGGCTAGCGCAAGGCTTGGCGAAATCAGACCCCATCGTGCAGGACCTGATCAAGCAGGTGAACCAACGTCAGGAGGACAACCTGCGCGCGCTGCTCGGTGCCGAAGGCGTGCAGCAACTCCAAACCTACGAGCGAACGCTGCCCCTGCGCAATGTGGCGAACACTCTGGCTGATAGCGTCTATTTCACAGATACGCCGCTAACCCCCAAGCAGGCGGATCAACTGACGCAGGTCGTGGTTGAGTCGATGAGCATGCCGCCCGGGAGCAATACGCTGGGAGCCATCAACTGGGAAAAGGTGTTGGCGAAGGCGCCGACGGTGCTCACGCCGGTGCAACTGGAAGCACTTTCCACGATGGTGGAACAAGCCGAGGTCGGCAAAAAGGTCTACGCCATAGTCGAGCCAGCGTTGAACAGCCAAGGGCTCAGCGTTCAGGACAACTTACCGACTCCTACCATATCTAGCGGGAAGAAATAAGAGGTCGGCGGGGAAGATTTCCAGGCGTGGCTGGACCAGTGGCAAGCGCTAGGGCTGCTCCATCTCGGTCAGCTTCGTCGCGGCTTCCTCCCAGGCGGAGGTGGCGGTCGCGATCTGGTCCACGATGGTGCTCAACTCGCGGTTGAGGTGGTGGAATTTGCCCTTGTCGGTGTAGGTCTCCGGATCTTCCAGCTCGCCGGTGATTTCGGACTGCTTGGCTTCCAGATCGACGACGGCTTTTTCGAGCTGGCCGACATGTTCGCGGAAACGGCGGAGTTCGTTCGGGCTGGATTTTTTTGCGGATGAGATTCCAGGGTGGTTGGGGACAACCGCCCCTACCTTTTCCTGCACAGGGCGGGCGTCGGTGAAGCCGGCCTTGAGCGCGGCGCGGGTATCGGAGAAGCCGGCGGTGAGCGCGGCGCGGGCGTCGATGGCCTTCGATTTCTCGAGGTAATAATCGTAGTTTCCGGCGTAGGGGGTGAGCCGGCCGCTGTGGACGTGAAGGACGTTTTCGGCGAGGGCACGGATGAAATGCACGTCGTGACTGATGAAGATGAAGGTGCCTTCGTAGGCTTTCAGCGCGCCGATGAGGGCGTCGATTGACGGGATGTCGAGATGGGTCGTCGGCTCGTCCATGAGGAGAAGGTTCGGCGGCTTGACAAGTAGGCGGGCGAGGGCGAGGCGGGATTTTTCGCCGCCGGAGAGGACGCTGATGGGCTTGTGGACATCGTCCTTGCGGAAGAGGAAGGCGCCGAGAATGGCGCGAGCCTGCTGCTCGGTGAGCTGGTTCTCGGCCGTGCGCAGCTCCATGATGTTTTCAAAAACCGTAACGCTGGCATGGAGGTTGTCGAGGCGGTTCTGGGCGAAGTAGCCGGGGACGACGTTGGAGCCGAGTTCGCGCGTGCCGCCGTTGATCGGGACAACGTCGGCGAGGATTTTGAGGAGCGTGGACTTGCCGGCGCCGTTGGGACCGACGAGGACGATTTTCTGGCCGCGCTCACAGGTGAAGTTGAGGTCGCGATAGACGACGTGGTCGCCGTAGGCCTGCCGGACGTGTTCGAGCTCGATGACTTTAAGGCCGGAGCGCGGCGGCTGGGGAAACTTGAAATGGATGCGTTTCAGCTCCTCGGTCGGTTCCTCGACGGCGACGGCTTCGAGGCGCTCGATTTGTTTTTCCTTGGACTTGGCGCGCGAGGCCATGGAGGCCTTGGCGCCGAAGCGGTCGACGAAGCGCTGGAGGTGAGCGATCTCGCGCTGCTGGTTCTTGAAGGCGGAGGCCTGCTGCAGTTTGCGCGCCTCCTTTTCCTGGAGGAAATTGTCGTAGTTGCCGTGGTAGTAATGAAGCAGGCCGCTGCGCAGCTCGAGCATGCCGGTGCAAAGGGCGTTGAGAAAGGCGCGGTCGTGGGAGATGACGACGAGGCCGCCGGGGTAGCGCGTGAGGTAGTCCTGAAACCAGAGGAGCGCCTCGAGATCGAGGTGGTTGGTCGGCTCGTCGAGGAGGAGGAGGGCGGGCTCGGCAACGAGCAGGCGAGCGAGGTGGGCGCGCATGACCCAGCCGCCGGAGAAGGTTTTGCCGAGCTTGTCGGCGTCGCCTTCCTTGAAGCCGAGGCCAGCGAGGATCTTTCTGGCGCGGGGTTCGAGGGTGTAGTCGATGTCGTCGTCGTCGTGGGTGGGCTCGAGTTTCCGACCGCTGGTAGCGATGTGGAGAATAGTCTCGTCGCCGGCGGGGGCGCTCTCCTGGGGCAGGAAGCCGAAGTCGGCGCCGCGCTCCCACTCGATGGTGCCGGTGTCGGGTTTTTCCTCGCCAAGGATGAGGTTGAAGAGGGTGGTTTTGCCAGCACCGTTGGGGCCGACAAGGCCGAGCCGATCGGTGCGCGCGATGAAGAGCGATACCTCGCGGAAGAGTTCGCGGGTGCCGTAGGACTTGGAGACGTCGGCGATAGTGAGCATCGGAACCGGTCAAAGGACCGCAGAGAGGCGGCTTCGTCAATGACGAGATGCGTGCGCCGGAAAAAGAGCTAACGGGCGAGCGTGAGGGCGATGCACCCAGCCACGGCGAGAACAGCGCCGCCAAGGGCGCGTTTCGAGGGGCGGTCGCCTTCGAGCCAGTAAGCGATGGGGATCGAGAGGAGCGGGGTGGTGGCGGCGATGGGGAGCACGATGCCGCTGGGGGTGGTGGCCAGGGCCCATTGGTAGCAGCTCACGCCGATGACCGGACCGGCCAGGCCGTTGGCCAAAATCCACCAGAGACTGCGCCGGCGCTCCGCCGGAGTTTTTGGCAGATGCACAACGGCCAGGCGACGGAGTGCGCGCATCACCAGAAACCAGGCGACAGTGAACACCAAGCCCGCGAGGATGCGGTGGTAGGCGGCATTGAGCCCGAAGGTCGCCCGATGGGTCACTTCGCCGGCGGCGGCAGCCACCATCACACCTTTGCGGCTGGCGAGCGCGCCAAACCCCTGACCGGCGGCGGCGACCAGTCCAAATAGAAAGCCGATGGGCCGGACGTGAACGCGGGGCGGGTGGGCCTTGCTCGGCATGATGGCAACGGCTACGCCGGCGAGGATCATCAGGCCCCACAGCACCTGGGTCAGGGTCAGCCGCGTGCCGAGCCACCACAATTCACCGAGGGCGGCAATCGGGGCGGCGAGGCATTGGGTCATCAGCACGGTCAGGCGCGACCCAAGCGTCGGCAGCGCGGCGTAAACGCCAAGGTCGCCGAGACCCATCCCGATGACGCCGCTAAGCATAAACCACCAGACACTTGCGCTAGCGAATCCGTGTCCGATCGAATGTGCGAAAAGTGCGAGGATAACCACCGCGACCACCAACCGGCTGAGATTGGCGCGCATGGTGCCGATTGTTCGCACACTGTGGCTGGCACAGGTGGCGTTGAGGGCGAAAAAGAAAGCGGCGAGAAAGGAAGGAAGCATCGCGAACGGTGGCGACGAGAGCGCACTGGGGGACGGGAAGCGACCGTTTTTTGTCGCGCCAAGGCCGGTCGGGGCGTATCTTGCGCTCCAAATCCATGAAAGCCAAGAAAGCCAATGTGAAGGCCGAGGCCGTCAATGCCGCACTGGCCGCGAAGAAGGGGCCGGTTTCGCAGTTCATCGCCGAACACTACCGTCATTTCAACGCGGCTGCCCTAGTTGACGCTGCCAAGGGTTACGAGAATCACCTGAAGGCCGGCGGCAAGATGCTCGTCACGCTCGCCGGGGCGATGTCAACCGCCGAACTCGGCATCTCGCTCGCCGAGATGATCCGCCAGGACAAGGTCCACGCTATCGTCTGCACCGGGGCGAACCTGGAGGAGGACGTGTTCAACCTAGTGGCCCACGACTATTACGAGCGCGTGCCGCACTATCGCCACCTGACGGCAGATGACGAGCAGGCCCTGCTCAACCGCCACATGAACCGGGTGACCGACACCTGCATCCCCGAGATGGAGGCCATGCGCCGCATCGAGGCCGTCGTGCTGGAGGAATGGGTTGCCGCCGACCGGGCCGGCGAGCGGTATTTCCCACACGAGTTCATGTATAAAATCCTGCGCGGCGGGAAGCTGGCGAAGAGTTACCAGATCGATCCGAAGAACTCCTGGCTGCTCGCGGCGAGCGAAAATAACCTCCCGATCATAGTCCCGGGCTGGGAAGACGCGACCTTGGGCAACATGTATGCCGGTCACGTGATCAGCGGCGACGTGAAGAACGTCCACACGGTGCGCACTGGCATCGAATACATGACGTGGCTGGCCGAATGGTATACGAAGTCGGCGAAACGGCTCCGCAACGGCGAGGGCTCGCTCGGGTTTTTCCAGATCGGCGGTGGGATCGCGGGCGATTTTCCCATCTGCGTTGTGCCGATGCTGCACCAGGATCTCCAACGCACCGGCGTGCCGCTTTGGGGGTATTTCGCGCAGATCAGCGACTCGACCACGAGCTATGGCAGCTATTCCGGCGCGGTGCCTAACGAGAAGATCACTTGGGGTAAACTCGGAGCGAAGACGCCGAAGTTCATCGTCGAGAGCGATGCCACAATTATTGCGCCACTGATTTTCGCATGGGTGCTGGGGCAGTGAGCTAAGCGCGAAGACGCCTACGTCATATTTTCGCATCTGACTTTGCGTCTTTGCTTCTTGGCGCTTCCAGTTTCTGGATGTCCAACGCGCTCGCCGGCGAGAAATCGCCCTATCTCATCCAGCACGCGGACAATCCCGTCGCCTGGCTGCCGTGGGGCGAGGCGGCGTTTGCCAAGGCGCGCGCCGAACAGAAGCCGATTTTCCTGAGCATCGGCTACTCGACGTGCCACTGGTGTCACGTCATGGCGCACGAGTCGTTCGAGGATGCAGTCATCGTGGCGCTCCTGAACGAACATTTCGTTTCGATCAAGGTGGACCGCGAGGAGCGGCCCGATGTGGACAAGGTCTACATGACCTATGTGCAGGCGCTCACCGGCCACGGGGGCTGGCCGCTCAGCGCTTGGCTCACGCCAGAGCTCAAGCCGTTTTTTGGTGGCACTTATTTTCCGCCGAGGGACCGGCAGGGACGGGCGGGATTTCCGACGATCCTGCGGGCGATCGCCCGCGGTTGGCGCGAGGAACGCGTCAAGCTCGTGGCCGAAGGAGAGCGCGTGATTAACATGCTGCGCGATCACCAGGGCAGTCCACCGTCCATGTCCGGCGAACAGCCCGACCTCGCGGTCGCGGCGGGCGAGGCGTTTGAGAAGGGGTTTGGATATTTTCGCGAGACGTTTGAAGCCACTCACGGCGGGTTTGGCGGGGCACCGAAGTTTCCCCGGGCGAGCAACCTCTCGTTTCTTTTCCGCTGCGCAGCGCTGCAAGGCGTCGAGTTGGAGTTGGGTGCGGAGGCTGTGGCGATGGCGTCCGCCACGCTGCGGGCGATGGCGCGCGGCGGCATCCATGACCATGTCGGCGGCGGGTTTCACCGCTACTCGGTCGATGAGACCTGGTTCGTGCCGCATTTCGAAAAAATGCTCTACGACCAGGCGCAGATCGCTGTGAACTGTCTCGAGGCGAGACAGGCCACGGGCGATGAGCACTTCGCATGGATGGCGCGCGACATCTTCGACTATGTGCGGCGCGACCTCACCAGTCCGGCCGGCGGCTTTTACACGGCGGAAGATGCCGACTCGCTCGTCGCGCACGGCCAGACCGCGCACGCCGAAGGGGCGTTTTATGTCTGGACGGCGGCGGAGCTGCGGGCGGCGCTGGGCGACGATTTCGCGTTCACGGCGGCGCATTTTGGGGTATCAGAGGAGGGCAACGTCCCGGAGGCGCTCGACCCACAGGGCGAGTTTTCGGGGAAAAACATTCTCGTGCAGAGGCGGTTGCTTGAGGACACGGCGAAGGAGTTTTCCTTCACGCCCGAGCAGGCCAGCGAACGGTTGCTGGCGGCGTTGGAGCGGCTACGGGTGGCGCGGGCCGACCGACCGAGGCCGCTGCTCGACGACAAGATAATTACGGCGAACAACGGGCTGATGATCTCGGCGCTGGCACGCGGCGCGCAGGTGCTCTGCGAGTCGGCCTACCTCGCTGCGGCGGTGCGGGCGGCGGAGTTCGTGGAGCACGAGTTGCACGACCGGGCGCGTGGCGTGCTTTTTCGCTGTTGGCGCGCGGGCCGTGGGGCGACGGAGGGGTTTGCCGAGGACTATGCTTTTTTCATCCAGGGGCTGCTCGACCTTTACGAGGCATCGTTTGAGCTGCGCTGGTTGCAGTGGGCGGTAGGGCTGCAGGAGACTTTGGACGCGCGCTTCTGGGACGAGGCGCACGGTGGCTATTTCAATTCACCGGCGGACGACGCCAGCCTCGTGTTACGCCTGAAGGAGGACTACGATGGCGCGGAACCGGCGCCGGGCAGCGTGGCAGCCATGAACCTCCTCCGCTTAGCTGGAATGTTGCACGACGACGCACTGCGCTCGCGCGGCCGGGAGACTTGCGAGTCACTGAGTGCCCAGTGGGGCCGGGCGCCGCACGCGCTGCCGCAGCTGCTCTGCGCGCTTGAGCTCGCGCTGGAGTCACCGCGGCAGGTGATGCTGACCGGCGATCCCCACACGAGAAAATTTCAGGAGCTGGTGGCCGTGTTGCACGAAAAACCAGGCCCGCGACGGCTGTTGCTGGCGATCACCAGTGAAGCAGATCGCGCGTGGCTCTGTGCGCGGGTGCCTTGGCTGGCGGAAATGCAGGCGCCGGCCGGCGACGACGCCGTCGCCTACGTCTGCGAAGACCACGTCTGTCAGGCACCCGTGACAGAACCTGCTGAGCTGCGGGCGATCCTGCGAAGTTGACCTGTGCGCACATATTTTAGGTCATTTGGTGCGGATTCCGGGCGCTATGGCTGCATTCGCCGTTGCCTGCGGGCGGAAAACCGTTTTGTCGTAGTGCATTCATGAAAGTGCTCGCGGTGGATGACGATGCCGTGGCTCGCGCCGTGTTGCGGCAGGCTTTGCGCCGGCTCGGTCACGAGGTCATAGAGGCCAACGATGGGGAGGCAGCGTGGCACCGGCTACAGACGGAGCCTGCGCGAGTGATCGTGTGCGATTGGGTGATGCCGGAGCTCGACGGACTCGGGCTGTGCCGCCGCGTCCGCGCCCGGACAGGTGGCGAGTATATTTACTTCATTTTGCTCACCAGCAGCGACGCAACCGAGGTCAACCAGCGCATGGCCGCCGACGCCGGCGTGGACGACTTCCTGACCAAGCCGCTCAATCTCACCGAGCTATGGACACGACTGCGCGTGGCTGAGCGCGTGCTGCACTACACCACGCAAGTCCGTCAGCTCGAGGAGTTGCTGCCCATCTGCTCTTACTGCAAAAAAATCCGCGACGACCACAATTACTGGCAGCAGATTGAGGGCTATATCAACGAGCGCACGGGCAGCGAGTTCAGCCATTCGGTCTGTCCCGACTGCTACCAGCGCGTGCTGGTGCCCGAACTCCTGGCGCTCAAGGCCGCCACTCCCACCGTTGCACGAAAACATTAAACGCCTCGAAGAGAAGATCGCCTACTTGGAGCGGCACGTCACCGAGCAGGACAAGGCGATGCTGGAACTCGCGGACGAACTTGCGCGGTTGCGACGCGAAATGGCGGCGCTGCGCAGCCGGCTCACGCATGGTGTCGGCGGCGGATCCCTGCTGCCAGACGAACTACCCGGGGATGAGCGCCCGCCGCACTACTGAGCGTCGATGGTGAGCGCGCGCTCCCGACTGGAATCCGGACAAGGATCCCCATGACTTCCCGTGAACGCATGTGCGCGGCTCTCACCGGCGGAAAGACTGATCGCGTGCCCTTTTTCCCTTGCATCTTCACCGACCATGCTTGCATCGCCTTGGGGCGCACTTTTGAGGAAGCCTTGGTAGATCCGCGCTTCGGTGTCCGCTGCATGGTTGAGACGGGTTTTTTCTACGGCTGCGACGCCGTGCGTGTTCGCGCCACGCCAGAGCGAGCGTGGTTTGAGGAGAAGGAAGTGCGCTCTCACGACGGCCAACTCAAGCAAGTGGACCGGCGGACGGGACAGGTTGACGGATATTTCGATATACGGGGTGGCGGCCAGTTGGTGCTGCTGAATCCTCCGTCGCCTGTCACCACGATGGAGCAAATCGAAGCGATTACTTATCCCACGGCGGAGCAACTGCTGGCCACCGGTTGCCTCGACACGGCGCGCGAGATGACCCACGAGGCGCACCAACGCGGATTGTTCGTTGTTGGCATGGCCGGCGCTCAGACCATCAACACATTGGTTGCCCGGGTCGGTGACAGTGAAGAGGCCCTGCTCATGATGGTCACCGATCCGATGTTTGTGCACCGCATGTTCCGGATGGCTACAGACGCTTCCATTGAGTTGATCAAGGCTTTCGCGCGGATCGGCGTGGATTGTGTTTACATCGGGGATTCTTACGCGTCCGCCAGTGTCATCTCACCGCAGATGTATCGGGAGTTCTGCATTTCCTGCTACCGTCGCGCTGCCGACGCCGCGCACGCCCTCGGCCTGCTGGTCTACAAGCACTGCTGTGGGAACTACAACGCGTTCCTGCCGTTCATGGCCGACAACCATCTCGACGCCATGGAAGGGCTCGATCCGACCAGTGGTATGAGCGTCGGCCACACTCGCGAGACGATCGGAGACCGGCTGTGCCTGATTGGCGGCGTCAGTTGCCTCAGTCTGCTCCGGGCGCGTTCGGACCAAGTTCACGCCGAAGCGATGGGCTGCATCCGGGCTGGCGGCAAGGATGGGCGGTTCGTCCTCGGTAGCGCATGTGCTGTGCCCCGTTACACTCCGGTCGAGAACATGCGCGCCATGGCCCGGGCCGCGTTGGGTTAACGCAGACGAAAAAAATGGGGTCAGGGCACTATTACTTGAATTTATGCGCCGCCACCGGCTTAGAAACACGCTCACCGATTTACCGCTGGTTCCCATGCTGAGTTCTTGGGCGATCCATCTGTTAGTTGCCGTAGTGGAGCGCCTCAACTCTGCTGCAATTTTCACTTTCCATTCCGCACCGAACCAATCATCCGCCGCCTCGTTCCTCGTTTTTATCGCCTTGGTGAGCAGTTTCTCAAGTTCTTGAGTCCATATTGCTTCCTTCAGATCGTCCACCTCGCTGCCACGGAGTGCATGCGACTGCAATTCCTCTGCATGATCCTTTGCGACGGATTTTCGCCAAGTCTGACTGCCAAGTGCCCAGCCACGCGACATTGACTCGAACGTCTGTCTCTTTTGTTCGCCTTGATCGGCAGCCAGCCAAACGAGGTAATCTTGGTAGCGCCGCCAGCCTTCCTCGGTGTCGGTAAGCCCGCCGATCGCATCTAGCCAGTCTGTGCAAGCGAGAAACGTCGGCCGCTCGCCTTTAAGAAACCGCCGGTAGCTGCTCCAACGAAACTGTGCCAGTTGATCCACGGGCACTATTCTCGCCCTCACCGGATTGAGATGGATGTAGTTCACTACTTGGGCGAAATGAGGTCCAGGCTCCACGAGAATGGCCTGATACCGTCCTTGAAACAGATGCCCGCGCTCGCCACGGAATCGATTGAACCGCGTAGCGAACGTGCTCTGCAACCAGTGCATGCCCTCCATCAGGTTCGCCCGAGGCGTCTCAAGTGCGAGGTGATAGTGGTTTCGCATCAGCGTAAACGCATGCAACTGCCATCCCGACTGTTCGCAGGCCTCGAACAGACACTGCTCAAACGCCTGCGCTGTTACCGCTGATTCGAACACATCGCGCCGATAGTTGCCACGATTGATTACATGATAGTGCGCACCTTCAAATTGGATCCGTGGTTTGCGAGCCATGCAACGAAGCTACTTAACGTCTGTATCATTTCAACTAAAATGCAAATATTAGATGGCAGACTCCATATCCGAGCGGAGATTTTCGTTTACTTATTGATTCAGCGACTGACGATGTTCCGATGCCAAACTGCAGCAATTCTTACTGGTTAAGGGTATTCCGCTGGTTGTTGGCTGCCGCCGGTGCCATGTCTGTGATGTCGGCGGTCGTGAACATCATCGCGGCGGTGCAGTTATTTGAACCTTCCGACGAAGCAGCGCTGGGAATCAGTCGCCGCGAAGTCATCTGGTGGTATATGCCGGTGCTGGTGGGCGGTCTAGTGATGCTGTATTATAGCTTTCGCCCACTAAGGCGGAAATGATGCCGCGTGCTAATGGTTACTGCTGACGTTTTTTTGCGGGTTCAGACCTTCTGATGCCATGGGCTGAGAAAGAGAGGATGGATGAGCGGAAAAGCGGCACGTAAGCCGGCGTTCAGGTTCATCTTCGTCACACTCGTTCTACTGGTGCTGGCTTCAGCATCCCCATACTGTTTCATCCCGGGGATCCGGGCTCAAGCCACTCGGACTCGCTTGGTAAAAGGCGGCTCTTTTCCCTCGGAATAGTGGGTTCAGGCGCAGCCGCAGTCGCTGATCGGATCCACCAGCTCGCACAGTCGTTCGTAATACGCGTCTTCGGCGAGACCCAGCGCCGCGGCACCAAAGGTCACCGCATCGTCGCCCGAGGCAAACTCCCCGTAGTTCACGGCCACGAGCTGATAGAGCACGAGGAATGGCACTTCCGGCAGACGAGTCATGAAGAACGGATGGACGAACATCGTGAAACCGTCCTCGGGGTTCCCGCCCTTCGCCACGGGATGAGCAAACTCGCCGGGCTGTAGCGATTCCGCGTTGAACTCGATCGCACAGGGATAGCGCACGCAGGTGCGATCCTCGAGCATGAGCTCCAGTTCGCTCCAACCGAGGTTCGGGCCGTATTTGGCGCGGATTTCCACGCCTTTGGCCGCCACATGGGCGTTCAAGGGAACCCGGACGTCATCAGCGGTAAGTTGCTTGGGCATGGCGCGGTGCGTTCCTGACGGAAATCTCCTCCCGGGGACGGATCAGATGGAGCCTTCGTTAGCCCGGGTGAGCCGCCCTTGGAGAATGGGCACCGTCATGCGCAGGAAAATGGTGTAGCACAGCAGCCCGAAGGCCCAGATGCCGAAACAGACCAGCGTCTCGTTGAGCGAGGGCGTGTATTCGATGATCGCGCCGAGTGGCGTGGGAATGAAACCGGGGATGACGAGGCCCATGCCCTTCTCGATCCAGATGCCGACGATGGCGAGAACGCAGGCGAGGTTGAGCCACTTCAGGCTGCGGCTGAGCGGGAGCAAGAGCAGCACCATGGCGACGATGTTGAGTGCGATGGCGCTCCAGATCCACGGCACGAGCGCGTGGTGGCCGTGCAGGCCGATAAAGAGGTATTTCGATGACGCGACGTGGAGGTTGCCGGAGTAGAATTCCTTGAACACCTCGTTCGCGAGCAGGAAGACGTTGATGATCATCGAAACCTGAACGATGCCGCGCAGCGTGAGCAGGGCGTGGTCGGTGATCATGAGCCGCTCGGCCATGCGCGAACGGACGATCTGGTTCATCTCGCGGGTCTCCATCAGCACGCGCAGTGAATCGGCGTGCAGGCGCAGGATGAGCGAGTTTTCCTCGGCAATGGCGGTGGCCATGCGGGGCGAGCCGTGCAGCGCGGAAACTTCGCCGAACTGATCGCCGGGATTGGCGGTCCGGGTGATTCGCGCGCGATCGCCCTCGGCGCGTTTCACCACTACGCGGCCCTTCAGCACGAAAAAAGCATACGACGAATCGGTGCCCTGACGGAGCAGCACCTCGCCGGCAGACACTTCCACCACCGAGGCTGTGGCGAGCGCGCGCTGGCGGTCGGCGGAAGGGACCAAGGAGAGTTCCGGCAACCGGAGACTGAGTTGTTCGAGATCCTGGAGCGTTGCCGGTCGGCCCGGCCGGGCGCCGGCATCTGCGCCCTTGTCCAGTTCGGTCGCGGAACCGGAGGCGGTCACGCGGCGGACCACCTGAAGCGCGAGGATGATGAGCGCGGGACCGGCGGTGAAGGCGGAGGCGAGGAAGCGCGGCCCGACGATGGCGGAGTTCCAGAACGGCCGGCCGCCGAGGCCGACGTAGAGAAAGGCGGTGACGGTGTGAATCGAGACGGCCCACACGATGGCGATGAACACGAAGGGAATGTAGAACCACTTGCTGGGCTTGATACCGCGGTAGCGGCAGTAAATCAGGTAGCCGCAGATGTGGACGTTGAGCAGCAGGTAGCCATTGAGCACAAGCACGTCCCAGCTCAGCATCGACGCCGGGAAGTTGAACTGGCCGATGCCCGGAATCAGATGCCAGAAGCGGTCTGGCCGGCCGAGATCGACCGTCACGAACATCAGGCACATGATGATAGCGGCGACGGCGAGCAGTTCGCCGAAGATCACCAGATCGTGCATCTCCTCGTTGTCGTAGATGTAAACGGGTATGACCATCATGACGGCGGCGGCAGCCACGCCGACGAGGAAGGTGAAGTTGGCGATATAGACGCCCCACGAGACCTCGTCGCTCATGCCGGTGACGATCAGGCCGTGGGAAAACTGTTTGGCGTAGGCGTTGAGCCCGAACAGGGCCACGACCGTCAGCACGCCCATCCAGGTGTAGTAGCGCCAGTCTCCGACGAAGGCGACTCGGGTGCAACGCCGGACGAAGACGAGGTAGTTGCGGGCGGCAGTGATCATACGTCGAAGTAGTAGTAGAAGCGCGGATTGGTCCCGACGTCCTCCTTGAGCTGCATGAAGACGCGCTTGGTGCGCAGAATCTGGGAAATCTCGCTATTGGGGTCGAGGACGTTGCCGAACTTGCGCGAACCTGTCGGGCAGACCTCAAGGCAGGCCGGGTAGCGGCCAGCGCGGGTGCGTTGAATGCAGAAATGGCATTTCTCCATCACGCCCTTCTTGCGCGGACGGTTGCCGAGGTAGGCCATCTCCGGATTGAGCCGGTCCGCGGGAATGGAGGGTTTAGTGAAGTTGAACCGGCGCGCCCAGTAGGGGCAGGCGGCCTCGCAATAGCGGCAGCCGATACACCAGTCATAGTCGATCACGGTGATGCCGTCAGTCTCCTGCCAGGTGGCGTGCACGGGGCAGACCTTCACGCAGGGCGGATTGTGGCATTGCTGGCACTGTACCGGCATGGTGAAGAAACCCTTCTCCGGAACCTGGTCTGGTGCGTAGTTGTGGTCGCTTTTCTCCAGATCGAAGGTGCCATGCGGCAGCTTCAGCACCCGGATGTATTGAATCTCAGGGTTGCGTGACTGGTTGTTCTCGGCGACACAGGCATGCACGCATTTGCGGCAGCCGATACAGCGGGAGAGATTCAGCGCATAGGCAAACTCGACGCCGTCCAGCGGCTTCAGGTCGCGCACATGGGGGCGCACGCCGTATTGTTTTTCCACCTCGCGCTCGATGCGCTGCAGGACCTTCGCCATGTCCGCGGGCGTGAGTTCCTTATAGTATTTCTGCATGAATTGCTCGGCGGAGGGAATATCCTCCATCTCGAACAGCGGTTTGAGGCTGGCGGCGACCGCCGCCAGACCGGTGGCCAGCACGGCGGAGGTGCGCAGAAAGCTACGCCTGGTTGTGCCCGCATCGGGTGCCGCTTGCGGGTCGTGTGGTGCGGACAATGACATGTCAGTGGGTGGACGGGGATTCGGCTTCGGCTGCGCGGTCCGCCGTATCCGACGGATGCAGGGTATGCGGGCCTGGGGCCGGCTTGCGGCCGGGGAAGCGCGGCGAATGCGGGTTGTGGCAGTTCACACAATCCTTCTTCAGGGCCGGTCCGAGTTTGGTGTTCCAATAGCCGTTGGTGCGGCCATGCGCGCCGGAATCCCAGTCGCGGTAGGTCGGTCCGTGGCAGCTGCCGCACAGCTGCGTGCTGTTCTCCAGCTTCAGCTCGCGGCCGTCGCGCGGCTGCAGCGTCGTGAGGTTGTTTTCGTTGTGGCAGTTGAAACAGTTGTTGTTTCGGCCGTGCGAACCGTGCCCCATCACCACATCCGAATGCTCTGGGGGGACGATCAATTTCTGATTCTCGTCATACCGCAGCGGCGGCGGCTGCTTCTTGTCGTGGCAGCCGTAGCAATCGAAATCGGAGAGGTCCTCCTTGGCGCGGATCAGATCGGCGTAGGATCGCCGCACCGTGGCGGTGTCGAGGAGCGCCTTGTCCACGAGCGGGATCGCCGCGCGTGGCGGCGGATAGCCCCAGGAGTCGGAGTAGAATGCCGCCGCGAGGCCGACAAAGACCACCGCTAGCAGGGTGAGAACCAGCGGGGTCCGGTTGTTCGCGTGCATCGCGTGACGCTGTGATAAGGGTAGTCCGGCCAGAGCTTACTTTTTGAGGGTGCGGAAATATTTCACCATCGCGGTGATGTCGGCATCCGACATTCCCTCGACAGCCTTCATGCGGACTTTGCCGTTCTTGTCCTTCGTGCCTTCCTTGAGGGCCTTGAAGGCCTCCTCGTCGGTGAAACTGGCCTGCACTTTGGCGTCGGTATAGTCCTTGATGCTGAGCTTCTTCCCCATCTTGGTGTCGCCGACGCCTTCCTTGCCGTGGCATTTGGCGCATTGTTCGCCCCAAGTGGCGGCGGCGTCGAACCCGTAGGCGGCGACGGAAAGGCTGGAGAGAGCGGCGAGCAGGAGGAGGGAGCGCTTCATGGTGGATTTTGGATTAAAGGATGGGGTTGATTTGACGCCGGGAAGCATCGCCGATTCTGAGCGAGCTCTCTACCTGCGCATTGGCTAAATGTGCGCATATCTTGGCTTCGGTGGAAAAGCCCGGTCCCAGCTTCAACTTAGCGCGAGGGCGCGGCAACGACCGCGCCCCTTTGCCCGACTCGAAAATGGCCGGCGGGCAGTCATTAAAACGCGATCCAAGCCTCGAAGTAGAGCGTGTTGTTGTTGCGGGCGTTGGCACCGGCGCCGTCGTAATTCAACCGCGATCCGTCGAAGCGGTTGTAGATCGTGTATTGGACGGAGAATTTGACGTTGCTGCGCGACCAGGCCGAGGGGCCGCCGCTCTTGTTCAACGGGAGGTAGCTGGCTTGGAGCACAAAGCCATCGCTGGCGGGCGAGCCGGTCGCGCTGCCGCTGTAGAGCGCGGCGTCGCTCGACCCGTTGATCTCGAAATACTGGACGGTGGCGCCGTAGGTCTTGTCGTAGAGGTAGCTCAGGGTGAGCTTCAGGTTGCGCAGGCTGTCGGAGGCATTGTCGGTGTTGCCGAGCGCCTCGCTGGCGGCCCAGTTCTGGCGCTCGTAAATCAGGGTGGCCATCGCCGTGAGATCGTGGGGGCCGCGCGAAAACTGATACTGCGTGTCGAACCCGTAGTCCACGATCCGGTCATGGCCCGCGCTCGAATCGCGGCCCGGATAAGTGTTGGCCGCCATACCGAAGGTGCCGAACTCCCAGCGCCCGTCGTCCGCCGGTTTGTCGTAGGCGAAGCGCCAGTAGGGCGCGAGGCCGGTGATCTGTGTCTGGCCCGCGGGATCGAGCCCGAGGGTTTTCTGAAGGTGCACGCCGAGGGTGCGGTAACCGCCGAGGTCAAAGTAGAATTTGTCGGCCACCATGGCATAAGCGCCGATGCCGCCGACCTGCTGGGAGACGCCGCCGTCGATCAGGGTGCCGGCGGCCGGCCCCGGAGCCAGCCCGGAACCCGAGAAGGGATAGCCCCACGCCGGCGCGGTGTTCCACGGATCCTGCATCGTTGGGTTGTTGTTCGCGTAGATACCGTAGGTCACATCCTTTTCGCCCACGGTGGCGGTGTCGGCGAAGCGCAACTCGGTGTTGTCCCAGGACCAATCCTTGCCGATGCCGTCATAGGTGGTCTGGCTGAAGATGCCGAACTTGTTCGCGATGACCGCACCCTCCTTGCCGAAGAGGTTCTCGGCAAACGGTCCGAACAGCCGGCCGGCGTAGAAGAGGCTCACTTGGGTGATGGCCCAGTTGTTGTTGTCGCCAAAGCCCGGCGCGGCGCCCCCGACCTGGGGTGCCTGAGTGTGGGTGAACGAGGGCATCAACATGACCGCGACCGGCGGGAGTTGCACCGGGTTGTCGCTGAGCGTGTAGCCACTCAGCTTGAACTGGCGACCAAACGCGTTGAGCAGCGGAAACTCGGTGTGGCAGTCCGTGCACTGCATGTTCATCTGGCGGGCGAAGCTCGGCAGCGCCCGGACGGTCGATGGGGCCAGCAGGGCCGCTGTCAGCAGCAGAGTGGCGACGGGGTTTTGTGAATAGATCTTCATGGTGATAGAGGTGATTTTGGAGTAAGTAGGCTTAGAATCCGGCGTCCTCGCCCTTGGGCTTGAGGGTGAAGAGATAGGCGACAAGGTCGTCGATCTCGGCATCCTTGATGGTGTTGCCCCAGGCGGGCATGTAGAGCGGCGGAGCCGGGTGGTGCGGATCGAGCGCGACGATCTCGCGCTGGCCATTGACGATGAGTTTTTTCAGCTCGGGCTTGGTGTAGCCGTCGGCGACGTAGGTCAGGGCGGGCACCTGCTGGGCGGTCTTGGCGTTGGGATTGGGCACGCCGCCCTTGCCCTCTGGACCGTGGCAGCCGGCGCAGCCATATTTGCGGAAAACTTCTCGGCCGCGGACCGTCGGCTCCATCAACGCGGGAATGCTCAGGGAGACTTTCTGGTCGCGCAGGTGAACCAAAAACTCTGTCAGCGCACGCGCCTCGGCCTCGGTAAAGCCGAACCGCGGCATCACCGAACCGGGGCTGACCGACTGCGGGTCGCGGAAATGCTGCATCATCCACTCGGGCTTGCGCCGCAGACCGACATCGTCGAGCGCGGGCCCGATTTTGCCGCCCTGGCCGGCGACAGTGTGGCAGCCGATGCAGCCCTTCAACTGGAAGAGCCGTCGGCCTTCGCTGACGCTGGGCAGCACCTTCATCGAGCCGTAGAAACCGGGTAGGTTGGCGCCGGTCTGGCTCAGCATGTAGAGGACAATCGCTTCGAGGTCGGGCTCTGCGAATTTCTGCGGCGGCATGCCGGAGCCGGGCGTGACCGTGGCGGGCGAGAGAAAATGCTGCTTCAGCCACTCGGGTGCGCGGCGGGCGCCGACGCGGTCAAGTTCTGGGCCGAGGTTGCCGCCGACGCCGCCGAGCTTATGGCAGCCGCGGCAGCCCACGGTCTCGAACAACTGGTTACCGCGCGCCAGCTCCGGCGCCGCCGGGTTGTCTGCGGCCTCGTGACACTGGCCGCAGGAGGCCTGGAGGTACTTGGTCGGCAGCATCGGCTCGTTCCAGAAGGGGACGTTGCCATGCGCGTCGGCGACGGTGGTGGCGCGGCCCTGGCCGCGGTGGCAGACGGTGCAGCCGAACTTGTCGAACGGGTGCTGGTCGTGCAGCGGATGGTAGGCGAGCGGCTGCGCGAAGTTGCCGTAGCTCGGGTCCTCGACCGCAAGGTGGCACGTCGTGCAGCGGTCCACGCGGTTGAGCTCGGGCAGGAGAATCTGGCGGATCTGCAGCGGGGTGTTCTGGGCGAGGAGCCGCTGATCGGGCGTGACCGCCCGGCGGATTTCCTCCTGGAGGAACTTTCGCTGGTATACCTTCCACGGGCGGTTCTCGTCGCGGTAGTAGCCGACGATGACGAGCACGCCGACCACCAGGCCGAGCAGGGTGAACCAGCCGTAGAATTTGCGGAGCGAAAAGTCGTTCATCTCAGTGGCCCTCCGTTATCGCCGGGGGCGGGCCCCACGGCTCGACCCAGCCCCAGTTCGGGCCACGGAACATCGTGCCGATGATCGTCAGCACGATGGCGACGATGAGGCACACGGTGAAAATGGTGTTGGCGACGGTGCGCTCGCGGGCGAACCAGCGCCCGACGCCCGCGCGGCCGCGGTCGATGTAGGGCAGCACGCCCAGCATGGTCACCAGCAGCGCCGGCACCACCACGCCGCCCCAGAACGCCGAGTAGCTGACGAGCTCCTGCAGTCCGAGGAAATACCACGGCGCCTTCGCCGGATTCGGCGGATGGATCGGGTTGGCGAACTCCTCCAGCGGCGCGTTCCAGAAAATTGCCAGGAACAGCACCACCGCGATCACGAGCAAAAACAGCAGCAGTTCGCGGAACACCAGGTGCGGCCACGAAAACACTTCGTCGTCGGGATTCTTGCCGACCTGCGGCGTCGTGCCGCGCGCCAGCTCCATCAGGCCGTAGCTCTTGTTGGTCGGCAGCTGCGCCAGCGGAATCGACTCGACGCTGGTGTCATCGGCCTCGCCCGGCCGCGAGAGGCCGCCGTCCTTGCGCACGCGGAAGAGGTGGACTGAGATCATCAGGCCGGCGATCGCCGGCAGCACGATCACGTGGAGCGCGTAGAAGCGCGTCAGCGCGTCCTGCCCGACGACGTTGCCGCCGAGGAGGAGGTATTTGAGCTTGGGGCCGACGATCGGCGCATAGCCGGCGATGTTGGTGCCGACCGTGATCGCCCAGAACGCGAGCTGGTCCCACGGCAACAGGTAACCGGTGAAGCTCAGCCCCAGCGTGATGAGAAACAGGCCAACGCCGATCACCCAGTTGAACTCACGGGGCCGCTTGTAGGCGCCGGTGTAAAACACGCGGCACATGTGCAGCATCACGAAGAGCACCATGAGGTGCGCTGCCCAGCGGTGCATGTTGCGCACCACCAGCCCGGCGGACACGACGAACTGCAGGTCCTTCATCACGTCGTAGGCCTGCGCCGTGCTCGGCACGTAGTAAAACATCAGCAGCACGCCCGTGCCGCACAGGATGAAAAACAGGTAGAGCGAGATCAGGCCCAAGCCCAGCGTGTAGGAGGCGCGCAACGCGTGCCGGCTGACCTTCGCCGGCTGCACGTGCAGCAGGAAACTGGAGACCATCGCCTGCGAGCGCTCGAGGTTGCTCTGCGGCAGGCCGACCCTGAAAACCGAGCGGCCGACGCGCGTCTGCGCCAGCCAGAGCCAGAGGCGTTTGGGCAGGGGAGCGTTCATATGACGAGATATTTGTCCGCGCTGACGTTCTGCCCCTTGTCCACCAAGAGCCGGTTGTCCTTGCTCAGTGCCACCAGATACCAGGTCAACGCCCGCGGCGCCGGGCCGCTTTCCACGCCGCCCTCGTCGTTGAACACGCTGCCGTGGCACGGGCAGTGGTAGCCCTTGCCGGCGCGGTTGACCGTGCAGCCCAGGTGGGTGCACACCGCCGAGAGGCAGCGGAAGGTATTGCCCTTGCGCACGAGGTAAACGCGTTCGTCCTCGAGAAACGTGATGGAGCCGTCGGGATAGTCGTCGGGCTTGCCCGCCTTGAAGCGCTGGCCTGGCTCGAAGAGCACGTTGGGCACGAGGAAGCGGACCGCGGCGGCCACGGTCGCCGTGGCGGCAAACGAGCCTGCGACCCAGCCCAGCGTGAGCTGGAAGAATCCGCGGCGGGTTACCCCATTGGGGTCAGAGGGAGGTAGGTTCATGTCAGGCGGGAATAAGTTCGATGCGTTCCATGGTGATCGCCCCGGTGGGGCAGCGGACGGCGCACAGACCACAGCGGATGCAGCGGGTCTCGTCCTTGATGATGGCGCCCTGCTCGCCGGGCGCCGGAACATGGCCGTAGCGCGCCAGGTAGGCCGCCTGCAGTTTCTCGTCGCCGCGCAACCGCGCCACGTCCACGAGTCGCAGGCAATATTCTGGGCAGACGTCGGCGCAGCCGCCGCAGAGGATGCACTCGTCGCCGTTGAACACGGGGCCGACGTGGCATTTTAGGCAGCGGTCGGCTTGCATCCGCGCGGCAGGTTCCGGGTAATTTTTTTCCACTTCTGCAATCCCGATGCGCCGGTCCAGCGGCAACGTCGGCGGTGCCGCGCGGACCAGTTTCTCGTAATCGGGCTTCATCCGGTAGCGCGATGTTTCGTAAATCGTCACCCGCGCTTGCTGTGGCTCGGCGGGCACACGCCCGGTGAGAAACTTGGCGATCGAGCGTGCCGCGCGTTTGCCCTCGGCCACGGCGGTGATGATGATGCGCGGCCCGAAGGCCGCGTCGCCGCCGGCAAACACGTCGGGGCGCGAGGTCGCCAGCGTCACCGGGTCGGCTTGCAGCGTGCCGCGCGGCGTGGTCTTCAGGTTGTCTTCGGGGCGGATCCACGTGAGGTCCGGCGCCTGCCCGATGGCGAGCACCACGGTGTCGGCGTCCACGACTTCCTCGCTGCCCTCGACGAAGTGGGGGTTGAACCGGCGGTTTTCGTCGAAGACGCGGTCGGCCTTGATCAGCTCGATGCCGGTGACCTTGCCGTCGCGGCCGAGAATGCGTTTCGGGCCGTAGCGCGTGTGGAGGTGGATGCCCTCCTTCTCGGCCTCCTCGATCTCTTCGCGCGCGGCGGGAATCTCGTCGAGGCTTTCAAGGCAATACATGTGGACCTCGGGCACGCCCTTGCGGATCGCCTCGCGGGCCACGTCGAGCGCGAGCCGCACCTCGTCGGGAGCCTCGGCGTCCTTCGCGGTCAGCTCCTCGAGCACCGCGGCGGCGTGGTGCAGCGCCGTGCGCAGTTCAGTCTCGTTCATCCCGGCAAATTTCTCCGTCTGACGCACGACCGAGCGGGCGACGTCGAACGCGACGTTGCCGCCGCCGATGACCACGACCTTGCGGCCGAGCGTCACCTTGTAGCCGAGGTTGATGTTGAGCAGAAAATCGATCGCGCGCAGTACGCCGTCGTTTTGCACACCCTCGATCGCCATCTCGCGGCTCTTGTGCGCGCCGATGCCGAGGAACACCGCCTCATAGCCCTGCGCCTTGAGATCGGCGAATGCGAAATCTTTGCCGAGCCGGGCGTTCAGCCGGATCTCGACGCCGAGCGACTCGATGGCGGCGATCTCCGCCCGGATGATTTCGCGCGGCAACCTGTATTCGGGAACGCCCAACACGAGCATGCCGCCTGAAAGATTTTGTGCCTCGAACACCGTCGGAGCGAAACCCATCAGCGCCAGCTCATGCGCGCAGGACAGACCGGCCGGGCCGCCACCGACGACCGCGACCTTGCGCCCGGCACCGGGCCGCTCGCGGCGTGCATCGTGCAATTCCGGATAGACCCGCCCAAGGTCGAACGCGTCCGACTCGACGCCGTAGCGTTCGCAGACAAACCGTTTCAGCGCCCGGATCGACACGGCGCCATCGAGCGCCCCGCGCCGGCATTTCGCCTCGCAGGGCGCGGCGCATACTCGTCCGCAGATCGACGCGAACGGATTGGGCGTGCGCGCGATGATATAGGCCTCCTCGTAACGACCCTCTGCGATAGCCTGCACATAGGCGCCGGAATCCGTGCGCACCGGGCAGCCCTCACGGCACAGCACCTGCCGGGCAAAATAGCCGGCATCGGGCAACTCGACGGAGTAGGTGGTCGGCATGGCAGTTGACGCCAACGCAAGCGCGCCGGTCACTTCTGCGGGTAGGCGGCGAGAATTTCCTTAATCTTGGCGTCGGTCTCGGCTTGTTCCTCGGGCGTCGCCTGGGCGAGTTTCGCGTCGAACAGCGCCTTCTTGCGCACCATGGAGTCGTAGGCGAGGAACTGGTAGATTTTTTTCGCGTTGGCGTCGCTGATCTTGGCGCCGGGTTTGTGCATCATACGCTTCACGTAGCGGGACCACTCGCCGGGCAGCGCGAAGTCGGAACTGATGGGGCGGGCAAGCGTGTGGCACAGCACGCAGCGCTCGCGGAACACCTCGTAATTTTTCTGCAGGCCCGCCGGATAGGCGGAGACATCGATCTTCGTCGGACCCTTGTCGAACTCGGCGATCTTGGCCTTGGTGGCGGCGTCTATTTCTTCGGCGGCGCGAACCGCGGTGGTGCCGAGCAGGGCGAGCCCGGCCACGGCCAGAAACAGGGAGGAAAGAAGCGAGATCGATTTCATGGGTCAGGTGAGTTTGAGCAAATGTCCGACTGCGGCGCGGTATGCGCTATGTTCGCCCGTAGAATACCAGAACGCCGGGGCGGCGGCTACTTGCCGCTTGGTGTTCTCTGCTTGCCGTTTGGCCTGACCACCTCTGTGGCTCGAGGGTGGCTCAACCCGGAAACGGCGCCCGCTGCGCGGCACGGTAATCGGTCGGCGTCATGCCCACGTAGCGCTTGAACACGCTGTTGAAACGGGGAATGGAGCCGAAGCCCGCCGCATAGACGATCTCCGAGACACGGAGCGCGGGATCCACGAGCAGCGTCTTGGCTTTTTCTAGGCGCACGCGCGTCACGTATTCTGTCAGCGTCATGCCTGTGGCCCGCTTGAAAAGCTTGCAGAAGTAAAACCGGCTCACCCGCACGTGCGCCACCACCTGCGCCAAGGCGATCGGCTCATCGACATGCGCCTGGATATACTCCTTCGCGCTGGCCACTGCTGGTGGTTCATGGTCCGCCGCGGCGATGGTCTGGCGGCTGGCATAGTCGGACAAGAATTGCGCAAAAACATTCAGGAGTTGGATGATCGCCTCGAACCGCGCCGCATCCACCACAGGCGTGCCGAAGTAAGACTGCCGCAGCCGTGCCTCCCAGTCTTTGCTCTGCCCGGGCGCCAGCATTTTCAGGATCATGGCAAAGTCGCGCTGGGTCGGTTCGCGGCGGAAAACCTGTCCGCTCATCAGCGTCGCCACATGTTGACCGTTGAGCATCACCGGCACTGCCACATCAGTCAGTCCGGCGAAGCAGTTGACCTGCTGCGGCCCGCGTTGCCGCGCGACGCCGCGGTGGGCCCGCATCTCGGCTTCCAGGCAGGCGGCGCAACCCGTCGCCGTGCCAGTGGCGAGGGCACAAAATTGGTTTTCGGCCTCCCCGAAACTGCGCCGTTGCTTCGGCTCTTCCGGTGGCACCACCTTGAGCACGACGCCGGTCGCCTTGCGAAAAGCTTCCTCGTAATACCGGATTACGGGCAGGCGCGCGATGTTGGTGTAATTTAGCTCGTTCAAGGGGACCCTACGGCAGTGAACAGACGCCGAACAAGGGAGGGGTCAAGTGTCGTCATCCTATGGATTGCCACTGTCAAGCGCATCAGCGGCGTAAATTATCTATCCCGAGTTAGATATTTAATTTTATTACTTGATAGAAAGCATATCTAATGAGCCAAAGCAATCCGACTTATCACATGGATCTTCGTTATCCTTGAATTCAATGTAATCATAATAACCAAGATATGCGCAATCTTGGCCAATTCAGGAGTAGTCCGTTTCTGCGGTTTGCCTGATACTCGCTGTCCGACGCCGCGCTTGGTTTGAACCACCGGCGCCATGGAACCCCGCACCTAACAAGAGACTTATGAAAAATCTTGCATTCGCAGTTATACTCGTCTGCAGCCCGGCTTTGGCTGGCTATGCTGCCGGCGCAAAAACCATCTGGGCAGACCAATGCGTCAAATGCCACGGGGCAGAGGGCAATGGCGCCACGAAGATGGGGAAGAAACTCGGCATCAAAGACTACACCGACGCCAAAGTGCAGGCCGGATTTACCGACGAACAGGCTTTCAAGGCTCTCAAAGAAGGCGTCAAGGACAAGTCTGGCGCCACCCGCATGAAGCCAGTCGACGGCCTGTCAGACGCCGACATCACCGGCTTGGTGGCCCATGTTCGCAGCCTGAAGAAATAGGCCTCCCAGTCGCTGTTGCCCCGAAAGCATTCTTCCCCTCGCCAGCCAATCGAGTGCTGATGCAGAACCTAGCCCACCCCGTCCCGGCGGGGAGCAGACCCCATCGGACTCAGCCTGAGATGCAAATATGAATCACTTCAAAATGCCGCCGCAAATCGTCCGCCTAGTTTTGCTCACGCTGGTGGTTGTCGGCTCCTATGGTGTAGCCCGGCGGCTGCTGGTGCCGCCCTCGTTCGGCGAGTATGGCTGGTTCCGCGGAGCCGCGATCGCGGAGCTCGCTCAGACCAAACCGGTGCTTGCCGGCATGAAGTCTTGCGACGAATGCCACTCCGAGATCCTCCAGACGCTAGCCAAACACGACCACAAGACCTTGTCCTGCGAATCGTGCCATGGCGCCAGCCGCACACATGCCGACGATCCGGACACCAAGCCACCCAAGGTAAAGTTCGCCGACAGCGATTGCCTGCGCTGTCATCAATCCAATTTCTCGCGGCCGGCGTGGTTCAAGCAGGTCGATCCCTACGAGCATTTTCGTGGCGACCATTGCACCGGTTGCCATATGCCGCACCAACCGAAGGACACGCCATGAATTTCGTGATATCACGCCGCCGCATGCTCGGTGCCCTGGCTGGCGCACTGGGGTGGATTGCCTCCCAGCCAGTGGCCAAAGCCTCAAAAGCCACCGTGCAAAAGCTTCTGGCCGGGTCGCCCGCACCCAAGGGCTACGATCCCACCCAGCATAAGTGGCTCATGTGCATCGACGTCGACCGCTGCATCGGCTGCGGCTTGTGCGTCGATGCCTGCAAGACCGAGAACCACGTGCCCGAGGCGTCCAGTTTCTTCCGGACTTGGGTTGAGCGTTACATCATCAAGAAACCGGCCGACGGCGGCAACGACGTCCGCGGCGAGGTGCTGGTCGACTCACCGAATGGCGGTCGCGGCGGATTCCAGCCTTCGCTTGTGCCGCGCGAGGAGATCCTGCGCTCGTTTTTCGTCCCGAAGCTCTGCAACCTCTGCGAGCATTCGCCCTGCGCCCAGGCGTGCCCGGTCGGCGCCACGTTTGACAGTCCCGACGGTGCCGTGCTGGTCGATCCCACCTATTGCATCGGCTGCGGTTTCTGCATCCAGGCCTGTCCCTACGGCTGCCGGTTCATGAACCCGCATACCAAGACAGCGGAAAAATGCTCGCTGTGCTACCACCGGATCACGCGGGGCCTCAAGCCAGCCTGCGTCGAAGTTTGCCCCGGCCATGCGCGCATTTTCGGCGACTTGAAAAACCCGGTCGAGAACGACCCGATTCAGGAATTCGTCCGCAAGAACAAGGTGTTCACCCTCAAACCGCACCTAGGCACCGATCCGCGTGTGCTCTACGCCAACATGGACAAGGAGGTCAGGTAACATGGATCCCGCACTTACTCCCATTCTGGAAGCCGCTGGAGAAGCGCACCAGCTCGCGACGAGCATCGAAGGCTACGTCTATCCCAACGAACAGAACCTCCTCTGGAGCGTGCTGATTGTCGTCTATCCCTATATCACCGGCCTCGTCGCAGGCGCGTTTATCATGGCCTCGCTGGTGCGCGTATTCAACGTGAAGGCGCTGACGCCGGTCTACCGCATGGCATTGCTTACCGCGCTGGGATTTCTCATCTGCGCGCCGCTGCCGCTGCTGTTTCACCTCGGGCATCCCGAGCGGAGCTATCAGGTGATGATCACGCCCCACGTGTCCTCGCCGATGGCAATGTTTGGTTTTGTTTACGCCTGGTATATGATGGCGGTGCTACTGCTCGAACTATGGTGCGAATACCGCCGCGACTTGGTCGTCTGGTCCGTGCGCGAGCGCGGCCTCAAGGGCCTGCTGTATCGCGTGCTGACCCTCGGCGTGCGTGATCTTTCCCCGGCGGCGCTGCATCTCGATGAGCGCATGAGCAAGATTATCACGGTAATCGGTATTCCCTCGGCATTTCTCCTGCACGGGTATGTCGGCTTCATCTTCGGCTCCATCAAGGCCAACCCATGGTGGGGTAATGTGCTCATGCCGGTCATCTTCATCTTTTCGGCCGTGGTGTCAGGCATCGCCCTGTGCGTCGTGCTTTACAAGGAGCTTTGCTGGTTCCGCCGCAAGGTCGTGGACGCCGCCTGCTATGACGACATGGGCAAGTTCCTGTTCTACGCGCTCCTCGTCGACTTCACGGTCGAAGGCCTCGACTGGCTCCACCGGCTCTATGCTGCTGAAGAATCCATTTTTGTCCTCAAGCAACTGGCGGGTGGGCGACTCTTCAACACGCTTCTCGTCATCCAGCTTTGCCTCGGCACGCTGCTGCCGCTGGTGGCACTGGGCGCGACACAAATGGTGCCGGAGAAATTGCCCGTGTGGTTCCGACAACGCATCTACTACAACAGTGCTGTCCTTATCCTAGCTGGCGTGCTGGCCATGCGTTGGAACGTCGTCATCGGCGGCCAGCTCTTCTCGAAGAGCCTGCGTGGCTTCACCACCTTCAAACTGGGCCTCGCCGGCCAGGAAGGCTGGCTCCTAGCCGTCGGTCTGATCGTGCTGCCTTTCATCGTCCTCGGCGTGCTCATCTGGCTTTTTCTCCCGGACGACACCAAGGCCACGGAGACGGTGACCACGCCCGCGGCGGGCTGAGTTCGAAGCGCACCCGCAGTTAGGTTCGTGCCGGCGAGGGGTCAAACGTCGCCCTCGCCGCACTGTTTTCCCGAGCCCGTTCACGCCGCTGGCGGCGGCTCCGCGGACTTCGCCCGCTGCCGCGCCCGCCAGCGGGTGAATGACAGCGATACGATCAGCAGCACGGTGCCAAGCACCAGAAACGATACGATGCGGTAAACCGGCTCGAACCTCCGCGTGCCGACGACCACGAGGTAACATGTCGCCAGCAGCAGCGTCGCATGGCCCATCCAGCGGTATTTTCGGTTTTGCACCACCAAGTTCAGCAAGTAGTAGACTAGTGCGAGGCCGACCCACGCGAGGCCGACATGCATGCCAGGCACCAAATGGTATAGCGCGTAGGGAAACACCAGAAACGCCCCCACCAAATACGCGTTGCGCATCAACTCCGTCTTCAGTTCCAACCGGTCCCTCTGCCAGTTTAAGATCCGCGCGCTTCCCAGCGCCACGAGGCCAAAACCAAGGCTGATCCCGGTCTCCCGCTCCGCGACGATGATGTAGCCCAGAATGATGGCGACGTAGATGAGGAAATTCGCCACGACGATGAACCGCGACCGAAACCACACCGCCGTCGTCACCACCACAACGCTCTGCAGAGATAGCCACACAAACATCTCTGGCACCTCCGTCGCCTTCATGATCGCCACGCTCAGCGCCCCGTAACCGGTCATCGCATAAAAAAAAGTGGAGACGCGGCTGCGCTCGCGCAGCCAGAACAGCACGGCCAGCCCAAGAAACACCACCGACGCCAGCCCGTGCGCCAACGCCACATCCGCCGGGAACGCCATCACCGTATGCACCAGAAACAGGAGGTAGCCGAAGCCACAGTTGAGCAACGCTCCGATGCTGGTGCTCGCGTCTTCTGTCTCGCGGTTCGGTCGCAACCAGGTGCCCGCCGCGAAAATCGCAGCCACCGCCAGCACCATCCCGGGGGCGAGCACTGGCGCCGTGGCAAAATGAAGCACGCCGCCGCGCAACGGATTCCCAATTGCCCAGATAAAATACGTCGTGTAGCTCAGCGGGATGCCGACGACACCCAACCTCGGCCAGTGCGCCCGGAGACTGGTGGTGACCACGAGCGCCGATAGCAGCGCCACTGACCCAAGGACAAACCACGCAGATCCAACGGCGAGCGCCGTGGCGTAGCCCGTCAGCAGTGCGAGCCCGGTGAGCCAGGGTGATTGCCGGCGCCACGCGATCGCGAAGTTGAGCGCCACGGCCAGCTGTAGCGGTGCCCGGCCCGCGAGGCTCTCCGTGCTCAGGGCATGTTGTGCTCCGAAGAAATACATCCGTAGCGTGGCAAAATAAAGTAGCGCCATTCCCGCGCCCCGGAGGTAGCTGGCGACCAGCTCAAACGAACGCTGCCACAGGTGCGCGAGCCAAAAAAGCCCCGCAGCGACCGCGAACCCGACGAGTGACGGCACGACAGTGGGCAGTCGCGCATACGGCAGCAACAGCATGAACGCGGCGCCGATCGCCAGCGCGAGGATGCCCGCCACCGCGAACCAGTTTTGCCCGACCTCAAACTCGAGATCTTCCTCCGCACGTTCGGTGTCGGCCGTCACAGTCGTAGGTGGTGGCACCGCCGCGAGCGGCTCCTCGGCGGCAAGACCGACCCGCGCTTCCAATTTTGCCACTCGCTCCTCGAGCTGCGCGAGGCGACGGACGGTATCATCCTCTCGGTTGCGCTCGTTGGGTTCGTTCATCGGTCGACGTGAATGCGCGAAGGCAGACTCCAAGATGTGGGTAGAATTTTGCGCGGGGGTGGCGCTGACTGCACCGCCAAGTATCGCGTGAAATGGCCGGATGAACTACCGTTGGATTGGCCGAAGCTCCGCATATCTTGGCTTGACCTGAAACTCTTTCCCTCGCTCCCGCGCCTGGAGCCGAAACAGCAAGAAGTGCTCCGGTTTCGTCAAGGGATGCGAAGTCGAAAACGCCTGTCGGCCTATGATGTGGGAAGAGTAACTCCGACCATGACACCCGTCTCTTTCGTTTCACGCCCGTCACGCGGGGAGGGCCGCGTGGGGATACTTTGGTTCGCCGCTCTGCTCGGCTTGGCCGGCGCATCTGGCCTGACTGCCGCCGAGCCGGCCAAACCCGCCGCACCCAACGCCAGCGCCGCCTGCCTCGAATGCCACAGCGACCGCGGACTCACCATGCGCAAGGCCGGCCAGAAGGTCTCGCTGTTCGTCGACGAAAAAATCACCGCCATGTCTGCGCACCGCTCCCTCGACTGCACGGACTGCCACGAAAATTTCGACCCCGAAAGCTCGCCGCACCGCAAGGATATCAAACCCGTCGATTGCGCCTCCTGCCACGAAAAGACCGGCGCCAAGCACGCCTTCCACCCCCGGCTCGCGCAGACGCCCTTGCCCGCCGGTAAGGATACTGCGTGCACCGCCTGCCACGGCACCCATGCCGTCGTCCCGGTCAAGAACGCCGCGTTCCCCTTTGTCGACGGCGCGCAACCCAACGTCTGCGGTCAGTGCCACCAGCAGGCGCGCGATCATTTCTCCGCCTCGGCTCACGGCCGGGCCTTCCGCGCCAAGGAGGCCAACGCCCCCGACTGCCTCACCTGCCACAAACAGCCCGTCGTGCCGGCCGCTCTTGCCAAGGCCACGCTTGCCCAAAAGCTCGCTCAAACCAAGCAGTGCGAGTCCTGCCACGTCGGCAAAGAAAACGTCGCCGGCCAGGCGCTGCGCGGCACGAAGTTTGTCACCTCCTTCGACCTGAGCGTGCACGGTGCGGCGCTCGCCGCCGGCAAGGCCGGGGCCGCCAACTGCGTCGACTGTCACGGAGCTCACGACATGAATCGCGCGATGGCGTCCAGCGCCCGCATGAACCGGCTCCACGTCGCCGAGACCTGCGCCAAATGCCACGACAAGATTGCGGCCGAGTTCGACGCCAGCGTCCACGCCGGAGCCCTGCGCAAGGGCAACCTCGACTCGCCCGCGTGCACCACCTGCCACGGCGAGCACGATATCCGCGGCCACAAGGACCCCACCTCGCCCGTCCACGCCAGCAACGTTGCGCAGCAGGTCTGCGCCACCTGCCACGCCTCCCTCCGCCTCACCCAGAAATACAACCTCCCCTCGCAGTCGTTCAAGACCTTCACCGACAGCTACCACGGCCTTGCCGTCCGCGGCGGCGCCGTCGAGGTAGTTAACTGCGCCAGCTGCCACAGCTCGCACTCCATCAAGTCGCAGACCGACCCGACCTCCACGATCAACAAGGCCCACCTCGTCCAGACCTGCGGCCAGTGCCACCCTGGGGCCAACACGCGCTTCACGGTGGGCAAGGTCCACGTCAGCCCCGAAGCCGCCGGTGGCAAGGATGGCAACAGCCCCGTCCTCTACATTATTTCCACGCTTTACGTCATTTTGATCGTGCTCGTGGTCGGCGGCATGTTCGCGCACAACGCGCTCGATTTCTTCAAAAAAGTCCGCCGCAAGCTCGACATTCAAAAGGGCCTCATCGTCGAGGAGCACGTCGCGCACCGGCTCTACCTCCGCATGACCGTGCACGAGCGCCTGCAGCACGCCACGCTGGTCATCAGCTTCGTGCTGCTCGTGATCACCGGCTTCATGCTGCGCTATCCCGAGGCGTGGTGGGTCGTCGGCATCCGCAACCTCAGCGCGGGCGCCTTCGAGTGGCGCGGCCTCATCCACCGCATCGCCGGCGTCGTCCTTCTCGTCGCGGGCGCGTGGCACATCGGCTATCTCGCGTTCACCAAGCCCGGCCGCGCGCTCTTCTGGGACCTCTTCCCGCGCTGGCGCGACGTCACCGATCCTTGGGGTGTCCTGAAATACAACCTCGGCTTCGCGGCGACCAAGCCGCAGTTCCCGCGCTTCAGCTACATCGAGAAAGCCGAGTATTGGGCGCTCGTCTGGGGCACGCTGCTGATGGGCGCCACCGGTGCGATCCTCTGGTTCGAAAACACCTCGATGGGCCTCTTCACCAAGCTCGGCTTCGACATCTCGCGCACGGTCCACTTCTACGAGGCGATCCTCGCCACGCTCGCGATCATCGTCTGGCACTTCTACTTCGTGATCTTCAACCCCGACGTCTACCCGATGAACCTCTCGTGGCTCACCGGCCGCATGTCTGAGCAGGAATTGCTTGAGGAACATCCGCTCCAACTCGCCGACCTGAAGGCCAAGGAAGCCGCCAAGGCCGCGCCGCAAGATCCGCCGCCCGCTAGCAAGTGAAGGTGGAGCGCGTTGTCTCCAACGTGCTTTCCCAGCACGCCCCGGGCGGTATTTGCACGGAAGACTTGTAAGGATTGGCCGGCTGCGGCGACTAATCATCGTTGATGAGCCTTCCTGCCGAATCCCTTTTCCAGCGCTGGCTGGCGGAGCATCGCGGCATCGTCGTCAAGGTGGCGCGCTCGTTCACCGCTGCGCCCGCCGACACCGCGGACGTGCAGCAGGAACTCTGGCTGCAACTCTGGCTCTCGCTTCCGACCTACGCTGGACAGGCGAAGCCCTCGAAGTGGATCTACCGCGTGTGCCTCAACACCGCGCTGACGTGGCGACGCGGCACTGCTCGCCTCGAGCGTCGGATCGAGCCAGGCGCCGACACCGCAAATGTCGCGACACCGGACGCCTCGCCCTCCGAGCATGCCGGCGACCGGGAACTGTTGGAGAAACTTTATGCGGCCATCCACACCCTGTCAGAATTCGACCGGGTGCTGGTGCTGCTTTTGCTCGACGGTCAGGCGTATCGCTAGATCGCCGAGACCACCGGGTTGACCGAAAACCATGTCGGCGTGGCGTTGACACGTGCGCGCAAACGCCTCGCCGTCCTCTTGAAAGGAGTGACCGATGAACTGGAATGACTACCGAGCCGTCTGGAAACGTCAGGAACTGCCCGTCGGCGCCGCCGCCGATCTGGCGAGCCTCAAGGCGACCTTCGAGAACAGACACCGCAAGCAGGCCGCCGCGCTGCTGGTGCGCGATTTCGCCGAGGCCGGGGCTGGCGTGCTCGGATGCATCGGCTTCGCTTTTATCTGGCGTAAACTGGGGTCGACCGGCTGGCCTATCGGGCTGGCGATGGCGCTCATCCTCGGCGTCTCCGGGGTCTTTGTCCGCGAGCGCTTCCAAGCGCGAAAGCTCCGGCTGGGTGAAGACGCGCCGGTGCTGGCCAAGGTCGAGGCGGACCTTGCCGTGCTCCGACGCCAAGGCCACCTGTTGCACACGATCTGGTGGTGGTATCTCGGACCGTTGCTGGCGGCTATTCTGATCGGCCACTTCACCCTCGTTTTCAATCGCCCGGGGCCGCAGCGCGATCCGGTCTTGAACGCTGGTTTTGTCGGCTTCTATCTATTTTGTATCTGGTTCGCCTGGCTGATCAACCGCCGGGCGGTCCGGAAGCAGGTTGAGCCGCGAATCGCCGAACTCGAGAAACTGCACCGCGACCTCGTTGGTGGCTGACCGCAAGCGGTAGTCCCGCTCTACTCCAACACGGCGGACCGCTGGCGCTACGTCGTGGCAACCGCGCCGAATTCGTAGCGCAGGGTCCAGGCACGCGTGTCGCCGGGCGCGAGCTCGGACACGATGTAGGGCTCGATTGACCAGGTGTTGCTGTTGCCCCAGACGGGGCAGGTGTCGGGCGTGAAATCGGTCGTGAACACGATTTGCGCGAGCCGCGGGTGCGAGACGCCGGCGCGCAGCAGGGTGCCGGGCGCGATGCGCAGTTGCTCAAAATGCCCGTTGTCCTTGTGCAGGAAACGGCGCTTGAAGGTGAGGACGTGGTGCGCGTCGAGCGTGTAGCCGACATTGTCCGCTATGCCCCAACTCGTGGGCAGGCCGCAGGTGAGCAGGCGGTCGGTGAGCGCGAAAAATGGATGGGCGAACCAGTGCAACGGCAGCGGCCGGGCGCCGGTGTTGGCGAGGAGTGTGGCCGAAGTGAGCGTGCGGCCGGCGAGGGCGACGCGGCGCGTGAGCTGGCAGGCGTAGCCGTTGCCAGCCTGCTCGGTGCAAAACTCCAGCGCGCCTGTGCTGCGTGTCATGGTCCATGGGCACGGTTGCGCGACGGCGAGTTCGCCGGCCGGATTGGGAGCGACGTCGCCGATGCCGATAATGAAGCCGCGGTTGTTTTCGAGGATGAGCGGCCGGCCGGTGTCAAACTCGGCATGGCGGAACGACTCGGGGAGGCCCTGACCGTTGAACGCCAACGGTTGCGGCTCCGGCCACTCGGGACCGGTCAGGAGGTCGCCAGCCTGCTCATCACGGACTTGCCAGATGTAGCCTCCCCAGCAGTAACGCGTGCCGAGGCGCGCCTGGTCGGCGGGGGCCGACGGATCGAGAAGGTCGGCGGTCAGACCGCCGGCTTGCAGTTGCAGCTGGCTGGGGCGACACGCGGAGGAGCGCGTCATTTGACGCGGCGCACACGGATCGTCGTGTTTTTGCCGTTGACGACCAGATCATACATGCCGCCTGGGCGCGGCTGGATTTCGATTTCCTTGCCCACCAGATCAATGGTGATCGGCTCGATGCCCGCCCAGACTTGGGCGTTGTCGAGACGGAAGCTGTTGCCGCCCACCCAACTCGTGCAGCGGCCCTTGATGCCGGTCTTGTCGCGGTAATCGTCGCCGACGTCGGGCAGGCCGAATTTCGAGAGCCAGCCACGCTCGTTGTCGTTGCTGGCTTCAATGTTGGCTTGGGCGGCGACGTTTTCGATCGTACGGACATAGTGGCGGATGATGGCGGCATCGACCACGCCGAGTTGGTCGGGGGTGAGTTTGTCGAGTCCGGCGCGGGCGAATTCTTGGGGCGTCAGGACGACTTTCAGTCCGGGAAAATAGTTTTCGGCGAGCGCGGTGGAGGCGAGGCAGAGGAGGAGCAGTGCGAGCAGCTTTTTCATGGATAGGAGGGTTGGAAAGAAGGACGTGGAAAATGGGGCGTTGTTCCGGGTCGGAACCGGAGATTGGGCGGAACTGACCTTCAAGCGGGCGGGGTTAGGATTGCAAAAACTTTCCGTCGGAGGACTGCGCGCTGATGAGTTCGGCGAAGACGCCGCCCTGCGCCAGCAAGGACTGGAAGTTGCCCTGTTCGATGATGTCGCCGTCGCGGAGCACGATGATGCGGTCGGCGTTGCGGATAGTGCTGAGGCGGTGGGCGATGGTGATGACGGTGCGGCCCTCGGAAAGACGGTCGAGCGCCTCCTGGATGAGCCGCTCGCTCTCATAGTCGAGGGCAGAGGTGGCCTCGTCGAGGATGAGCACGGGCGGGTTGCGGAGGATGGCGCGGGCGATGGCGATGCGCTGGCGCTGGCCACCTGAGAGCGAGACACCGCGCTCGCCGACGGGGGTTTTAAAACCGTCGGCCATGCGCAGGATGAATTCTTCGGCGTTGGATTGTTGCGCCGCTTTAAGCACTTCGGCCTCGGTGGCCTCGGGCTTGGCGAAGCGGATGTTGTCGCCGACGGAGCCGGAGAGCAGGAGGCTGTCCTGCATTACGACCGAGAGCTGGCGGCGAATCCAGCGCATGTCCCACTCTGACTGCGGCACGCCGTCGATGAGGATGCGGCCCGAGGTGGGGGCGTAGAGGCCGAGCAGGAGGTTGGCGAGGGTGCTTTTGCCGGAGCCGGACGGGCCGACGAATGCGATGTGCTCGCCGGGCCTGATGGAGAGTTTGAGATGTCGGATGACAAATTTTTCGGGCGCGCTGGGGTAGGCGAAACTCACGTCCTCATAAACGATGTCGCCGCGGATGCGTTTTTCGCGGCGTTTGCCGTGCCAGTCCTCGACGTAGCGGGAATCGATCAGTTCCTTGATGCTGGTATAGCCTTCCTGCGCGGCGAAATACGGCTCGCTGAGGCCGATGAACATGTGGACGGGCGCGATGATGTAGCCGAAGCCCGCCATGAACGCGAGCAGGGTGCCGATCGTGAGCTGGCCGTGAATCGCCAGAATGGTGCCGCCGGCCACGACGATGAGGGACATCACCTGCATGCCGACATAGACGTAGGTGCCGAAGAGCGCGCTGACGTAAGACTGGTCGACGCGGGTGCGGGCGAACGACTCACTCGAGCGGTCGAGTTCCTGCTCGGCCTGCTTTTCCTCGCCGAAACTGCGCACGAGTCGAAGGGCGGAGATGTACTCCGAGGCCGTGCCGGTGAGTTTTTCCTGGGCGAGCCGCGCCTCGGTGTTCACGCGTTTTATCCGGCCAAAAAAGTAGTATTTTGCGACGGTGTAGATGGGAAGGACGAGCAGGAGGATGAGCATCAGCTTCCAATTTAGCCACGCGAGCGTGGCGAAGACGCAGATGCTCATCAGGAGATTGGGCAGGAGCTGGTTGAGGACCGCGGTGAGCAGGCCCTCGACCTTCTGGGTGTCGAAGGCGTATTTCGAGAGGAGGCGGCCGGTTTTCTGCCCGTCGAGATAGCTGAAGCTCAGGAACTGCAGGCGGAAGAAAATGCGGCTGCGCATCTCGACCATGAGCTGTGACATGGTTTTCGCGATCTCGTTGGCACCCCAGACCGAGAAGACGTAGTGCGCCAGCATGCAGCCGATGAAGCAGGCGCTGAGGACGAACACGCCGTGCACATCGCTGTGTTTGAGCGGGCCGTCGACAATTTGCTGAAATATCCACGGGCCGGGCGCGGCCGCGAGGCTGCGAAACAGCGCGAGGATGACGCCGCGCCGGAGGCGTCGGCGCGTCGCCCATAGATAGTGCAGCAGTGAGCCCTGTTCGAGCGGGTCGTTTTGCATGGTGCCGTGGCGACTGCGGAACTTGCGCAGGACGCGGCCGGAATCAAGTTTGGCCTGCGCCTTTGGTGCGCTTGGGCGCAAGGCCGCCGTGCACCGCGGCGTAGAAAGGGTCGCCCGGCCGGATGGAGCCGCGTGTGACGGTTGTGTCCGTGAACGCCGACTTGTAGATCGCGGTGAGGAATTCGATGGTGCGGCGCGCCTCGTGACCGCTGGTGAGCGGGCGGGTGCCTTCGTCCAGGCATTTGACGACTGCCTCCAGTTGGGCCGCGTGGGTTGAACCGACGTCAGGCGGGAAGTTTTCCCACGCTTGCTGGAGGGCCGTGGCGTGGGCGGGATCGGCCGGCGTCATTTTCCAGTTTTCCTTCTGGAAGGCGTAGAGGTGGGTGAGCTCGACGGTGGCGCATTCGCAGTCGAGCCGGAGGTAGGTTTCCTGGCGGGGGCAGAGCGTGCTGTTGACGACGGAGGCGCAGGCGCCGTTGGCAAACTTCACGAGCGCCATGGAGACATCTTCGACCTCGATGGCGTGGTAGAGCGTGTCGGCGGTGGCGCGGATCTCCTCCCAATCGCCGAGGAGATGGAGCAGTTGGTCCATTAGGTGGATGCCCTGGCTCATCGTTGGGCCGCCGAACTCGGTGTCCCAGCGGCCGCGCCACGGCATGGCGTAGTAGGCGGCGTCGCGATACCAGAGGGTGTGGCAGACCGCAACAAGCGGCCGGCCGAGGAGGCCGGCGGCCAGCAGCGCGCGGACGTGGCGGTTGGAGGAGGCGAAACGCATCTGGAACACGCTCGAGGTGTAGCGACCGGTGCGGGTCTCGGCGGCGGCAATGCGGTCAAACTCAGCGAGTGAGGCGCAGAGGGGTTTCTCGCAGATGACCGAGGCACCGGCCTCCATGGCGGCGATGCTCATGTCGGCGTGGAGCGCGGGCGGCGCGGCGATCAACACGAGGTCGGGCCGCTCGGTGCGGAGCATCGTGGCGTAATCGGTGTAGGCGGCGGCGATGTGGTTTTGGTCGCAAAAAGCCCGGGCCCGGGTGGCATCGACGTCGCAGGCGGCAACGAGAACAGTGCGATCTGAGTTGGCTGCGACAGATTGGACGTGAGCTCCGGCTATGCCGCCGGTGCCGACGAGAACGGTGCGATAGGTTGGTTTCATGGCGTTAGTGAAGACTGACTTTGGCTGGATCGAGAATGAGCGGCTCCTTCAGTTGGTCGTAAATCGTCAGACCGCGGAGCGACTTGGTGGAAGCAGGGAACAGGAGACTGCCGAAATAACCAAAGAGTATGCAGGCGCCGATGGAGATGAAGGCATACATCAGCACATGGATGGGGGTGTAGAGTTTGGTCAGCACCGTCATGACGATGCTGGAGACGATGCCGATGACGCTGCCTTGCCAGTTCGCGCGGCGGGTGAACATACCGAGCGCGTAAATGCCGGCAAAGCCGCCGCCGAGCAGCGCCATCAGCTCGATGAATTTGTCCCAAAGCGACTTGATGTCCATGGTCGACATGTAGAGTGCGAGGCCCGTGCCGAGGATGCCGGTGACGACCGTCGTCCACTCGGCGAGGAGCACGCTTTTCGCCGGTGTGGGTTTCTTGGCGTAGCGTTCATAAAAATCGACCGAGACGAGGGTGGCGATGGAGTTGATGTTCGAGCTGAGCGTGGCCATCGACGCCGCAAACACGCCGGCGATGATGAGGCCGGTCACGCCCGGTGGCAGTTCGGCAGCGATGAACTGAGGGAAGGTCTGGTCGGTGGTGAGCAGCGGGTTAAGGCCGCCGGGGTGCATCTTGTAGAAAGCGTAGAGCAGTGTGCCGAGGCTGAAGAACATGAAGCTGCCGGGCAGCGCGATGGCCGTGAGCATGAAGAGCGAGCCGCGTGCGGCTTTGTCGTCCTTTGTCGAGAGCACGCGTTGCGTCATGACCTGGTCCTGCGGCCAGGTGAGAGTGCCGACGACCAGGAGGAGGACGAACGTCCACACGTTCGGCAGCGTGAAATCAAAGCTCCAGTCGAAGAGCTGGGTCTTGCCGTCGGCGAGTGCGATGCGGGTGACATTGCCCAGCCCGCCCGCGCCGTGAACCATCCACGACATCGCGAAGATGGCGCCGCCGACCATGACGAAGACCTGAAGAACGTCCGTCCAGATGACGGCCTTCATGCCGCCGAGCACGGTGTAAACCGTGGTGATGACGCCCATGATGAGGATGCTGACGGCGACGCTGATGCCAGTCACAGCCGAGAGCGCCAGCGCGGGCAGCAAGAGGACGATGCTCATGCGGCCGGCTAGGTGCTGCACGATGCAGATGAACGATGCCATCAGGCGCACTGCGGGGTGAAAGCGCATCTCGAGATATTCGTAAACCGACATCAGGTTCAACCGACGCACGAGCGGCACGATAGCAAAAGCGACATAGATCGTGCCGATAAAGCCGATGACGTTTTGTGCGAGGTAGAACCAGTTGGTGGCGTAGGATTTTGCGGGGATGGCGATGTAGCTGATCGCGCTGGTGCCGGTGGCGTAGAGCGAGAGGCCGGCGGCCCACCAGGGAATCTTGCGGCCGGCGAGGAAGAAGTTCGCGGTGTCTTTTTTTCCTGTGAGGTAAAAATAAAGCCCGATGCCGGCGACAACACAGAGGTAAATTACGATGACGATGTAATCGACGACGAGCAGACCGCGCTTGACGGTGGTGAGTTCGAGCTGGGTGCTCACTCGCGCGCCGGCGGCGTTGCGGGTGGTCACGATGAAGCCGTTCCCCCAGCCGAACACGTTTTCCAACGTGCCCGGGACAGGCCAGATGCCGAATGACGCCCAGGTGTCGGTGATAGTGTGATAGCCGAGCACCTGCAGGCTGCCGTCCTTCGCTGGCGAGACGAAGAGCACATGGGACTGGCCGACGGCCTGCGCGGCGCCGAGAAGGGCCGAAGGTGGCGCAACGCGGCGTTGCCAGCCGGTTTTTTTTGAGTAGCGCATAAGCACCTGCGCGCCGGCGCGGTCGGTGGCGGCGACGAAAAGTTCACCCTCCAGCGCAGCGGCGGCGACTGGCGTGAGCGTGGGATCGAGCCCGGGCACGCTGCGGCCACGCAGATTGCCCAGCGGCGCGGATTGCCGGACGAGCAGGAAGGCCCGGCCAGTCACTGCCTGCGCACGGTCAGCCACCACTGTCTGTGCGACCGTCACCGTTTTCAGGGAAACGAGACTGCCGGCGTGGCTGGCGAAGGGGAGGCAGCCAGCAAGCGCCACAAGGCGCAGGAGTTTGAGCAACATGCAGCCGGCAGCAAAAGGAAGGCCCACCGCACTTTCAAGCGGTGAGCCTCCGAACATTCAGCGATTTTGCTCCGAAGAACGGTCGGAACAATCAGGTGACGCCGGCGAGCCGAAGGATTTTTTCGGCGGTTAACCTGCGATCGCGCGGCAACGAATGCGGCACTTTGCCGCCGTAGATGGCGGCGAACACTTTGAATTTCTCCTGCGTGGCCTTGACGAAGTCCTCGACGGGCCGCGTCTCACCGAAGAGCGCCATCATCTCGGGCAGCCAGCGGTGGCCGTAGCGGACGTGGTTCTGCTCGTCGTTGCGGTCGAAGGCGAGGAGCGTGTCGGCCTCGAAGTCGTTGAGTTCGCGCACGCGGTCCATGACGGTGGCCTTGGTCGAGAAACTGCCCGCCTCGAATTCCATCGTCATCATCGCGTAGCGTTCGTGCGGCGGCATCTGCACGAGGATGTTATAGAGGTCGAGCGAGTGCTCGACGGTCATCAAATCGACGCCGAGTTTCGGGAGCTGGCGGAACCCGAACTGGCTGTGGCGCGACTCGTCCCACAGATGGCGTGCAAGATCGTGGTGCAGGTCGAAGGGAGCGTGCGGCGTCTCGATGAAGACGGTCGCGAGGTAGTCGATCGCGTCCATTTCCATCATCAGCCAGACGTAAACCATGAGACGGATGACACGGGCGTCGGTCTTGGGATCGACGAGCCACGGGCGCACGATGGGATCTTCCTTCGGATCAAAACCAAATACGCCGGAGCAGAGCGGGTATTTGCCGCGGCTGCAGGTCGGCGGGTGGGTGTAGGGCGTTTTCTCCTGCTGCCATACGTAGGTTGGGGAGAGCGGGAGGCGCGTTTCCTGGCCGAGCCAGCCGCCGAGGTCGTCGAGAGCCTGCGTGAGATGGAGTTTCCATTCGCGCGCGTCGATGCCTGCGAGGTAGGGTGCAATTTCGTGGGCGTGGCGCTCCTCATCAGCGACAAATTCCTCCACGAGTTTTTTCGAGGGCCAGTCGGCGAGTGGGTCGGTGACCTTGAGGTAGTGGCGGTAGGCCTCTAGCAGTGCGGGCTTGAGCACCTCGTAGAAACCGGCGGTGAGCACGAACGGATCGGCCGCAGCTTTGCCGACGGCCTCAACGAAGACGCGCCGAATCGAGTCGTGGACGTTGTCATTGGTGCCGAAGGTTGTCAGCTCGCGGCCGCGTTCGCGGAGAAAGCGCGCGTGGCCGGCGGATTCCCACGCATGCTGGCAAAGGAGATATTTCAGCTCGGGTTCGCCGACGCGGTAGACGAGTGTGGTGACGGTGCGGAGGAACTCGCGCTCGACCTCGAAGAGCAGGCGGAGCAGGCGCGTCATCTCGTTGACCGCAGCCATGCGGCCGGCGCCGCCCGCTGGTGCGGGACGGGTGGAAGTGGTGGCGGACATGGCGGGAGGGGCGCTGGAGGTTCAGCAGATCAGGCCGCGTTTGCCGTTGGGACCGTGGGCCGGCGGGTTGACGCCGATCCAGCGTTCGTCGACCGGTTCGCTGGCGCGTTGATAACGCGTGTCGCTCGAGATGCGCAGGCGGTTCTCGGTGCGGTTGTCGAGCGAAGCGTGCACCATGAACATGCCGAATGTGAGGAAATCGCCGGCCTCATACTCCGTCGTGAGCCACCGGCCGCCGAATTTGTTGCGCACGACCGGAGGATTGTGGGAGAGCGTGCCTGTGAAGGTCCACTTTCCGTCCCTCACCTTGGTGACGTCGGAGGACTTGTTCTCGCAGAAAGCATCGACGTCGCGAAAGACGTAGTTTTCGAGGAGGTCCATGCGTTCAAAGGAACCCTCGAGAAGCATCAGTCCGCCGAGCTCGAACGAGACATCGCCGTAGGGCAGCCAGCAGGTCATGTGCTGGTGCGTGCCGCGGCCCATGTAGGGCAGGTCGCAGTGCGGGTTGGTCCCCTTGCCGGGACCGATGGCGCGCAGCCACGTAAAATCGTAGTGACGGATTTCCTCGCCGTAGAGCTGGCGGTAAAACTCGGTCAGGCGACCGGAGTAGAGGAGTTTTTGCACGGGCGCGTTGCCGGTAGTGAGGTCGGGTTTGAAGAGATAGCCGGCATCCTTGCGGGCGATGGCCTCGACGTGCGGATAATCGGGATCGAGGCAGCCGGCGGCGGCCAGCCGTTCGGTGAGCGCCGCTCGCGCCTCGAGCACCTGACCGCGGTCGAGATAGCCCTTCATATAAAGGTAGCCGTCGGTCGCGAAACGGCTGCGCAGTTCGGTGAAATCGGTGGCGGCGTCGGACGAGTCGCGCAGCAGGCCGAACTTGTCCTCGCTCATGTCGAGTGCGTGTCCGAAGGAATGGATCTGGGGCAGGGTTGTGGTGCTCATGGGGAAATCAGGCGGGTGGTGGGCAAAAAATGTCCGGCTCCGGCGGTGAAGGCGGGAACGGGCTGCGGAACATACACTCGGAGTGGGGAGGATTAAATGGTTGAAATGAGATTTGGCATGTAGAATTTGGGACACCGATGAAACTGCCCGAACCCTTCCGGCCCCATGCCTGGTTGGAAAGCCCGTTGCGGACTGCCGCTGGGGAAATCCAACTGGCCGGGGCCCTGCAAAACGTCCGCAGTATCGATCCCAAGGCCATGCGTGTTTTGGGAAGCTACGGTTTGGTGTATATGACCGATGTCGATGGTTACTATTGTGACGCCAACGGCACCAAACTCGACCTAGCCAGCGGCGATTTGGTGATGATATTCCCCGAGCTGGCGCACGCCTACGGCCCGAAACACGGGCGATCGTGGAACCAGATTTATTTTGTCGTCAACGGGCCTCAGCTCGATTTCTGGCGGGAGCGCGGGATGCTCTCGCCGAGCAGGCCAGTGTGGCATCTGGAGCCGGTCGATTACTGGCGGCGTCGGATGGAGGAAATCATCGCGCCGAAGGCCGGGCACACAGTGCCGGCGGCGCTGCGCGCATTCGGCCGCTTCCTTGAGCTGGTGTGCGACATGCTGGCGGCGCAGGCGGAATCGACCACACGCCCGGGCGGCGACGCGTGGTTGGAGGAGAGCCAGCGGCTGCTCGGGTCGCCGAGCGGGCGCGGCTGGCTGACGCCGCAGCAGGTGGCCCGGGAGGTGGGGCTGAGCTACGATAACTTTCGGAAACAATTCACGGTGCGGCTGGGCTCGTCACCGGGTCAGTTTCAGAAACGCCGCCGCCTCGACCGCGCCTGCTCGGCGATCTACCAGGGCGAGCGGACGTTCAAGCAACTGGCGGAGGAGCTGGAGTTCTGCGACGTGTTTCATTTTTCCAAGGCCTTCAAGCAGGTCGTCGGCGTGACGCCGTCGGAGTTCCGCTGGAAGGTCCGCGGGCGGTGACAATCTTGCCGGCCGGACGCCGGGGTGGACGTGCCGCCCAAAAAGCTTGTTCGCTGGTCTGGACGAGAGTTTGTTGGGCGCGCTGGGCACCTCTTTCTCCGCCTGCGTTTTTCCCCCATGACTAATTCTCGCATCATCCGTGCCGCGATTGTTGGCTGCGGCAGCTATGGCGCCGAGCACGCCAAATTTCTCTCCGGCTTTGCCGGCGCCAAACTGCACGCCGTGGCGGATCTCGATGGCACGCGCGCCGAGGACTTTCGTCAAAAATACGGCGCTGCTTACGCCACGACCGACGTCGCGCGCATCTGGGCCGACCCCGAAATCGATGCGGTGTGGATATGCACGCAGCACCACACGCACGCGCCGCTCGCCGAGGCCGCGGCGGCGGCGGGCAAGAATTTCTTCCTCGAGAAACCGCTCGCGCTCACGCTGGCCGACTGCGACCGGATCGTCGCGGCGGTCGAGCGGGGCGGGGTGATTGCGAGCTCCGGCTTCAAGCTACGGTTCTTTCCGGCGGTGATCGCGGCCAAGGCGTTCCTGGCCAAGCCCACGCTCACCACGGCCCATGTGATCGACGATCACTGGGCTTCGGAATTCTGGGCCAACGATCCCATCCAAGGTGGCGGCAACGTCCTCTCGCAGGGCTGCCACATCACCGACACCGTGCTGCACCTCCATCCGACGGGTCCGGTGCGCGTCTATGCGGCGGGAGGCAACCGCCACCACCCGACGCGCGACATCGTCGACGTTGCGGCAATCACGCTGACCTTCGCCGATGGCGCCGTGGCGAACATTTCGGTCGGCGACGTCGGCGTCCCGCCGCACGCGTCGAAGTTCGCCCTGCAGCAGTCCGACGGCGCGAAGAGCTTCAGTCTCTACAACCGGCTGAATTCGCTTATGAAGCGTGAGGACAAGAAAATCACCGAGCTGCCGGCCTGGCCAGAGGAAGGGGCGGCGGTGATCGACGGACCATTTATTACCGCGGTCGCGGAGGGCCGGCCGTCGCCCTGCTCGATACAGTCGGCCCGCCGGACTTCGGCGGTGGTGCTGGCGGCGATCGAGTCGATTCGCACGGGCCGCGTGGTTGACCTCACGGCTGCGCCCTACGCGGCGGCGATGATTTGCTGAGATGAACGCGATCGGCCAGTGGCTGACAGGTCTGGCTCGCGAACACGGTCGCCGCTGGTTCGATTTGGCGACGCGCCAGTGCGTCGGCCCGCGCGACACGCTGTGGTATGCCATCGCGCTGTTGTTCTCCGACGACAGCAGGGAGCGCGCTCTCGGCGATGCGCTGCTCGGCGAGGCCCGCAGCGCCGACGGCACGCACACGCCGGCGACGATGCTGGCGATCCTCCTCGCTATTCCGGAGCGCATCTCGGCGTCGACCGCCGCCAACCTAGAAACGCAGGTGAAAAATTCCTTGCCTGAGGCGGCGCTCTGCGAATGGCACGACGGCAACGTCAACCACCCGCTCGCCGCTTGGGCGGCGCTGATTCTCGCCGGCGAACGGTTCGCCGAGCCGCTCGCGGTGGCCGGCGGAGCGGGGCGGCTGCGGATGTTCGCGCGCACGGTGGGCAACCGCCGCCACCTGCACCACCGGCAAGCGACATTTTCAGAATACAACAGCCCGACCTACACCGCGCTCGGCCTCTGGTTTCTCGCACTCGTGGCGGAATACGCGCGCGATCCGGCGGTAAAACGGCTGGCGCTGTTCCTCGAACAGCGGCTGTGGGTCGAGACGGCGCTGTTTTACCACGCGCCTTCGCAGCAATTTTCGGGGCCGCATTGTCGCGCCTACCTCGACGATTCGCTCGGCGGCTGGTCGGCGCTACATTGCACGGTGGCGGTGGCGTTCGACGCGCCGATCCTGCTGGACCCGCAGCGCTCTATCGGCACGAACCATCCCTCAGCGATGTTGGAAAACTCGCTGGTGGCGATCACGCCGTTCCATGTGCCCGCCGAGGCGCGCCGGCTCGCGTTCGCGAAACCACTGCCGTGCGAGCTGCGGCTGACGACCTACGGCGAGAGCTACCATGAGAACCACGCCACGCGCGGCTTCGAGGACGGGCTTTATCCCGGCGGCTGGAGCCAGCTGACGAGTTACCAGACGGCGGAGTTCGCGCTCGGCACGGCGGCGCGGCCCTACGTCAACGCCGGCCACGCCGACGCGTTCATGGCGCGGCTGCGCCGCCGGCCGGTGATCCGCTCGATCGCGGACTTCCGCTCGATTTTCAGCCGTGGTGTGTTCAACGCCGCCGTCGTCGGCCAATGCAACCGCGTGCATGTCACCGGCGGCGCGACCGACGAGAGCTATCTTTACGAGGAGGGCCGCACCTACACGCTGCAGCACCGCAATCGCGCGCTCGTGTGTTACGCCCCCAAGGGCGCGGGCCACCGTGGGGTGGAAAGTTTCCGCGTGGACGTGATGTTTTCGCTCGACGCGCCATTCGATGAATTCCGCATCGACGGCCGGCCGGCGACGACGGCGGACGCGGCGCTGCCGGCGACGAGCCGGTTGCTCTTCCGCGATGGCAACGTGCTTGGCGTGCTGATCCCGCTGCCGCCGCAGCCGGCCGCCAGCGCGACGCCGGTGAGCCTGCGCACGGTGGGCGGGTGTTTCATCGTGTCCATCGCGAACCATGCCGGGCCGGCGCGTGACTTCGACCGCGACACGCTGCGTGGCTGGGCGAACGGATTTTACTGTGAGCTGTGGAGCACGGCGGAGTTCGCCGGCCTCGACGCGCTTTGGGCGCACGCAGCGACGATCACGATTGACGACACGCCAGCGGGCGCCGGCCGTCACCGCTGCACGGTCGTGCGCAGCGGTGCGGAGACGCTCGAGCTGGTCCACAACCCGTGGTCCGAGGAAATGGTGCGCGCGACAGTCAACGGCGCGGACGCCGGCGTGTCTCACTTCAAGGCGGTCGCGCTGGAGACCGGCGCGCCGCTGCTGGAGTTGCCGACGCTGTATGGCGAGGAGGCGCTCGCCGTCTTTCCCCCGTGAAAGCGGAAACCCGCCAAGGCTGGCTTTTCGTGGCGCCGTGGGTGATCGGCTTTGTGCTGCTCACGGCCGGGCCAATGATCTATTCGCTCTACCTAAGCTTCACGGCGTCCACGCTGCTGTCCCCGCCGCAATGGATCGGGCTCGAAAACTACCGGCGGCTGGCCGCCGACCCGCTGTTCTACCGCAGCCTCGGCAACACCGCCTATTATGCCGTGCTCGGCGTGCCACTCGGCCTGCTGCTGGCGCTCGGACTGGCGCTGCTGCTGAACGCGCCGGTGCGTGGCATCGGGTTTTTCCGCACGCTATTTTTCCTGCCCTCGGTCACAAACGCGGTGGCGCTCTCGCTGCTCTGGCTCTGGCTGCTGAACCCCGAGTTTGGCCTGCTCAACTCCGCCCTGCGCGCCTGCGGCGTCGCTGGCCCGCTGTGGCTGCAGAGCGAGGCGTGGGCCAAGCCCGCGCTCATCCTGATGTCGCTGTGGACGGCGGGCGGGCAGGCGGTGATTTTTCTGGCGGCATTGCAAGGCGTGCCGCGCGAGCTGATCGAGGCGGCGGCGATCGACGGCGCGGGGGTGGTGCGGCGGTTTTTCGCGGTGACGCTGCCGATGATTTCGCCGGCGCTGCTGTTCAACCTCATCATGGGCCTGGTGGGCGCACTCCAGGTGTTCACACAGGCGTTCGTGATGACCGGCGGCGTGCAGCCGGGCAGCGAGGGCGGGCCGAACCAGAGCACGCTCTTCATCGTGCTCTACGTCTATAAAAAGGCGTTTCAGGAGTTCGAGATGGGTTACGCGTCGGCGCTGGCGTGGGCCTTGTTCGTGCTCATAGTCGGCTGCACGGCGCTGGCGTGGCGCGTGTCGCGCGACCGGGTGCATTACGAGGGAGGCGCGGCATGAGTGCCCCGGCGGCGGCGCGGTTGACGCGGATCGGCACGCTCTACGCCGTGCTGGCGGCGTTGGGCGCGATGTTCAGTGTGCCGGTGGTGTGGATGCTGAGCTCGTCGCTGCACGAGCTGGCGGCGGTGTTCGCACAGCCCTACCGTTGGCTGCCGGTGCCGCTGCACTGGGAAAACTATGTGCGCGCAGTCACGATTCTCCCGGTGCCGCGTTTCCTGCTCAACACGGTCATCATCACAGCGCCGGTGATGCTCGCCACGGTGGTGTCGTCCGCGCTGGTGGCGTATGGTTTCGCGCGGTTCCGGTTTCCGGGCCGCGACGCGCTGTTTGCGCTCTGTCTTGTGACCATGATGCTGCCGGGGCAGGTGACGATGATTCCGCTCTACATGCTTTTTTCCCGGCTCGGCTGGGTGGACACCTACCTGCCGCTGATCGTGCCGAGCCTGTTCGGCTCGCCGTTCTACATTTTCCTGCTCCGGCAGTTTTTCCTGACGATCCCGCGCGACAGCGAGGAGGCGGCTCTGATCGATGGCGCGTCGCGGCTGCGCATCTGGTGGAGCATAATGCTGCCGCAGGCGCGCCCGGCGGTGGCGACGGTGCTTATCTTCACGTTCATCGGCACCTGGAACGATTTCTTCGGGCCGCTGCTCTACCTCAACTCGCCAGAGAAGGCCACACTCACGCTTGGGCTCAACCTCATGAAGACCCAGGTGCTCGGCTCCGGCGTCGTCGAGTGGAACGTCCTCATGGCCGCGTCGCTGCTCGTGCTCGCGCCGAATGTCATCCTGTTCTTCCTCGCGCAGCGGCACTTCATCCGCGGACTGTCGATGGGGGCGGGCAAATGAAATCACTTCGGCTCATCGCGCTCGCGTTTTTTGTCGCCGGCTGCGGACCCAAGACCGGCGGCGACCGCACCGTCATCTATAACTGCGCGGCGAGCACGTCGGGCATCGCGGCGCTCCAGCGCGAGCAGGAGGGTTTTTTCGCGCTGACGGGCATCCGCGTGAAACTGAATCCGTTCAGCGGCGAGGAGAAACTCTACGCGATGATGGCCGCGGGCCAGGCGCCGGATGTGTTCTACACCAACGGCGCCGTGCGCGACCGGCTCGCCGCCGAGGGCCGGCTGCTCGACCTGCGGCCGTTTGCGGAGCAGGATCCGTTTTTCCAACGGCTCCGGACCGAGGTGCGCGCCGCAGCCGCCGCGCCCGACGGCGGCATTTACGGCGTCGGCAACTGGACACACACCTGCGGCGTTTACTACAACCGCGCAGCGTTCGCCGCGGCGGGGCTGGCGCCGCCCACGGCAGACTGGACTTGGGACGATTTTGTGGCGGTGGCGCGCAAGCTAACGCGGGTCGGCCAGGCCGGCGACCGGCCCGGGCGCTACGGACTGTTCATCCCGGCGCATTTTATCGAGTGCTTCGAGCAGATGAACCACGCGCCGATTCCGCGCGACGCGCTGCTGCTGGGAATTTCGCCCGAGGCGCGGGAAGTTTACGCGGCTTACCTCGGCCTCATCCGTGACGGGGTGATGCCGGACATCCGCCACGTGCAGGCGCTGGGCATGCAGGCGGCGCAGATGCTCGAATCCGGCCGCGTGGCGATGCTGGTCGAGGCAGTGCCGCACCCGGGGCTAATCGAGACACTCACGATCAACTGGGGCGTGGCACCGCTACCGCGCTTCGGCGCGAAGGCGCCGCGTTATTTTCGTTCGGCCAGCGGTGGACTGTCGGTCAGCGCGACGACGGCGCATCCCGCTGACGCGTGGCGGACGCTCGCGTGGCTGATCGGCGAGGCCGCGCCCTATCAGCCGAACCCGGTGCTCACCGACGCCGATTTTGTCGGCGGTTGGGAGGCGAAGTATCCGCGGCTGCGCGGCACGGGGTTTCGTGAGGTGTGGACGCTGAGCGAGCGGCACGCCGGCGGCGACCCGCGGTATTTCGTGCGCTTCGCGAGCTGGTCGATGGGGCCGGTGATGACCCGTTTCCAGCCGTGGCTCGACCGGCTGTGGGCGGGCGATGCGACGCTGGACGAAGTTGTGGCGGCGGTCTCGGACATCAATGCCGGCGTGCGGCAGGATCTGGAGCGGCAGTTGCGGTCGCCGGCGCTGCGCCCGGCGTGGCGGGCGGCGCTCGAGCGCGAGTTGGCGGCGGCAAAATGACCGTGAGCCGCGCGCCGACATTTTCCTTTGCCCGCACGGCCCGCGATGGCGGAGTCGTCTGCCTGGGCGGCCGGCCGGTGGTCGAGGTGCGGCGGCTGGCGCTGATCGACTTTGCCCCGGTGCCGGGCGCGCCGGCGCTGATCGGGCGCGAGGTGGGCGTGCCGCTTTTCTGGCGGCAATACGCCAATCACCAAAATCCGGAGCGGAGTCTGGACTCGCACCGCCGGCTCGACGAGCCGAAGATCGGGCCGGGCTGGCTGCGGCTGCGCGCGACGGGCGCCACGCGGTCGCGCTGCGCACTCAGCATCTACGAAGTGACGTTTCGGGCTGATGCGCGCGAACGCGTCACACTGGAAGTGCAGGCGCGGTTGGAGATTCCGGCTGGGCCGGGCTGGTGGGTGACGCCGCAGGCGGACCACGGCGAGCTGGCGTTTTGCACACTGTGGCCGGCGGGCGTTTTTTCGCCGGTCGGGAACGAGCCGAAAAAATTCCAGGCATGCCTCGTGCAGCGCGGCAAGCGGGTGGAGAAGATCGCGCATCATCATCTGGAAAGTCCCGACAAGCAGCGGCTAAAACTGGGCCCGGGCGACCGGTTCGCGTGGGTGCTGGAGGATTGGAACCCAGTCATCACGCTTGGCCCCGGCACGCGCGCGGAGGCGGGAGTCTGCGCCTACATGTGGGACACGCATTTCGGCCAGCGCGTGGGCCAGGGCGCGGACGCGACGGTGCTGCTACCGGGCACCGTGCGCACGGCGGCCTACACGCTCGGGGCGCTGGGCCGCGCAGCGGCACAACGGTGGTTGCGGCGTGCTGTGCCGCGCTCGCCAGGGGCGGCGGCAGACACGCCGGTTTACACCGGTGGTCGCCATGACTTTCGCGCGACGTTCCGGAGTGCGGACATCGACTGCAGCACCGCCTGGCCATGGCAGCGCGCGATCGCGCGGGGAGACCCGGCTGACGTCGAGCTGACCCGCGACACACGCATCGGCTGCGGCGACCGGTATTCGTTGCGGATTCGGCATCGCGCCGTGGCGCAATCCGCGTGGCAGGCGACAACGCTCGGGCCGGCGTTTGGCGAGCCGGCGTTACGGCGCGGCGGCAAACTGCGGCTGCGCGCCGTGGTGCGCACGCGCGGCGTGCGTGGCAAAGTGCGGATCGCCTTGCGCGTGCATCGGGCGGGACGGGGCAGCGTGTTCGACGTGGCGGGCTACGAGGTTTATGCGAGCGCGTGGCTCCGCGCGCTCGATGGCGATTGGCGCGAACTCACGGTCGAGACGCCATCGCTCGCCCCCACGCCGGACCGAGTGCATCTACGGCTCGAATTCGATGGTGCCGGCAGCGTGTGGTTCGATGACGTCGCACTGGAGCGATTGGCCTGACCATGGCGCTCATCCTGACCTTCAAGGAAATTTCTCCCGGCGAATATCGCGCCGAGTTGAAACAGGCTGGTCGCGGGGCGGTGCTGGTCGAGGTGGCGCTGTTGTTGCCCGTGAGGTTCCTGGAGCGTTTTTTTCGGTTTGCACGCGTTAAGACACCGTGGGCCGCGCCGACGTTCCTCAACACGATCTACGCGGAAACGCCGCCCGGGACTCGCGTGGGTCCGTGGCCGGGCTGGCGCAGCATTCCCGAGATGCCCGTGCTGCGCCTGCACACAGGCGCGGAAGAGGTGCGCGGGAAATTTTATTTTTTGGGTGACGAGAAAATCACCGGCGAGCTGCGCATGACGTTCGCCTGCGAGGGCGGGCTGGGCCGCACGGTGAAACTGCTGTCGACCGAGGTGGGACTGCGGCCCTTGCACGCGCAGGTGTTGGCCAATCTGCCGGCGCGGGCGACGCCACAGCCGTTGACACTGCGGTCGGCGTTGCGCGGCGCGCATCCGCGGCTCGTGGTGGACGCGCGAGAGGTGGCGGCGTTGCGCGGTCAGTTGCGCGGGCCGCTGGCGCGGCACTGGCAACGGCTGCAGGAACTCGTGAAGACTTCATGGCGCCTGCCCTATGAAACTACGCCCGAGGGCAAGGTGCTGCCGGGCCCGGAGCGTCTGACGGGAGCGGACCGCGCGCTGATCGCTGCCGCAAGTGCGCTGCTGCGGCCGGAGCGGAAAACGGTGGCGTGGGCACAGCGCGCCTTTTTTGCCTACCTGCGCGAGACGGCGCGGCCGGAATTCGGACCGCTGGGCATCGACACGCAGAGCGGCGAGGTGCTCTACGTGCTCTGCGTCGCTTACGACTGGCTGCAGCCGACGCTCACGCCGGCGCAGCGAGCGCAGGCGAAAAAACGGCTTTGGGAAATCGCGGCCATCTGCCGGCGTCACCTCGATCCGGCGCGGCGTGACTACGCGCAGGCGCACTACCTCGGGTGCGGGCTCGGGCTGCTGGCGTTCGCCTTTCTCTTTTGGGAGGAGCATCCCGAGTCGGCGGCTTGGGCGGCGGAGCTGCGCGGGGCGTTGACGCGCGTGCTGGCGATGCTGCCGGCCGACGGCTTTTTCCCGCACGGACTCAACCTGTGGATTTACGAGCACGGTTTTCTGCTGCGCTGGCTGGAGCTTTTCCGGCAATGCACAGGCGAAGACCTGTGGCGGGCGAATCCGTATTTCGCGGCGTCGTCGCGGTTCCGCGCCGCGGCGACCGCGCCCGACGGGCGGCACGGCGTGACGTTTGGCGACCCGCAATACCGCGTGACGGGCGACAGCTGGTGCCACCTGCTGATCGCGCGGCGCACCGGCTCGGCGGCGGCGCAGGCGCTGGGCGAGACGTTGCTCGACCAGTCGCCGGTCGGCACCGACCACCGGCACGCGCCGCCGCGGAGGCGGGTTTACGAGCTGCTCTGGCATCGGCCGGCGCTGACAGCGCGCCCGGCCGGTGAGGGCGTGGCGGCGTTTGCCGATGGTGGGCAGGTTTTCGTGCGGCGGGGTGCGACGCTCGTGACGCTGCGTGCCGGCGCGCCGCTCGGGCGGCAGCATCGGGCGGCGGGCGAGGTTGGCGGCTACGGCCACTCCGATCCGTGCAACGGCGCAGTGCTGGTGTGGCGCGGCGGCACTTTTGTCGGCAGCGGACCGGGGCCGCTCTACCGGCGCGACACGGCGCTGCACAATGCCGTCACGATCAACGGGCGCGGCCAGGTCGGCGACAGTTGCGTGTGGTTTCCGGATTTTCTGGACGAGAAATACATCCCCGCGGAACCCCGGGTCGCTGTGCGCGGAAAAATGGTGCGCCTCAGTGTCGAGCTGGCGGCGGCGTATCTGCCGCACCTCGGCGTGCGGCGGCACACGCGCACGCTGGAAATCGCCGCCGACGGTTCGCTACGTGGCGAGGATGAAATCGAGTTGGCGGAACCGGCGGAGATCGCGTGGCATTGGCACACTTGGGCGCACGTGAGCGGCCACGGTGCGGACTTCGAACTGCGGGGCGAAGGCTGTGTGGCGCGGCTGAGCGTCGGCCCAAAGACCGGGCTGACTGTGCGCATGCAGCCGGAGCGGTTTGTCGCCGCCTATCCGCACGAGGGCACAGTCGGCATGGCGATCTCAGTCTCGCGCCACGCGGCCCGGGCGATGTTTCACTGGTGGCTGGAGTGGGGCGAAGGCTGAATGCGCCTGCGCTTGCGTCCGGCGCCGCTGACCGCCAAGCTCCGCGCCCATGAAAAGCCGCCGTGATTTCATCAAGACCGGCCTCGCGTTCGGGGCCGCGCTTTCCTGCCCGGGCGTGACCGGACTTTTTGCCGAAGAAAAATCCGCCGCCGCTCCGCCGGTTGCGGCGACGGTGACACGGCCCGTGCTGGTCGCCGTGCGCGAGGGCGGGCGGGCTGCCATGCTCGACCGGGCGCTCGCCGAGTTCGGCGGCATCGGGGCGTTCGTGAAGCCCGGCCAGACCGTGCTCATCAAGCCGAACATCGGCTGGGACGTGCCGCCCGAGCGCGGCGGCAATACGCATCCGGAGCTCGTCAGCCGGCTCGTCACGCTCTGCCTCGGCGCGGGCGCGAAGTCGGTGAGTATTTTCGACAACACTTGCGACCAGTGGCAGCGCACCTATGCCAACAGCGGCATCGGTCCCGCAGCGGAGGCGGCCGGCGCCCGCGTAGTCAACGGCAAGGACGAGAGCCTCTACCGTGAGGTCGAGATTCCCAGCGGCGTGAAGCTGCGCCGGACCAAGGTGCACTCACTCGTGCTCGACAGCGACGTGTTCCTCAATGTGCCGGTGCTGAAGCACCACAGCGGCGCGCTGATGACCGCGGCGATGAAGAACCTCATGGGCGTGGTGTGGGACCGCCGGTTCTACCACAACAACGACATGCCCCAGTGCATCGCGGATTTCCTGACCGTAGTGCGGCCCACGCTCAACATCATCGACGCCTACCACCCGATGGTGCGCAACGGGCCGCGCGGCCGCAGTGCCGAGGATGTCGTCCTCATGCGCACGCTGCTCGCCTCGACCGACATCGTCGCGGTGGATGCCGCCGCGGCGAAACTACTGGGCCACGCGCCGACCGACGTCCGCCATGTGCAACTCGCCGCGCAGTTGGGGCTCGGCACGATCGACCTCGGCGCGGTGGACATCCGCCGCCTGAAACTCGCCTGAAACGATGTGGCGGCCCCGCCTCAAGCCGATCCGCGTGGCCGGGGCGCTGGCGGTGGGCGGCGGTCTCACGCTCGCGTTGCTGGATTTTCGCAGCGCAGCGCCGGCGCCCCTCGGGCACTGGCTGGCCTCGGTGCAGTTGGTGCCGGCCGCCGTCGCTCTGGCGACGGGTGTGGGGCTGGTGGCGGCGGTCATCGCGGGAATGATCCTCGTGGGGACGCTCCTCGTCGGCCGCGTTTATTGTTCGGTGGTTTGCCCGCTCGGCGTGTTGCAGGACGTGATTCCGCGGCTCGCGCTGCGGCGTCGCCAGCCGCGGCTGCCGCACGCCCAGCCGAAAAACGCCCTGCGCTACGGTTTTCTCGGTCTCTGCGTCGCCGGTGTGGCGGCGGGGTGGGGCGGCCTCACGCTCGCGCTGCTCGACCCCTACAGCCACTTCGGGCGGATCGCGACAGGACTGTTCCAGCCGCTGCTCGTGCTGGCCAACAACGCCATCGTCGGGCTCGGTGAGCGGCTCGGCGTCCCGCTGCTCTACCGGGTGGAAGCGCCGTGGTTGGGTTGGGGCGCGTTGGCGCTGCCACTATTCATGCTGACGTTGGTCGGCATGCTGGCGGTGTGGCGCGGCCGGTTGTTCTGCAACACCGTTTGCCCCGTGGGCACGCTGCTCGGTTTGATGGCGCGGCGCGGCGCGTGGCGGCTCACGTTGGACCGGGCCGCCTGCCACAAGTGCGGCAATTGCCTGCAGGCGTGTAAGGCCCAGTGCATCGACCTGCGCGCCGGGGCTATCGACGTCTCGCGCTGCGTGGCGTGCTACAATTGCGTGGACGTCTGCGCCGAACGCGCCATCGCCTACCGGTTCGCGTGGATCGCGCCCGCGCGGAAATTGGGAACGGCTGCCGCGACACCGGCCGACCTGGGCCGCCGGACCTTCATTGCCGACGCGACGGTGCTGGCCGTCGCCACGATGAGCATGACGCCCCCGCCGCCGGCCGCCGCCAAGCCTGTGCCGGTGGTGGACGACAACCGCAGCGGGGCCGTGTGCCCACCGGGCGCAGGCAGCGTGGAGCGTTATCTCAGTCGTTGCACGGCCTGCCACCTGTGCGTCAGCGCCTGCCCAACTCATGTGCTCCGGCCCGCCCTGTTCGAATATGGCGTGGCCGGCATGCTGCGCCCGCGGCTGGATTTCAACCGGGCCTTCTGCAATTACGACTGTCGGCGCTGCGGCGAAGTGTGTCCGGACGGCGCCATCGCGCTGCTCGACCTGCCGGAGAAACATGTGACCCGGATCGGTCGGTCGGTTTTCACCGAGGATCTCTGCGTCGTGAAAAAGAAGGGCACCGACTGCTCGGCGTGTTCCGAACACTGTCCGACCAAGGCCGTGGATCCTGTGCCCTACCGCGGCAACCTCAGGCTGCCCGCGCTAAAGGCCGAGCTTTGCATCGGTTGCGGCGCCTGCGAATTCGCCTGCCCGGTGGTCCCGGAAAAGGCGATCACGGTGAACGGCCGCCGCCGCCACGAACGTGCCCAGAAACCGGTCGAGAAACCGCTCGCGCCAGCGCCGGCGGCGAAGGATTTTCCGTTCTGAGCGGACCGGACTCCGCTGCAGCGCGGCCAGGGCTGCGCCGGCTACGTTCCGTCGTTTCCCGCGGGCGGCACCAGACGCTCGGCGTTGCGCCAGTAGATTTTCTCGACGACATCGGCCGCGAGCGGGAGCGTTTGCAGGAACTCGTGCAACTCGCGTCCGTAGTAGTCGCGGCCAAAGAGCAGCCGGTCGGCGTAGCGCGTGAGAAATGCCGCGGCGTGCGCCGGGTCGCGCGCGAGTGCGTTGCAGCCCGAGCCCGCGGAGAGGTCGGCGCAAAGATTCGGGTAGGTGTCGAAGAGCCGGTAGAGCCGGCCGCCGGGCGTGACCGGGCCGGTCGGATACTGGTCGGGGCTCGCATCGGCATCACCGCTGCTCTCGCGCCAGAAACCGGGCGCGTGGCCGATGAAGGTTGTCTCGGGGCACGCCTGCAGTGCGCTTTCGAGGCGCGCCACCGTGCCGCCATACCACGCCGGTTGAAAGATGGGCTCGCCGCCATGCGGGTCGGCCAGTTGCGGCACGTCGAGGTGCAACACGACGGGCAGGCCGAGTTTGCCCGCGGTGTGGAAGAGCGCGAGGCAGCGCGGATCGTCGAACTCGAGACGGAACTTCCACTCGCCGCAGACTTGCACGTTATGCATGCGGTGCGCCGCCTCGAGCATCGCCGGCGCGCCGGGCCAGGCGGGATGCGGACAATAGCCGACAACGAAGCGGCCGGGAAATTTATTGCGCGTCGCGAGCAGGTCGGAGAGCGGGATGCCAGGGTGCGTGCCGTCGGGCAGCGTGTGGGCAGGATTGAGATAAGAGGCGTGGTCGCCGGACTGCTCGGCGGGCCCGAGACACCACGAGAGCAGCCACGCGCTGGCGATGCCGTGGGCGTCGAGATCGTTGACGAGGCTGTAGTCGTCGCGCTGGTGCCAGAGGACGTGCTGGTGGGAATCGACGAGGCGGGTGGGGGCCGGCATTGGCCTTTACGGTGCGCTGGGCGGGTGGCGGGGCGAGTCGGAAATTCACGGGGCTTGTGTTTCCGGCGGGGCGGCGCATGGTGCTCCTCCCGTTCTTTGATTGGTCGCGCTCAATCGGTCTTGCTGGACCCAAAATCACTTTTGGGGGTGTTCCGGATTCGACCCTTGGTTGGAGTGCGCCGCTGCCTGTCGAGAGTCGGGGGTCTCTCGCAAATCACCCCTCGAAACAAATAAATGGCACATACGAAGAAATGCCCATGGCGGCCTAATTAGGCAGCCTCGTTGGTCCGGCGACACCTGCTAGCTGAAACCGACGTCGACAGCAGGCATAGCGCGCGGAGCCGTCCGCGGTGTGCGCGCCGTATCTTCATCCGGGGACTGGTTGGAATCTTAGCGCGTGTGACGGCTTGGTTCTGGCGAGATTAAAGTCACGCTATACATGGTAGACGCGGTGCGCGAAGGTCAGGGGCACGCGGGTTCAACTCCCGCCACCTCCACCATTTCTCACATTGAGCCCAGTACAACACTTGTCGCGGTTGCCCGCCATAGTCACTAAATGACAGCTGATGCTTCCTTCCTACTTAATGACCACTCATGCTTGTGGCATTGCGCGCAAGCCGAGACGTTTGTGCGCAAAAAATATCTATTTAGCTATTGTTCAGTCTATTACAAATCAGTCGCGCCAATGGCTTAGAGCCCAATTGTTCTTACCTAACAGACGGTCCATTGGACTACGGTATTGGACCCTGCCTACGGTCTTCCAGGACCGTCCTCCAACAGCTTCGCCCTCGCCTGTCAATTTCGGCCCGGGCATAATTCCGACACTTAGGTGAACGTAGGAGGCCCGGCTCGCTGAGACTGGAGGCGATATCCCGCAGAGAGGGCGCCTTGCCCTGTTTAGCTTTGGCGTTAACGCATTGCTTAACTTTGTTTTGAAACCGCAAGAACCTGACTGCGCCGATAAGATTCCGTTGGGCACGTGAACGTTTGCTCATGATCTCACATTGCTCTGGCGCGAGCGTTTTCAGAATGCCGGCCGCCACGCCCAATTCAGTGGCGGCATGCTCCACACACGGAGGATATTCCCGCTCAGCGATCGTCGCCAATCGCGCCCGTATGTCTTTTTTCTGCTTCTCACTGAGAGTTCTAAACCGCCATGCCCGGCGAGTTTCATGCGGTGCGGGGGTGGCTTGAGTAACCGTGAGGTTCCCGCGACAAATTTCCAAAGCGGGCAGCCCGTTCTGGAAGCATAACTCTAAAATTCGCTGCAGAGACGGCTCGCGATCGGTATATCGCCAGTAGCACACCAGCGACTGTGGCATGCCGAGCAGCTGAGCCTTCGCCTTGACTGACTTCGCCCCCTGCTGCTCTGCCCAGGAGAAAAGTGCTCGCTTCACTTGTTCGCCTGAGACGGCGAGTCTTTCGCTTGTGGCCTCAGCGATGAGCTCGCCGGCAATCGTAATCTCTAGTGATGAGGCACTCTCCACCTGGGTAGCATCCAAGGGATGTTCACATCGCTGGCAATGCGTTGAACTACTAGCGCACCTGTATCGCCGCTGCATGTGTCCGCATTGTGCGCATGACCACATTGCGATGCCTTCGTCTATGAAGCTGATCTCGGCTGATCGTGTGGAGGCCAGAGCAGATGGTCACGAGCTGTCAGACCATGATGCCTATGTGGTTCGAGTGCTTCCATATCTGAGAAAATGACAGCTGTTTGTCTCAAACCCTGACTAACTGACAGCAGATGCTTCCAAGGGTCGTGCCCCGAAATTTCCCGCTTCCTCTGAGTTAGTGACAACTCATGCCTACCAATCACTGACATTTGCTGGTCACCGCGACAACATTTGTCGCGGTGAGGGTTGATTTGGCCAAAAGGACTGCTCGTCCTTCATTCTACTTTTGGCCGACTTGACCTTCACCGGTGAAAGACAGTCGCAGGCTAGATAGCCGCGACGCCGCTAAACATGAGCTAAGGTAGTCCATGTCATGGCTATTACCTTCCTGTCGCGTACGTATTCCTGACGGTCGTCTTTTGGCCACCTGTTCCTGCAAAAGTCGATTTTTGGCCAACTTCATCCTTCAACGTCTTGATCGAGTTTTTGTCAGCACGAGGGAGATCTGGCCAACTTGTCCTTCAAGACGCGGCCAAATCATCCTTTCCACGACACACTCATCAATCCGCTTAGCACCGGTGCAGCGCATCCTCGGTCGTGAAGAGATTTCGTTCCCGGAAAGCCGCGGGCGAATCGCGAAGCAGCGTGGCGCGGGCCCAGGCATCGGGCAACGCGAACCAGGGGTGTTCGAGCCGGCGGGATTTCTTGTCGGCCCAGGCGGGCACCCGCAGCCGCAGCCGGTGTGCCAGATGCGCAGCCACGGCCGCCAGATAGGCGTCCTGCACGGCGTCGCCCGTCCGGGGCGGTTCTGTGCGCAGGCTCGCGGCCATGCGAACGGCCGCCCCCGGTTGCTTCGCGAGCAGGTTCATATGATCGAGGAAGTCCGCGAGATTGCAGCCGATGTCCTCGGTGGTCTCCGCATCGCGCACGACTTCAAACAGGCTCCGCGGCCGCCGCCAGGGTCGGCCTGCCGACTTAACCATGGCGCACCTCCCGCAATAGTTTTTCGACCAGCCACCGCTTTCCCGGATCGAGTGCCGGGGCGCCGTAAAACTCGACGGCGATCGCGTCAACCTCCGCCATGGAACGGATCGTGAGTTCGCGGAGCAAAAACTTGATGTCCGCCATGTCGCCGGCGCGGAACGGCGTCGGCAGTCGCCCCGCCCGGCACTTCATCGCCAGCAGGTATTTGGCGGAGGGGCGGGTGATGGCGAGGCCGGGAATCTGGAGCTGTTTGAACTGAATACGCTCTTCGCGCCCGGAGACAAACGACCCCACGCCACTGTTCATCCAATCTTCGGGCAGTTTCTGTTCGCGGGCGACCTGCCTGATGAGCGGCTCAACCACTTCCGGCGGGTGGAAGATCGCGTCGATGTCCTTGGTGGTTTCCCGGCAGTCGTATGCGAGCATCATGACTGTACCGCCGTAAATCGCTATTTCTACACGACTGTGCTTTTCCGTGCAAAGCTCGCCGAGGCGCGAAAGCGCACGGACGATAACGGTCCGCGAGAGGCGTCGGGAAGGCTTGGGCATCTCGGCAGATTGCGAAGCGTCCGCGTCCGACGCAAGCGGCAGGTGCTCGGCAACGGAAAACGAACGTCCGACCCCGATGATGCGTCGTCCGATCCTCACGACCGAGGGTCTACGCGGGAGATGGGGCGATACCACTGCGCTTAGGACCCGGCGCGGACTCGTCCTAGAGAACCTCACCCTGCGACACCAACCGATGGTGTTGAAGCGCACGGTCAAGACACCTCCTCTCCGCAATTCTGATCGGCTGCCCGAGACACGTTGCGAGTGCGGCCACCAACAGCGGTCGATTCGTGTTGCGGAAGGCGGTCACCCCAATCGATCGCACCGGTCGAAAGGCCCATCGACAGCAGGCAAATGCGACGCGACGTCATTCCCAACTGGAGCCAGCCAATTGGGCACCCAAAATCCGGCCACGGTTTCAAATTACTGGCGGCAGCGCCGGTTGCTGGAGACAGATATTTCGGGAATGTCGGTGTACGCTCCTCTCACCTTCGGCTGGAGCGTGTTTATTCGGGAGAAATACGGGGTGGAGATAGGTAATTCGGGATTCGAAAAAAAGCGCGGTCGCAACTGGGTCCCGTGCCGTAAAAGCGAATTTCGCCCAGTTCGAAAAATATTTATGGCCTGCCCGGAAAATTATTCGGAAAAGCGCACGTGTGTCGTGGTAAACCGGACAGCAGATCGGCAGGGTTGTGTAGGGCGAGCGATTCCGCTATACAACCTTGCCTACCTCGACTGAAACAGCTCGGCGATGACGTCCTCGAGCGGGACGTCCTCAATCGTGATGTCGGCGACGGGACCGGTGCTGAGGATTTCCTGCGAGACGGCGACCACGTTTTCGCCGGGAACGCAGAGCGTGAACTTGCCGTCGTCGGCGCGCGTGGTGGTGCCGTGGCGCGACTGCCAGGTGTCGGGGAACGCGGCGGCCTGCGCGGCGCCGTCGGCCAGCGCGGGGAGGAAGGTGATGATTTTCTTCTTCGCGCCGCCGGCGTTTTCCAGCCGGTCGAGCGCGCCGTCGTAGATTTTCACGCCCTTGTGGATGACGATGACGCGCTCGCAGAGCTCCGCTATGTCGGCCATGTAGTGGCTCGTGAGCAGAATCGTGACGCGGTGGCGGCGGTTGTAGTCGCGCAGGAACTGGCGCAGCGCCCGCTGCGAGACGACATCGAGGCCGATGGTTGGTTCGTCGAGAAACAGCACACGCGGGCGGTGGAGCAGAGCGGCGATCAACTCCATCTTCATGCGTTCGCCGAGCGAGAGCTCGCGCACCATAACGTTGAGCTTTTTTCCGACGTCGAGGAGGGTGACGAGTTCGTTGAGGGTAGCCTGGTAGCCTTCGGCGGGGAGGCCGTAGATCGCGCGGATCAGGTTGAAGGACTCGGCTGCGGGCAGGTCCCACCAAAGTTGGTTTTTCTGGCCCATCACGAGGGCGAAGAGCCTGCGGTAGGCGTTTTCGCGCTTGGTCGGGTCGAAGCCCGCCACGCGCGCGGTGCCGCTCGTCGGGTAGATGAGGCCCGAGAGCATTTTCAGGGTGGTGGTCTTGCCGGCGCCGTTAGGTCCGAGGAAGCCGACGAACTCGCCTTCGGCGATGTCGAAGCTGATGTCCTTCGCCGCGGCGGTTTCCTCGAACTGGCGGTGAAACAGCCCCTTCACGCCGCCCCAGAAGCCGGGCTGCTTCTTGTAGGTGCGGAAGACACGCGTGAGGTTGCGGACGGCGATCATGGGAAAAAGTAGCGAGCAGGGAGCAGCGGGTAGCGAGGAGATTTTTTCAACCGGCGGGCGCTGGTGGCGTGGCGCGGGCGAGGGCGGCGAGAAATTCGTCGAACTGCCGGTAGTCGGCGATCACTTCGGTGGCGCCGAACGATTTCAGGCGCGCGGCGTGTGCGCCCTGGGCGACGCCGACGAGCGGCCAGCCGAGTTCACGGCAGGCGCGCACATCCCACCTCGCGTCGCCGACGTAAACGACCCGTTCGAAGCTCTCGCAGCCGTAGTGCGCAGCTGCGCTGCGCAGGGCGCAGCCCATGATTTCGGTGCGGGCGTGCGCCACTTCGCAAAACGCCGCGGGCAGATTGTGAAATGGGATGCCGGCCGTAGTCAGCTTGTAGTGGGCGGTGGCTTCCCAGTCGCCCGAGGCGATGGCGACCGCGAAGTCGCGCTGAAGGAGTTCGCGCACACAGGCCGCTGCGCCGGGAATCTCAGAGGTGCCTCGGCCCCGGCGCTGCGAAATTTCATCCATCAGGCCGATCATGCGGCGTTGGACGGCATGCGACTCCTCGGCAGTCGGGGGCCGGCCTCGGGTTGCGCGCACGATTTCCTTGAGGCAGTAGGACGCGCTGGTGTGCGGATAGGATTCCCAGTCGGTGACGACGTCGGAGAGGTTGAGCGCCTGCTGGATCGCGAGCACGTAGCAGTTCTCGTCGAGCGAGAAGCTGTCGGTTAGCGTTCCGTCCATGTCGAACATCACGAGTTTCATGTCTGGCCGAGTTTGGCGTAATCGAGGACGCTGTGGCTGATGTGGCCCTGTTTGACGCAGGTGATGTCCGTGAGCGGCTCGGCGGGCGACACGTCACGGATCTCGCCCCAGTGCAGGCGGTGCAAGCCGTCCTCGGCCGAACGGGTGAACAGGCCGGGAACGTGAACCTGGGCCGGGACAGTGCGGCGCACGGCGGTGTCAGCCCGGCAGGGGTAGGGGAAATTGAGGTTGTGCACGATGAAGCTGCCGGGCGGCGTGGTGGCGAACAGCGCCGGAGCGAGGCGGGCTACATGCGCCGCGGAGACGCGGACCGTGGCGAGAAGGGCGCTGTCGGGCGCGCCGCCGCGCTCCTTGAGCTGATCGTAGGTTCCCGCAGATACTTCCTGTGAAACTGCCATCGCGGGCAGGCCGTGCAACACGCCCTCCCACGCGCCAGCCACGGTGCCGCTCGCCAGAATGAAGCCGAGGGAGCAGTTGCCGCCGACGTTGATGCCGCTGATGACGGCTTCCGGGCGTGCGTTAGCCGGGAGCAGGTGATCGAGGGCGATATTGACGGCGTCGCTGGGTGTGCCGTCGACAATCCAAGTGAGGCAGCCGAGGCCGCGCTCGGCGCGCTCGGCGTGAACAGGGCGGTTGCGGGACTTGGCGGCGCCGATCCAGCTCTGCTCGGTTTTCGGCGCGACGACGGAGAGTTCATGGCCCATCGCGAGAAGCGCGCGGACGAGGTCGTGGAGGAAGGGGCTGTCGATGCCGTCGTCGTTGGTGACGAGTAATTTCATGCGACCAGAGAGACATAGCGCGAGGGAAGAGAAAAGCCGGGAAAACAAAAAACCGGCGATGGCCAATTGGTACCTGCGCGGGTGAATCGCGACCCTTGACCGGCGGAGGGAACCGGTTACCGAAACGCGACATGACCCCGGCTTCCACCCATGACGTCTAGCGACGATACGGGCGCAACGCTGAGGGCGCTTTACGCGGTGGAGGGCGGCGTGCGATCTGTCTTTAGCGCGAAGGTTGCCGACTACGTGGCGTCGCGTCCGGACTACCCGGCAGCGCTCTTCGAAGTGCTGAAGCATTGTTGTGCACCCGAAGGTGTGACCGTGGCCGATATTGGCGCGGGCACCGGCCTCCTGACGCAGGGCTTGTTGCGGAACGGATACCGGGTGATGGCGGTGGAGCCGAATCCGGATATGCGGAGGGCGGCGGATTGCCTGCTCGGGGCGATCGACGGCTACGGTAGCGTCGAAGGCTGTGCCGAGTCGATACCGTTGGCCGCGGCTTCGGTTCATCTGATCACGGCGGCTCAGGCATTTCATTGGTTTGAGGTCGAGCGGGCGCGGGCCGAGTTTCTCCGGATTCTTACGACACGAGGCCAGGTCGCGCTTATTTGGAACGACCGTATGACCGAGAACCCGCTACATCTGGCGCTGGACGAAATCTTCGGTGGATTTGGCGGGGCCAAGCGGGCGGCGCTGGTCGCTCATGAGAACCGCTCGGGCGTGCCGCGATTTTTTGGCTCCACCCGGCCGGAACAGTTTTCCTGGCCGCACGCGCATCGCCTAGACGAGAAAGGGCTCCTGAGTCTGGTATTTTCCCGATCGTATATTCCGGGGAGAAACACCCGTAAAGGGCACGCGATCGTGAATCAAGTGCGCGAAGTGTTCAACCGCTTTGTGGCCAACGGAACGGTCGAAGTTCGCTACCGGACCGTCGCCATCCTTGGTCGGCCGTCATGAGCCACTAACCGGGTAAGTTCGCGGTGAACCTACGGCGTTGGCGACGAGAAATTTCATGGAGTGGAGCGTGGCTTTGTCCACGAAAGAGGAAGAAGTGGTGGTTTTGCGCGGTGGTCGAGGCAGATTCCTGGTGGGAAGGTGCGTCAAAACGTGCGCAGCCCTCGCCAAAATGCGGCAAGCCTGAACCGGGCCTTGGGCGTATGGTCTGCGGTGTCGGTCGCTAGTGGGCGAAACTGAATCTGCCATGAATATCATCAATCAACCAACCCAGCTCGGTGATCTGCGCAGCGTGAGTGGAGACAAAGGGTGCGAATCCACGCAGCCTTCGGCGCAACTGAGTGGGGGCGATGATCCCGGACCGGGCTCGATGCCGGGCGAGGCGGGTTGCGCACCGCGAGCGGACCTTTGGCAGATTTACCACGAAGTGGCTTGCGAGCATCCCGCGGAGTTCAATCGGGCGCTGCAGCACGATCTGGCACGCGGCCAGCAGGTCGTCGCCCTGCGGCTCGACACTGCCACGCGGCTGGGCCTCGACCCGGATCACGCCCGCTCCGATGAGGTGGGCGACCGGGCGTTGTCGCTAGTCACGCTTCAGGATGTGGACTGCGTCTTGCGCGGGGTGGATCTGGCCGCGTGGCCGGTGCATGTGCATGCAGGCAGCGCCGTGTTACCCTTCTTTGCCATGCTGGATGCCTGGCTGATGGAACACGGCCAGTCGGCGAAGGTGCTGCGCGGGGCCGTGCTGGGTGATCCCATCACCGAATGGCTGCGGCGGGGCACGCTGCCGGGCGGGCTATCACGGGCCTACGAGGGGATGGCGACGCTAACGAAGTGGTCAGAGAAGACGGGCTCGCCGTTGCGCACCGTCGGCGTGCAAGCCGCCCTGTGGGCCGAAGTCGGGCGCAGCGCGGAGCAGGAGCTGGCCTTTGGCCTCGCGACGGGCGTGGATTATCTGCGGGCCCTCGGCAAACGGGGAGTCGCGGTCGACCGTGGGGCGCCGCGCTTCGTTTTCACTTTTGCGCTCGGCTCATGGTGCTACGCCGAGGTCGCGAAACTGCGCGCAGCGCGACGGCTGTGGGCGCGGGCCGTGGCGGAGATGGGCGGCGCGGCGGACGCACAACGGCTGCTTTGCCATGGGCGCATCGCCGGCGGAGGCGCGGCCAACGCCGATCCGCAAGCCAACCTGTTGCGGGTCACGAGCGCAACGTTTGCTGGCGCCGTGGGCGGGTGTGCAGGCCTTCACGTGGAGGCTAACGGCGAGATGCCCGACGATTTACTCCAGCGACTTAAGGAAAACGTGGGCTCCGGCGCGGGCGAAGCGGGCCAGCCTGACTGCGCCGCCGGACCGGCGGAAGAGACCTGCCGGGTCGAAGCGCTCAGCCGGCAACTAGAGGAACGGGCGTGGGCGCTGTTTCAAGAAGTGGAGCAGCGCGGCGGCATGGCGGCCGCGGTCAGCATCGGATTTCCGCAGGAGTTGGTGGAACATGGCCCGCTGGAACGACTGACCCCGGCCGAATTGACGACGGGCATGCCCTTCGCCCTGCACCGGGCGCGGGAAATCGCCCTGCTCCGCCGGAGCACGGCCCGTGCCCGCGGGCGGGAAATTCTGGCGCGTTTGGGCGAGAATCAGCGCGCCAACGCCCGCACGAAGATGGCGGCGCTGCTGGACGCTTTCGCCTGCGGCGCGACGCTCGGCGAGGCGGCCCGTGTGCTCTACCAGGGCGGCACGGGCGTGCCAGCGATCAAGCCGCTGCGGGTGGGACGGCACTGAGGAGTTAGACTCGGAAGAAGATTAGAGGCGCACTGGAAAACACGTTGGGGACAACGCGCGCCACCTCAGGGCGCGGCAGCCTTGGTGCGTCGGGCCTCGCTGAGCAACCTGGCCAGGTAGGCGAGGACTGCGAGATTAAGCACCAGCGTGGCGACTTTCAGCCATGTAACGCCTTCGGCGAGCTTGTAAATTTCCACCGGCACGTAGATCCCGCCGCTGAGCACGGCGAACCACTCGGCCCAGCGCCGCTCGTGCCAGAGTCCGTAGGCCTCGGTGAAGCGCACCGCAGTGTAAAGCGCGGCGAAGCCCGCCATGAGCCAGAGTTTGGTGTTAGTCACGTCGGCCATGGCGTGGATGAAGATCTGCGGGTAGTGCCGCGCTGGGTTGAGGTGCAGGCGGTGCACGAGCTGTTCGGCGAAGTCCTGTGCGTCGCGACCGAGGAAGGTGAGCACACCGAAGCCAGCGATGAGCACGATGGCGCCCTTGAAGGCCTCGAAGACGGCGACGCTGCGCAAGCCGGTGCGATGCGAATGGAAAATCACGCGGATACCCTAACCGTGGCCTGGCGCGGCGCAATATTTCAGCGGGCACAAAAAAGCCGCGACCGGAGTCGCGGCTTGAAGGGAAGGCGAAGCGCGTTGGGGACAACGCGCGCCACCCGTTTACTGCGCGGCGGGCTCAGCGGGGGCGGCGGGTTCGCCGCCGGCCTGCTTCTGCGCCTCGAGGTCCTTCATCGCGGCCTTGCGTGAGAGACGGACCTTGCCGGAGCGCTCGTCGATGCCGATGCATTTCACCGTGATCGACTCACCCATCTTGACGACGTCCTCGGTGCGGCGCACGCGGAAGTCGGCGAGCTCGCTGATGTGGCAGAGGCCTTCCTTGCCGGGCAGGCACTCGACGAAGCAGCCGAAGTCCTTCACGCCAGTCACGCGACCGGTGTAGACCTTGCCCATCTCGATCTGGGCGCCGCCGCCACCGCCGCCGGGGCCGGAGCCGCCGCCGCAGAGGCCGTCGATTTCCTGAATCGCGCGGGCCATCGCCTCGGCGTTGTTCGAGTAAACGAAGACCTTGCCGGAATCGTCCTCGGCGATATCGATCTGCGCACCGGTCGTTTCCGTGATGCGGCGGATCGTCTTGCCACCGGGCCCGATGAGCAGGCCGATCTTTTCGGGATCGATCTGGATCGTCTGGATGCGGGGGGCGTATTTGCTGAGGTCGGCGCGGGGCGCGGGGAGCGAGGCGAGCATCGTGCGGAGGATCTCGATGCGGGCGTCGCGGGCTTGGAAGATCGCGGCCGTGGCGATCTCGAAGGGCAGGCCATGGATCTTGAGGTCGAGCTGGAAGCCCGTGATGCCCTTGGTCGTGCCGGCGAGCTTGAAGTCCATGTCGCCGAAGTGGTCTTCCTCACCGAGAATGTCGGTGATGGTGGTCCACTTGGTGATGGAGCCGTCGGGACCGTTTTCGGTCATGAGGCCGCAGGAGATGCCGGCGACGGGGGCGATGATCGGCACGCCGGCGTCCATGAGCGAGAGGCAGCCGCCGCAGACCGAGGCCATTGAGGTCGAGCCGTTGGAGGCCATGATCTCGGAGACAACGCGGATCGAGTAGGGGAACACATCCTCCGGCGGGAGCACCGGGACGAGCGAGCGCTCGGCGAGCGCGCCGTGGCCGATTTCGCGGCGGCCGGGGCCGGTAGTGCGGCCAGTTTCACCGACGGAGAACGGCGGGAAGTTGTAGTGGAGGATGAAGCTCTTCGAGGTGGCGCCGCCGGTGAGGCCGTCCATGTCCTGGGCTTCCTTGGTAGGCCCGAGGGTGGTGATGGCGATGTTCTGGGTGTCGCCGCGCTGGAACATGGCGGAGCCATGGACGCGCGGGAGGACGCCGACCTGCGCGGTCAGCGGGCGGATCGTCTTGGCATCGCGGCCGTCGGCGCGAACGCCGCGCTCGAGGACGGTCCGACGGTAGGCCTTGTACTGGAGGTCTTCGAAGACGACGTTGAGGTCGACATCGGTGAACTTGTCGGCGCCGAGTTCTGCGGTGAGGGCGGTCTTGGCCTCGTCCTTGAGGACCTTAACGGCCGTGGCGCGGGCGGCCTTTTCCTTGCCGAAGATGGCCGCGGCGAGGCGGACGTCGGGGACGACGCGCTCGATGATGGCGCGGGCGGCTGGCGTGGCGCCGGAGAGGGCGAAAACGGACTTGGGTTTGCCGGCGAGGACGACGAGTTCCTTGATCGCGGCGATGATGGGCTGGATGGCCTGGTGGCCGAACGCGAGCGCCTCGACGAAGCGTTCTTCCGTGATCTGGTCGGCGGAGCCCTCGATCATCAGCATGTCTTTTTCGTTGCCGACATAGATGAGGTCGAGCGTTGAGGAATACATCTGCTCGATGGTCGGGTTGGCGACGAACTGGCCTTCGATCTGGGCGACGCGGATGGCGCCGATGGGCCCGTTCCACGGAATGTCGGAGATGGCGAGCGCGGCGCTGGCGCCGTTGACCATCGGGATGTCGGAGTCGTTGAGCTGGTCGGCCGACATGAGCGAGCCGATGATCTGGACCTCATTAAGGAAGCCCTCGGGGAAGAGCGGGCGACAGGGGCGGTCGCAGAGGCGAGAGGTGAGGATCTCCTTCTCGGAGGGACGGCCCTCGCGCTTGAAGTAGCCGCCGGGGAAGCGGCCGGCCGCGGCGTATTTGTCGCGGTAGTCGACGGTGAGGGGGAACCAATCTTGGCCGGGCTTCATGGTCTGCGAGACGCAGGCGGTGACGAAGACGTTGGTCTCGCCGACGCAGACGTTGACCGCGCCGTTGGCGAGGGCAGCGATCGAGCCGGTGGAGAAGGTGATCCCGAGGCCGGGAACGGTGACGTTATGTTTCTGATTCATTTGCTGACGGATTTTCGGATTACGGACGATTTGTGTCGGCGGATGAGGCGGGCAGTGTCAGCGACACAGGACTGGTGGGCTGCCCGGGGCTTCCTTGGTCGGAAGCAGCGCGGCCGGGTGGCTGCGCGGGGGATGTGACGAACCCGATTGGTCTCCCCGTTCGAGACGCGAGAGATTTCCGTTTGCCGCCGGTGGCGGAGTTTGCCCTGGCGGCAAACGGAAATGTCCCGGTCTGGATGCGAGTGTCGGTAAAGACAACGGGCGACCCGCGGATCGGGTCGCCCGTGTGACAAAGGGGGTTACTTGCGGAGATTCAGTTTCTGGAGGAGTTCGGTATACTTCGGCAGGTCGTGCTTCTTGAGGTAATCGAGAAGCTTGCGACGGCGGCTGGCCATTTGCAGAAGGCCGCGGCGGGAGTGGAAATCCTTGCGGTGCGTGCGCAGGTGCTCGGTCAGGTGATTGATTCGGGCGGTGAGCAGCGCGACTTGGACTTCGGACGAGCCGGTATCCTTTTCGTGGGTCTTGTATTCTGCGATGATGGTGGGTTTAACGACTATGGTGGACATGGTTTTATGGGAGGTTTCACGACTGTAGGGACCCCTTGCGGGCTCCGTGTCGCCCGCCCCGCCCCCGACCGAAATCGGGGTTGAGCCGGCGTCACCGTTCCAATCCGGCGGGATGCCGGACCAGTCATGGCGGGAACCCGCAACCGACGGATTTCCACTAACGCAAGGGGGCAGACTCCGAAACCAGCCGCTCCGGCGCAAGCGCAAACTTGAGAGAGGAAAGCCGGGAAGTTCCTCAGCCAGCGCGGAGGTTGATCGACTTGACGGCTTCGCAGCCGGGCAGGGCGCGGATGCGGCGGGCGATCTCCTCGCGATGGTGGAAGAGCTCGTTGCGGACGACGGAGTGGGCGGCGAGGACGAGGAGGCGGTTGCGCTCGATGCGGGCGGCGTGCGAATGGGCGGCGTTGGCGGCGCCGACGATCTCGACCCATTGGTCGCGGATCGACTGCTCGGCGGAGGGGCGGCCGATCTGATGCTGCACCATCAACTGCTCGACAACCGTGGCGAGCGGCTGGGTCGGGCGCTTTTTCGCACGGCGGGGTTCGTCGTAGGGCACGCCGCGGAGTTCGCCGACGAGTTCCTCGGCAAGTTTGCTGAACTGGTGGGGCGTGTTGTTCACGGTGGCGTCAGGTTTAGCGGGCGGTGAACACGAAGTTGTTGCAGTAACCGGGCTGCTTGGGCACGGCCTGATGCACGGCGGGAGCGAACTCGCTGAGGGGGGTGAGCCGGTTGTTTAGGAAGAAGCGGCCGGCGTAGCCGCGACTTTCGAGGTAGCCGAAGACCTCGGCGATCGGGCGGTCGCCGTGGTGGCGTTGCTCGCACTCGAACATCAGCACGGGCCGGTGGCGGCGGAGGAGTTGCTCGGCGCCGCGGAAGACGGACAGCTCGTGGCCCTCGACGTCGCATTTCACGAAGGAGATGGGTTGGCCGGGGTCGGTGATTTTTTCGAAATAGCGGTCGAGGGCGAGCACGCGGACCTCGAGGGAATGGCCGGTGGCCGTGGCGGTGCCGGTGGCCTCGAGCGAGGCGCCGGGCGAGGGGCGGCCGTCAGTCGGGATGTGCAAGCGCATGGTGCCCTCACGGTCCGAGACGCCGGCGTTTTCCACGACTACGCGGGCGGGGTCGAAGCTGAGGGCGAGGCGGCGGGCGAGCCGGGGCTGGGGCTCGAAGGCATAGACGCGCCCTTCCGGGCCGACGCCGCGGGCGAGCCAGAACGTGTAGCCGCCTTTGTGCGCGCCGATGTCGAGCGCGATGGAGCCGGGGCGCACCTGGCTGCGCAGAAAGGCGATCTCCGCGGGGTCGTTTTTCCAGCGGTAACGGCAGGCGCGGTAGAGCAGGCGGAGTTTCAGGCGCCACGGCGCCGGGTCAGCGGTCGGCGCGGTGGAGGCGTTCATAGTAGCAGGCGTAGCGGAGGAAGGTGTAGTAGGCGGTGGCGGTGGCGGCCACGAAACCGGGGAAGCCGTCGAGAAAGCCGCGGCGCAGGAAGTAGCAACGGAAGAAGCGCCAGGCGGGGCGGAACATGGCGGCGCCGGTGGACCAGGGGCGGTGCTCGGCCACCTGCTTTTCGGCGAAGAGGCGCGCGTATTCGAGGACCTTGACGTGGTGCGCGGCAAGGGTCGGGTAGGGATAATGGAGCAGGTCGCCGGCGAGCGTGGCGACGGGGTCGTCGGTCTCCACTTTCTCGTGCACAAACTCGTCGCCGCCCCAGCGCGCGTGGTCGCGGTGCAGGAGGCGCAGGCTCAGGTCGGGATACCAGTCGCCGTGTGTGATCCAGCGGTTGATGAACCAGACTTTGCGCGGGAAACGCGCCCCGGCAAACCGGTCGTGGTCGGGACTGGCGAAAAAGTCGGCGAGCGCGTGTTGGAGTTCGGGCGAGACGGCTTCGTCGGCGTCGAGCGAGAGCACCCAAAGGTGCGCGGCGAGGGCGAGGGCGGCGTTCTTGGTGTCGCGGTAGCCTTGCCAAGCGAGGTGGTGCACGGTCGCGCCGAATTTCTCCGCCACGGCCTCGCTGCCGTCGGTGGTGGTGTTGAGCGCGACGACGATTTCCGCGACCCAGCCCTGCACGCTGGCGAGGCAGCGCGGGAGGTTGTGCGCCTCGTTCTTGGCGATGATGACGACGGAAAGTGGCAGCGGGGCGGTCACGGCGACAGATGAAGACTAAATCTTTCCGGCGAGCGAGCGCGGGATTTGGTAGAGGTAGCCGCAGGAGCGCCAGGCGCGGACGAGGGCCCGCTTGGCGGGTCCGGGGCGGGCGACGAGGGCGTTGACCAGCGCGAGGAGCGCGAAGCCGAGGGCCTTGACGATGTTGGCGAGAAATCGTCCGGCGAGATATCCGGTAGCGCCCGGCTGGCCAGCGCGGTCGATCACGCGTGAGCGGGCGGAGTCGAAGGCGTGTCGGGTGGCGTAGCGAAACGTGGTGCGGCTGGCGGGCATCTGGTGTTGCACGGCGGCCCCGGGCGAGAACCACACTTCGTAACCGGCAGCGCGCACGCGGCGGATCATCTCGGTGTCGCCGCCGGAGAAATAGTTACCGGCGGCGCGGTCGAGTGCCGTGTGAAACCGGCCGAGGCGCTCGAAGATCCATTTGGGAAAGGCCATGTTGGCGCCCATCGGGGACTGCGACGCGGGCAGGCGGCCGATGTCGGAGCGAAAGGCCAGCGGCGAATGCCACTCGCGAATCCAGTCGGGCAGGCCGTCGGGGAACACCGGGATCACTTCGCCGCCGACGGCGCCGACGCAGCCGCTGGCGTCGGCCAGCAGCGGCATCGCCATCTGCGCGATCCAGTCGGGTTCCACGAGGATGTCGTCGTCGCCGAAGAGGATGATGTCGCCGCGGGCCTCGGCGATGGCGCGGTTGCGGGCGTGGTCGAGGCCCTGGCGCGTTTCGAGAATGTAGCGCGGCGCCGGCTGGCTGCCGGCAAACGACTCGACGACGTCGCGGGTGTCGGCGCGGGAGTTGTTGTCGATCACGAGCACCTCGAAGTGGTCGCGGGGAAACTGCTGCCGCGCGATGCCGGCGAGGGTCTGGCGCAGAAAGGTGGCCCGGTTGTAAGTCGGGATGGCGACGGTGACCTTGATGGCGAAATCGGGCATGCGGTCGGGCGAGGATGGGAGCGGGGGCGGGCGGCCCGCAAACCGTTTCGGCGCGGCGGGCGGCGCGCGGGTTCAGCCGCGGCGGGTGAGTTTGAGGAATTGCCAGACCCAGCCGCTGGGCAGGCGGCCGAACGGGATGCGGCCGAGGCGTTGCGCGCGGAGGAGAATGGCGGGTTTTTTCGCGAAGCGGCGGGCGTAGGCGCGCGCCATGCGGCTGGTGAAGAAACGGGCGAGCCAGCGGCCGAGGCGCGGGGAGCGCGGGTATTGTTCGCGGGCGATGCGCAGGCGCAGCAGGTGCGCGCGGCGGAGCATCACGGGCCATTCGCGCTCGGTCCACTGGCCCTCGGCGACGCGGTAGAACGCGGCGACCTGCGGCACGGTTTCGACGCGGCCGGCGCAGGCGAGCGCATACCAGAACGCGTAGTCGGCAAGGCTCCCCTGGAGCGGGTCGAAGCCGCCGACCTTGAGCGCTAACTTGCGGTTGATGAGGACGCCGGGGAAGGGCGTCATGCTGCTCTTGAGGAACCACGCCGGGGCGTAGGCGCGGGGCGTGGCGAACGTGCGCGGGCGCTCAACCGCGGGCGGCGCCGGTGCCTGCACGCAGCGGACGGCGATGGCGGCGAGGCCGGGCCGCAGGTGCGGTTCCACGGCGGCGAGGAACCACGGGTAAAGCGTGTCGTCCTCGTGCAGCACCATGACCCAGCGGCCGGTGGCGAGCGCGAGGCAGCGGTTCCAGTTGCCCACGCCGCCGAGGGCGGGTTGGTTCAGGAAAAAGCGCACGCGCGGCAGGCCGCACTCCTTGACGACGCGGCGCGTCTCGGCGAGGCCGCCGTCGTCGCAGACTACGACCTCGAAGTCGCGGCACTGCTCCTGCGCGGCGAGGCTGGCGAGGGTTTCGCGGAGGAGCGCGGGCCGATTGTAGGCGGGGATCGCGAATGTGACAAGCGGCGGCGCGCCGGTGGGCGTGGAGGTTTCCGCGCTCATCGGGGCTGGGCGAGCGCGGCGCGGATGGCGGAGAACACGCGGTCCACCGTGACGTTGCGCACGCAGAAATTGCGGTAGGAGTCGGCGGGCACGCAGCGGCCGGGCGCGACACACGCGGTGCAGGGCAGCGGCGGCTGGAGGAGGGTGTGGCCGTCGCCGAGGGGGCGGAAGAGCGCGGCGTTTTGCGAGCCGTAGATCGCGACGACGCGCGTGCCGGTGGCGGCGGCAACGTGCATGGGGCCGCTGTCGTGGCACAGCAGCACGGTGCTGAGGCTGGCCAGCGCGGCGAAGCGAGGGAGCGAAAGTGGCTCGTCGAACGTGAGTAGGTGCATGCGGGCGTGGCCGCGGATGGCGTCGAGCAGCGGGCGCTCGGCGGGGCCGCCCGCGAGGACGACTTGGACGCCGAGTTCATCCTGCGCGCGGTCGCAGACGAGGGCGAAGTTTTCTGCGGGCCAGAGGCGAAACGCGCTGCGGCTGCCGGGGTGCACGAGCAGCACGCGGCCCGTGGCGCCAACGCGATGACGCAGGGCGGCGACGTCCTCCGAGCGCGGCACGAGGCGCACCTCGCGCGTCACCACCGGCACGCCGGCCGGCCCGAGGGCGCGCAGGTAATATTCGGTGATGGGCTGCGTCTCATGGGTCTCGTCGGGGTTGTGGACGGCGTGGGTGTAGAGCGCGCGCCATTTCAGCGGATAGCCGCCGTGGTGCAGGGCGAGGCGGAAGGGCGCGCCGCTGAGGCGCGCGAGGGCGGCGGTCTTGTCGGTGTTGTCGAAATCGAAGACGTGGGTGTAGCGCGCGCCTCGCAGCCGGTGCAGGAAACCGAGCCAGTCCCGCCAGCGGCTGGGCAGGACGAGCGCGGTATCCACGTCGGGATTGAGCGCGAGCACGGGGGCGTAGGCGGACTCGACGAGGACGCTAAGGTGGGCGTCGGGCCAGTGGAGGCGGAGGTTGCGCAGCACCGAACCGAGCAGGACGATGTCGCCGAGATAGCGGCGGCGGATTACGAGGAGATGCGGGCGGGGCGGCGACATGCGGGATTTCTGTTGGCGCGAGGCGCGAAGAAGCGGTAAGCCCTTGGCCACCGCAATGCAATATCACCCTCCCGCCTGGCTGCCCGCGTCGGAAAAGGAAGTGCGCAAGGACTACTATGGTCACTTGCGCGCGGAGGTCATCGAGGCCATCCCCGACGGCTGCGCGACCATCCTCGATGTAGGTTGCGGTCGGGGCACGCTCGGCCGCTGGCTGAAGGAAAACGGCGTGCGCACGGTCTATGGCGTCGAGCTGTTTGCGGCGGCCGGCGAGGAGGCGCAGCGCTGGCTCGACCAGGCGGTGGTAGGGAACATCGAGCAGGTGACGCTGCCGTTTGCCGAGGGCACGGTGGATTGCATCGTGTGCGCCGACGTGCTGGAGCACACGGCGGACCCGTGGGCGGTGGTGGCGAAATTGAAACGGCTGCTCGCGCCCGGCGGCTGCATCGTTGCCAGCATTCCTAACGTTGGTTTCCACCGCAACATCCGCAAACTGATCCGCGGGCACTGGCGCTATGCCAACGAGGGGCTGCTCGACCGCACGCACCTGCGGTTTTTCACGCTGGAAACGATCGAGGAGTTGTTCGCGAGCAACGGAATGAAGATCGAGCGGGTGTTCAAGAAAGTGGACGGAGGCTGGAACATCCGCGTGCTGAACGCGCTGCTGCTTGGCGTGCTGCGGAACACACTCTATCTGCACTACATCGTCCGTGTGCGGGTGGGCTGCCGCGACCGTCACGCGCCGGCGTGCTGCTGATCGTAGAGGGATTTGTAGAGGGCGTTGGTCGCGTAGAGTTCGGCGTGGTTGCCGGTGGCGACGATTTCGCCCTGATCGAAGACTAGGATCTTAGTGGCGTCACGAATGGTGGAGAAGCGGTGCGCGATGATAAGGACGGTCTTGCCGACGACGAGGTGTTTGAGGGCGAGCTGGATGGCGGATTCGCTGTCGCTGTCGAGGGCACTGGTGGCCTCGTCGAGGATGAGCACGGGGGCGTTGCGGAGGAAGGCGCGGGCGAGGGCGAGGCGTTGTTTCTGTCCGCCGGAGAGGCGGGCGCCGCGTTCGCCGACGATGGTTTCGTAGCCGGAGGGGAAGCCGAGGATGAAGTCGTGTGCGTAGGCGGCGCGGGCGGCGGCCTCGATCGCGGGGCGCGTGGCCTCGGGGTGCGCGAAGAGGAGGTTGTTGAAAATGGTGTCGTTGAAGAGGACGGGGTCCTGGGAGACGATGGCGATGTTGCGGCGCAGGTCGGCGAGGCGGAGCGAGCGCAGGTCGTGGCCGTCGAGGGTCACGCGACCGGCGACGGGGTCGAAGAAGCGCGGGACTAGATTGGCTAAGGTGGACTTGCCGGCGCCGCTGGGGCCGACGAGGGCGCAGACGGTGCCGGCGGGGAGCAGCGCGGAGACGTTGCGGAGGACGGGCTCGCCGGACTCGTAGGCGAAGCTGACGCGTTCGAAGGCGAGGGTGCCGGTGGCGCGGGCGAGCGGGCGGGCGTCGGGGGCGTCGATGATCTCGACCGGGGCGCGGAGGACGGCTTCGAGGCGGTCGAGGGCGCCGAGGCCGCGCTTCATCTCGTTGTTCAGGCTGCCGAGTTTCTTGATCGGCTCGTAGCTCGCGTAAAGCGCGGTGATGAGGACGATGAAGGTCTTCTGGTCGAGGTGAACCTTATAGGCGTAGAGCAGGGTGAACGAGATGCCGACGGCGGAGATGATCTCGATGAGTGGCGTGAGCGCCTTCTCATATTTCATGAACTTCATCTGCGCGCTGATGAGCGTCTGCGAGGCGCGGGTGAAGCGCGCGACCTCGCGCGCCTCAAGATTGAAGGCGCGCACTTCCTTGGTGGCGCTGAGGTTCTCGCTGAAGATGTTGGTCACGCCGCCGAGTTCGGCCTGGATCTGGCCGGCGCGCTTGATGAGTTTTTTGCCGATGTAGCGGATCGGCAGCACGGAGAGCGGCACCACGGCTAGGACGACGAGCACGAGGGTAAGACCCTGGACGTGGTAGGCCTTCCATCCGATGTAGGCGATGCTACCGACGAGGCTGGCGGGGCTGCGCACAACCTCGTTGGCCACGGTCGTGAGCGTGACCTGGAGCTGGTTGGCGTCGGCGAGGCCGCGCGAGAGCAGGTCGCCTGTGGAGTTTCTTTGGAAGAACGAGAGCGGCAGCACCTGGAGCTTGCGGAAAAAATCGAGGCGCAGCGCCTCAAGCACGCGGGTGCCGACGAGCTGGACGAAGTAGGTGTTGAGATAGCCGGCGACGCCGCGGACCGTGAAGACGAAGGGAATCCAGAGGGTGACGGCGACGAGTTGCCAGGCGGCGAGCGCGGCGGCGTCCTTGGCGAAAATCACGGGGAATACGCGGTCTATCATTAGCGGCAGGCCCGCGCCCGAGGCCGCGCCGGCGATCACGCCGCACAGGATCGCCAGCGCGAGCAGCCCGCGGTGCGGCCGCAGGTAGCTGAAATAGGGGCGAAAACGGCGGATCATGCAACGCGATAGAAACGTGCGGCGGCGAAGCGTTCCACCTCAATCTTTCGCGGCGCGGACGTCGAGCGCGTCGCGCAGGCCGTCGCCGAGGAAATTCAGGGAGAAGAGCGTGAGCGAAAACACGCCGCCGGGGAAGACGAGGAGCCACCAGTATTCCTCCATTTTTTCGGCGCCGTCCTTGATGAGCACGCCCCACGAGCTCATCGGCGCCTGCACGCCGAGGCCAAGGAAGCTCAGGAACGCCTCCAGCAGCATCACCGCGGGGATGGTGAGCGTGGCGTAAACGATGATCGGGCCGAGGATGTTGGGAATCATGTGGCGGAAAATGATCCGCCCCCTGCCGAAGCCGAGGGAGCGGGCGGCCTCGATGTATTCCATTTTCTTGATCGCCATGATCTGGCTGCGGACGATGCGTGCCATCGTCAACCACTCGACGGCGCCGATGGCGAAGAAGAGCAAAAAGATGTTCCGTCCGAAAAACACCATCAGCAAAATGACGAAGATCGTGAATGGCAGCGCATACATGATGTCCACGAGGCGCATCATCACGGTGTCGGTCTTGCCGCCGAAGAAACCGGCGACGGCGCCCCAGGTGACGCCGATGACGAGGGCGACGAAGGTGGCGATCATGCCGACCATGATGGAAATGCGCCCGCCGACGAGCATGCGCACGAGCAGGTCGCGGCCGAACTGGTCGGTGCCGCACCAGTGAGCTGAGTTGGGCGCCTGAAAGGTGATGGTGAGGTCTTGTTCCTCGTAGCTGTAACGACCGAACAACGGTCCGAGGGCGCACGCGAGTCCGAGGAAGAGCAGCACCGCGCCACCGGCGACGGCGAGGCGGTTTTTCTGCAACCGGTGCCAGGCGTCGCGCCAAGGCGAGGAGCCGCGCTCGATCGCGTCCGATGCTGCAGGCGCAGGCCGGGAGGTGGTGGCCTTCGGGCTCATTCGAATTTCAGCTTCGGGTTGAGCCAGACCTGGACGACATCGACGACGAGGTTGAGGGCGATGATGAGCGTCGCGTAGAGGATGACGGTGCCGAGCACGAGGGTGTAGTCGCGGCTGAAGGCGGAGTTCACGAACTCGCGGCCGAGCCCGGGGATATGGAAGATCGTCTCGATCACGAACGAGCCGGTGAGGATGCCGGCGGTCGCGGGGCCGAGGAACGCCACCACGGGCAGCAGTCCGCCGCGGAGGGTGTGGCAGGTGACAACGCGGAACTCGGAGGCGCCTTTCGCTCGTGCGGTGCGGATGTAGTCTTGGTTGAGCTCGTCGAGGAGGCCGCCACGCGTGAGGCGGGCGATATAGGCAGAGTAGAAAAACCCAAGCACGAGCGCCGGCAGCACGCGATCTTGCCAGACATACCAGCCCGAGGCGCTGAACCAGTTGAAGTGAATCGCGAACGCCAGCACGAGCAGTGGGCCGAGCACGAAGGTCGGCACACAGATGCCGATCATCGCCACGGAGGAGCATAAATAATCGACCCAGGAGTTGCGACGCACAGCGGCGAAGATGCCCAGCGGCAGGCCCACGCAGAGCGCGACGAGGAGCGACCAGCCGCCGAGTTCGAGCGAGGTAGGGAGCTTGTCGGCAATGAGCTCGTTGACGGTGCGATTGGGGTATTTGAAGGACGGCCCGAGGTTGCCGTGAAGCAGGCGGCCGAGATAATTAAAATACTGGCGATGGAGCGGCAGATTCAGGCCGTAGTGAGCCTCAAGGTTTTTCAGGATTTCGGGTGGGATGGCTCTCTCCGCCGTGAACGGCCCGCCGGGCACGAAGCGGACCATGAAGAACGTCGCCGTGACGATGACGAGCAGGACCGGAATGGTCTCGAGCAGGCGGCGGACGATGAAGCGGAGCATGGCGCGAACAGGGTGAGCGAAAGGCGCATTGGGGCGGAGACAGCGGATGGTGGCAAGTCGTGAGAGCGGGACGGCTCGGCCCATGACCAGCAAACTTTATCCGGCGAGAACACTATTCCGACGTCCACATTTCGGCACAACGGCTGTGGCGCGCGGCTCCCGTTTTATGGGGTCGTAACCACTGCTTGTTTCAGGCGTATATTAGCTCAATTCGTCTGCACTTAGTGAATGGTATCAGACGAGGGTGGGCCAGTCACGGATGGGCGCGAATCCTGTCTTGATGCGGTCGTAGGTTTCACGCCGCCGCACAAACTCCGCGTAGTTCGTGACGGCATCCGGGTTGGCGCGGCTATGGACGAGAAAATCCGCCTCGGGCGGAAAACAGGCGATGTTCCCCTGCTCGTAAAATGCTGTGTCAGCCCGGCCGTCAGCATTGATCGCCGCAGGCCAGGCTGCGACGTTGCTCGGTGCCGCCGCCGATTGGTAGCGCAGATCGATGCTCCAGCGGACGTGGTCTGAATGATTGGGCGTCGAGCAGTGCGGCGTGCGGTTGGTCATGAACACCGCACCACCCCGTGGGCAGGCCGCCGGGATCGCACGGCCGGGATCGTCAGGCAAATCCTCGTCCTTGATGACGAGAAAGCCGGCATTGCCGCCGCGGTGGTGCACCACGACGCGACCGCGGTGCGTGCGCGGGAGAATCTCCATGCAGCCGTTTTCGACGGTGGCGTCGACTAGCGGCACCCAACAGGTGATGATAAGGTGCTCGTCGCACGACGGGGCGAAGTAGCCGCTGTCCTGATGCCACGGTACCACACCGCGGCCAATGTTCGGCAGTTTGGGCCGTAGGCGATAGACCGAAGAAGCCACGATTTCCCCGGTACCGAGGAGCGATTCCACCTTGGCGAGGAGCTTGGGGTGCGCGATGACGTCAAACATTTCCGGCGCGCGGAACCCGCCGCTGTTGCGCCCCTCCAAGTGCCGCAAGACGGCCTCGCCGTTGTCCTTCGAGTCTCGGTAGATCGCCGCGAGCCGGTGGTTGAAATCGAGCTCAGCGTGGGGGTGGGCAAGTTTCCCGTCCGCCTTCAGCGCGCACACCTTTTCTTCAATCGCCGCGGCCAGCTCCCGGCGGAGCGGCTCGAGGTCGGCGGGATCGAAGACATCCGGTGCGATCAGATAACCTTCCTCGTTGAAGAACTGGATTTGCTGGGGGGTGAGCGGTTTTGTGGTGGTCATGGGGAAACTCGCAATGTCGGCAGACTGAAAGACCAATCCTGTAGTTAGCAAATCTTGGCGCGAAATCCCTTCCTGCTCGGCTCGCCGGCGGGCGTTATCCCCTTGCCTGCGTCCGTTGCCGTCGGGTATTCCGGCCTCATCGTGAAGGCGCTCATCATCGGCGGCACTGGCCTGATCTCCACCGGCATCGTCAAAGCCCTCAAGGCACGTGGGGCCGAGATCACCGTCTTCAACCGCGGCACGACCGATGACCGGCTCGGCGGCGATGTCCGTCGCTTGCACGGCGATCGCAACGACTTCCCAGCCTTCGAAAACGCCATCGCCGGCAGCGGCGCCTGGGACGTGGTGATCGACATGATCTGCTTCACGCCCGGGCAGACCGAAAGCGACCTGCGGGCTTTCGCAGGACGCTGCGGGCATTTCATCTTCTGCAGCACGGTCTGCAGCTACGGCAACACCCAGACCGTGATCCCGACCGACGAGCACTGCGCCCAACGGCCGCACTCGGACTACGGCCGCAACAAACTCGCCTGCGAGCAAATCTTCCTGCGTGCGGGCGAAAACGGAAAGATGCCCGTCACCGTTTTCCGCCCGTCGCACACCTATGGTCCCGGCGGAGTCATCATCAACAATCTGGGCTGGGCGCCATCCTTCGTCGACCGCCTGCGCCGCGGCCGGCCGATCATCGTGAGCGGCGACGGACACGGCTTGTGGCAGAGCGCGTATTCCGAGGATGTCGGCGTGGGGTTTGCCAGCGCGGCAGGGCGTTCCCAGTGCTTCGGCCAAGCCTACAACATCGTGGGCGACGACGTGTTCACTTGGGACCAATACACACAGCGTACGGCGGCGGCCATCGGTGCGCCCCCGCCCCGCATCGTGCATATCACCACCGATCTGCTGCTAACCATCGACCGCAACCGCTTCGCCGCTCTGGAGGAAATCTTCCGTTACCACGGCGTGTATTCGTCCGCCAAATTGAAGCGCGACGTGCCGGAATATCGTTCCGCCACGCCCTTCGAGGAAGGCGTCCGGCGCACCGTTGCCTGGATGGACGCGCACGGCACCATCGCCCCAGTGGAGGGAAACTCCCTGGAGGACCGCCTCGTGGTGGCGTGGGAACGTTTCTGCACCGACGCTCGCAAGTGCGTCTGACAACCGCGGGCCTCTGTCCCTTTTCAGGTCCTCCGACTACTTGGCAAAGGCGAACCAGTTGATACCGCCGTTGGGGTTGGTCCAGTAAAACTCCAGGCTGCCGTTCTTGAGTGTCGCATGGCCGCTGCCCCAGGCCGCGAGGCTGCCCTCGAAATCAACGCCGGCCGCGGTGGCATGGCACTTGCCGCCCGGGTTGCCGTTGAAGACGTAGGTGCCATCGGGCTTGATCTCGATTGTCCCCACCGTGCTCGCCACGCTATGCCAGGTTCCCACCAGAATGGCCGCATGGTCGGACAAGGGATCCGGGGCGGCCGTGGGCGCGGCGGAACTGCGGGTGCCAGTGAATCCCGACGCCGCATAGACCGGAGACTCGGCCCATTTCCACTGGCCCGTGAACGAATTCCCATCCGGCGCCATTCTTAGCAGAACATGGCCGTCAATATGCGTCCGGCCTTCGCGCTGGAATTGACCGCGGAACTCCTCGCCGCTGGCTACACCGCTGATAGCACCATGCGCCCAGCCGCCGATGATCTTGCCCGTGATCTTGCCGCCCTGCTGCACGAGATTGAACGTGCCCCAATCGTTGGTGACCTTCCAAGGGCCGGTCCATGAAGCCGCCACTGCAGTTGGTGGGTTTGCGGAGCTGGGTGGCGGCGGAGTAGCAACCACGGCGGGAACCTTGGAGTTCCCCGCCAAAGTTGAGAGCAAGGCTTGCGCCCGGGGCATACCGATGGCGGCGGCGACCCGGAGATCCGCTTCGCAAGCCTTCTGATCGCCCATGTCCCGGAACAGCAGGGCGCGATTGTAATATGCCACGCCATTCTTTGGATTCAGCCGCAGGGCTTGGTCATAGTCGCTGCGCGCGGCGGGAAAATCTTTCAACTGCCGGAAGGCGCTGCCGCGGTCGTCATACGTCGCCGAGGAATTTGGCGTGAGCTCGATTGCCCGGGTGTAGGCGGCCACGGCCTCCTTGAGACGGTTTTCTTTCCGGAGTTCGGCTCCGCGGGCCAGCCACTGTTTGGTTTCCTGTTTCTGGTCAATCTTGGCGGGGTCAGGTTGGGTGGAAGAAGGTTCGGGCACACCCGCCAGAAAAAATTGCCCCCGCGCCGGTAATGTGCCCAATAATACCAGCCCCGCCATCGATAGAAAAAGTGCGGACAATAAATGCGGCCTACACGCGGACCGGAAGAAGGTTGGAACGATGTTCATGATGTCAGGTTGGCCAGAGGGACAAAAGCCTTCTGAAAGACAAGGCTTCAACCATACTATTTCCCATGGGCTCCTCCTTTGGGCTGCAACCAAAAATTTTGGACGCTATGCGAATCAGATAAGTCGTCTGCACCCAGCGAGGCCCGTGACCATTTCGCAGTCGTGGTCGAAGCCTAAGACCACAACGCCAGTATAATCCGGAGCAGGTTGCGGCTCACTTTTTCCGACCCAGCAGGTGGAAGACGGGCATCGGATCGGCGTGCTTGATCTGCACGATGCCCCGCTCTTCGAGCACAAACTTGGCCTTGAGCAAATGGTGGGTGGCTGCGGAAACTTGGATGCGGTCGGACTGGCCGTGCGATTCCATGCGGCTGGCGATGTTGACTGTGTCGCCCCAGAGGTCGTAGGCGAACTTCTTGGTGCCGATAATGCCGGCGACGACCGGGCCGCTGTTCATGCCGATGCGGATGTGCCAGTCAACCTGGTTGCGGCGGTTGAACGTTTGGAGCATCTCGAGCATTTCGAGTGCCGCGTCGGCGCACGCCTCGGCGTGGTTGGACATTGGTGTGGGCACGCCACCGACGACCATGTAGGAATCGCCGATCGTCTTGATTTTCTCCAGGCGGCGCGTCTCGGCAATGCGGTCAAAACTAGAAAAGATATCGTTGAGTAACTGCACCGTGCGGCTGGGCGCGCTTTGCGACGAGATGCGGCTGAAGTCGACAATGTCGGTAAACAGGACGGTGGACTCGGGGAAACTGTCGACAATGGTGCGCTCGCCCTGCTTTAGCCGGGTGGCGATGGCCTGCGGCAGGATGTTGAGGAGCAGTCGCTCCGACTTGGCGCGCTCGACTTGGAGTTCCGCGAGGTAAGCCTGCTCCTGGTCGCGGAGGTGTTTTTTTTCTAGCGAGGCGTTGATGCGTGCGTGGAGAATGACGGGGTTGAAGGGCTTCGGGACGTAATCCTCGGCACCCGCCTCGATGCAGCGCACGGTGCTGTCGACCTCGTCGAGCGCCGTAAGCATGATGACAGGGACGTGGCGCAACTTGGGGTCGGCGCGCATGAACTCGATCGTGTGAAAGCCGTCGAGTTCGGGCATGATAATGTCCAGCAGCACCAGATCGTAGGGTAGTTGCTTGAGCATCTCGAGGGCCACGCGTCCGTCTGACGCCTCGTTTACCTCGTATCCCATGCGGCGCAGGCGGCGGATCAGCATCTCTCGGTTCATGGCGTCGTCATCAACGACAAGGATGCGGCCGGTTGTGCGCGCGGGTTCACCGGTAAGCAAATCGATGGGGGTATCGCCCGGGGCGGCTGAGATCATGCCCGGCCCGAGCAGTGCGTCAGCCGCCAGGCCGTCATCGCTGCCGAACTCGATGTGGGTCGGGAATTCTTTGCTCTCAACGTGGCCATGGAGGTTGCGGGCGGCGAGGCTGATCTTGGCCAAGTCAGCCACGAGGACGTGCTGGCCCGCGGCCTTAGCCTCATCGCATCCGAGTTCGCAAAAACCGATGATGGAGTTGAGCGGGGTGCGCATGTCGCGCCGCAGCGCCAGCAGGTCGATTGTGCCGGTTTCAACTTTCCACGGGGCCAGAGCGTCGTTGATTAGCGCGAGCAACTGGCCTCCGGACGTGTGGATTTTTTTCAAATCGCGCACCAGGTTGAGCGAGTGCAGCTCCTCCTCAGACTCGAGCAGCATTTCAGTGTAGCCGATGATTTGGTTGAGCGGCGTGCGCAACGTGTGGCGCAGCTTGGAGAGTGTTTCGGCATCGGTGGACTTGATGACGCGCCGAAACGGTGCGCTGGTCATCAGAAAACCCGGCCGCGTAGCGGACGATAGAAAACTTGGCCGCGTAACGGACGACGGTGGGGAAGGAGTGTCGGGGCCTTCGGTCATGGGGAGGGCGGGATGCGCCGCTTGAGCAACACCTCGATCTTGCCGAGCAGGCGGGTAAGTTCAACGGGCTTGGTGTCGAAGTCGTCGCAGCCGGCGCCCAGCGCTTTATCGCGGTCAGCGGCCATCGCGTGAGCGGTCAGGGCAATGACCGGGATGCCGGCGGTGGCAGGATCAGCTTTCAGGCGGCTGGTGGCGGTCCAGCCGTCGATGATGGGCAGGCTCATGTCCATGAGGATCAGGTCGGGCGTTTCAGCGCTGGCTTGGGCGATGCCGGCGGCACCGTCCACGGCGAGCACTACGGTATAACCCTTGCGCTCCAAGCGGCGGGAAAGCATGTCCCGGTTCATTTCGTTGTCTTCGACGAGCAGAATCTTGGCCATGGTGACAATCGGGTTTACCGATGAGGAAAGGGAGCGCGGGAGGCGCGAGTGGTGACGTAGGTGCGCACACTTTCGCGGATCTGCCGGAACAGGTCTTCGCGGGCGTAGCGGCCTTTTTGGAAAATATGGTCAACCTTGCCTTGGAGGCGAGTCCGAACATCGATCCCGAGGTCCAAGGACGTGAGGACGACGACAGGGATATCGCTCCACTCTGGTTTCGCGCGCAGATGAGTTAAGAATTCGAAGCCGTCCATCTCGGCCATGAGCAAGTCGAGCAGGATGATCGCTGGCTGGCTGGCGGCGACACTCTCCAAGGCCTTCTGGCCGTTGACGGCGATCTCGGTGGCCCAGCCCTCTTTGTTGAGCATGCGGACGATGATGGCGCGCTGATTGGGATCATCCTCGACGACGAGGGCGTGGCGCAGCCCGTCACTTTTCTGGCCCCCATGCTTTTGGAGCACTTGAAGGAGGGAATCCTGCTGGATCGGTTTGGAGATAAACCCCGCTGCGCCCAGCGCAAATCCGAGTTCCTTGTCGTCGGTCATCGTCAGAAGGATAACCGGCACGGCGGCCAATGCGGGTGTCTGCTTGATTTCGCTCAGCACAGTCCAGCCATCGACGCCGGGCATGAGTATATCGAGCACGATGACATCCGGCAAGATCTCGGAGGCAATGCGCAAACCGTCGCGACCATTGAGTGCGCTGATAACCTTGAAGCCTTCCCGTTCGAGGAGCGGGGCGAGATCCTTGTGGACGCTTTCGTCGTCGTCGATGATCAAAAGGCGCCGGAGCGTCTTGGCCGTCGCGGCAGTGCCAGCGGCAGCCGACAACTGCGGAGGTGGCGGGGCGGTCTCGCCGGCGTTGCGCAGTATGCCTGATGGATGGCCTTTCACCCGGGCCGGCAGCCGGGTGATAAACGTCGAACCTATGCCGGATTCGCTGGTGACGGTGATGTCGCCGCCGATCATTTCGGCGAATTGCTTGGAGATAACGAGCCCGAGGCCGGTGCCGCCAAACTTGCTGGCGGTAGAGGAGTCGGCTTGGCTGAACGCCTTGAACAGGCGGCCCAGTTGCTCCGGGGTTATGCCGATGCCGCTGTCAGCCACCGAAATGATCACCCAATCGTCTTTGTCGTCCTTCTCACGCGTGACGGTCAGCGTGATGCGTCCTTTCTCCGTGAACTTGCTGGCATTGCTTAGCAGGTTGAGCAGCATCTGTTTCACCTTGGTGGCATCGGAATTCATCATGCCGATGTCCTCCGGACATTGCACGACCAAGGTATTGTGCTTCTTCTCGATGAGCGGAGCAATCGTGTGGGATACCTCAAGGATCAAGTCGACGAGGTCGAAGGTCTCAAGATAAAGATCCATACGACCGGCTTCGATCTTTGAGAGATCGAGGATGTCGTTGATGAGACCCAGCAGGTGACGGGCGGCGCCAAGGATCTTGCTGAGGTCGTCAACTGCGCTGGTGTTGCCGGCATCGGTGGCGTCTTCGGTGAGTATCTCACTGTAGCCGATGATGGCGTTGAGCGGAGTGCGCAGCTCGTGGCTCATTTTCGCCAGGAAGACACTCTTGGACTTGTTGGCCTCCTGGGCCACGACAGCGGCTTGGGCCAGTTCGGCGGTGCGTGCTTGGACTTTATCCTCAAGGGTCAGATTGGCCTTTTCCAGCGAAGCTTTGGTGATCTGCAACTGGGCGGTGCGGTCCTGGATCGTCGTTAGCATCGCGTTGAACGCTTCGATCAGCGCTGCAATCTCGGCGGAGCTCTGCTCCGTCACCCGCACGCTGTAATTCTGGTCGCGGGTGACGGTCGTAGCCGCCCGGGCCAGCGCTGTAATCGGACCGGAAATGCCGCGTTGCATGCGATAGGCGACGGCAAAGGCGAAGAGCGTCGACATCAGCAGAATGAACGCACCGCCGCGCAGCAAGTCGTTCACGCGCTCCCGATTCTCCAAGCCAAGATCGGCCTTCAGATAAAGCGTCCCGTAAGTGCGCGAACCAACACGGATGGGGGCCTGGACCACGGCATCACCCAGCAAACCAAGAAAGCGCTGCGGCCGCGGGATAAACTCCTCCGAGCCCATCTTGCTGTATCGCGCCACAAGCAGATTTTTGTCGGATATAACCCCCGCGGCGAGAATCCACGGTTCCTGTTCGAGCGTCTGAAACGAGACAACGGGCGCCTCAGGATTCCGCTCAAAGGCGGCCACTACGCTGTCGACCAGGTGCCGCTTGACAGACTCGAGTCGTTCCTTCTCCACGCTGCGCAGGCGCACTGAATCATAGACAAAAAAACCGGCAAATGACGCGGCCAGCGAGACGGCGCAAATCAACAGGATGAGCAGCGTTAGTTTCCAACGGAGTGGGAGTTTGTTCACGGGACGAGGAAACAAAGTAGCCATCGCACAGGGCCAAAGCAAACGTTGAGGATAAGCAATAATCCTTTGCGGTTCAGCTGTTCATTAATGGTGCGGAGGCCATGGAGTTCTGTCAATCAGTTCTCTGACAAATGCCCAGGGTGTCCAGAGAACGCAGAACAGTCCCGTGGTGCTAAAGCCGGGTGTGGAGACAAAGCGTTCTACCTGAATTTGTTGAAGCCTTGTTGACAAACTGGCTGCGCGATCAGCTTCGCGTCCGCCGTCAGAACGCCATGCGATTCCAGCCGCGGCGCTCTTTGCTCAACGGCGGGAGGCCGAGGATTTCGCGACCGAGATCGACGTAGTAGCGGTAGTTTTCGATCGGCGTGCCATTGGGGATGCGGTGGTCGAGACTGAAGACGCATCCGCCGGAGCTGAGCGCGGGGACCAGCTTGTATTCGAGCTCGGCGCGGATCGAGGCCTTGTCGCGGCGGATGACGTGCTTGTCGATGCCGCCAAGCATCGAGAGGCGTGTGCCGTAGGTCTGGCGCACGGCGACGATGTCCATGCCGGCGGCCGGTTCCATCGGGTAGATGCAGTTGAGCCCGCAGTCGAGGAGCGCGGGGATGACAGGGTTGATGTTGCCGTCGGTGTCCTGCTGGAAAATCCGCGCACCGCGCGCCGACACAAGATCCCAGATGCGGCGGTAGTAGGGCTGGAAGCATTCCGCGATCTGCGCGGGGCCGACCATCGGGCCGGATTTGCCGGCGAAATCCTCGTGCACGGAGAGCTGGTCGATGCAGAGCTTGGCGCTGATCGGCTCGAGCACGCGGAAGGTCGTGTCGGAAACCGTGGCGAGGATGTCGGCCATGAGCTCGGGCTGATCGTAGTAGGCGAGGCACGCGCCCTCCTCGCCCATGAGCTCGCGCGGGATGTCGAACGCGCCGGGCATGTAGGCGACGACGAGCGCGCCGTCGGCCTGCGCGCGGCGCGCGGCCTCGACCTCGTCCCACTTGATACGGTCGGGCGTGAAGGTGAAGAAGTGTTTCACGCTCAGCCAGTCGTCCATCGTCTGCACCGGAAAATCCATCGGCAGCGGGATGGTGGCGGTTTTCTTGAGCAACTTCATCGTGCGCCCGAGATAATCGCGCTGCACGAGCTCCTCGTCGTTCTCGCTGAGCGTGACGGACGGCGGACCGAGGCCGTTGGTGTAGCCGCCGCAGAAGACGTTGGGCACGTAGTCCCAGTCGAAGGCGTTCATGCCGATCTCGTCCTCGGTCGCGCCCTGCGCGCGCCACTCGTCGGCAAGGCCCACGAGCGGGCCGAAGAGTTCGGTAAACATCGGCCGCGGGGCTTGGCCGAAGGTCATGAGGTCGAGGTATTGTTCGCGATGGAAGCGCATAGGATTTCAGCGGTGCCAGTGGGCCTTCACATAGGCGCGATACTGGTCGAGCATGGGAGCGGGGATGTTGGCGGGAAGATGGTTGCCGACGGCGAGCATGACGCCGCGGCAGGTGCGAGCGAGGTCCAGTGTGCGGTCGAGGCCAGCGCGGACGGTTTCCCAACTGCCGAACGTGAGGTCGCGGCAGTCAACGGCGCTGCCGGCGAGCATGGTTGTCTGGCCGAAGCGCGCGACCATCTCCGCAAAATCCATCACCGGCTCGAAGATCAGCCCGTCGGCGCCGGCCGCCACGATGTCGCCGGCGAATTCGCGGAAGTCTCCGTCGGAGCAGAAGAGCACTTTCTTGCCGGCGGCGTGCAGCGATTTCCACAGCTCGGCGTACCGCGGGATGATGTGGGCGCGGTAGATGTCGGGCCGCATGAATGCGCCCGCGGTCCACACAAAATCGTCGTGCTGGATGATCGCCTCGGTGCTCGTCTGCGCCCACGCGTCCATGTGAAACTTCGTGCGGCGAAAAAAACTGTCCCAGACGGGCTCCATGCGATCGGGCTCGGCGGCGGCCTCGAGCAGCATGTCCCAGCCAAAGGCCTGGATCGCGCCCGAGACGATGGTCTTGTAGTAGCCGCCGGGGCAGAGCTGGTCGGGGAAATCGCCGCGTTTCTGCGTCAACCACGCCTCGTATGCGGCGACCTGCTCGGCCATGGTGGGCAGCCCGTATTCCTTCACCGCGTCGAACGCCCAAACCTCCTCGGGCACCTCGAACAGACAGTGGTTCGGTTTGCGCAGGTCGCTGCCGTCGGAGGCGTATTCCGCGTGGCCCATGTCGGTATTGCGGCCGAATTTTCCCCAGTCGCCGCGCAAGCCGTCTTCCACGGTCCAGAGAAAGTCGATGCCCCAGTGTGCGTAGAGATCGCGCAGGCTCGCCTGTGTGTCGGGGTTGGGACCGGTTGGGCCGCGGACGCCAAACGGGTGGTATTCCAAACTGTATTCCGTGTGCGCGAAGCGCTCCACCGGTTTCAACGCGATGGTGTCGAGGGCGAGCTGGCGGCTCATGTGGAAATGTTAGCAAAAATCAAAAAGCCTCACCGCGCAGCAGTTGGTGTTTGCGGCGCATGTAGTGCTCAAAGTTGGCGAGCGACACGTCGGGCGGCACGAGGTGGTCCACAGAGGGAATGAAACCACCTTCGGCGATCAGCGGCCGGAACGTGCGCAGGTGCGTGTCGATGGCGGCAAAATCCTTCGCCAGCTCGCGCTTGTCCACACAGCCCCAGAGGCGCAGGTCGCGGCCGAACTTTTTGCGGATCGCGATCGGATCCATGTCGGAGGCGCGCTCGAACGGATAGACAGCGTCAACCCCCGCCTCCATGAAGTGAGGGAGGACGAGTTCGCAGTTGCCGTCGGTGTCAATGATCACCCAGCGCACACCGTGGGACTTGAAGAAAGCGACCAGGCGCTTCAGCTCCGGCAGAATGAACTCACGGTAGGTGTTGGGGCTGAGCAACGGACCGTTTTTCATGCTCAGGTCCTCGTTGATGAAGACGTAGTCGGGCTTGACGCCGCTCTCGAGCAGCGGGCGCGTGGTCTCGATGGTGAAGTCGGTGATGAACTCCATCATCTCGTGCATCATCGCGGGCTCGTCATACCAGGCGTAGCTGAGGTTTTCGGTGCCCATCCACTCGCGGGCGCGCCAGTAGTAGCCGAGGATGGCGCAGTTGCGGCCGAGGATGAGCGGGTGTTGGCGCAGGCCCCAGCCGGGCAGGAGAAACTGCTCCCAATACGCCGGGTAACGGCAGGGCGAGGACGGACGGAAGCGTTTTTTCAGCTCCTGGAAATCCGCCGGCGTGGAGACGGGGAAACTGATGTATTCGTTCATGCTGGCGCGCATGCCCCCGGCCATGCCGGTGATGAGTGCCTTAGAGACCACGCCGTTGGTGCCGAGGATGATCTCGGTGTCCCCGTCGCGGCTGAGCACTTTCTCCACGTAGGCCGGGACCATGTCGGTGCGCACGTCGATATATTCGCGTGGATCCATGTCCCAGCGGGGGTCGCCCACAAACCAGTCCCAATGCATGTCGTCGACCGGCAGACCCTCGTCACGCCAGCGATCCTTAGTCTGGACCCAGACGCCGACCTCGTGGTTGGGCACGCGATCAACGGACTGGTAATTCATGCAGGCATGGAAGCGTTCAAGAGGGGTCATGGAAAATGGAAGTGAGATGAGTTTCAGTAGGTGCAACGCTTCGCCTCGTCGGCGAACGCCTCGAGCAGGTCGGGGCGCGCGTCAAAGAAGTGGTCGGACGGGCAGAGGATGTAGCCGCCGCCCGCGCCGGCTTCGCGGAAACAGCGGCGCACCTCGGCGCGCGTCTCCTCTGGCGTGCTGGTGGTGAAAAAGCGATTCTGGTCGAAGCCGCCGATGAAACAGACCTTGTCGCCGATGCGGCGCTTGGCTTCGGCCAGGTTCACGTCGCCGCCCATCGCGGCGGGCGTGAAGGTTTCCAGAGCGTGCGAGCCGAGCGTGACGAGCCGCTCGAGAATCGGCATCATGCCGCCGCAAGTGTGGTAGACGACGCATTGGCCGGCGGCTCGTGCATGCGCGATCACGTCGCGGTCGTAGGGCGCGACGAACTCGTCGAACACTTTTGGGGAGATCACAGTGGAAGACGCGTCGCCGCCGCCGTGTTCGATGAGGTCGAAGCGCGCACCTTTCATCGAGTCGACGAAGCGGACTTTGCGGTCGCGCAGGATGCCGAGGAATTTGTGCACCCACGCCGGGTCGTCGAAGGTCTCCAAAATCATCTCCTCGACGCCGAAGAGCACGCAGGCATCCTGCCAGCAGCCGGGCTGGCCGTAGAGGTCGAAGCAGTTCACGCAGCTGCGGATGAACGTGCCTTCGCCGTAGTGGTTGACCCAGTGGTTGACCTTGGCGACGTCGCAGAGCGGCTGCACGGCGAATTCGGCGATGAGGTCGATGTCGGATTTTTCCTTGATGAGGCGCTCGGAAACCCAGCCGGTGTAGTCGTTGCTCTGCAGGACCATCGTCAGGGTCTTGTGCGGCGTGGCGATGTAGTAGCGCGTGGTCTGGTATTCCTGGCCGGGAATTTCCTCCTGAGCGATGCGCCACGTCGGCGAGCAGATGCGGTCCACGCCGAGGAAGCCAGGCGTATAGGCCGGATCGACGTAGGCGCCCTGCGAAGGATCGGGCCGGTGCGCCTGCAGCCAGAAAACCGGATCGAGCCCGAAGCGGGCGAAAAATTCGTCATTGGACGCGCCCGCCAGATATTTCTTCAGGTAGTAGGGCATGACGTGGTGCGTCGTCACTGGGAGCCGGTCCGTAGGCCGGTGCTCGACGGCGGCAATCATGCGTTGCTTGGGGGTCATGGTATTCATGGGCAATAAATGCGCAGGGGGCGCGGCGAATTTTCAGAGGCACGCCGCGATGCGGAGTTGATTCCGTGGGACGTGCCACACATAGGTGCGTGATGACTTCGATCGAACGCGTGCGCCGCACCATCCGCGGCGAAACAGTGGACCACCTGCCGGCGCAGCCGATGGGGATGATGTTTTCCGCGAAGCACGCGGGCATCCCCTTCATCGACTACACGAAGGATGGCCGGAAGATGGCCGAGGCGCAGCTGAAGTTTGCCGAGGACTTTGGCATCGACTGTCTGCTTACCTGCTCCGACCCCGCGCGTGAGGTGATGGATATCGCCGGCGAGGGCAGCGTGGACTGGTTCACCGACCAAGGGCCGGCAATCAACGAGGAGCGCGCGGCGCTCGCCGACAAGACGCGCCTGAAAACCTTCAAGCTCCCCGACCCGCTCGGCGGCGGCCGCATGCACGACCGCGTGAAGTCCATCGAAATCATGCGCCGCGAGGCCGGCCCCGACCTGTCGATCGTCGGCTGGATCGAGGGGCCGCTCGCGCTCGCCGCGGAGCTGCGCGGTGTGAACACCATCATGCTCGATTTCGGCGACGACCCGGAGTTCGCGCGCGACCTGCTGCGGTTCTGCGCCGACGTGGCGATTGCCTACGCCCCCGCGCAAATCGCCGCCGGCGCCGACACGATGGGCATGAGCGACGCCGCCGCCAGCCTGATCGGACCGGCGCTCTACGAGGAATTTCTCTGGCCCGAGCAAATGCGCGTGCTGCAGACGCTGCAGCGGCAGTTTCCCGACGTGCTGCGCCGGCTGCACATGTGCGGCCGCACCGACTCGCTCGCGGTGAAGATGGGCGAGCTTCCGGTGGATATTTACGAGATCGATTTCCCCGCGGACTTGCAGACTGTGCGCAACCGCCTCGGGCCCGACAAGGTGATAGCGGGCAACGTCTCGACGATCACTGACCTGATGCAGGGCACGCCCGAGCAGGTTTACGAGGCCTGCCGGCGCTGCCACCAGATTTGCGGGCGCTACCATGTCGTGAGCGCGGGCTGCGAGATGTCGCCACGAACGCCGCCGGAAAACCTGCGCGCGATGATGGCCTACGCCCGCGATCACAAGCCGTAAGACTGCGGTTGAGCGGGAGGCAGGCATCGGGGATCAGGCGCGGCCCTCCACGAGTTCCATCGCCATCGCGGCCCATTCTGTGACGCGCTGCGGCTGGCCGGCGATGGTGGAGATGTCCTTCATCACGATCTCGACGTGCCCGCCCTTGGTGCAGTCGAGCATGTGGCGGAGTTCGTCGCGGGCTTTGGCGAGGTTCCACCCGTCGGTGGCGAAGCAGGCGGGGTTGGGTTTGTAGCTGAAAACGTAGTCCGAGCCGACCGCCGCCGCGCCGCGCTCCATGTGGATGCGGTAGTTCATCGAGACCTTGCGCAGGTTCGGGACGCGCCGTAGGATGTCCATCTTGGTGTCGAGCACCTCACAGCAGCCGTAGTAAACGAGGCCCCAGCGGGCGAGCCACGGGAAGTCGTGCCGCAGGGCGAATTCCCAGTGCATCTCCTGCGAGACCTCGGTGAAAATCTGGGCGTTGGAGCAGCCCCAGAGGTGCTCGGGCGTCGGGTGCGCGGGGTTGAAGCCGGCGCGCGGTAGCTCGCTCGTGTAGCAGTAGGCGCCGGAGCCGACGCGACAGTTGAGGTTGTTCCGCGCGAGGAGATTCAGCGCGACGAACTGGTCGAGCTCATTCAGGTAGCACTCGACGAGGCGGGCGACGCAGGCGTTGATCACGTCGGGTTGCTCAATGAGGTCGGTCAGCGCCTCCTGCACGCCATACCACATCACGAGGTTGTCCCACGGAGTGAACCAGAAATTGTCGCGACCCTGTTCGAGGACCGGGATGATGTCGCCGATCGCCGCCGTCATCGCGGAAAAACGCGCCGCCGTGTCCTCGCGGTCGACGGTCACGATGGGGTCCTTGATCTTGTGGAGGTCCGCCATCGAAGAAATCTGAGGCTCGTAGTGCTGCGACGAGATGCCGGCGCCGCCGGTGATGTCGAGCCGCTCGCCCTGCCGGAGGATGCCGAAGCCCGTGCTCTGCCAGGCGATCGGGCAGGGAATGTAGTCGTTGAAAATCATGTCCACTGGCATGTGGCGCCACTGGTAAAGCTGGCGGCGCATCTCCAACTCCACGCCGCGCGCCCAGGGCGCCCGGCAATGCAGCTTAAGCTCGTCTCTCGTCTCGCTGAACTCGTGCCACGGCAGTTCCGTGATCCACACCATCGGGCGCTCGGTGCGCAGTTCGTTCATCTTTCCCCAGAGGCGCGCCTTCTCGCGGTGCACGGGCAGCGCGGCGATGGCGGCGAACTGTTCCGCCAACGGGCGCAGGACCTCTCGGTCCTGCGGTAACAACTGGATGGCAGAAGGGGTAGTGTTCATGGCTTCAGGGTGTCACTGCGTTCCAAGAGGCGAAGACTTGGCGGACGTTTTCCGGACGGGCGGCGGGGCCAAACTCGCACTGGGCGATGCAGCCGCCGCCGCGCCAGAGGTTCGCGTGCACGTTGCGGACGGCGCGATCGATGTCGGCCGTCGTGCCTTCGGGCAGCAGGTGCTGGCGGTCGATCTCGCCCCAGAAGGTGATCTTGCCGGCGAACGGCGCGAGATTCTCGACGCCCATGCAAAACAACTGGGAGTTGACCGCATCGATGCCGATTTCGACGAGATCGGGATAGACGGAGGTGATGTGCCCGTCGGAATGCATGAAGAGTTTCTTGCCGTGGCTGTGGGCGATCTGGGCATAGTCGCGGTAGAACGGCTTGAAGATCTCGCGCCACAGCGCCGGCGCGATCAGGAGCGCGCGCTGCGAGCCCCAGTCGTCCATGAAACGCAGCGAATCGACGTCGGTTTTCGCCCAGCAGGTGAACAGCTCGCAGTAGAACGCGTGCATCTCGGCGAGGAAGGCGCGCAGCTCTGCCGACGGGTCGGCGAGATCGAGGTAGGTGTTTTCGGAGCCGCGGAGAAACTGGAGCTGCTCGAACGGCCGCGGGCACGAGCCGCAAAACGTGAACCGCTCGGTGGCGGCGCAATCGCGGTTCACGGCGTCGCGGTCGATCGTGAGCCATTCGCGCGGCACATGGACGCGGGCGCGGTCGGTCGCCCAATCCTGAATGAGCGGCTCCTTCACCTCGCCGATGACGCCGCGCTGGATGTTGATGAACGTGCAGCCCCACTCGTCGGTGAACTCGCCAATCTCGTGCGGTTTGCCGCGTGTCGGCGCCACCTCGAGTTCGTGGCCGGAGATGGCGGTGAAGTCCGGCGGGAAATCGCGCAGGATCGCCGTGAACTCCTCCGGGTAGCGTTCCGTCGCGATGGGCAGAGCCCAAAGTTCGCGCGGCACCCTCGGAGGGTGCGCGAATTCCAACGTGCGTTTGACGATTTCGCGGGATGAAGCGCTCATGGTGAAAAAGGAGGTTGATCAGGTTCGTCGGCTCGGGGGAGTGGCCTACAAGCGTTCGCGCTAAGTCACGGGAGCATGAGTTGGTCGATATAGGCGTCCTCGAAGCCGGGTTGCAGGTTGAGTTCGATGGACTCCATGTGCGCGCAGGCCCGTTGCATCTCGGTGAGGAGGCTGCGGTCGTTGAGGGCGAGAAACGCACCGCCGAGCGAGGTGTTGCCCACGACCTTGATCTGCGCGGGCGTGAAGCCCGGTAGCAGCCCGCAGCCGATCGCGTGCTCGAGCGACAGGTGCAGGCCGAAGCCGCCGGCGAGATAGAGCGTCTTCACGTCGGCGGGCGCCGTGCCCAGGAGTTCGAGCAGGGTGTTGATGCCTGCGGCGATGGCGGCCTTGGCCTGGAGGAGCCGCGCCACGTCCACCTCGGAAACCCAGATCGGACCCGAGGCGCCGCCGCTGTGGAGCCGGAGACGTCGGCCGTATTCGTCGGCCTCGACCACGTTGCCGGCACGAGCGATGAAGTCGTCTGCCAACCGGCCGTTGGTCTGTAGGATGCCGGTGCGGCGCGCTTCCCAGAGAAAATCGACATAGGCCGAGCCGCACAAGCCGATCGGGTGCGGCACGTCGCCAATCACGCCGAGTTCAGCGGCAAACGGGTCGGACTGCAGTTGCACGCGCTCGATGGCGCCGCGCACGCCGCGCGAGCCACTCGTGAGCCCTGCGCCCTCGAAGGCCGGGCCGGCGGCCGTGGCGCAGCCGATGAGCCGATCGCCGACCTTGGCGATGATTTCGCCGTTGGTGCCGACATCGACGAGGAGCACCGGGCCCTCGTCGTAGAGCATGCCGGTGGCGACCAGCCCTGCGGCGAGGTCGGCTCCCACGTAGGCGGCGGGACCGGGCAGCAGGTGCACTTCCGCCGCCGGTCCACCAAAGCTCAATCCAAGAGCACCCGGCGCATAGACGCGATGCTGCAGAAACGTGGGCGTGAACGGGTGCACACCGAGTGGCGTGGGGTCCACGCCGGCCAGCAGGTGCTGCATGGTAGTGTTACCGGCGACGGTCATCGCGCCGACTTCCGCCAGATCAAGCCGGGCCTCCGCGCAAGCCTCGGCGAGGAGGACTTGGATTGTCTCGACCGCCACCGCGCGCTGGAGCTGAGCCACGGCCTCCGGACCTTTCACGCAAAACTGGATGCGCGTCAGCACGTCCTCGCCGAAGCGGATCTGGGCATTGAAAGCCGAGGCCTCGGCGATCACCTTGCCGGTCGCCATCTCGCACAGCAGCAGCGCCACCGTGGTCGTCCCGACATCCACCGCGGCGCCATAGCGGGCGGCCGGCACGAGCGGATCTTGCGCCCAAGGCACGTTGATGCGGAACTCGGACACTACCGCCGGCTCGTGCTTGAGCAACGAGCGCGCCGGCACCACAATCGCCACATCAGACCCGGCAGCCAGCCGCACCTGACAGGATTTTATTTTGGAATCATTTCCGCAAATAATTGCTGATCCATCGCTTATCCGCTCAAGTGAGCCGGCGCGCGTGGTGATTTCGCAACCGCCGCATAGTCCGCGCCCACCGCAACGAGTATTGAGCGGGAAGCCGCGCCGGGCCAGCAGTTCGGAGATCGGCAAAGTCGTGTCGGCCGGGTTGACGGCGATTTCCCGCCGGCCGTCCGGAAGTTCGAGTTCGAGGCGGGTCGGGTTCATGAGACGGAAGCTTCCGCCGCGGCGCGGAGGGTGCGCGACGGCATTTTTTCTGTCGCATGGCAGGCAGTGGCTGATGGCATGAATAATATGGACTAATATGGCGCGGAGCGGCCCGGAGGCACCGGACGCTGGTCCACTCCTGTAAAACGGCGGCGGCGAGCGATGACAATTTATCCACCATGTATTAAATGGGAAAAACTATGTCTCGCGCGGGATAATGCACGGGTTCCGATTTACTTTGCCACGGCGATAGGGCTAAACGTCCGCCATGCCCCTCCTTAACGATCTCACTGCCGCGGTTGCTGCCGGGAAACGGGTAGACACCGTGCGGCTCACCCAAGAATTGCTTGCAGCCGGCACTTCGCCGCAAGCCGTGGTCGAACAGGGCCTCGTGCCCGGCATGGCCATCGTCGGCGAACGCTTCAAGAAAAACGAAATCTTCGTCCCGGAGATGCTCGTTGCTGCCCGCGCCATGAAAGAGGCGCTCAAGCTCCTTGAGCCGCTGCTCCTCAAGGCCGGCATCAAGCCGAAATACACCGCCATCATCGGCACCGTGCAGGGCGACCTCCACGACATCGGCAAGAACCTCATTTCCATGATGTGGCGCGGCGCGAACTTCGCCGTCGTCGACCTCGGCACCAACGTCAGCCCCGAGAAATACCTAGCCGCCGCACAGGAGCACAAGGCCCACATCGTCGGCCTCTCTGCCCTGCTCACCACCACCATGCCCGCCATGAAGGAAACCGTGCGCATCATCAAGGCCGCCGGCCTCACCGAGACCAAGATCATGATCGGCGGCGCACCCATCACCCAGGAATTTGCCAATGACATTGGCGCCGACGGCTATGCCGCCGACGCCGGCAGCGCAGTCGATGTAGCCAAGCAGCTCGTAGGCGACGCAGCTTAAACGCCGCCTCAACCGGCGGTGTGGCCATGAAAACCTGCACCATGACCGGATGCGAACGTGTGGAACGCATGTTCGCACGCCGGGATCAGGACCGCGTGCCGCGGTGCGACACCTATTGGCCCGAGACCATCACCCGGTGGCAGCGCGAGGGTCTGCAATGGGACCATAACGACGCGCTGCGGCTGCTCGAGACCGATTTTCAGGGTCTCTGCTGGTCCTGGCCATCGGCTTTCCCCAATCAGCGCGAGGTGCTGGCCCAGGATGCCGAGACCGAAACCATCCGCGACGCCTGGGGCGGCGTGGCGCGCTTCTGGAAAGGCCGTTCGGGCACGCCGGAGCACATCAGCTTCGGTTGTGACACCCGCGAGGCATGGGACAAAATCTACCGGCCGGCGATGCTCGCCGCGCCCAACCAGATCGACACGCATGCCGCTGTGCTGCGCTTTCACGAAGGCCGCCAACTCGGCCGCTGGACGCATCTCAGCGGCGTCGAGGGCTTCGAGGCGCTGCGCCGGCTCATCGGCGACGAGGCCTGCCTCATGGCGATGATCGAGGATCCGGAGTGGATTCGCGATATCGTCAGCGTGCACACCGACATCGTGCTCCGCTCCTTTGAAGGGGTGCTCGCCGAGGGCGCGAAGCCTGATGGCCTGTGGATTTACGGCGACATGGCCTACAACCACGCGACGATGTGCTCGCCCGCCATGTATCGCGACCTCGTGTGGCCGGCGCACAAACGCATGGCCGACTGGGCCCACGCCCACGGCATGCACGTCATTTACCACACCGACGGCCGCGTCAGCGGTGTGCTCGACCTCTATATCGAGGCCGGTTTCGAGTGCCTCCAGCCCATCGAGGCCAAGGCCGGCATGGACATCCGCCAATTCGCCCCGACCCACGGCTCGCGCCTCGCGATGTTCGGCAACATCGACGTCATGAAGATGGCGACGAACAACCTCGATCTCATCGAGGAGGAGATCCGCACCAAGTTCGCCGCCGGCATGGCTACTCGCGGCTACGCCTATCACTCAGACCACTCAGTGCCGCCGCAGGTCAGCTGGGACACCTACAAGGCCATCATCGGCTTCATCGACCGCTACGGCTACTACTGACCTCCTTCTCCCGCATGTCCTCCGCCCCCATCAAACCCTTCCGCCCCAAATGGCGCGGCACTCTCACCGACCGCGAGCGGTTCAACCGGCAACTGCACCATCAGCCCGTGGACCGCTGCTTCAACATGGAGTTCGGCTACTGGGACGACAACTTCAAGGTCTGGCCGATGTTTCGTGACCACGGCATCACGAACAACAACGACGCCGACATTTTCCTCAACTTCGACCGCACCGGCACCGTCTGGTCGCATTGGATGTTTCCGACCTTTCCCTACGAGGAAATCTCCCGCACCGCCAACACCCGCATCCTGCGCAACGGCGACGGCCTGATCGCCGAGGTGCCGCTCGACGGCCACGATACCATCCCGCATTACCTCGAGGCCACGGTCAAAACCCCTGACGACTGGAAACGCGTCAAGGAGGAGCGCTTCAACCGCGACCACCTCGACCGTAAGCCCGACATCGCCGCCATCCTCCGCGACCATCCCAACGACCGCGACTATCCGCTCGGTGCCTGGTGCGGCTCGATGATCGGCAAGGCCCGCGACATGCTCACCGTCGAGGGTCTCGCCTACGCCTGCTACGACTATCCCGAGATGGTCGAGGACATCGTCGAGACCTCCTGTGTGCTCGTGGAAGACTTCCTCGACGCCGTCCTCCCGCACGTGAAATTCGACTACGGCGCCGGCTGGGAAGACATCTGTTACAAGAGCGGCCCGCTCGTCTCAGTCGGATTTTTCCGCGACGTCGTCGTGCCGCGCTACCAGCGCATCAGCAAAAAGCTGCGCGCCCACGGCATCGACATCTGGTGGATCGACTGCGACGGCGATGTGCGCCCGCTCATTCCCCATTTCCTCGCGGGTGGCGTGAACACGATGTTCCCCTGGGAAGTCAACGGTTCCGGCCACCCCGGCGAGTCGCTCGAGAAATGGGGCCCCGAACTGCGCATCATGGGCGGCGTGGACAAGATGATCCTCGGCAAGGGCCGCACCGAAATCCGCGAATTCGTCCACTCGCTCGTACCCTACGTGGCGCGCGGCGGCTTCATTCCGTTCTGCGACCACCGCTGCCCGCCCAACGTCGATCCCGACGACTACCTGTATTATCTCAATCTCAAGGAGGAGCTCCTCGGCCTGCGCGGCTGAACGCGCACGGCCCCTCGACCCAGCGTCATGCTCCCTAAAGTTTTCCCCGCATGACCTCCCGCGAAAAAGTCCGCCGCGCGCTCGCGCACCAACCCGGCCCCGTGGCCGTCGATTTCGGCAGCACCATGCTCACGGGCATGCATGTGAGCTGCGTCGCCGCCCTGCGCGCCCACTACGGCCTGCCCCGGCACCCGGTTAAGGTGTGTGAACCCTACCAGATGCTCGGTGAGATCGAGGACGACCTCGCGCGCCTCCTCGGCTCCGACTGCGTCGCGGCCAACGGCCGCGGCACGATGTTCGGTTTTCCCAACGAGGGCTGGCACGAGTGGCGCGCGCCCTGGGGACAGGTCATGCTCGTGCCGGCCGGTTTCAACCCGCGTGCAGAATCCTCCGGCGACGTCTATCTTTTCCCTGAGGGCGACAAAACCGTCGCGCCCAGCGGCCACATGCCGGCCAGCGGATATTTCTTCGACGCCATCGTGCGCCAGGAACCGTTCGAGGAGGACCAGCTCGACGTCGCCGACAACTGCGAGGAGTTTAAACTTCTCAGCCCCGCCGACCTCGACCACTGGCGGTGCGAGTTCGCCCGCGTGCGCGGCGAGGATCGCGCCATCGTCAGCGCGATGGGCGGCACGGGCTTTGGCGACATCGCCCTCGTGCCCGCGGCCTTCCTCAAGCACCCGAAAGGCATCCGCGACGTTGGCGAATGGTATATCTCCCTCGTCGAGCGCCGCGATTTCGTCCACCGGATCTTCGACTACCAGTGCGAGGTCGCGCTGAAAAACCTAGCCGCCTACGCCGCCCTCGCCGGCGACACCATCGACGTGTTCATCGTCTGCGGCACCGATTTCGGCACGCAAAGCTCGCAGTTCTGCTCGCCCGAGACGTTCGACGAACTCTTCGCGCCTTACTACCGTCGGATCAACGACTGGGTCCACCACCACACCACCTGGAAGACCTTCAAGCACTCCTGTGGCGCCGTCCGCCCTCTGATCGACCGTTTCATCGACGTCGGCTTCGACATCCTCAACCCCGTGCAGTGCTCCGCGACCGGCATGGATCCAGTGCAGCTCAAGGCCGATTTCGGCGACCGTATCGTCTTCTGGGGCGGCGGCGTGGACACGCAGCACACCCTGCCCTTCGGCACGCCCGCCGAGGTGCGCACGCAGGTCACCGAGCGCCTGCGGGCCTTTTCGCCCAACGGCGGATTCGTGTTCAACACCATCCACAACATCCAGGCCCGCACGCCCCCAGCCAACATCGTGGCCATGATCGACGCCATCGCCGATTTCAACCGCACCGGCAACTGACCCCTCATGTCTCCTCGCAACTATTATTTTTCCCGCGACACCGCCAGCGCGCGCTACGAAGCCTGGTGGAACGCCGGCCGTCTGGACCGTTCTCCGGTGACACTCTATGTCGAGTCCAAGAACTCGCCACCCATGCCGCGCTCCACGCACGCCACCCTGCGCGAGCGTTGGCTCGACGTTGAATTTCAGGTCGAGTCAGCCCTTGTCGGCCTGGAGAACAACCCCTGCCTCGGCGACAGTGTGCCGACGTGGATGCCTAACGTCGGCCCCGATCTCACTTCGACGCTCTTTGGTGCCGAACTCATCTTCGGCGAGAACACAAGCTGGTGCCAGCATACCATTCCCGAGATAACTGACTGGGAACGCTTCATCGATACCCCGCCCAATTTCACCAACATCTACTGGAAGGCAATCGAGGAGATGATCGATCTCGCCGCTGAGCGTTTTGCCGGGCGCTTCTACGTTTCTATGCCCGACTTGCACGGCACCTTCGACATACTCGCCGGCCTGCGCGGCCCCGAAAATCTCTGTCTCGACATCATGGATGATCCTGAGCTTGTGCGGCGCGCGGCGCAGCACGCGACTCGGGCCTATATCGAGGGCTACCGGCGGCTTTACCAGCGTCTGACTGCGTTCGGCCAGCCCAGCACCACGTGGTGTTCCTACTTGCACGACGGCACGGCCTATGTGCCGAGTTGCGATTTCTGGTGCCTCGTCTCCAAGGAAATTGGGGAGGACCTCATCCGTCCCACCATCGAGCTGGAAATGGTGCCGTTGGAACGAACCATCTTTCACCTCGATGGCCCGCAAGCTCTGCATCACCTCGACGTCACGCTGCGCTTGCCACGCCTAAACGCCCTCCAGTGGGTTTATGGCGCCGGCCATGGCCGTGCGATGGACTGGCTGCATGTCTATCGCCGCAGTCTCGAAGCCGGGAAAGCCGTGCAGATTCTCGCGGAGGATGCCAACGACGCCCTCGGCGTCCTGCGCGAACTCGGCCCCGCCGGCCTGTGGCTCACGGTCTGTTCGCCGTTTTCCAACATCGACCGCGCCACCGAGTTTCTCGACTCCGTCCATTCTCTCTCGTCGTGAACCCACGCACCACCGCCCTCCGTCAGGAACTCGCCCGCCGGCCGCTCGTCTGCGACGGCGCCACCGGCACGCAGCTGCAGCTCCAGGGCCTCGCGCCCGGCGCCTGCGGCGAACTCTGGTGCGTCGAGCAACCCGACCGCGTGCAACAGGTGCACCGAAACTACCTCGCCGCCGGCGCCGATCTGCTCACGACCAATTCCTTTGGCGGCACGTCCTACGTGCTCGCCGGCCACGGCGCCGGAGCACGCGTCCGCGAAATCAACGTCGCCGCCGCCCGCCTCGCCCGTGCCATCGCCGGCGACCGTGCATGGGTGCTCGGCGACGTCGGCCCGTTCGGCGGCATGCTCGAGCCATTCGGCGACGCGCAGCACGACGAGGTCATCATGGCGTTTTGCGAGCAGGCCGCCGCGCTCCTTGAAGGCGGCGCCGACGCCATCTTGATCGAGACCATGTCCGATCCCGTCGAGGCCGCGCTGGCCGTGGCAGCGGCCAAGTCCGTCGGGGCGGAATTTATTTTCGCCACCTACGCTTTCCAGCAATCGGCCAGCGGCTATCGCACGATGATGGGCACCACCGCCGCCGAAGCCGTCGCCGCCGCGATCGACGCCGGCGCGGATGCCGTCGGCGCCAATTGCGGCACCGAACTCTCCCTCGCCGATTACGAAAAACTCACCACCGAACTCGTCACCGCCGCGGGGGCCATGCCGGTCATCGTGCAGCCCAACGCCGGCTCGCCCAAGCTCATCGACGGCAAAATCCATTACGCCACCACTCCCGCCGACTTCGCCGCGACCGCCGCGCGTTTCAGTGCCGCCGGCGCCCGCATCGTCGGTGGCTGCTGCGGCAGCACGCCCGCGCACATCGCCGCGATGGCTGCGCTCCTCAAGCGATGAACGCCCGCGAGAATTTCCACGCGATGATGGCGGGCACCGGGGCCGAGTGGCTGCCACTCAACGTGCCTGTCACGCCCCCGGTCGCCGACCTCATCGAGGAGCGCACCGGTGTGCGCAACTCGGAATTGGCCTTCGAAACCGACTTCGGCTTCGAGTGGGTCGGCTACAATGAGGATCCGCAGCGCTGGCACGCCGCGCTTACCGACCTCGGCTACAAGTTTCCCGCCGACGTCGAGCTTGGGCCGTTCTGCATCGCGCATGTCGCGCCGCCGGCCGGCACAACAGGCAAAGCCTACCACTTCCGCGTCATGCTGCACCCGCTCGAGGTGATCTCCGACGTCGCGCAGCTCGAAAAACTTCCCTGGCCCGACACCGCCGACTCCAGACACTACGCCGCCCTCCAACGTAAGATGCAGCAGGTCCACACGCGCGGCAAAGTCGCCTTCGCCGGCATGGAGTGCACAACCTTCGAGCTCTCCTGGTATGCCCGCGGCATGGATAACCTGTTCCAGGACCTCGCCGAGGGCAACGACATCGCCGACTGGCTGCTCGACTATTTCACCGAGCGCTCCTGCAACGTCGGCCGCGAATTCGCCCGCGCCGGCATCGACATCATCGGCCTCGGCGACGACGTCGGCATGCAGACCGGCATGCTCCTTTCCGTCCCGATGTGGCGGCAGCACCTCAAGCCCCGCCTCGCCAAAGTCATCGCCGCCATCCGCGAAGCCTCCGGCGGTCGCAAGGTCTGGGTGCACTATCACTCCGACGGCGACATCATGCCGATCGTCGAGGATCTCATCGAGGTCGGCGTGGACATCCTCAACCCCGTGCAGCCCGAGTGCATGGACGCCGCCGAACTCACCCGCCGCCACGCCCGCCAACTCGGCCTCAGCGGCATGGTCGGCACGCAGACGACGATGCCCTTCGGCACGACCGACGACGTCCGCCGGCGCGTCCGCGAGATCGCCGCGCTACACCGCGACCACGGCGCCCGCGTGATGATCGCGCCCACCCACGTCCTCGAGCCCGATGTGCCATTCGAAAACATCCTCGCCCTCGTCGAGGAGACGAAGTCGATCCGCTTCCGCTGAGTGAAGCGCTATTTACCCAGTCCCGCGCGCAGCACCTCGACCGTTCCTGCGCCGAGCGCGGTGGACATCAAATAAACTCCCGCCCAGCCTTCTCGCATGAGACCGCGGATCTGCTCAGCAGCGAGTTCCTGTCCTAATTTCGTCTGATCGGCGACCTGCGGCAGCGCGGCAAATTTCGCCAGCGTCGCATCCGGCACCACTACGCCGGGCACCTGCGCCATGCGCTGTGCGTGCTCGAAACTTGTCAGCACCATCACACCGATCAGACAGCGCACCTTGCTGCGAAACGGCTCCAGTGCAGCGAGCGGCTCGGGGCGAAACGCCGGCTGCGTCATGATGTAGTCCGCGCCCGCGTCGATCTTCTGCCGCAGGCGGGCGAGCTCGCGTTGCAGGTCGTGCGCCTCCAGCTCCACGCCGCTGCCGATCGTGAAATGTGTGCGCGGGTCGGCCTGCTTGCCGAGCGGCACGCCGCCGAAATCCACGCCGGCGTTGAGGCACGAGTGCGTCAGACGGATCATCGCCACCGAGTCGAGGTCGAACACCGCCGTCGAGTTCGGGTAGGTCGGAGACATTTTCGGCGGGTCGCCGGTGACGAAGAGCACGTTGTGGATGCGGTTGGCGTGGTGGCCGACGAGCCGGCCCTGGATGCCCATCACGTTGAGGTCGCGGCCGGTGAAATGCGGGATCAGCTCCATCGCATCACCTGTTGCGGCGGTCCAACCAAGGCGCTCGCGCACCAAGTGAATGAAATCGCCCGGCGGAATCAGCGGGATACCACGCGAGCCGTCTGTGAAATCCACCGCATCGACGAGTCCGCTCGCCGCGAGCTCGCTGATGAAGTCGATCTTGCGCTGGATGACCTTGGCGTCGGTGCCGCGCGGCGGCAGCGCCTCGATGCTGACGACGAACTCACCGTCCTTGAGCTTGCGCGAGAGCGGGCCGTTGCGGCGTTTCTCCGCGTCGCCGATGGGCGGGCGCGCGCTGGCCGGCACCGGCGCGGTAGTGACGAGCCGGGCGCCGCCGCGCGATTGCAGGTAATTGTGCATCTCCCCGATGTGCGGCGGGTGCATCTCGCAGCAGCCGCCGAGCAACCGCACGCCGCGGTCGGCGAGGCTGCGCGCGAGCTTGCCCGCGGCCTCGGGGTTGACGGTCGTCATCAGCCGGCTGCCGATGCGCTGGAAACCGCCGGCGTTGGGCATCACGGAGAGGAGCAGCGCGCCGGAGCAGACTGGCGCGGTGTCGCGCACGGCATCGACAAACGCGCTGGCGTCCCACGGCGCGCAGCAATTCACGCCGGCCACCGGCACGCCGAGCGCGGCCATGCGACCGACGAACGCCACCGGGTCGGGCTCGAGGCTCTGGCCATCGCCGCCGGCGCGCAACGTCACCTCCGCAATCACGGGCGGCAGCCCGGGAATCGTCCGGATGAGGCCGATGAGTAGCTCAAGCTGCGTCAGCGAGTGAAACGTTTCCAACAGCAACGCGTCCGCGCCGCCCGCCGCGATCGCCTCGAGCTGGGCGTGGTAGCAGTCCGCCACCTCATCCGCAGTCGTGAGCGTCGCCGCGGTGGGGCCGACCGAGGCCAGCACGAAGAACGGCCCGGACTCGCGCTGCTGCGCCTGGAATTTCGCGATGGCCTCGCGCGCGAGCTTCACGCCCTCGCGGTTCAGTGCAGAGGCGAGGTTTTCCAAACCAAACTGCCGCAACTGCGCGCGGTTGGCGCCAAAGGTGTTGGTTTTGAGGCAGCGCGCGCCGGCTGCGAGATAGGCGAGGTGGACGTTGCGGATCGCGTCGGGCTGCCCGACGTTGAACTCCTCGTAAACGTGATTGGTCTCCGAAAGCCGCCCCGTGAGTTTGAACAAATACGAGCCCATCGCGCCATCGGTGAGGAGCGGCTGCGCTTCGAGCGTGGTCAGAAAGTCGGCCATGGAATGCCCCCTTGTGACGGACCCCTGCCGCGAAGTCAAAGGCGCGGCGTGTTAGCTATTCGTAGCCACACTTGTGCAGCAGGCAAGAGCGTGGCCACGCACTCAGGCCTAGCGCAATCCTACGATGTGGCTGGCAGCGTCGAGGTCGATGACTTCGGCGGCTGGGACTTTCTGGAGGCCGGGCATGGTCATGATCTCGCCGGACAGGCGAACGATGAAGCCCGCGCCCGTCGACACGTTGACCTTACGGATATCTACTTCGAAGTGGGATTCGTCAGATACCACCAGTTGACTGTCGCCCCCAACCGCATTCTGTGTGGCCCACCCAACGCCCTGCCTTTTCCGCCACACCGATTCCGCATGAGCACTCCGGCTTCCGTCCCCTACAACGCCACCCTGATCAACCGCGAGGACATCAACCCCCAGTTGATCGTCTTTCGCGTCCAGCCTGATGGCGAACTGTTCGCCTTCAAGCCGGGCCAGTTCGCCGTGCTCGGTCTGCTCGGTGGCGAGCCACGCCTGCCCGAGGCTGAGTCCGAAGAAGCCACGCCTGACCCGGCCAAACTGATCCGCCGCGCCTATAGCATCGCCTCGTCCAGCGTCGAGCGCCGCCACCTCGAATTTTTCGTCACGCTCGTCAACAGCGGCGAATTCACGCCGCGCCTCTTCGCACTGCGCCATGGCAGCCGTCTCTTCCTCCAGCCCAAGGCTAGCGGCGTGTTCACCCTCGACAAAGCCCCGCCTGGCAAGGCGGTGCTCCTCATCGCCACCGGCACCGGGCTGGCCCCCTATATCTCGATGCTCCGCACCATGCTCATCCACGACACTGAGCGAAAATTCGTTGTGCTGCACGGCGCTCGTTGCAGTTGGGATCTTGGTTACCGCGCCGAGTTGGAAAGCCTTGCCCGCATCCGCCCGAATTTCACCTACCTCCCGTCGATTACCCGGCCGGCAGAAGATCCTCATTTTCGCGGCCACACCGGTCGCATCCAGAACCTTATCGCCCAATCTGTCATCGAAACCGCCTCTGGCGTCGCACTCGATCCCGCCCGCACCGACGTGTTCCTCTGTGGCAACCCCGACATGATCACGCAGGTCAAGGACCTGCTCGCCCCGCGTGGCTTCGTGCCTGACCACGGCAAGCAGCTCGGTTCGATCCACATCGAGGAATACTGGTGACGCGCCTCCGGGCGAGGCCGCCCACTGCGCCCCGACGGCTACCGTTCATGCACGAGCTTCCGCAAATCCGGTTCAAGCCCATCCACCCCTACGCGTGGCTCTGGGAGCCTCTCGAGGCGGACCCGGCGTTCGTGCTCCGCCCGATGTTCGGCGGCAAGGCGGCTTACCTCGACGACAAACTGCAGCTCTACTTCACCGCCAAAGAAGAACCCTGGCGCGGCGTTCTCGCCTGCACCGACCGCGCCCATCATTCCGCGCTGCTCGCCGAATTTTCCGATCTCGCCCCGCACCCGATCCTGCCGAAATGGCTCTACCTGTCCGAGACCGCCGACAGTTTTGAGAAGACCGCCGAACGCCTCGTCGCCCTCGTCTGCCACCGCGATCCCCGCCTCGGCGTCGCTAGTCAGACGCGGAAACGGCGCGGTCGTGCCGGCGCCACTCGCCACCATTCCGCTCCGAGTTGAACCGACCGCCTATTCCCTCAGCTCGTCGAATTTTCTCGCGGTCGCGTCTTCGGCCTTGAGCACGGCGGCTTGAGGGTCAGCCGCGGCCTCGCGTTCGCGGAAACGGCGCCCCCGGGCGCGCAGGTCTTCTTCCCGCTGTTCCAACTCAATTTCCTTCTCCTGCTGGGCCTGCACTTTTTCGAATAGTTTTGCCTCGCTCTCGTCGAGAAACTGCTCTCGCTCGCGCTGTGCCTGCTTCGCCTCCTTGAGAGCGGCTTCCTGGCGCTCCAACTCGGCGCGGAGCTGCTCAAGGGCGGTTTTCTCCTCGGGCGAAAGGGCCACTGGCACGCGGTCCGCGCGACGGGAGGCGGCGATGAGTTTTTCGTGAGCGCGCAGCAGTGCCTCGGTCTCGGCGAGATCGCGCTGCCGGTCGGCGAGCCGAGCCCCCGTCTCGATGATGACGCGCTCGCGCTCGGCGAGGGTCAGCTCGAGATGGTAGAGCGAACGCTCAAACTCGGCAGACCGCGAAGCCATCGCCGCACTGTCGGGAAACGGCGCGCGAGTGGCCGAGACGATCGCTCGGATGGATTCCCGTGCGGCCGCCGAGGCCGCGGTGACCTCGAACGGCGAGCGGGTCGGCGCGTGCCGGCGCGGGAGCGAAAGGGTCGGCGCGGTCCAGCCGGTGTAAGGCCGGGCGGCGGGCGAGCCGGTCTGGAGCGTCTCAAACATGGTTGGGCTGGCGCGCCGTCGCGCGGGTTTTTCCGAACAGCCATCCGATGAGGCCCACTTTCTTCACTGCCACCGCGACGCGGCGGCCGGTCGGCAGATGCAGATACGGTTGCAGCAGTTGCGCGGCGCGTTTTTCCGTCTCGGCCTCACCGATCACGGCAAAATGCCGCGCTAGCGCCCCGCCGGCGGCCACGTCTTGCTTGATGGCGGCGAATTCCTTCCAAAACCAGTTCGCTGCGGCTTCGGCGCGGGCGTCGGCGTCGGCATAGCGCGTCGCCTGGGCCAGCGCCTCCGCGAGGTGCAGGTCCTTCGCGCCGCGCCGGAATGGCAGCACCTCGGCGAGGGCCGCTTCGTCTACCTGAGAAAGCGCGTTGAGCAGTTTTTTGAAATCGCCGCCGACGATCACGCTTTGCGCCATGCCCTGGACGAAAACGGCAAACTCGCCGAGCGTGGAGAGCTTTTCCAGCCGGCAGAATTCCAAAGTGCCGGCTTCCAGAGCAGTAAGGGTGACGGGAAAGTTTTCCGGGATGCCGAGTCGGGCGAGATTCTTGAGCAGCGGGTTCTCTCGCGCTGCCGTGGCCTCGGCCTGGGTGACCATCTCGCCGAAGGGGCGGTCGAAGGCGAGTGTCCCCTGGAGTATGCCAACGAGCTGGTCGACGAGCTCCGGTTTCTGGCCGTTGAGCCGGAACAGTGCGATGACCTCGGCGAAATCGAGGTCGATGTATTTGGCGGGTGTCTCGTTCTGGTGGTCGAGGGGCCAGTCGGGGCCGTCGAGGTTTTGCGCGAGGCTGCTAAGCGCAGTATCGATCATGATGGACGTCGAGAATGCGGTGCGTAGTTCATTCCAATCTGTGGCGGTGGATTTCATGGAAATTTGTGGTGCTAGCGCCGGCATGGAACGGGCTCACGGCACCAGGTGCTGGATGATTTCGGCGGCGAGTCTGCGATAGTCGTTGATCACATTGTCGCCGCCCGGTCCGGCGTCGGTCGCCTCGCTGCCGACAAGTACGACGGGCAGGCCAAGCGCGACTGCGCGGCGCACGACCATAGCGTCGCGCACCTGAGTGCGCAAAATCTTGGCCGCCGGGGCGGCACGCTTCGCGGCGCGAAACTGGTTGAGCCGGAGTTGGAGCCGCATCTTCGGCACCTCGATGTCGACTCCGGTCTTGACCGCGTTGAAGACGAGCCCCTGCACCTGCGCAGGCGCGCCCATCGCAGCCCGGCGGAAACTCGCGGAGAGCTGGTGAAATTTACCGAGTTTTTCGACGAGCAGCGTGAAACCGATGAGACTCAGCGCGTCGGGATTGACCGGCACATAGATCTCGTTGGAGGAGAATATCCCGCACTGCGACGCACGCAGAATGTTGGGCGGGCAATCGAACAGGATGAAGTCGTAGCCGGCCTCGATGGCGGCGAGCTGTTCCTGGAACACGAGGTAGTGGGGGCGCTTCGGATCGCCGGTGAATTCGTTTTCCAGATCGACGAGGTTGAAGGTCGTCGGCACGAGATCCAGGCCGGGCAGGAGTTTTTCGCCGGCCTTGCCCTCGACGACGTCTTTCACGACGAGGTCGCGCAACTGGGCGCGGCCGGGGTCGAAGAGAGAATAGACGGAACCTTCACCGGTGGCGTTGATCTGGTTCCAGCGTTCGAGCCGCAGGAGCCAGATGCTCGTGTTCGACTGCGTGTCGAAATCGCAAAGCAGGACGCGGTGGCCGAGTTTGGCGAGGGCCGCCGCGGTGTTGACGATCAGGGAGGTCTTGCCGACGCCGCCCTTGTAATTGATGAAGCTGATTTTTCGCGCCATGCGGAGAGATTCGTTGCAGGCCAGGCTGCCGATGGGGAAAATGCGCCGCCCTCGCGAATCCGCGAGTTGATAACACTACGGCCGACGATTTTACCGAAATTTTTCCAAAACGAACAGGCCGTCTCTCACGACGTCGCTGTGCGTATTCCTTGCCACTGACGTTTGAAATACTAAACCCGAGCCCCATCGCATGAGCCCCGCCATCACCCCGAAGTCTTTTCGCGCATCCCCCAATTCCGCCGGTTTCTTTGGAAACTACGGAGGCATCTTCGTGCCACCCGAGCTGGAGGGACCGCTAGCTGAGGTGCGGCAGGCCTACGAGGTGGTTTCACGCTCGCACGATTTCATCGAAGAGCTGCGCCGCATCCGCCGTCACTTTCAGGGGCGCCCGACCCCGGTTTATCACGCCGCCCGCCTGTCGAAAAAGCTCGGTCGCACACAGATTTACCTGAAGCGCGAGGACCTCAACCACACCGGCGCCCACAAGCTCAACCACTGCATGGGCGAGGGCCTGCTGGCCCGTTTCATGGGCAAGAAAAAGCTCATCGCCGAAACCGGCGCCGGCCAGCATGGCGTGGCGCTCGCCACCGCCGCCGCGTATTTCGGCCTCGAGTGCGACATCTACATGGGGGAGGTCGATATAGCCAAACAGGCGCCGAACGTCTCCCGCATGAAGATCCTCGGCGCGCGCGTGATCCCGGCCACGCACGGACTGCGCACCCTCAAGGAGGCGGTCGACGCGGCGCTCGTCGCCTACATGCAGGACCCGGTGACCCAGATTTACTGCATCGGCTCCGTCGTCGGCCCGCATCCGTTCCCGATGATGGTGCGCGATTTTCAGCAAGTGGTTGGCCTCGAGGCCCGCGAACAGTTCACCGAGATGACCGGCAACCTGCCCGACATCGTGACCGCCTGCGTCGGCGGCGGCAGCAACGCCATGGGTATTTTCTCCGGTTTTATCGACGATCCGGTTGAGCTGCACGGCGTCGAACCGCTCGGCAAGGGCACAGGCGTCGGCGAGCACTCGGCGACCATGACCTACGGGCGCGCGGGAGTCATCCACGGTTTCCGCTGCTACCTGTTGCAGGATGAAAAAGGCGAACCTTCGCCAGTGCACTCGATCGCGAGCGGACTCGATTATCCCGGCGTCGGCCCCGAGCACTGTCATCTCAAAGACATCGGACGCGTCCGCTACGTCACCGCCACGGACAAGGACGCCGTGGAGGCGTTTTACGTCCTCAGCCGCAACGAGGGCATCATCCCCGCGCTGGAGAGCGCCCACGCCGTCGCCTACGCGATGCGCCTGGCCCGGGAAAATCCAACGCTGCCCCGCACCGTGCTCGTCAACCTCAGCGGACGCGGCGACAAGGACATGGATTACATGATCGAGCACTACGGACACGGTGCGGATTTCGCGATCTGAGCGACCGCCATTGCCAGCGGCGTGTCCACCCGGCTTGACCGCGCGGGATGCTCTTGCCGTGTCCCGTCTCGTTTGCCTAAGTCCCAGCGCATGGCCCGTCAGCTTCGTTTTATCGCCCTTTTGCTGTTCGCGACGGGTATTGGCACGACTTGGCTTTTCTGGGTCAGTGAACACGGCCGCAACCCGCACATCGTCGGCTTTGGCGATGTGCTCTGGTGGTGGTTCGTCAGCTCCACGACCGTCGGTTACGGCGACATCGCCCCGATCACCACTGCGGGCCGGCTCGCCGGCGTGGTCACCATCATCGTCGGCATTTACAGCTACACCAACTTCATTGCCATCACGGCTGATTCGCTGCACGGCATGACCAACCAAAAGCGGCTCGGCACTGCGCAAGTCAACGCCCGCGACCACATCATCATCTGCGAATACACCGCCTTTGCCGACGAGCTCATCCAGATCCTGCCGCACTATCCCGAACTGGCGCGGCGCAGCGTGGTAATCGTGACCGACCTCGTGCAGGTGCAGCCCTACCCGGAACATTATTTCGTCCGCGGCGTGCCCATCAGCCCCACTTTCCTCCGGCAGGCCAGCGTCGCTGACGCCGCTTTGATCTTCGTCTTTGCCAATGTGCGTTTCGTGGACCCGGACCTGAAAACGCTCCACACGGTCTCCCGCATCCGCCAGCTCAACCCGCGCGCGACCATCTACGCCGAGCTGGCCAACCCCGATCTCGACCTGGCGCGGCACCTCGGGGCCGGCGTCGTGATACTCCCCAGCCGCGTCCTCCTCGAATCCGTGCTGAAACACCGGCAACTCGACCTGTCGGCCTATTTCGCCCGCTCCGCCTGACCGGGGCATTATTGGTGCAATGTTTGCCTGTCGGAAGAGCAGCCTAGCCGCTCTGCGCTAGTTTAGGCAGATAGACGGGCAGGCTGTTTTGAAGATATAGCCAAAAACTTCGGGTAGAGCGCACCAGCGTCATGCGCGATGGATTTCACCCTGAAGTTTGGGCCGTTGTCGATGTAGGTCATCGCGCCGAAAAATACCGAACCGAGGCTTACACTTATGACGTAGAGCGAATGCAGTGCGAGGAGCGATGGCGTGTCGGGCGCGCCACAGGTCGCCTGAGCCAGCTAGAAGAAATTTGCGGAGGTCGGAGCGTTGTGGGGGACCGACGAAAGCGCAGCGCGCGCGATGTAGCCCTGTGGAGAGGCGGAGATACGGCTTGGCGGAGGTGGATAAGTCGATCGTGTCGCGGAGATGAAACGCGGACTGGCGACCAGCCATGGTCGCTGAAGATTGCGAGACGCTTACTACCTGTAAGCGCGGATTTCGTGGCGATATGTTTGCCGGTGGTGCACGTCGAGCTTGTGGCAAGGGAAAAATTTTCCAGCATGCCCGCGTGTTCGGTGCTTCGACCCCACTCCCGCGATCCGCTTTTCTGCTGCTGGCCGGCTGGCTGTGGCTGGTGAGGACAGTTTGGGCGCATGAGCCGGATCTGACGCAGGTTTGGAAGAATCTGGCGGACAGCCAGAACACGACCGCGCAGGCGATGCTCGCCTCATTGCCTCCCGATGGGAGTCGCGCGCGTTTGCTCGCCACGGCGGTGGTGCAAATGGCGCACCAGCCGGTCACCGAGGAGATGTTGCGTTCGGCCGAGGCCGATCTTGTGGTCGTGGCGCAGGGCGACGACGAGGTGGCGGCGCTGGCGGGTTATCTGCGGGCGCGCCTGTATCAGGTGCATTTCCAAAAAACGGATTACACGCGCGCAGCCGAACTCTACCGCGAGCTGGCGCGGCGGCAGCCGCAGAACCACTGGGCGCGGCTCGGGCTGATGAAGCTCGGCCTGCTCACGCTTTTCGCTCTGCCCGAGCCGGCGGAGCCCGTGGCGCGGTTGCGGGCGGTGGAGGCGCTGCTGCCGGCGATCGCCGAGCCGGCCTTGCAGCGCGACCTGAACCTGCAGCTTGGGCGTGCGGCGGTGCTTTACGAGCGGCCGGTCGAGGAGACGCTGGTTTACCTGAAGGCGGTGGACCGCGTGGGCGGACTCGTCGGGTTGGTGGCGGAGGATCTGGTTTCCCAGCTCGGCGAGCTGTCGCTGCGCGCCGGGCGGCCGGCGGATGCGAAGGTGTATTTTCAACGGTTCCTGCGCGATTTTCCGACGAACAACCGTAGCTTCAATGTCGAGCAAAAGCTCGCGCGGATCGCCGAGCGGGAGCACGCGGCGGGGCAGGGAGGCGGCCCATGAACCGGCGCGTGCGTGTGCTGCCGCTCGGGCTGTGGCTGCTCGGGCTGGGCTACGTCGTCTGCGTGGCGTGGGTGCTCACGCATGGCGCGCCGGTGCTGCCGGGCCGCAAGGTCACGATCCGGCTCGCGCACTGGCAGATCGAGAAGGGGCCGCCCGACGGGATCGACGCCGTGATCAAACGTTACGAGGCGCTGCATCCGGACGTGCGGGTGGAGCAGATGCTGGTGCCGGGTGCGGTTTACCGCCAGTGGCTGCGCACGACGCTCGCCGGCGGCACTGCGCCGGATCTCATCGAATATGGCATCTGGCTCGAGAACGTGCGCGACGTGCCGCTGCGGTATTTCGAGCCGGTGACGGACTGGTTGATGGAGCCGAATCCCTACAACCGCGGCACGCCGCTCCAGGGCGTCCCGTGGCTGAAGACCTTCGAGGACGAGCTGCTGGAGCAGCGAGTGAACTCGCCCGAGCCGGGCCAGTATTACTGCGTGACGATGTCGCGCGGCTCGCAGCGGCTGTTCGGCAACCTGAAACTCCTCCGCGAAATCACGGGCGCCGAGCGCGTGCCGGCGACGCTGCCGGAGTTTTTCAAGCTGTGCGAACGCGTGCGCGCCTACGGGCGGAACCGGGGCCGCGAGCTCATGCCGCTGGCGGGCGCGCGCGACAACACGATGTTCTTTTCCGAAATCTACCTCGCCGGCATGCTGACGAAGCTGACGTTCGCGATGGACCGCGACGGGATGCTCGCGATGGACAGCCGGCAGTTGGAGGCCGCCTATCTGGAGAACCGCTGGCAGTGGAGCCGGCCGGAAATCCGGGGCGCGCTCGGCGTGCTGGCGCAGCTCTACGCGCATATGAAGCCCGGTTATCTTCAGCTCGGGCGCGACGACGCGGTGCAGCAGTTCATGCGTGACGAGGCGCTGTTCATTTTCACTGGCACGTTCGACTCCACCAGCCTTCGGCGGCTGGCGCCGTTCCCGGTGGGGGCGTTCCGCCTGCCGCAGCCGACGCGCGACGACCCTCTGATCGGGCCCTACCTCATGGGGCATTTCGTGGACGGCGACAACTCGACCGGTTTCGAATTCTACCTCAACCGCGCGAGCCCGCACCACACGGAGGCGGTCGATTTCCTGCGGTTTCTTACCAGCTACGAGGGCGGGCGTACGTTCATGGCACACAGCGGCTGGATCTCGAGCATCCGCCACGTGCCTGTGCCGCCCGAGCTGGCGTCGGACCTCTCGCCGGTGGACGGCTATGTGGCGAGCGGAAGCTACAGCACGCTTGGGACTGAGTCGAGCCGGCTGTTCTGGCGCGAGTTTTACCGGCTGACCGGCCCGCGAGGGAGCGTGGAAAACTTCACGACGGCGCTCGACGCGGCGATGCCGGCGGCGATCACGGCCGACCTGCGCGCCGAGGAGCGCAACCAACGCCTGACCCTCGCGCCGCGCGACGTGCGCATCGCGGCGATCGGCGAACTCGTCCGCGCGGCGCCGCAGGATCCGGCGGTGCGCCTGCGCCGCGAGCGGCTGGAATCGGCGCAGAACCAGAGCGAGGGGCTGGCGCTCCACGTTGAGTGCCAGTTGCGCACGCTCGCGAAGCCCTGAGCACACCCGCTGAATTTTCGTAGAAAATGTGATTTTGGCGACAGGTAACACTTGTCGCCGCGGCGCGGGCTTCCACCATGGCGCGGTGCTTTTTTCCTTCCCGCCCCCGTTTTGCCGGACTGCCGCCTGGTGGCTGCTGCTGCTGCCGGCCGCGGCCGCGGAGCCCGGTCTGACGAGCGTCTGGCAGGACATTGCCGAAAGCCGCTCGCACTTGGCACTGGTCCAGCTTGACCGTTTGGCGGATCAGAACGACCGGGGGGCGCAACTAGCTCGCGCCGCCGCGATGCTCGATGACCAGCCGGTGACGGACACCGGACTGCGCGAGGCCGAGGCGCTGCTGGTGGCGGTGGCGGGCGGCACGGATGAGCTGGCGGCGCAGGCCACCTACCTGCAGACACGCCTTTACCAGATGCATTTCGCGCAGCCGGATTTTCCGAAGGCGGCGGAGCTGTTGCGCGCGCTTGCCGCCCGGCTGCCGCAGAGCCACTGGGCGCAGCTCGGCCTCGTGAAACTCGGTCTGCTGCAACTCTACGCGTTACCCGAGCCGTCGGGCCCGGCGGCTCGCCTCGCCGTGACCGAGGCGCTGCTCGCGCGCATCACGGAAAAGAGCCTACAACGCGACCTGCACCTCCAGCTTGGGCTCGCGGGTGTGTTCTGGAAACAGCCACTGGCCGGCGTGCTGGAGCATCTGCTCGCGGCGGACCGGATCGGCGGAGTGGCCGGGCAGGCGAGCGAGGATCTGATCGCGCAGATCGCCGAGCTGTCGTTCCGCGACGGCCAGGATGCCCAGGCGCGCCAGTATTATGAACGCTACCTGCGTGAATATCCGACCAGCGGCCGGTGTTTCACGGTGCGGGTGCGGTTGCAAATGCTGGACGAGCGCGCCGCCGCAGCGAAAGGAGCCCGGCCATGAACTTCGGCAGACGCGAGAAAATCGGCCTGGGCTTCTTTCTGCTCTGCTACCTGACGGCGGTTTATTGGGTGTGGACGCGGTCTTCGCCGCTGATCCGCGAGCGGCCCGTCACGATCCGGATCGCCCACTGGCAGATCGAGGCAGGCCCGCCCGATGGGATCGATGCAATCATCAGGCGCTACGAGGCGCTGCACCCGCGCGTGAAGGTGGAGCAGCAGCTGATCCCCGGCATCGTTTACAAGCAGTGGCTGCGCTCGAACCTCGCCGGCGGCACCGGCGCCGACATCATCGAGTGGGGGCCGTGGATCGAGGGCGTGCGCGACGTGCCGGCGCGCTACTTCGAGCCCATAACCGCGGCGCTCGCCCTGCCGAATCCCTACAACGGTGGCACGCCGCTCGAGGGCGTGCCCTGGCAGCAGACATTCAAGGACGGCCTCGGGGGCCAGCGCACCGACTCGCCAGACCCGGGCGAGATTTTCGGCGTGACGCTCTGCGAGGTGTCGGTGCGGCTGTTCTGTAACCGTGAGCTGCTGCGCGAGGTCACCGGCTCTACGCGAATCCCGCAGACGTTTGACGACATGCGCCGGATCTTTGGACAGCTCGACGCCTACAACCTTCGCTCCGGCCGGCAGCCGGTCATGGCGCTGGCGGGCGCGAAGGACAACAACGAGTGGCTGCAGGAATACTTGCTCATGGGTGTGACAATGGGCCTGAACTTCACGCTCGACGATCCCGGCAGTCTGTTTCTTGCCAACCGCCAAATCCTCGCGGCCTATCTGGAGGGCCGGTGGAATTTCCGCCGGCCTGAGGTGAAGGCGGGCTTCGAGCTGATGCGCGAAATCGGTCGCCACATGAAGCCGGGTTTCCAGCAACTCAGCCGCGACGAAGCCACGCGGGAGTTCATGCACGGCGACGCGCTATTCATCTTCACCGGCACATGGGACGCCACCAGCCTGCGGCGCCTAGCGTCGTTCACGATCGATGCGTTGCGTTTCCCCCAGCCGACGAAGGATGACCCCGTGGTTGGCCGCTACACCATCGGGCGCTTTGCCGACGGCGGGGGCGTCACCGCCATGGCCATGCACCTCAACAAAGCTAGCCCGCACAAGGCCGAGACGCTCGATTTCATGCGCTTCATGACGAGTATGCAGGGTTCGCAGCTCTTCACCGACGGTAGCGGCTGGCTGCCGGCCACCCTCGGGGTGAAAATCCCGCCGGAGATCGTGTCGTTCCTCTCGCCGCAGGATGGCTATGCGCTGTGCCAACCCTATTCCATCATCGGCTCGAACGCCACTATGCAGTTCTCTCGCAACATGCACCTGCTCACCGGTGAGCACGGCTCTGTGGACAAGTTCACCGCCGCGCTCGATGAGGTTATGCCCGAGGCGGTGCGCTCCGATCTGCAGTCCGAGCTGCGCAGCCTGCTGATGACGATCCGCACGCAGGACGGCCGCACGATCGCCCATGCGCAGTTGAGCGGCGCGGCGGTCGCCGGTCGTAACCACGCCGTCCTGCGGGAAGTGATGGAGTGCGGGGAAACGATTTCGGAAGCCACGGCGCTCCAGATGCGCTGCCAATTGGAGCAGACCGCCCCAACGAAATGAGCACGGCGGCCACGCGAAGCTACCCGTTCAGTTTTTGCGCGAGTTTCCAGCCGGCGTAAACGCCCAAGATGCTGCCGACGCCGCTCAGCACGAAGGACCACAGGAAACTGAGCCCGAACACGCTGTCGCCGAGCGCCCAGAACGCGTAGCTGCCCAAGGTCGTGCCAAGAAGAATGCACAGTTTGGTCATGCATGCAGATTGGGCGGTTGGCCGGCACATGGCGATTTCATAACGCGGCCACGGCAATCGGGGTGCATTTCTGCCAAGATTTGGGTGAAGAATCGCAGGTTATACGCAGCGCCGTCGCCGCAAATGCGGTTTACTCGCCCCTGCATATCATCTTCTGATTCTCCCATGACCACTCGCGATGTTTCCCAGCCGCTCAGCCACAATCCCAACCTGCTGAAATGGGTTGAAAAAATGGCGGACCTCACCAAACCCGCCGCTATCCACTGGGTCGATGGTTCCCAGGAGGAATACGACACCCTCTGCGCGCAGATGGTCGCGAGCGGCACGTTCATCAAGCTCAACGAAAAGCACTGGCCCGGGTGTTACTACGCGCGCTCCGATGCGAGCGACGTTGCCCGCGTCGAGGACCGCACATTCATCTGTTCGCTCTCCAAGGAGGCGGCGGGGCCGACCAATAACTGGGTGCCGCCGTTCGAGATGCGCAAGAAGCTGAAGAGCCTGTTCGCCGGCGCCATGCACGGTCGCACGATGTATGTGCTGCCGTTCAGCATGGGGCCGATCGGTTCGCCGATGGCGCAGATTGGCGTGGAGCTCACCGACTCGCCCTACGTCGTCGCCAACATGCGCATCATGGCGCGCATCGGCCTGCCGGTTTACGTCGAGATCGACAAGGGGGAGAAACGCGTCGTGCCCTGCCTGCACTCGGTCGGCGCGCCGCTTGCGCCCGGTCACAAGGACGTGGCGTGGCCCTGCAACAAGGAGAAATACATCGTCCACTTTCCCGAGACGCGCGAAATCTGGAGCTACGGCTCCGGCTACGGCGGCAACGCGCTGCTCGGCAAGAAGTGCTTCGCCCTGCGCATTGCGTCGAACATAGCGCGTGACGAGGGCTGGATGGCCGAGCACATGCTCATCCTCGGCCTCGAGGATCCGCACGGCGAAAAGACCTATGTGGCCGCCGCGTTTCCCAGCGCCTGCGGCAAGACGAATCTGGCGATGCTCATCCCGCCGGCACATTTCAAGCGGAAGGGCTGGAGAGTCTGGACGGTCGGCGACGACATCGCGTGGATCAAACCCGACGCCAACGGCCGGCTCCGCGCGATCAATCCCGAGGCGGGCTTCTTCGGCGTGGCGCCCGGCACCTCGCAGAAAACCAACCCGAACGCGATGGCCGCGCTCTCGAAGAACACTATCTTCACCAACGTCGCACTCACACCCGATGGTGGCGTCTGGTGGGAAGGCCTGACGGGCGAGCCCGCCGAATGCCTCGACTGGCAGGGCAAACGCTGGACGCCCGAGATCGCGCTCCAGACCGGGGCGAAGGCGGCACACCCAAACGCCCGCTTCACCGCGCCCGCCTCGCAGTGCCCGACAATCGATCCGGCGTGGGAAGACCCCGAGGGCGTGCCGATCAGCGCGTTCATCTTCGGTGGGCGCCGCGCGACGACGATGCCGCTCGTCTATCAGGCGTTTAACTGGAGTTCAGGTGTCTACACCGGCGCAACGATGGGCTCGGAGATGACTGCAGCCGCCGCGGGCACGATCGGCAAGGTGCGCCGCGATCCGATGGCGATGCTGCCTTTCTGCGGCTACCATATGGGCGACTATTTCCGCCACTGGATCTCGATGCAGAAAAAACTCAGCGAGACCCCGCGCATTTTCCACGTGAACTGGTTCCGCAAGGATGCCGACGGCAAGTTTCTCTGGCCCGGTTTCGGCGAAAATATGCGCGTGCTGAAATGGATCGTTGACCGCGCCCGCGGCCGGGCACTCAGCTGCGAGACGCCCATCGGTTGGATGCCGCACTACGAGGACATCGACTGGGCCGACTTGGATTTTCCGCGCGCGCAATTCGAGCAATTGCAGGCTTTCGACCGCGCCGCGTGGCGGGCTGAGGTGATCGGCCACGAGGAGCTCTTCCTCGACCTCCATGATCACTTGCCGAAAGAAATGGTCTACGAGCGTGAACTGCTGATCTGTCGCATGGGCTGACGCTTGCGAGCATGGAGACGCGGCGCCCTCGCCGCGTTGCATAGTCAGCCGAGCCGTTCGAGCCGGGCGGCGACGTCCGCGCGCAACAGCTCGATGTGGGCGAGCGTGAAGTCGCGCACGGACAGATTCTCGTCCGCGACGAGCGGGGTCAGATCGAGCGCTAGGGCGATGGAAGTGAACTGATCGGTCGCATGAGAATTATGGAAGGTCGCGTTGGCCTTGCGGCGCCCAAGCGCGGCGTTGTCGTAGCGCTTGCCCCCGGCAATTTGGGAGTCGAACACACGCATCAGCGTCAGCCCGAGCTCAGGATAGGCGCTGCAATCGAGCGGCACCTTTGCGTCATCCATCACCCAATCGAGCCCGCGCCAGCCCTCGACGCCGAGGACACGCGCCGGCCGTTGCGCGGCGGGTAGGCTTCGCAGCGCCTCCAGGCAGCGCAGCAGCACGGCGACGTGAGTGTCGTGCTTGTCGAGCGGTTGGTGCAAGTAAACGACCTGCGGGCGGCAGGCTGAAAAAATCGCCGCGAGGTCAGCGCGCACGCCGGCGTGGCCGGATTTTTTCACGTCGGCGCTCGGGTGCGCGAGCTGGAGCTGCAGGTTGTATTTGCCGAGGCGGGCTGCGGCGCGCTGCTCCTCGCGGCGGATACCCTGCATCTCGACGTCGGTGACGTGCGCGTATTTTCCCGTGCGGGCCGAGCCTGAACCGTTGGTGACGACGACCCCGGTAAAAAAACGGTCGGCGCTGCCGTAGCAGTCGGCGACAGCCGGGTAGGTGTTGATCTCGATGTCGTCCTGGTGCGCGATCACGCAGAGGTGTGTCGTGCGGGCGAGCGCGGCGGTGGGGTCGCCTCCGGCGGGGACGAAGACATCGGCTTCAGGGCGGGAGAATTTCATGGGTGGAGCCTGCGATAAGTTGGCGCCTGGGCGGAAAAACTCAACCTCATCCTCCGCGCAGCTCAGCGCTGCGCGATCAGGCTTCCATACCGCCACGCCTCGTCATACATCGCGATGATGTTTTCCACGGGCGTGACCACTTGGATGTTGTGGCACGGCGCCAGAATGTAGCCGCGGCCGTCGCTCGCGAGTCTGTCGATGCAGTGCCGGACCTCCGCGCGCACTTCCTCCGGGGTGCCGAACGGCAAGATACTCTGGTTCTCGATGCCTCCGTGAAAACTGATGCGCTGGCCGAATTCCGCCTTCAGCTCGCTCATATCCATTTCGGGGCAGTTCCACTGGATCGGGTTGAGCATGTCGATGCCCATGTCCACCAGCAGCGGCAAAAACGGCCGGCAATCGCCGTCGTCGTGGTGCATGACCTTCACGCCGAATTCGTGGCAGAGGTCGATGAAGCGCTTGTGCTGTGGCGCGTAGAACTCGCGATACATAGCCATGCTGATCAGCGGGCCGCTCTGACTGCCGAGGTCGTCGGTGACCTGCGCCACGTCGATCAGCCCCTCGCACACCTCGAACATCCGGCGGTGGTGCGCGTAGAAAAAATCGCAGATGCGCCGGACGATCTCGTGGCTGAGTTCCGGCTCCAGCAGCAAATCCTCCAGCGACAGTTCGAGGCCGCGGAGCAGGTTGTGATAGTAAAACGGCGCCATGTAGCCGCATTGCACCACGCGCTTCTGCCGGGCGACCTCGGCCGCCGCCTTCAGCGTGGAATAGTCGAACCAGTCCGCTTGCGGCCAGGCATAGGCATCGAGATCGGCGATCGTCTTCGCCGCGGCGAGCGGATAGAAAACCTGCTCGGCGTAGGCTCCGCCGCCGTGTGGCACGAGTTTGTGGCGCATGCCCCAGAAATTCGCCGACTCGCCCTCCGGCATGGTTGGCACCGTCGGGCCGACATAGTTGGGGCTGATGTAGGTCATCCCGTCGATGTGCAGCGCGGCCATGACATCCTCGCTCGAGCCGAACTGCTGGCGGAGCTTGGCCCAGACCTCCTCTGTCGCCCAGATGTCGGTGGGAATGCGGTCAACTGGCTGGCGGTTGATCGCGGCTAGCATGCGTTCGCGGGAGTTCATTGTCATGGGGCGGAGGGCCATAGCGCCACAGCCCTAACTTCGGACGGGGAAGAAGCAACCACTACTCTGCCCACAAGTTCTGAAAACTCATCGTGGGTTCATCACCGTCACGCCCATCAGCCCCACGACGACTTCGGCGGAGAGCGTTTCGAGGGTGACGCTTTCCAGCACGGCGCCGCGCCGGAGCCGCCAGCCGAGCAGCATCGCGCGGCAGTTTTCTCCGAGTTGCACCGTCTGCGGCCACGGCTTCGGCACGCAAAACGCATCCATCGGTGCTGTGTAGTCGAAGCGGCTTTCCTGCCCGGGCGCGGAGACGATCGGCCGGATCGGGCTCAGGTTCCAGTAATTGAACGGCGGCACGAGTTCGAGCGTCTCGTCAGCGCCGCGCGCATAACGCATCCGCAGCACGGCGTTGGCGATGTGTCCCTGCATGGGATTCGTCGAGCCGCACACAAGGAACCACACCGCGTCGCCCGCGTGGCTCACAGGCACCGTCACGCGGTCGGGCCAGTTGTCCCAGTGCGAGGTGAACGCGACGTTGCGGGCCTCGCCGGGCCAGACGAACGGCACGCCCTGCGGCGTGCGCAGCCGGCCACCCGCCGGACCGTCGAGCAACGCCGGCACGCCGTCGAGTTTGATGACCGGCGGATAACTGTTCCAGTAGAGAAACGTCCATGGCGTATACCCGTCGGTGCCGATGCGCGCTGAAACAGTCGCCGGTCGCGGCGACAGATATTGCTGCGAATAGATCGTGCGGATGTCGCCGTTCAGTGCCGACGCGAGCTCGACGCACTGCCACTTCGCCCGTGCCGGCGCAAGATCGAGGCGCTTGGTCGCCGCGGCTTTCACCAGTGCGCGATTGGTGACTTGCACGTGAAAACGCCGGAGCTGCGGCAGCGCGCCAAATTTGACGCGCGCGATCACCGTGTGCACGCCTGCATTTGCCGCGAGCCGGCCCGCCACCGCGCCGTGGCGAACCACCGCGCCGCTCAGAACGCGCTGCGAATCGGAAAACGCGCCGATCGGCCCCGAGTCGGACCGCAGCACGATCTTGCCGCCGGCGTTGCCGGCAACGTTGACGGGCGCGAAGAACGTGGCCGCCCCCTCGGTCGTGACCTCGATCACGGTCCGCTGCGTCACCGGCAGCTGCACGCGCACGAAGGTCCGGCCGAAGCCGGCCTGCGCCGTCCAGCGCACGGGCCGGCCGTTGGCCGTTACGCTGGCAATGCCGCCCGCGCAGACGGGCAGGCGGACTTCCAGCTGCGCGGGCGCGGTGAGTTCCACCTCGAGCGCCGTCACTTCGCCGCGGCGGGTGAAGTTCAAATGCACGTCGGGCGTTCGCAGCCGCGCCCGGTCCCAGTCGGCCGGGAACTGTGGCGTCACGCACACGCCGCCGCCCGGCCGGTCCGGGGCGTAGCCGAACAACCCCTCGACCAGCGTCCGCGCGAACATGTGGGTGCTGTCGCCAAAATCTGTGCCGCCCGCCGGCGCGCCAAAATCCCCCGGCACGAGGTGATCGAACGCCGTGTGCAGGAAGGTGCCGCGGAAAACGTCCCACCCGTCCTCCGCCAGCCCGGTCTGAAAATAGGCGAGCGCGAGGTGGTGGTTATCGCCCGGCCAGCGTTCGCGCACCGACCAGATGCCCGGCACGAAATTCGACGTCCACACCTGCCGGCCGCCGCAGGGCATACGGTCGTTTTGCAGGCACCGCTCCGCGTAGAGCAGCGATTCCGCCGCCTGCGCCGTGTCCACCAGCCCCGCGTCGATCGGCAGGAAAATGCTGTAGAGCCACGCGTCCTCGTGGAGACGCTGCCGGCCCTCCTGCTCGCGGTAGAGGCCGGCGTGGCCCTTGGCGGTGATCCAGAGTTTCCGGCGAAACGCCGCGCGGATGCGCGCGACCTGCCTCGCGTGCCGCTTTACCGCGGCCTTGTCTCCCGCCCGACGCGCCAGCTCGCGCGCCGCAACGTGGGCGCGATAGGCGTAGGCGGTTTCCTCGGTCGCGCCGCCGCCGGCAAACCACACCGAGTCCGTCGGCCAGACGTTGATGAAGCTCTCGTAGAGTCCGTCGCCGTCGGGATCGAAACACTCGCGGAGCCACTCGAGGTGCAACTCCAGCGCGGGCCGCAGCAACGCCTTGAGCTCCGCGTGGCCGGTCCACCGCCAGGCATGGATCAACTGGTCGAAGAACTGCGACTGCATGTTATAGATCCCCTGGTCCTCAAGGATGCGGCCGCGGCCAAAGAAGCGGGAGTGTTTCGCCGGCGAAGTGAGGAGCAGCTTGGGGTCCGCCTCCATCGAGCGGTTTTTCGACGAGGTGACCTGATGGCCAGTGTAGAACTTCGCCTGCGCCTTCACGCGATCGTGCCAACCGAGCGCCGTGCCTCCGAACAACGTGCGCCAGCCCGGATAGCGGACGTTCCAAAGCATCGAGCCATGGCGAAACACCGGCGGATACCACGCGCCGTCGAGCGCCGCCGACAGCACCGAAGCCGCCGCGTCGAGTCGCGGCTCGGGTGTCTCGACGACGATGCGCGCGGCTAGGGTGGCAGAGCGTGCGAGCCCCGCCGCGAAGATTTCAGCCGGCGCGCGGCGCGCCTCCGCGCCAGCGCTCTCACGCTCCGTCCGCGCCAAGGCCCAGTGCACCAACGGCTGCGCCGCGAGATCCACAACGCCGGCGATCAGCGGCTGGGTGCCCGCGATTGACGCGAGCAGCGCGGCCGGAGTTTTCAGCGCCGAGGCGTCGCGCACCAGCGGCGCCTCACCGGCGTCGCAAAACCCGCGCGCCACCTGCGGCGCCTCGTCCGCCGGCGCCACCGTGAAACCACCGGCCACGGCCTGCACCGCGTTGCCGGCGCAGAGCGCGGGGTCAAACCACGACGCGATCCACGGCGGCGTGCGATGCGGATCGAGTTCCCAGTTGAGGGGTTTTTCCGGCCACACATGCGCGCCGCCGAAGGCCCACACGAGCAGATCACCGGCACGCGCCCCCGCGACCGCAAGTCGCATGGCGAAACCCACGTCGTGCTCCGGCGCCGTGATCTCGGCGGTCACGGTGAGCCCGGCCAGCGCGCGATCGCGGGCCACCCAGCGGACGTGTGCCGGACGATACTCCATCGTCAGGTCGCCGAAGGCGTGGAGCCACCGCGCCGTCCGGCCGCGCACCACGCCGAAGAACAGCGTGCCGTGAAGTGTCTCGCCGCTGCCGAACCGCACCGCCGGCCGGTCGCCCGCCAGTGCAAACACGTCCGTGTGGGCGAGGTAGAGCGGACGGTTGAAAAACCGACCCTGATTGTGACCCACGACGGCGCCGTCGCGCGCTGTGTAGCAGCTAGGTTTTTCGGCGCGACAGGGAGAGGGGTGTTTGGGCATGATGGATTGGACGGAGAATCACCTCCGGGGGCAATGGGAGTCGCAACTCCAAGATTCGGTCTTGGATCGCCTTAAAGGGCGAGGCACGCCTCCACGGCGAGCCAGAAAAGTTTGTCCGAAAACTCCACGTGCTCGTGGGTGTTCCAATCGCGCGTGTCCCATTCGTCGCCGCTCACGTCGTCGGCCGTGGCCAGCAGTTGGCCGAAGGCGACGCCGCGGAACTGCGCCACCGCGAGGAACGCCGCGCACTCCATCTCCACAGTAAGACAGCCCTCGGCCTTCCGTCGGGAAATCCGCTTCGGGGTTTCGCGATAGAAAGCATCCGTCGTCCACGTCTTGCCGACCCGGTGTGCGACGCCGCGGCTGCGCAGGGTCGCCTCGATGATCTGCACCACTCTGGGATCGGCGGAAACCTCCCGGGACGGCTTGAGGTAGTGATAGGAAGTGCCTTCGTCGCGAACCGCCGCAGAGGGCACGACGACGGTGCCGGAGGCGAGGGAGCGATCGAGCACGCCGGCCGAACCGCAGGCGATGAACTTGCGGCAACCGAAGGCGATTAGTTCCTCCATGACACCCGCTGCGAGCGGCGCGGAAATTCCCGGATTCACCACTGTCAGGGGTATGTCGCCGTGCATCATCGTGTAAACCGGGATCGGCCCCATCGCGGTTTTGATGTCCGCGATCTGGGTCGACCGCGAGGCCGCGGCCAGGCGCTGGATGACCCGGAAGTAGATCGGGAGCACGCAGCGCTCCGGAATGGCGATGGGCTTGATCACCCGCGCCGGCTCGATGATCGCCTCTCTCGCGCCATCGAACTCCAGGATGGGAAACTCGGCGTTCACGGGGTTGGGTGAGGCGCAGCCATCGAGGCCCGCGGATTCGGTCGCTGGCCGGCTCAGGGCTTCACGCCCCAGGCATCGACCCAAAGATGGCGGGTGCGGGTCTTCACCTCGGCAAAGCCGGCCCGCTGGAGATAGGTTTCGAGCTCCTGCGGGGTCGAGCACTTCGCGATGTGCGTGGGCCGCTGTTCCGGGGTGAAGGCGCGCCGGTGGGTTTCGAACAGCTCCCAGCCCGGGTCGGTCAGCAGATTGATGTTGTCACACCAAAAACGCCCGCCGCTCCGCAGCACGCGAAACGCCTCGCGCACGTAGTTGTAACGGTCCCACTCGTCCAAGTGCATGAAGACGACGGTGGAATAAACCAGATCCATCGAGGCATGCGCGATCGGCTGGAGGTCGTGGCCGGAGATCTCGACCGTGCGGGCCGTGGGGAAGACCGCGAGCCGGTCGGCCGCGTGCTTCAGCATCTGGCTGGAACAGTCGCAGCCGGTCCAACTGCGCACGAGGGGACTCAGGATCAGGCCGACCCGGCCGACGCCACAGCCGATTTCCAGCACGTCGTCCTCGGCGCGGAGGCCGGCGGTGGCCTGGAGGTAGCGCAGCGTGTCGTTCGCGGTCGCATCGACGGCGGCCTCGTCGGTGCTGCCGCCGACGTAGAGGAAGGCGTCGGGGCGCGTTTGCGCCAAAGCGTTCCAGGTTCCCTTGTAGTCAGATCGGTTGCCCATCGGGGGGAGCCCAAGAGCGAAACGCCCCGCGGTCAATCATAGTGACAAGGAAAGCGCGTCAGCGCGGCGCGTCTTGGAATCCCCACTGTGCGCCGAGGGCGAGGCAGTCGGCGACGGGGGCGACGGCGTCGGAGGTCGTGGGTTGGCGCAGCGAGGCGGCGGCGGCGCAGACGCCGAGTTCGAGGGCGCGCGGCATCGGCCAGCCTTCGTGCAGGCCGAGCAACACGCCGGCGGCGAAGGCGTCGCCCGCGCCGGCGGTGCCGGCGATGGCGGCAGCGGGCACGCGCACACCGGGTTGCCACACGAGTTCGCCTGCGGCGGAGCAGGCGCAGGCGCCCTCGGGAAAATGGATGACGGCCCAGGCGCGGACGCCTTGCGTGATGAGCGCGCGGGCGGCCTGCTCGATGGCGCGGCGGTCGAGCGCGGCGCCGCGGCCGAGCATGAGGTCGGTGAGCTTCTCTGCCTCGAAGTCGTTGGCGAAAATATAGTCGAGGTGCGGGAGCACGGGCAGAACGACGGTGCGGAAGCGGTCGCTGGGCTCGCTCACAAGGTCGAGCGAGGTTTGCAGGCCGGCGGCGCGGGCGGCGGCAAAGAGGCGCGGGGCGACACCGGGCGCGTCGAGCCGGTCGAGGAGAAGGAGGTAGCCGAGGTGGAAGATCCGCGCGTTGGTGGCGGCGAAATCGAAGTGCTCGGGGCCGAGCCGGGCGTTGGCGCCGCGCTGGTGGAAATAGGTGCGGTGCGTCGTGCCCTGCACGCTCATCACGTCGGTGTAGGAAGTGGGCGCGTCGCGGGTGAGGCGGAGCTGCGCGGTGTCGATGCCGGTGGCGCGGCAGTCGTCGAGGATGCGGCGGCCGTCGGCGTCGTCGCCCACGAGGCCGAGGGCGGCGAGCGGGAAGGGCGCGCCGAGGCGGGCGAGGTCCTTAAGGATGTTGTAGGGCGAGCCGCCGTTGCCCCAGGACTGCGAGCTGATGTTGGCGAGCGTGTCCTGCGCGGGCCAAGCATCGATGAGCTTGACGTGATCGACGATCCAGTTGCCGGCGGCGATGAGGCCAGTGTGCATGGGTGGGGTCACTTTTCCGAGACGAGTTTTACGAGTGCGGGCTCGTCCTCGACGAGCTCGGGGAAACGGCCGATGTCGGGGTTGAGGAAAAAGTTGTCGTGCAGGTCGTCGTTGGCGGTGGAGACCTCGCCGATGACGCACTCGTCGCTTGAGGGGAAAAACTCGTGCCACACGCCCGGGACGAGCGTCACGCGCTCGCCGGCGGCGAGGACGAGCGGCGTGCCCGGGCGGAGTTCGCGGGGCTCGCCGTTGACCGGCACGTGGAAGTGCGCGGGCTGGGCGGCCGAGGGGTCCGGGCGGTTGGGCCAGAGCCGCAGGGTGAGCTCGCCGGTGCGGCAGATGATGTCCTCTTTTTTCTTTGCGTGCGTGTGGCAGGGCGTGGTCTGGCCGCGGTGTGCGAACATGAGTTTCTCGCAGTATTCGGGCTCGGTCGCGAGGTTGATCACCATGAGTCCGTAGCGGGGGAAATCGCCGAGGCCGAAGTCGGTGATGTCCCAGCGCGGTTTTGGCGGCTGCACCCAGTGGTGGCGGGCGAAACAAGCGGAAGCGGCGCAGTAGGCGAGGTTGATTTCGGAGCGTTTCATAGGGGCGTCAGAGGTTGAGAAAGGTGGTGTCCACGGCCGTTGGGGCGCGGCGGCCGCGGGTGTCGATGAAGGTGGCGCGGCCGGAAGCAAACTCCACCGTGCGCACGGTGCCGAAGCCCGCGGGCAGGGCGGCGACGCCCATGATGTAGGGGATTGTGAGCGGGCGGTCCGCGCGCAGCCGGAGCACGGTGGGGATGCCGCGGCGCGAGAGCGAATTCGGCGCGGCGGAGGCGGCGAGGCCGAGGTGAAAAAACGCGGTCACGTCCTCGAGCCCGAGCACGCGGCGGTGGCGGCCGCTCCACGGGACGTAGTGCCGGCCGCCGTGGGAGTGCCAGAGCACGGTCGAGGCGAGCAGGCGCGGGTTTTTCAGGGCGAACCACAGGTAACCCTGCTCGGGGAAACTCACGGCCGTCCACGCGGGGCCGTCGCCCGGTTTCGCGCAGACCATGACGAGATCTTCATAGCCTTCGCGGTTCGGGTAGCGTGTGAGGTCGGTCGTGCCGCCGTTGGCGAGCGGCACGCGGCGCAGGTCGGAAAAACGCGCGCCGATTTTCAGCGCCGAGTAGCCGCCTTGCGCGGCCGACTCGAACGCCTCCGGCACGACCTGCCCGTGGCGCCACGGGCTGATCGTAATCCGGCCCGCGCCGGGTTTTTCGGGAAACGCGAGCGTGGCGTGGTGCCCGGGGCACATCGGGCCGGCAAGGCCGTGGAGCTCGTGGCGGACATAGACGTTGGTCTCGCCGTCGTGCAGTTCGAGCCGTTTCACGACGCGGCCCGGGCGAACCTTGGTTTCCAACACGGCGGCGAGTTCCGTGCGGCCGTCCTGCTCGGTCTGGCTGACGAGTTGCCAGGGCGAGCCGGCGGTTTCGCCGTGGGGTGGGTGTTGCTCGCCGCGCCACGGGGTGGCGTTGCCGCCGAAGGGCGCGCAGAAGAAATCGCCGCGCAGCGGGCGCAGCACCGGGGGCGCGTCGGCGGGCAGCGTTTCACCGTGCCACGGCGCGATGGCGTAGGGCTGCACGGGGCCGGCCGCGGTTTGAAACGTCACCGGCCCGAGGTGGCCGCCGGTGCAGGTCACGAGCGCCTCGACGCGATTGCTGGCGAGCCGCCACGACGGCTGGTGGAAAACGACGGCGGGCTCGGGGCGCGGCTTCATGGCGCCGGAATGTGACAACTTGCCGGCGGTTAGGCGAGTCTGACGGAGACCTCCGTGCAAGGAGGGGTTGCGTTGGCGGGCGGGCCGCCTAGGGTGGCGGTCGCGCCTTGCCATGCTAAATTTGCCGACCGAGCTTTTCATCATCTGCCTGCTCGTGCTCGCCAACGGCCTGCTGGCCATGGCCGAGACGGCAGTCGTCAAGGTGCGCAAGTCGCGGCTGCGCGAGCGCGCGACGCAGGGCCACACGGGCGCCGCCAAGGCCCTCGAGCTCGCCGAGCACCCCGCGCGTTTTCTGGCGCTGGTGCAGTTCTGGCTGACGCTGTCGGGGATGATCGCCGGCGTGCTCGGCGGCGCGCGGTTTGGCCGGCCCGTGGCGGATTGGCTCGGCGGATATGGGCTGGAGGGGATTTATGCGAAGGCGCTGGGTTTCGGCTCCGTGACGGTCGGGCTCACGGCTTTCATGCTGCTGTTCGGCGAACTTGTCCCGAAACGAGTGGCGCTGGCCTACCCCGAGCAGGTGGCGGCGCTGCTCGCGGGCTCGATGCGGCGGCTGGCGTGGTTGGCGGCGCCGTTCCTGTGGCTGCTGGAAATCGCGACCGACACCCTCGCGCGGCTGCTGCGTGTGCGAACGCGGCCCGCGGCGGAAACCGTCGGCGACGAAGAAGTGCGGGCGCTGGTGGAGCAGGGGCTGCACGCGGGGGTGTTTCAACGCGCCGAGAAGGAGATGGTGGAGCGCGTGCTCGCGCTCGACCAACTGCCCGTGACGACGATCATGACGCCGCGGCCGAAAATCGTCTTCCTCAACCTCGACGACCCGGAGGAGACCAACTGGCGCAAGATCGTCACCAGCGGCCACTCGTATTTTCCGGTTTACCAGACGCAGCGCGACCAGATCGTGGGCATGGTGGCGGTGAAGGCGCTGTGGGCGCACTCGGCGATCGGCCTGCCGACATCGCTGAAGAACCTGATGTTTCCGCCGCTGAGCGTGCCGGAGACACTGACGGCGATCCAGCTGCTCGAGCAGTTCAAAAAAACTGGCCGGCACATCGCGGTCGTGAACGACGAGTTCGGCATGCCGCAAGGGCTCGTGACGCTGATCGACGTGCTGGAGGCGATCGTGGGCGACCTGCCGGACCGCGCGAAGCACGAGCAGCCCGAGGCGAAGAAACGCGAGGATGGCTCATGGCTGGTCGATGCCACGCTGCCGACGAGCGACTTGAAAACGCTGCTCGCGCTCGAGGTCGCGCTGCCGCACGAGCACGAGGCGGATTTTCAGACGCTGGGTGGCTTCGTGGTGACGCAGTTTGGGCGCATCCCGGCCGCCGCGGATTTTTTCGATTGGAATGGCTGGCGCTTCGAGGTGGTCGATATGGACAAGCGCCGCGTGGACAAAGTCTTGATCGCGAAAACAGCCGCGCCGGCGGCGGCCGCCGAAGAACCATCGATCTGAGGCCCGCGCCACGCTCCGGCGGCGATCAGCCTTCAGCAGATCATTGACCGCTTCGCGCCCAGACCGTGACCGACGGGGTTTTCGCCCACCCAGCGTTCGTCGATGGGTTCGGAGGCCGGCTGGTAGCGCGTGTCGGTCGAAAACCGGAAGTAGGGCGACTGGTTGTCGAGGCTCGCGTGCACGGTGGTCATCCCAAAGAGCAGCATGTCGCCCATGCGATACTCGGTGCTGAGCCAGCGCCCGCCGAGGTGGCCGCGCAGACTTTGCGGGTTGTTGGAGAGGACGCCGCCCCATTTACCAGGGAATCTCGCCGGAGCGGATTTTCTCCGCCTCGGGGCGGTTCTCGCAGTAGAGATCGACGTCGCGGCTCAGATAGTTCTTCAGGCGCTGCTCCTGCCGGTGCGAGCCCTCAAGGATCATCAGCCCGCCGATCTCATACGAGATGTCGCCGTAGGGCACCCAGAGGGTGCAGAGCCGCGAGCTGCCCCGCCCCATGTAAACGGTGTCGCAGTGCGGGTCGGTGCCGAAGCCCCGGCCCATCGTGCGCACCCAGGTGAAATCGAAATGCCGGATGGCCTCACCGAAAAAATCCGCAAAGAACTGGATGATCGGCCCCGAGTAGAGCAGCCGCTGCATCGCGGGGTTGTGCTTGGCGATCGAGTTCATGAACTCCACCGCTAGCCGCGGATCAGAGAGAAACTTCAGGTCGGCGTCTTCCCGTTTGACCGCGTCGATTACCGGAAACGCGGTATCGAGCAGGCCTTTCCGGTCAAGGACGGCGGCGATGTGGCTGCGCGCCTCGAGAACTTCGGCGCGGTCAAAAAAGCCCGGGACATAAAGGTAACCGTCCTCGGCGAAGCGTTCGCGCAGGGCGGCGCGGTCGTGCTGCACGTGATCCGAGCGGCGGAGTTTGCCGAAGGAAGCGGCGGCGGTGTCGAGTTCGTGGCCTTTGGCGTGAATCCGGGGGTAGGTCGCATTCATGGCGGGGCAATCAGTCAGGTGGCGGCGTGAACGGACGGGCTGGCAATTCCTCGTTCAGCTTTTCTGCGCGGCGAGGACTTCGAGGATGGCCGCGGCCTGCTTGGAGGTCGTGCCTTTGTAGTCGGTGTAGATGATCTTGCCGCCCTTGATCAGGTAGGCCTGGCGCTTGGCCACGCTCGTCATGGGATAAGCCGGAACGCCGAAGGCTTCGCGCACCGCGCTATCGGTGTCGGCGATGAGCGTGAAGGGAAAGTGAAACTTGTCCTTGAAGGCCTTTTGGTCGGCGACCGTGTCGTGGCTCACGCCGACGACGGCGACGCCCTGCTTGGTCAGTTCCTCGTAACCGTCGCGGAGCGAGCAGCCCTGCGCGGTGCAGCCGGGGGTGTCAGCCTTCGGGTAGAAATAAACCAGCGTATAGGGCTGCTGCTTGTAAACGTCGCCGAGGTTGAGCTTGGCGCCAGTTTCGGTGACGGCAGTGACGGCAGGGGCGTCGTCGCCAACTTTGAGAGGTTCGCCGTGGGCAAAGATGGAAGTGAGGGTGGAGAGGGACATAAGGGCAAGCAGGCGTGAGAGTTTCATGGCGAGAAACTAGAACGCAGCCTGCGAGAAAACGCAAACGGCGTCAGACTGCAGCCAAAGGATAAAAACCAGCGCTGGCGCCGACCCAAGTGCGACCCTTGTTGAAATCGACGCCGTGCATCGCGCCTTTCGTGAGCCGCACAAGCGAATTCACGAGCGTGGGCCAGCCGGTGCCGTCGCCGGCGAGGATGAGCCGCACCTCAGCCTTCGCGGGGCCGTCGGGCGTGGCGAGGACGGGCGCGTAGGCGACCTTGCGCTGGAGGAGCCACTCGCGCGAGTTCGGCACCGCGGCGATTTTTTCGCGGGTCGGCGCGATATCCACGCCGAGGCCGGCGAATGAGTAGAGCGGCTTGAGCACGTAGTTTTCGAGATCGGAGGGAATGACGCCCCTGATGTCGCTCACGAAATGGCAGGGCGGCACGAATGGGCCGCGGAGGAAGGGCAGGGTGTGCTTGCTGATGCGGAAATACCAGTTGGGATGCCCGGCCCACTGCACGTCGAGCTCGTCGAAGAAACTGAACCGCATCGGCGGCTGCTTGCGGAGTAATTCGTCGAAGATGGCGCGGTTGAAGATGCGCGAGACGGGCGTCTCGATGCCATCGCGGTCATAGGAGAGCTTTTTGCCGTGTTTGCGGACCGCGGTGACGCACACGGCGCGGACGCCGAGCATTGCCTCAGTGCAGGCGAAATCGACGCGGGTCTTCTGCTCATCGGGCGTGATCTCGAGGAGAATCACCTCGCGAGGATCGCAGTCGCCGACGATCGCGTGCCGGAGCGCGGCGAGATAGCCGGCCTCGTCGAGCCCGCCAAAATAGCTCGTGAAATCGGCGGGGATATCGGGGAAGCGGGCCTTGAACGTGCGGGTGAGCAGGGCTTGAAAACAGGCGACGGTCGGAAACCCCTGGAGCTCGATCAACTGCGGCAGCACGCGGCCGGCCGCGTCGTGGCAGAGCGCGAAGTCGATGCAGAGGTGGTGCGGAAACGGCGTCTCGGCCGGAACGGTGAGTCCGGTGGGAATGGCGCAGGCGGCGTGCGTCCGAAATGCCGGCGTGGCTAGCTGGGCGACAATATCGGCCGCGGCGGCGGTGAGCGCGTGGGTGGCGGCCTTGTCGAAAAACAGCGGTGTCTCGGCGACGCGGAAATCCACCGGCCAGCGCGTCGAGTGGTTGAGCTCCGCCAGGAACGCCGAGTAGCGTTCCTCAGTGAACGCGGCATTGTAGCGCTGGCGGAGGGCGGGGATCATGGGAATGAGCTTCCCGCTCTGCTAGATCAGGAACTTCCCCTTCGCCATGACCTGCTCGTGGTCGAGCCAGATGTCGAAAAAGCGGCCGACGCAGTCGATGTGGGTCGTGCTCTTCCAGGTCTGGCCCGTATGCTCGGAGTAGGGATGGCCGAAGGCGATGTGGATGCCGGGGAGTTTCTCATCCTGCAAAATGTGGCCGATGATGTGCGTGCAGGCGAGGTTGGTGCCGATGGCGAACTCGCCCACGCGGTCGCTGTTTTCGTCGGTGTGCACGTAGGCGTCGAACTCGGCCAGCAGTTCCTTGTTGGCGCAGGCGAGGCTGGTGATGCGGTTGTCGCGGATCTCGATCGTCAGCGGCGTGGCGCCGATGTCGCCGTATTTCTGGCAGAGGTAGTCGCCGACAACGCCGTCGACCACAAAGCGGCCGTGGCTGGTGAAGGGCGAGGTGAAGATTTCGCCGCCGGGGAGGTTGCCCCATTTTTCCGGGGTTATGAGGCCGGCAGTCTTGACCCATTTCAGGTCGGGCGAGAGTTCGGCAACGTAATCGGTGCCGGCGGCGGTCTTGCACGTGACACGTTGGGCGCGGCGGGTCTTCTCGATGAGCTTCTGGGAGAGGCGGTCGACCTCGACAAAGTCGGCGCGCATGCCCTCAAGCATGATTTGCTTGTTGATGTTCACCATGTGCCCGTGGCGGATGTGGCGCGGGTTGACGACATCCATCATCTGCATGCGGGTGCGGAGTTCGCCGGTCTGGGTGAGCGCGCAGTAGAGACTGACTTGGGACTGGGCGAGGTCGGCGAGAATCTCGGGCGGCATGTCGCGATGGGGGCGCGGGCCGTGGTCCTCCAGGACGAACACGGAGTAATCGGCGCCGGTCTTGTCGATTTCGGCCCGGAGAGCGGCGGCGATCTCGGCACAGGCGCGGTCGGTGATGAGCGTCATCCGCTCATGGGCGCGGAGGCGCAGGCACACGTGGATGGCGTTGTGCGCCCCGGGCGAGAGCGCGGGGTCGAAAGTGGCTGAGGGCGGCAGGTCGATGACGGACACGGGGGAAGTGACGAGTGAAAAGTGACGGGTGACGAGAGGAAAACCGAGCGGGCGTGAGGACGCTTTCCGGGGACGCCGGGACCTATGATTCGATGGAGAACCAGGTTTTTTCCATGTCTTCGAGGGTGGTGAGGGTTTTGGCGCGCTCGGGGCCGAGGCGTTCGAGGAACCAAGTGAGGTTGCTGTAGCGGTGGAGGAGCAGGTAGGTCATCAGGAGCCGAGGTGAAGCGGGAACCCAAGGATAGCCGTAACTGCGGATGAAAGCGCGCAGGAGGGATGGTCGCCCTTCGCTGATGAAAATAGGCACGGCGCCAAAATCGTATTCGGCCGCGCCGATCATCGAGGGCTCGAAGTCGATCAGGCCCTCGATGGTCAAGCGGTCTGGGTCGATGAAGATGTGCTCTAGCATGAGCTCGGTGTGCAGGAAGACCACCGGCGATGCTGCGATGGGCGCCAGCGCCGGCGCAATGTAGTCGGGAATCTGCGCGAGCAGGTTTTCGCCGACGCCACGGCCGCGCTGATGCTCGACACAGCGTTCCGCCTGCCGGGCGACGAAGGTGCGCCACGTCACGGTGGCTTTAGCGGTGGCGACCGGGAGGCGGTGGAGGGCGGCGAGGCTGGAGCCGAGGTTTTTGCAGACAGTGACTTTTTTCGCGTCGGGCAGGTCGCGCCAGAGCGAGCTGAGCTGCGTGCCGCGGACGCGGGTCATGACGAGGTAGGACCACGTTTCCAGCGTGCCAGACGCCCTGATCTGCGGGATGTCGAACGAGGTCTTGCTGGCGAGCGTGCGCAGCGAGGCGAGCTCGTTCTCAAAGTGGTCGCGGTGGTTGGAGGAGAACAGTTTCACGACGAGGTCGTGGTTTACGCCGAAGACGGGCATGGAGCCGCCTATGGTCGCGGAGAGCGTCGCGTCGGCCAAGCTGCACTGGCTCAGAATGTGGCGCAGACCCGGTTCTAAGAGGGTCTGGTTCTTGCGGATGGCGGAGACGGCGGACAGGGTGTCGGCCTGAGGAAGGAGCGTGGGGGATGAGGCTGACATGGGGCGCGGTGTCTACGGATGGCGGCAAGCGACGCCCTACGGCGGAACCGATAGAGGGAGGTAGCGGGCTGAAATCCACCCTGAGTTGGGCGCGGTGGCTACTTCTTCAGGCCGGCGGTGGTCTCGGCGACGATGTGGTCGACGACGGCGCGCAGGTCACAGGTCCTGTGCCACACGGCGAGCTGGCGGTCGGCGCCGGTGCCGTTCTTCAGGATCTCGTGGATGTAGTTCACTTCATTGCGGCTGCCGAACTCGTCGATCTCCTGGTCGACGAGCTCGAGGAGTTCGAGGATGAGCGCGCGGGTCGGCACCTCCTCCTGCTTGCCGAAGTCGATGAGCTTGCCGTCGAGGCCGTAGCGCGAGGCGCGCCAGCGGTTCTCGTCGAGCAGGCGGCGGCGGTAGTTGCGCCAGGTGAGATTTTTCTTGAGGAGCTTGTGGAGTTTCGCGACGAGGGCCTGCATGAGGCCGGCGAGTGCGATGGTCTCGTCGACGCGCATCGGGATGTCGCAGACGCGAAACTCGATCGTGTCGAAAAATGGGTGGAGCCGGATGTCCCACCAGATTTTTTTGGCGTTATCGATGCACTTGGTTTTGACGAGGAGATCGAGGTAGCCGTTGTATTCCGCGAGCGACTCGAAGGCGTCGGGGATGCCGGTGCGCGGGAAGCGCTCGAAGACTTTCACGCGGTAGCTCTTGAAGCCGGTGTTGCGGCCGATCCAGAAGGGCGAATTGGTGGACAGGGCGAAGAGGTGCGGCAGGAAGTAGCGCGCCATGTTCATCACCTGGATCGCGACCTCGCGGTCGGGGATGCCGATATGGACGTGGAGGCCGAAGATGAGGTTGGCGCGGGCGACCTGCTGCATGTCCTCGACGATCCCCTCGTAGCGCTCGCCCTTGGTGATTTTCTGATCGACCCAGTGCGAGAACGGGTGGGTGCCAGAGGCGGCGATGGTAAGGCCGCGGCCGCGGGCAAGCTTCCAGAGGTCGGAGCGCAAGGCGGTGACAGCGCGGCGGGCGTCCTGCACGGTGCGGCAGATGTCGGTGCCGACCTCGACGACGGACTGGTGCATCTCAGTCTTCACGCGCTCGGCGAGGAGCATCTTGCCGTCGTCCATGATCTGCTCGACGTGGGAGCGGAGCTCGCGCGTCTCGGGATCAATGATCTGGAACTCCTCCTCGATGCCGAGGGTGAAGAGGCCGTCGGATTTCTTGGCGGCGGGGCGGGGGGCGGGCTTGGCGGGGGCGGCGCTCATAGGGTGTTTCTTAAAAATAGAGGTCGCGGAGAATTGAAGGCTTATTTTCGGATCTCTATCACGGTGCCATCGGCGACGGCGGTGTAGATTTCCTCGATTTCGGGGTTGGTGACGGCGATGCAGCCGGCGGTCCAGTCAGACAGGAGATGCGCCCGGCCGATTAGTCCCCAACCGTTGGGCAGGCCGTGCACCATGATCTCCGAACCAGGGTTCACGCCCTGGCTCCTGGCGCGCGCCACGTCTTCGAGTTCAGGATATGAAACCTGCAAGGCGCGGTGGTATGAGCTGTCCGGTTTGTGCAAGAGGATGTGGTAGATTCCCTCGGGGGTCTTCTTGTCGCCTTCACGCTGTTTGGGGCCGATGGGGACGCGCCCCAGCGATACGGCGTATTTTTTCAAGACGGCGGTGCCGTTGAAGAGAGTCAGCATGTGGGCGTCTTTTTCCACGAGAACCCGGTCGGCCTTGGTCCCAGCCGGCAGTATGTCGGCGGGCCAGTTGGCCCAGACGAGAGCGGCGAGAACGGTGACGGCGATCAGGGCGAGAATTCTTCTCATGCTGGTGAGGGCAAGGCGCGTTAGGGATAACGCGCCCTATCTTAGAGGCCCTGGCCGGCGGCGTAGTTCGTGACGAACTTGCCCCAGGTAAGGTTGTTCTTGCCGGGCTGGTGTTCCTTCGCCTTGCGGACGGCGAGACGTGCGGCGGCGTCGACCACCCAGGCAAAGTTCTTTTCGCCGACGGAGACGCGATCAGCATCGGGCGCGGGGTTGCAGAAGTCGATTGCGTAGGGGACGCCGTCGTGGATGGCGAACTCGACGGTGTTGAAATCGTAGCCGAGGTTGCGGTTGAGCGTGAGGACATCGGCGTGGACGCGGTCGAGGAGTTCCCGCGTCGGGGCGGGACGGTCGACGACGTAGCGAAGGTGGTGGGGGTTGCGCGGCTCGTAGGGCATGATGAGGACGTCCTCCCCGCCGATGCAGTAGCAGCGGAAGTAATCGTCGAACGTCACCTCGCTCTGGAGGAGCATGACGAGCTGGCCGGTCTCACCGTAGGCTTTGAAAAACTCGTCGGGGTTGCGGACTTTGTAGACGTTTTTCCAGCCACCGCCGGAGTGAGGCTTAAAATAGGCGGGCCAGCCGATGTAGGCGAAAATGCCCTCCCAATCGAGCGGGTAGGCGAGATTGCTGAAGGACGCGGGGCCGCAGTCGGGCGGCATCTCCTTCGAGGGGAGGATGACGGTTTTCGGGACGGCGACGCCGAGTTTGGTGGCGAGGCAATTGTTGAAAAACTTTTCGTCGGCGGACCACCAAAAGGGGTTGTTGATGACGGCGGTACCGTTGAGCGCGGCGTTCTTCAGGTAGGCTCGGTAGAACGGCACGTCCTGCGAGATGCGGTCGATGACGACGGCGTATTCCGTGGGGTCGCCCTGAATGACCTTGTTGAGCGTGACGGGCTCGGCGACGATGCCGGGCTCGTCCATGGCGTTGATGCGTTCGACGAACGCCTGCGGGAAGGTGCGCTCTTTGCCGTGGAGGATGCCGATGATTCTCATGGGGTGGGGAGTGAGGACGGGTCAGCCTTTGATCAAGCCGAGATATTGGGGCAGCATGTCGCGCCAGTAGTTCCAGTCGTGGCCGCACGATTTACGGTCGTCGAGGAAGTGCGGGATGCCCCGGGCGTGGAGGATGGCGGAGAGGGCGAGGTTGCGGTCGCGGCAGTTGTCGCGGTCGCCGGTGCCGAGCACGATGCCCATCTGGCGGATCTGGGCGAGGAGCGTGGGGTCGGCGAGGTTGGGGAGGTAGTCGACGGGATTATTGAAATAGCAGTTGTCGTCGTAATAGCCGTCGAGGAAGGAGCGGACGTCAAAGGAGCCGCTCAGGCTGAACATGTAACCGACCTTGTTGGGATGGCGGAACGCGAAGTTGGCGGCGTGATAGCCGCCGAAGCTCGCGCCGGCCACGCAGACACGGTCGCGGCCCGTGTCGCGGCAGGCGAGTGGCACGAGATCGTGTAGGATGACGTTTTCGTAGGCGAGGTGCGTGCGGACCCGGTCGGCGGGATGGATGGACTTGTTATACCAGCTCTGCTCGTCGATGCCGTCGGGGCAGTAGACTTTCACGCGGCCGGAATCGACAAACGCCGCGACCGAGTCGATCAGGTGAAAGTCCTTGTTTTGATAATAGCGGCCGAGCGAAGTGGGGAAGATGATCACCGGGTAGCCCGCGTGGCCGAACGTGAGCATCTCGAACTCACGACTCAGATGGGGCGTATGCCAGCGGATGTAATCTTCCTTCATGCCGGGTGGGTGGGCGGGAAGAGAACAGGGTTTGCGCCCGGTGGCAATGCTCGCGGGCCGAAAACCGCTTGGCTTCAGGCAAACGCTCGCGCTTGCTCCTGCGCTCCCATGGCCACCCGCCCTTCATCACCCGATGGCACGCTCCGACTGCACCGCCGGTTCCCGTCGCGCGTGCTCGGCAACCTGCGCGACGTGGTGGTGTGGCTGCCGCCGGGCGTCGATGGCCGTCGGTGCCGGCATCCGGCCGTCTATTTTCAGGACGGGCAGAACATTTTCGACCCGCTGACGGCATTCTTGGGCAACGCGTGGCATGCCGGGCGCACGGCGGCGGAGTTGATCCGCGCGGGCGAGATCGTGCCACCGATCATGGTGGGTATCTACAACGCCGGCTTCGGCCGGATGGACGAATACGCGCCGACGCGTGGCGCATTTTCCGGGTGGGACGGCGAAGCGTGCCGCAGCCGCGGGCTGGCGCGGCGCTATGCGCGGTTCGTCGCGGCGGAAGTGAAGCCGTTCATCGATGCGCGCTATCCAACGCTGCCGGGGCCGGAGCACACCGCGGTCGTCGGCTCGTCAATGGGCGGGTTGGCGGCGCTCTACGTCGCGCTGTGGCACCCGAGCGTGTTTGGCGCGGCGGGGCTGCTGTCGCCCTCGGTGTGGTGGGATGATGGCGCGGCGATGAGATTTGTCGCGGCCCTGAAGAAGAAACCGGCGGTGCGGCTGTGGCTCGACACGGGCACGGCCGAGCCGGGCTGGGAAAAAGCGCGACTGATGCGCGACGCGCTCGTCGCCCGCGGCTGGTGCGAAGGCGTCGATCTGCGCTACCTCGAGCACGAGGGCGCCGAGCACAAGGAGGCGGCGTGGGCGGCGCGCACCGGGCCGCTGTTGCGGTGGCTGTGGCCGGCGCGGGCGCTGTAGGGCGCGGTCGCCGAACAGCGCCGGTTACGCCAGCGAGAACTGAAGGCGGCGGGGTTCGGCGACCCCGCCCTACCTCCTCATTTCAATCGAGGCCGGTGACGTTCACATCGTTCGCATACTCGATGGCGAACTTTACGGTCAGCTCGCGCTTTTCGGCGGGCTTGAGGTCGAGTGTCCACTTGAGCGTGCCGTCGTCGGTGGGTTTCACGTCTTTCGCGTCGGGCGCGTGTTGTTTCACGATGATTTTTTCGTTGCGCGAAACCGGAATCTGATCGGCGACGATCACGCGCTCGGCGGTCTTCTTGTTGTTCTGGATCGTGATCAGATATTCGTAGGTGATGCGCTTGCCGGAGTTGGTCAGGCCGGTGTCTTCGGTGAATTTGTTCACGCGCTTGTGCTTCACGGAAATCCCCTCGTCGGCACCGAGCGCGAGGTCGAACTTTTCGCCGGCCATGACAGTGCGCAGGCTGCTGGTGGCGACAAAGGTGCCGTCAAGAAAGACGTTCATCGGGCCGGCGAGCAGAGGGAACGCGGAGGAGTTGACGACCTTCGCGGTGAGGAAGGCCGAGGCGAGGCGCTTCGGCACGGTGAGATATTCGGGGCTGGCGGTGAGTTGGGCGGAGGTGATCGGGACTTTCTGCGGGGAGTTGTCGCTCGGCACGCTGGCGGCGGTGGCGATCTTGAACGAGGCGCTGGTCGCGCCGGCCTCGATGGTGGCGACGGCCTGTTCGGCGAGGCGCATCTCGGGCGCGGGGGCGTTGCTGGTGAGGGTCTGCATGTTGACTGCACCGCTTACAAGGATTGGGCTACGGGCTTTTGAGAACATCACGCGCTGTTCTTGCATAACCGTAGCCATAGGTTCCGGTCGCGGCAGAAACACATCGACATTCCACGGTGACAGCACCGGCGCGGCGCCGCCGAGGCTCGGGCGCGCGGTCGAGAGCGTGAGGGCGACGTCTTTCCAATCCTCGCCGGTGCTCTGGCGGACAAGTCCGAAATAGCCGAGCGCCACGGTGCGGTCGCCGCTCGCCACGCGGGCGTCGTAGTTGGGCGACCAACTGGCGCCGGGCACGGCGTAGGAGAGCGCGACCTCCAGTTTGCCGGCCTGCGCGGCGGCCACGCGCACAGTGACGGACTTGTAGCTCTTGCCGCCGCCGCCGCGGAGTTCGTTGAGCTGGTTTTGGACGGTGGTGATTTTGTTCTGCAACTCCTCGCGCTGCTCGTCGAGCGAGGCCTGCTCGGCGGCGATTTTGGTTTTCTGCTCGGAGAGATAGCCGAGCGAGGCGGTGAACTGGTTGAGCTCGGGCCGCGGCACGTCCTTGGCCGGCGGGGCGAAGAGCGCGGTTTCCATGCGCCCGAGCATGCTACCCTGGGCCTCGAGCACGCCCTTGCGGTCATCGAGGGCGCGCTGCTGTTTGCCGAGGCCCTTGAGCTGATCCTCGAGTTCTTTGACGCGGGTGTTGGGGGTGAAGTCGACGTAGATCTGCCGGGCGCTGACGTCGAGGATGGTGGCCTGGGTGGTGCCTTTGCCGCTGACTTGCAGAGAGTGTTCGTTGAGCGTTTGGGGAAGGTTAGTGAAGACCAGTTCGGCGGTGCCTACGAACAGTTCTACGCTGGCGGTGCGGGTGACGACGGCGCGGTCGGTGTAAACGGTGACGGAGGTGATGGAGGAATCGACCGGCATGGGGGCGGCGAGGGCGGCTGACGTGGCGCTGGTCAGGCCAAGAACGAAGGAGAGGAGTTTCATGATAAGGTGATTAGACTGCATAACGCGGTAAACGCTCCAATCCCGAAAAACTTAGGCCCAATCGCGCAAACACCGCCGATGCCCCGTCATTTTCCCGGAACCAAGGTGGCGGGGACGCACACTAAGCGCCCGGTGACAGCTTTATCCCGGGGTCAGACAAATTGCAGATTGGCGCAGGCGGGAGCTTGCTTAAAGCACGGCGTCCGGCTTTGCATACCCCCTCGTTTAGCGAAGAAACGTTGCAGCTTCCGGCTGCCCGTGTCTGCCTAGACGCCCTTTCGACTCTTCGTAATCCGATTTTCTCATGCTCACTGTTTCAGTTTTTCGCTCCCTTTGGCGTCGCTTCGGCCTCGCTGTTTTGGCGCTGTGCGCGCCCGCGCTCTTTGGCCAGACCCCGGCGGTAGCCGACGGTTTCGACCCAAACATTAACGGCGTCGTGAATGGCGTGGTCGTGCAGCCCAACGGTCAAATCCTAGTCGCAGGTCTTTTCAGCACAATCTGGCCTGTTGGTTATCCCGGCTGGGTGACGCGCAACAACATCGCTCGGCTCAACCGCGACGGCACGGTCGATCCCACGTTTGATCCCAACGTCAACGGTCAGATCAGCGCGCTTGTCCTCCAACCCGATGGCCGGATTCTGATCGCCGGCAAATTCACCACCGTGCAGCCCAACGGCACCGCCACGGCTACGACGCGCAACCGCATCGCACGCCTAAACGCGGATGGCACCCTTGATCCCACCTTCGACCCCAACACAGGTGGTTCGCTCACTCCGCAAGTCAACGCCCTCTCGCTCCAAGCCGACGGCAAGATTCTGGTCGGTGGTGGCTTCACGACGCTCCAGCCCAACGGCGCGGCCGCGCCCACGACACGCAACCACCTCGCTCGCCTCAACGCCGACGGCACGCTCGACGCCACATTCGACCCCAACGCCAACGGCATGGTGTGGGCCTTCGCGCTTCAGCGTGACGGTAAGATTCTGGTCGGTGGCGGCTTCACCGCGCTCCAGCCCAATGGCGCGGCTGCGTCCGTCACGCGCAACCGCATCGCGCGCCTCAACCCCGATGGCACGATCGATTATAGCTTCGACCCCAACGCCGACAACGTCGTCGCGGCAATCGCTGTGCAGGCTGACGACCGGATCGTGATCGGCGGAAACTTCGTTACCCTCACACCCAACAGCCTGGGGGTTGTGACGTATCGCAACCGTCTCGCCGGACTCAATTCCGATGGCACCGTGGATGCGAATTTTGCGCCCGATGTGAATGGCAACGTCGCCATGCTCGCCATTCAGCCGGACGGCCGCCTGCTGGTGGGTGGCTATTTCACGACGATGCGGACCAACAGCACCACTCTACCGGTTTCGCGCGGCTTTGTCGGCCGCTTCAACACCGATGGCACGCTCGATACCACCTTCAACCCGAATGCTAACTACGTCGTCCTCGCGGCGGCTTTCCAGGCCGACGGCCGGATCCTGCTCGCCGGCAATTTCACCACGATCTTCCCCAACGCCCTCAACACCCCGACCACGCGCAACCACCTTGCCCGGATCAATGCCGACAGCGGCCTGGACAAGACCTTCGCGCCTGACACCAGCGGCCGTCCTGTTGCCGTTGCCCTGCAGCCGGATGGCAAGCTGCTTGTTGCGGGCACCTTCACCAGCATCGCCGGCGTCACCCGGCAGGGTATGGCCCGCCTCAACGCCGACGGCACGCTCGATCTCACCTTCAACCCCAAAATCAACGGCCCGGTGCGGGTCATGTTGGTGCAGGCCGACGGCAGGATTATGATCGGCGGCACCTTCACCTCGATTGCCGACACAGCGCGCTACAACCTCGCGCGCCTCAACGCCGACGGCACGCTCGATACCGCTTTCAACCCAAATCCCGACGGCCAGATCTACTCTCTAGCCCAGCAGTCTGACGGTCAGATCATTTTGGGCGGTACCTTCAGCCAGATCACCCGCCACAACAATGTTAACCTCAACGTGGCGCCCAGCACCGACACCGACATACGCTATCGCGCCAACATCGCGCGCATCAAACTGGACGGCACGCTGGACGACAACTTCTTTCCGACCACCGATGGTGGCGTGGCGGTCATAAAAATACTCTCCGACGGCCGGATTCTCATCGGTGGCTCATTCTCCACGCTCACCCCGAACGGGGCCTACTCCGCCACGGCGAACAGCGGCATCGCGCGCCTCAACGCCGACGGCACCCTTTCCCTAGGCTTCAACCCCACGCCTGACAGTTCCGTCCTTGCCATCGCGTTGCAGGCCGACGGCAAGATTATCATCGGCGGCAATTTCAAGAGCGTGTCGCTCTACAACAACGAGCTCGACCCCAAAGTCCCCACCAACCCCTACCGCGCTCCCCGCAACCACCTCGCCCGCATCAATGTCGACGGCACGCTCGACACCACCTACGACCCCAACCTCAACGGCATGGTCCTCAGCGCCGTCCTGCAGTCCGATGGCAAACTAATCATCGGCGGCAATTTCACCACCCTGACGCCCAACGGTGCTCCAGACTGGACACTGCGAAAATATTTCGCCCGCCTCAACTCTGATGGCACGGTTGACCCTGGCTTCGACCCCTTCCTCAACGAGACTTCCGACAATCAAGTCAACTCCATCGCCCTGCAGAGCGACGGAAAAATGGTCATCGTGGGCGGCTTCACATCGATGCAGCCCATCGGTTCCAGTGCGCCGACCGCGCGCACCCACATTGCGCGCATCACCGCCGCGGGCACCGTTGACACCACCTTCAACCCCTCTGTCTCAGGCCAGTTCTCCGCGCAGATCAACGCCCTTGCCTTGCAGAGCGACGGCAAGATTCTCGCGGGTGGCCAGTTCTCCGGCTTTGGCGGCAGTCTCAGCACCAACCTTACGCGCTTCCTGGCCGACAGCTCACCCGACACCGCCTTTGTGCCCTCGATTGACGGCCCGGTCAATGCCCTCCTAACGCCTCCAGCCGGACAGGGGGTGGCCACGCAGAGCAGTGGCTTTGCCTGGCTCAGGAGCGACGGTCACCTAAACCCCAATTTTGTCTCAACAATCACCAACCGCATCACCGGTCAGGTCAATGCCATCGCCGTGCAGAGTGATGGCAAGATTCTGGTTGGCGGGGGATTCACCACAAATAATTCGGCTGCTGGCAGCAACTTCGTCCGCTTTAACCCCGACGGCACGCTCGATCTCGGCTTTGTGCCCAATCCCGACAGCTACGTCCAGGCAATCGCAGTGCAGGCCGACGGCAAGATTCTCGTGGGCGGCACTTTCCTAAACATCGCCGGCGTTGCCCGCAATTACATCGCCCGACTCAACTCCGACGGTTCGGCCGACGCCACCTATGATCCCCACCCCAACGCCCAAATCAGTCAGATTTTGATTCAACCCAGCGACGGCAAGGCCATAGTCTGCGGTTATTTCGACACGTTCCTACCCAATGGTGCCACCGTCGTGGTATCCCGAGGCTACGTTGCCCGGCTGAAAACCGATGGCACGGTCGACAGTCCCTTCGATCCGGGTCCAAATTTCCAGGCTGTAGCCCTCGCCTTGCAGCCGGATGGCAAGGTGCTCCTCGGCGGCTATTTCACGACGCTCAAATCCAACGGCGCCTCCACCGCGGTCGCGCGCAACCACGTTGCCCGCGTCAATGCTGACGGCTCGCTCGACACCGTCTTCGACCCCAATGCCAGCAGCTACGTCACCACCATCGCGGTGCAGCCAGACGGCAAGGTGCTCCTCGGCGGTCTCTTTACCACGCTCCAGCCGAATGGCGCCGCGACAACTACCGCCCGCAGCGGCATCGCCAGGGTCAACTCCGATGGCACACTCGACAGTTCCGCGTTCGATCCCGAAGTTGCAGGCGGTGGCGTCAACAGCATCGCCCTCCAGTCCGACGGCAAGATCATCATCGGCGGAGATTTCCTCCAACTGCGGCCCAACGGTGCTCTTTTTTCTAGCACTCGCAACCACCTAGCCCGCCTCAACTCCGACGGCACTGTCGATTCCGGCTTCGATCCCAACGCTGACGGCTCGATCTCGGTGGTTGTGCTGCGGCCCGACGGCTCGGTGCTGATCGGCGGCATATTCACAAGCCTGCAGCCCAGCGGCTCGATTATGGTCGGCGGCGCCTTTGCCAACGTCGATGGCATCGTCGCGGCAAACCTCACGCTCCTCAATTCCGATGGCACCATCAACAGCACCTTCCTCCCCAATCCGAACGGCGCCGTTTACGCGCTCATACTCAAGCCCGATGGCAGCACGTTGGTCGGTGGCGCCTTCACCACCATCTCCGGAGCCGCGCGCACCAGCCTCGCCCGCTACCTGACTGACAACACGCTCGACCCCGTCTTCGCCCCCAGTGTCAACGGTACTGTCAACGCCTTGGCACTGCAAAGCGACGGCCGCCTGATCCTTGGCGGCGCATTCACTAGCGTCGGCGGCGCGGCACACAGCTACCTCGCGCGCCTCAACGCCGACAACACCGTCGATACCTCCTTCAGCCCTTCCGTCAACGGCGCGGTCAGCACCATCCTCCTCCAGTCCGACGGCAAGTTCCTCCTCACCGTCAAAACCGGCGCCGCCAACCAGCTCGTGCGCCTCAACGCCGACGGTTCAGTTGACGGCAGCTTTAGCGTCACCTCCGACGGCAGCGTCAACGCGGTCGGCTTGCGCACCGACGGGCTGATCTATGTTGGCGGCACCTTCTCGGCCATTGGCGGGGTCAGCGTCACCCGCCTTGCGCGGCTCACCGCGTCGGGTGCGGTCGACGCGACATTCAACCCCGGTCTGGACGGAGCGGTCAGCAGCCTCGCGCTGCAGTCCGACGGCAAGGTTATCGCCGGGGGCGGTTTCACCACGGTCAGTGGCCTCCCACGGCAGGGGCTGGCCCGCTTCTCTACCTCAGTCCCCGCCACCGACAACATCACGGTGTCGAGCGATCTTACCACTGTCACCCTCGTGCGCGGCGGTAGCAGCCCGCAACTTGGCGGCGTGACATTTGAAATATCCACCGATGACCGCGTCTGGACCAACCTCGGTCAGGTCAGCCGCGTCGGCACCACTGGCAACTGGCAGTGCACCGGCCTCAGCCTGCCGGCACGGATGTATTTCTTTGTCCGGGCACTTGAGATCCTGCCGGCCACGCAATACGCCTCCAGCGGCCTCTTCCAGGTGGAGCGCGCATTCTACGCCCGCCCGCTGCCGAGCTTCACCAGCCCGACCGCCGTCAGCGCCACCGTCGGCTCCGGCTTTTACTACGTCTCCGCGACGCTGCAAAATCCCACCAGCTTCGCCGCCACTGGCCTGCCTGCCGGCCTCACGATCGATTCCTCCAGCGGTATCATCTCTGGTACGCCCACGCAGTCCGGCGCCTTCGCCGTCACCCTCCAGGCCACCAACGACTCTGGCACCGGCACCGCCACGCTCACTCTGATCGTGGCCCCTGCGGGTCCCCCGCCGACCGACGCGCGTTTCGTCAACCTCTCCACCAGCGTCTTCGTGGACAGCACCAGCCCGGTCATCTCCGGCTTCGTCATCTCCGGCTCGGAGCCCCGTAGCGTGCTCCTCCGCGCGGTCGGTCCGGGTTTGAGCAGCTTTGTGTCCAACACGGTCCTCACCAACCCGCGCCTAGACCTCTTTGACAACCGCACCGGCAGTCTCCTCCTCACCAGCGTCGGATGGGGTGGCAGCACCCAGCTCTCGACGTTGTTTGCCCGTCTGGGTGCGTTCCCGCTAAACAAGAGCAGCACTGACTCCGCCGCAGTGGTGACTCTCCCGCCAGGGCTCTACTCGATCGTCGTGTCCGATGCCGGCACCGGCAGCACCGGCGGCTTGGTGCTGGCCGAGGTTTACGATGCCAGTGGCGATCCCACGCAGGGGGCCGCGCGGCTCGTCAATCTCTCCTCCCGCGGCTTCATCAACGCCGGCAACAGCGTCCTCACCGGAGGCTTTGTGATCACAGGCAACACCACGAAAACCGTCCTCATCCGCGGCATCGGTCCAGCGCTTGCGCGCTACGGAGTGCCCGGCGTGCTCTCCGACCCGATCATCAGCGTCTTCGACAACCAAGGCCACTTCCTGGCGCAGAACAATGACTGGCAGACGCCCGTCACCATCAGTTCCACCTATCCTGCGGCCACCGGCGCGCAAATCGCCGCCGCGGCGACGACCACCGGCGCCTTCCCGCTCGACTCTGGCAGCAAGGATGCCTCGGTGCTGATCACGCTGGCGCCCGGCGTCTATTCCGCCCAAGTCGTCGGCGCCACCGGCGCCACGGGTGCGACGATGGTGGAAATATACGAGCTCCCGGCACACTGACGCGCCGGGCCGGGCGCGGCGGATTATCCTTAATCAGCCGTCGCAGTTCCGACCAGTCTAGCAATTTTGCCGGTGATCTGAGTTGGTGGATCCCGACGCGGACACCATGCTTGATGAATTCAATCGGCTCGACTCAGGCAGAGGACGTGGCAGGGTTACTCTGGGTCAGATGTCGGAAAATCGGCTCCAAAAATTCTGCTCAATGAAGGCAAAATCGGTCCAAGCGATGTTGGTTTTATGTGCGATGACGGTTGCTGGTTGTGCCGATGGGAATTTAGCCAGTCGTTACGATGGGCGGTATGTCGTCAATTTGCCAAGCGCTCCCAAGAGTGCGACCCAAACGGCCGCCCCGCTGGTGGGACCCGTGAAACAACCCTCAGTCAGCGACGCGCCCCCTGCGGCTTTGGTCAGTGTGGACGCTCCGCGGCAGCAAGAGCAGAAAGCAGCCCAGGAAACCCTCGCAGACGAGCTGGCCAAACTCGACCGGAAGTGAACCCCGGGATGAGCCGCGGGCACCTACCCCAGTGGCTACGAGTTGAGGATCAGCGCTACCGGGCCCAGTCCATCGGGGGCGGGGCGGGGAACGTCGATTTGATTTCGCGCGGCTGGCCGTCGCGCAGGCAGGCGTGGATCGCCTCCATGATCTCGACGACGTGGGCGGCGTGTGCGCCCTGGGCGCGGTGCGGACGGTTCTCTCGGATGGCGTGCGCGAACTCCACCACGCCGCGGCCAAACTCTATGCCCCGCACAGGCACGCGCAGTGGCGGGATGCGCGTGAGTTTTTCGCCGTCGCTCAGTGCGCTGAACCACAGTGGTGTGTCGAACACGTCCCAGCGGTCGAGTGCGATCATGCCGGTGTCGCCGTGCACCTCGAGGCCTTTCTGACGCGTGTGCCAGCCGACGTAAAAGTTCGCCGTCACCCGGGCGCGCAGCCCGCTCGCGAGTTCGAGGATCGTGCAGCTCCACTCGGGCGTTTTGAAACTGAACGGCTTTCCTTCCTTCGTGAAACGGTTCGGGTAGGTGAGCCCGCCGCCGGTGATGATGCGTTTCGCCGGGCCGAACCATGCGGTGAGCAGCGTGAGCGGATAGACGGCGACGTCGAACACCGGGCCGACGTCATAGAACGGCGTGGGGTTCGGGTGCCAGCTCTCAATACGGCCCCAGTTGACCTCGGCGTAGGCGATGCGCGGCGTGCCGATGCGGCCGTCGCGGATGAGTTTCCACGCGGTCTGCTGCGCCTCGCCCATCCACGTGATCGGCGCGGAGCTGAGGCGGAGATTTTTTGAAGCGGCGAGTTTAACGAGGCGGTCGGCGTCGGCGAAGGTGGTGGCGATGGGTTTTTCGCTGTGCACGTGCTTGTCGCCTTCGAGGCAGCGCGTGATCACCTCGACGTGCGCGTCGTAGATCGTGAGATTGACGACGGCCTCGACCTCTGGGTCGGCGAGCACGGCGTCGAGCGTGGGGTAGACCTTGCCGGCGTGGTGCTGCTTGACGAACGCCTCGGCGCGGGAGCAGTCGATGTCCTGCGCGCCGACGATTTTCACCTCGGGGTAGGGCGCGAGGTTGCGGGCATAGGCGCCGGAGATGTTGCCGCAGCCGACGATGGCGACGCGCAGCGGCGCGGCGGTGAGCACCGCGGCCTTCGCGGCGCGGAGCCACTCCTCGACGAGCAGGCGCGAGGCCAGTGCGTCGGGCCGTGGGTCGAAATCCTCGGGCTCGTGTTCGATGCCGATGCCGCCGCGGTAGCCGAGCGAGGGCAGAAGTTTCACGCAGAGTTCGACGGGCACGATGCCCGCGCCGAGCCGGCAGGTTTCGTGGCCGCGGTCGATCATGTCGAAACCGGGTTTCTCGGCGCGTGGCGCCTTCACGTCCTTCAGGTGGAGGTGCTTCACACGCGGAGCGAGTTCGTGGAGCGCCGCGAGCGCGTCGTAGCGCTGGGTGCCGAACCAGCCGGTATCGAGGGCGACGCCAATCACGTCCTCGTCACCTGCGCCAAGTTTGGCGAGGAGTTCGGCGGGATTTTTCTCGGGATGGTTTTCGAGGCCGAAGACGAGGCCGAACTCGCGTAGCGTCGCCACGAGCACGGCGCGATTTTTCTCGAGCAGCGCTGTGCCGCCGCCGAGGACGGAGATGTCGAGCGCGGTGCAGAGGCGGCAGGTGGAGCGAAAATCGACAACGGTGTCGCCGAACCAGCCGGCATAGCTGGTGACGCGGAGCTGGCGCGCGCCGAGCAGGCGGCGGGCGATGGCGAGGTGCTCGGGCGTGGCCCAAGTGTAGTGCAGGTGCGCGATCCAGAGGTCGATGGCGTTGAAGCCGAGCGCAGTGATTTCGCCGAGCATCTCGTCGAAGCGAGCTTCGAAGGTGGCGAGCGGCGCAAACCACTCCTGCGCAGAGCGGTCGCCCTCGCCCCAGCCTTTGGCCATGTGGTAGCCGACTTGGCGGGCGACGAAGTTGGCGGACATGAAGGAGACGTGGTTCATGATGGTGAGAGCTGGTTGGGTGGGTTCAGAGACGGATAAGCATCCGGCGGACGCCTTCTATCGGAGGGTCGGTGATGGGCGTGAGCGGGAGCGGCGTGCGCATGGCAAACGCCTGAAACACCACGGTGTGCGTGAGGATGTGGCCGCTCAGTCCGGCCCGCACGGTGTTGAGCGGTGTGCCGGGAAAAAGCTTGGTGGCGACGCGCGTGGCGAGGTCGAAGAGTTCACCGACGGAATCGAGCACCAGTTGGTGCGCGGTGATGTCGCCCTCGCTGGCGAGGCGGAGCACGGCGGGGGCGAGCGCGGCGATTTGGCGATTGGCCGCGGCGTGGTGGTAGAAAAACCGCGAGATCTCGGCGGCCTCATGCTGGCCGCTGTGGTCGCGCACGATGGTCGCAAGGCGCGACTCGGGCAACCAGCCCTGCAACTCGAGGAGCGCGCGGGCAATTGCGCGACGGCCGAGATCGTAGCCGCTGCCGGGATCGCCGAAGCGCCAGCCAATGCCGCCCGCATAGTGCAGGGTGCCGTCGGGGGCGCGGGCGGCAACAAACGAGCCAGTCCCCGCATGCAGGACGAGGCCGGGCGCGCCGCCGGTGGCGAGTTCGAGGACGGGAAAGGAATCGTCCATGGCGCGGGCGCGGCCTAACTCGGGGCCGAGGCCGGCGGCGAAGGCCTGCCAGAACTGGCGGTTGCCGGCTAGACAGAGCAACGTCGCGCCGACGGGTTCGGGACTGGCCGCGAGCATCATGCGCAGCCCGTCGTGCAGGAGCGCGCGCACCGCATCGGGGTCGGCGCCGTTGGGGTTGCAGCCGGGCGCGAGATGTCGCGCGACAATGGCGCCCGCCGGGTCGGTGAGGATGAACTCGGTCTTGGTGCCGCCGCCGTCGACGCCGATTTTGAAGCTCATGGGAAATAGCGGCCTTGGTAAAACGCCGACGGCAACGCGCGTTTAAGCCATCTGGCGGCTGAGGCGCTGCAGGTATTTCGCACTCACGGCGCGGTTGTGCTCGATGGAGCCAGGAATGTTCTGGCTGCGGAGAACGGGGAGGTCGTGGCCGTTTTGCTGGAGCCACTCCATGGTCGAGAGCAGGAGCCAGTTGAGCAGGGAGCAGCCGACGAAGGTGCTGGTGGGCCCGGTGGAAATCTTCGGTGTGAGTGGCATGATGGTGTCGCCGGGGACGCCGCCATTATCGAGGGTGTAGTCGGCGATGGCGTGAAGGTTCTGGCCTCCAGGGTGGACGGTCTTGGCGGTGGTGGACATCGCGAGCGAGGTGAGGCCGACGACGAGACAGCCTTTTTTCTTGGCGTGCAGGGCGACTTCGAGGGGCGAGGAGTTTTTGCCGGAGTTGGAGACGACGATGACAACCTCTCCGGCGTTCATTCCGAACTGGCGGTCATAGCGCTCGACGAGGGCCGTGCCGTAGCCGACAAGGTTTTCGATGAAGCCGGCGGTGGGGTCCTGAATGCTGGTGACACAGACGAGACCACCGGCGCGGCCGACGATTTCGCGGGCGACCATCTCGCTGTGACCGGAGCCGAAGGTATGGATGACCTCGCCTCGTGCAACGGAAGCGCCGACGAGGGGCGCGAGTTGCGCGATGACGGGGGCGTTGACGGTCCAGGCGCGGGAGAGGAGTGCGCTGGCGGTGGCGTAGTAGGATTCGGCGAGTGTGGGCATAAGCCCGGAAAAGCGGAAAGCGGCGTGGGGTGAAAGCTTAAACGCAAACAACGCAGCAGTCACGGCGGGGCTGAACGTTCAATCAAATGGGCTTTGCGAATGGTTGCAGACCGGTGAGGATGTCGCGCGGTCGCCCACCGTGCAGTGCGAATGGGCCTACTCCTAAACCGCAAATTCCACCTCCGGATGAAATCACCGCTCTTGATCGTCGCCTGCGGCCTACTGGCATTCGCAACCACTGCTTCGGCGGTGACGCCGCCCGAAAAAATTCCGACGCAGAATTTCTGCGCGCCGGCGGCGTTTTCCTCCCTGCATCTTTCGCCGGACGGGAAACGCGTCTCCTACGTAGTGGAGTCGGATAAGGACATCCGGCTGATGTTCCGGGAGCTGGACTCCGGGCAGTTGTTTGGCGTCGAGCTGCCGGCCATGTTCGCGTCGTTTTTCGGCAAGCTCGGCAACACGGTTTGGGTGAGCGAGAAGCGGTTCCTGCTGGAGAGCTACCAAGGTTATTGGGCGGTCGACAATGACGGGGGCGACTATCTGCCGGTTAGTGGCTATGACCGCAAATACCAGACCGGCTCGGACGGGGTCTACCTCTGGGCCGGCAACGTGCTGCATACCTTTCGGGGCGAAGATTCGGATTGGGTGGTGATGACCGAGAATGACCAAGCCGGCACGCCGACGAAATCGGGCTGGATCACCGCCACCTACCCCAACGTCATCCGGCTCAACACGCGCACACAGAAATATTTTGAGGAGGTGCGAAACCCCGGGAATATCGTCGGCTGGGCGACGGACAAGAATGGCGTGGTGCGGGTGGGATTGAAGGTGGTCGGCCTGAAACGGAGCGTGATCTATCGCGAGAACGAGCGGGCGCCGTGGGAAACACTGCCCGGACTGGGCGTGGGCTCGGAGGATTTCGGACTACTGGCGCTCGATGAAACCGGACAGCGGCTCTATATTTCCAAGACTACGGAAGATGGGCGCTACGGCGTGTTTGCCTACGACCTGAAGCGGCGGTCGGTCGGCGAAATGATCGTCGGGCATAAGCTCTACGACATCACGGCGCCTTACGGGGCCGGCGGGCTGATCATGAACCGCAACCACGAGTTGCTGGGTGTGACCTACAAGAAGGACCTGCCGCGCGTGTTTTGGATGGACCCGGGAATGCTGGCGATCCAGCGCGCCATCGACCAGCAGTTGCCGAAGACGTTCAACCAGTTCGCGGGGGCGAGCGACGACTGGCAGCACCTGCTGTTCTATTCATATTCGGACCGCGAGCCGGGCACTTATTACCGATTCGACCGGAAGAAGACGGAGTTGATCAAGGTCGTCCCGACGAGGCCTTGGATCAACCCGGACCAGATGGCGCCGATGTTTCCCTTCGACGCGAAGTCGCGCGATGGGCTGACGCTGCATGGCTATCTGACTCTACCGGTGGGACGCGCACCGAAAAATCTGCCGATGGTGGTGATGCCGCACGGCGGGCCGTGGGCCCGAGACAGTTGGAGCTTCGATCCGCAGGTGCAGTTTCTCGCCAATCGTGGCTACGCGGTGCTGCAGGTGAACTACCGCGGCTCGACCGGCTACGGGCGGGAGTTTTACGAAAAGGGCTTTCGCGAGATCGGCAAGGCGATCCAAGACGACATCGCCGACGCCGCGCGCTGGGCGATCGAGAAGGGCGTGGCTGATTCGAAGAGGATGGCGATTATGGGCGGGAGCTACGGCGGGTATTCCGTGCTGATGGGGCTGATCCAGACGCCCGAGCTTTACTGCTGCGGGATCGACATCGCTGGCGTCACCGACTGGGTCACGCTGATCGAGCACGGTGCGGAGATGTTTCCGCTGAGTCTAGCCTACAACGCCGACCGCATCGGTGATCCGACGAAGGACAAGGACGCGCTGCGCGCCATCTCGCCGGTCTACCACGTCGACCGGATCAGGGCGCCGTTGCTGATCATCCACGGCAAGGACGACCCGACGGTGCCCTACGACCAAGCCACGGAGCTGATGGCGGCGCTCGACCGGGCGCACAAGCCCTACGAGACGCTGGCAAAGTTCAACGAGCCACACGGCATTTATCACTTCAAGAACCGGGTGCAGATGTATGACCAAGTGGAGCAGTTCCTCGCGAAATACATGGCGGCGCAGTGAAGGCGGGGCCGTGGTTCAGTAATAAAATGTCATGCTGATCGAGCCGAAGTTGTCGGCTTTTTTCTGCAAGGTGAATTCGCGCGAACGCACGGCTTGGGTGTAGTTGACCTGCCAGTGGCGCGTGCCGATGGCGAAGCCGGCGAGCATATCGCCGACGAGGGGGTTCTTGGTCACTCTCGCGCTGCTGCGAAACGAGTTGCCGTCGAGCGTAATGTCGCGCGCCACGGCGCGGCCGTCGACCTCGCCGAAGAGAAACACGCTGAAGGGCGGGCGGACTTCGCTGTTCGAGTCGCCGCTGGGACGGATGAGATTGGTGCCGAAATCGGCCGGTAGATGCCAGCCGCCGCGAATCTCGAAGCCGGCGTTGGCAAAGGTGAAGATGTTGCCGAGACTGAAACCGGCGTGCGGGATGAAATCCGCGCCCCAGCCGTGGCGGGAATCGGTGGTCGAGAAACGGTATTTGCGCTCAAAAGCGAAATTCATGCCCGGCTCGTTGTGAATCTGGGTGGGCCAGCCGTCGGCGGGCAGGACGCCGATTAAGTGGTGAACGTTGTTCTGTGCCTGCTTGCCGAGCGCTCCCGGTCCCACCATGCCGAAGGTGACCTCAAGGGTATCGAGCCGATCGATCGCACGTTCGCCGTTGGCAAAGAACCGAGGTGGTTGGTAAACTTCGAACGCGACGCTGCCGTAAAGCCACGCCGCGTAAGGCCGGTCGAGCGGTTGGGGTGCGGTCGTGTGGATGTTTGGGGGCGTGTAGAGATTTTGGCCGATGGCGAGGCCGAGCTTGACGTCATGGCCGGGCGGGACGAGCCCACCGAGCGTGCGGGCGAGTTTCTGAACCGGCTGTGGCACAGGATCGGCTGTGAACGAATTCAGATCGGTGCTGAGGAAGGAGATTTTGGCACCGTTGGTGTAATACTGGTCGGTGCCTGAGAAATACTTGTCATTTTCGGAGTAGATGTTGACCGAGCCAAAGCGCAGCTGATTGGGGTCGAGGTTGGCGTTGGTCAGCACCTCGGCGGCTCCGGCGAGGCGCGCGGTCGAAACGAGCGCACCGAAACCAAAGAGTAATCGAAGCGGGAGCGTTTTCATGGAACTACGAGCAACGACCCTAGAAGAATTTCCTGCGGCCGCACAAGTCGCGATCTTAGGTGGCCAGTGGCGAACGAACCCGGGGGGTCACGGATCAGTCTCCCAGCGACCGTAGATCCCGCAAGGGAGGATTTTCCCATCGCGCTGAACGGGCAGGCCGACCTCGCCGGCGGTGATCGTGCCGCAGTGTTCGTGCAGGAGCTCGGCGAGGAGGTTGGCGACGACGGTGGGCGAGAGGCGGGCGGTGTAGGCGTTGATGAGAAAAAACAGCGGCTGGTCGGTGAGCAGCGCGCGGCACTCGGTGAGCAACTCCCAGAGGTGATCTTCGAGTTTCCACATCTCGCCGGTCGCACCGCGGCCATAGGTCGGTGGGTCCATGATGATGGCGTCGTATTTCCGGCCGCGCTTGAGTTCGCGGCGGGCAAATTTCAGGCAGTCGTCGACGATGTAGCGGATGGGTGCGGCGGCGAGGCCGCTGAGGGTGGCGTTTTCGCGGCACCACTTGACCATGCCCTCGGCGGCGTCGACGTGGCAGACACTCGCACCGGCGGCGGCGGCGGCGACCGTGGCGGCGCCGGTATAGCCGAAGAGGTTGAGCACCGAAACGTCGCGGCCGGCGGCACGCGCGGTTTTGATCTTGGCGCCGAACCAGTCCCAGTTGACCGCCTGTTCGGGGAATAGTCCGGTGTGCTTGAACGAGGTCGGGTGGATTTTGAAGGTGAGGTTCAGCGGCGCGTAGGAGATTTTCCAGTGGTCGGGCAACTCGCGCCGGCATTCCCATTTGCCGCCGCCCTGTTCGCTGCGGTGGTAAAAACCGTCCCAGCCGTCCCACTTGGCGCCGGGTGTCACGCCGTGCCGCGGCCAGATGATCTGCGGGTCGGGGCGCACGAGGGTGTAGGCACCCCAGCGCTCCTGTTTCATGCCGTCGCCGCAGTCGAGCAGTTGGTAGTCCTGCCAGCGGTCGGCGACGATGAGAGCAGGGCGTTGAACAGGTGCAGTCATGGCTGTCTGGCTCAGGAAAGCCTGCTTGTGCTTTGTGTCGAGCTACGTTCGGCCCGGGGCGGAAAATCGCGCGAAGCCGTTGACTGATCCCCATGGTGCGCGGGAGGCTCGCCACATGGGTGTTTTTTGTGCGAGGCTCCGCCCATGGTGTCCGTGCCTATCTCTGCCGATTTCTCCCGCCTCGCAGCGACCCTCGAAGGAGAGCTGCACACCGGCCGCACGCTGCGACTGCTCTACGCGACCGATGCGTCGGAATACCAGGAACTCCCCGCGGCCGTGGCCATTCCGCGCAGCGAGGCCGACGTGCGCGCCATCCTCGCCTTCGCACGCGAGAATGGCCTCGGCTTCATCCCGCGCGCCGCCGGCACCTCGCTCGCCGGCCAGGTGGTGGGCGGCGGCATTGTCGTCGACCTCGGCCGGCACCTGAACCGCATCGTCGGCCTCGACGCCGCGCAGCGCCGCGTCCGCGTGCAGCCCGGCGTGATTCGCAACGACCTGAATCTCTTCCTCAAGCCCCACGGCTTCCTCTTCGGCCCCGAAACCTCCACCGCCAACCGCGCGATGATGGGTGGTATGGTCGGCAACAACTCCTGCGGTTCCAACTCGCTCGTCTATGGCTCGACGCGCAACCACTTGGTCTCGGCGCGCGGCTTCCTCAGCGATGGCAGCGAGGTCACCTTTGGCCCGCTGACCGTCGCAGAGTTCGCCGCGAAATGTGCCGGCCCCGTCACGCTCGAGATGAAGATCTACCGCAGCGTCCGCGACCTGCTCGGCAGCGAAGAAAACCGCCAGCTCATCCGCGACCATTTTCCGAAACCGGCCGTCACGCGCCGCAACACCGGCTACGCCCTCGACGCGCTGATGGACTGCGCCGTCTTCGATCCCGCCTCCGCGCAGCCCTTCAACCTCTGCCGGCTCCTCGCCGGCTCGGAGGGCACGCTGTTTGTCGGCGTCGAGTTCGAATTCAACGTCGAGCCTCTGCCGCCGCCGGGCGCGCTGCTCTGCGCGCATTTCGCGACCGTGCAGGATGCGCTACACGCTACGCTCCTCGCGCTGCGCCACCAGCCGAGCGCCTGCGAACTCATCGACCGCCACGTGCTCGAGTGCACCAAGCAGAACATCGAACAGGCGAAGAACCGTTTCTTCGTGCAGGGCGACCCCGGCGCCATCCTCGTGATCGAGCTCCGCCACGAGCAGCGCGCTGTCGTCGAGGCCGGGTGTCGCGAACTCGAGAGCGAGCTCCGCGCCTCGGGGCTCGGCTACGCGTTTCCCGTCCTCTGGGGCGACGACGGCGCGAAGGTCTGGGAACTCCGCCGCGCCGGCCAGGGCGTGATGAGCAACGTCTCCGGTGACGCCAAGCCGCGCGAGGTCGTCGAGGACACCGCCGTGGCCGTTGCCGACCTGCCGGCCTACATCGGCGAGTTCGACGCGCTCATGCGCGGCAAATACGGCATCAGCTGCGTCTACTACGCGCACGCCGGCGCCGGCGAGCTGCACACCCGCCCGCTCTTCAACCTGAAAACGCCCAAGGGCCTGAAGATGTTCCGCGGCATCGCCACCGACGTCGCTGCGCTCGTGAAGAAATACCGCGGCTCGCTCTCCGGCGAGCACGGCGACGGCCGCCTCCGCGGTGAGTTCATCCGCTTCATGGTCGGCGACGACTGCTACGCGCTGATGCGCCGCGTGAAGGAGACCTTCGATCCGCACGGCCTGCTCAACCCTGGCAAGATCATCGACACGCCGCCGATGGACACCTCACTGCGCCACGCGCACGGCGATCCCGATCCGCACTACGCGACCGTGTTCAGTTTCGACGCCACGCAGGGCCTCCTCCGCGCCGCCGAGAAGTGCAACGGCTCCGGCGACTGCCGCAAGACCCACCTCTCTGGCGGCACCATGTGCCCGAGCTACATGGCCACCCGCAACGAGCAGGACACCACGCGCGCCCGCGCCAACATGCTCCGCCACATGCTCACGCACCCGCGCGACCCCGCGCGGCCCTTTGACAGCGAGGAGATTGCCGTTGTCATGGACCTCTGCCTCTCCTGCAAGGGCTGCAAGAGCGAGTGCCCGTCGAATGTCGACATCGCGCGCCTGAAGGCCGAGTGGCTCCAGCACTACCACGACAACCACGGCGTACCCCTGCGCTCGCGCCTCGTCGCCGGTTTCTCCCGCTCGATGGCCCTGGCCGCGCTCGTGCCGGGCCTCTTCAACTGGATCGTGACGAACGGCGTGACCAGCCGCCTCGTGAAAAAAATCGCCTGCTTTTCTCTCCAGCGCAGCATCCCGAAGCTCCACGCGACGACGCTGCGCCGCTGGCACGCGCGCCATGCCAACCGCACTGGCCCCTTCCCGCACGGCCGCGTCTTCCTCTTCTGCGACGAGTTCACGAACTACAACGACACCGATGTCGGCATCAAGGCCGTGCAGCTCCTCAACCGCCTCGGCTACGAGGTCGTCATCCCGCGCCACGTCGACAGTGGGCGCGCGCACCTCTCAAAAGGTCTCGTCCGCGCCGCGCAAAAACTCGCCATCCGCAACGTCGAACTGCTCACGCCGGTCGTCACCGCCGACACCCCGCTGATCGGCATCGAGCCGTCGGCGATCCTCGGTTTCCGCGACGAGTTTCCCGACCTCGTGCCACCGCACCTGGTGGAATCGGCGAAAGCGCTCACGGAAAACACGCTGCTCTTCGACGAGTTCATCGCGCGCGAGATCGACCGCGGGCGCATCACGCCCGCCGCGTTCACGGGGGCGCCTCGCCAGATCCGCCTGCACGGGCACTGCCACCAGAAGGCGCTGTCGTCGCTCACGCCTACCATCAAGGCGCTGGAGTTGCCGGCGAACTACCGCGTGGTGACGATCCCCAGCGGCTGCTGCGGCATGGCGGGCGCGTTTGGCTACGAGGCGGAACACTTCGCGGTGTCGCAGCAGGTGGGCGAGCTGGTGCTGTTCCCGGCGGTGCGCTCGGCGCCCGCCGAGACGATTATCGCCGCGCCGGGCACGAGTTGCCGCCACCAGATCAAGGACGCCACCCGCCGGCGCGCCCAGCACCCCGCCGAGATCCTGCACGACGCGCTCGCGTGAGCGTCTGCCGCGGCGATGCCGGTGGAAAAGCCTCCGGGAAAAATCAGTGGGCTGAAGGCTAACTTTGTCGACTGCCCCGTCGGTTCTCGTCGAACAAGGCGAAGATGTTGTCGAGCGGGATGTCTTCGATGAAATCCTGACTGCCGCACAAAATGTAGCCCCCGTTCTCCCTCGTGAGCGCGAGATAAGCCCGGACCTCAGTCCGCACGTCTGCGGTCGAGCCGAAAGGCAGGGTGCGCTGCGTGTCCACGCCGCCGTGAAAGCACAGCGCGCCGCCGAAATCCCTAACCAGTCCGGCCAGATCCATGCCGTTGGCGGCGACCTGGATCGGATCGAGAATGTCCACGCCGTCCTCGATCAGGCAGGGAATGATGTCCCGGATGGCGCCGCAGGAGTGGTTCATGACCTTGCAGCCGAAGTCGTGGGAGGCGTCGAAATAGCGCTTCAGCGGCTGGCGGATGAAGTCGTTCCACATCCGCGGGGAAATGAACATCCCGCGCTGCGTGCCGAAATCGTTGCCGAAATAGGCGATGTCCAGCAGGCCATCCGCTGCCTGAAAAAACCGCCGCGTTGCCTCCACCTCGTAATCGACAACATGATCGATGATGGCGCGAATGACTTCCGGTTTGGTGTGCATCCACATCATGAACTCCTCCTGGCCGATCAGCCATCCCACCTCGTGAAAAAACGGGCTCCACGGGGCGCCAAAGGTGGCGTATTCCGCGTGATGCTTCTGGCATTCCTCCCGCACGCCGGAGTAGTCGAGCCGCCCGGCATCCGGCCACGCGTGGGCATGGACCTCGTCAACCGTGGTCTCCTCGTTGAACGGCGAAATGAAATTGGGTTGCCCGTCGCCGGGATCGTCCTTGCGGCGCAGTGCTCCCCACATCGTGCGCAGGTAGCCCCCGGCATCCGGGCCGGTGTCGGGCTGTCCGTAATTGAAACCAATCCGCCGCATGTCCACGCCCAGCGCGACCAGCAGTTCCTCGGTATCGGCCACGCCAAGTTTCCGGATCAGCGCGTCTGTCACGGCCGGAATGGCGCCGTAATCCGCCGGGGTCCGGTCCGTCGGTTGGTGCGCAATGGCTTGGAGGACTCGCTCGCGTGATGTCATCGTCTTGTTTTCTAGTCACGGGCATTAGCCGGATTGGCTAGGGCTGCAAGGGCCATTCCTGGGAGCAAGCCGCTTGTCGCGCGAGGCACGGCCATATGCGGCAGAACCTTTCCGACTGCCCGCGCCAAACGAGTGAAGATGAACGCGATGGGAGCGGCTGAGGGATCAGCTCTCCAGCACTTCGGCTGCGTGGAGGAAGCCGCCGGCGGTCCAGCCCATCATCTGCGGCATCTTGTATTCGTCGGCGACATCGATGCGGCCGGTCAGCGCGTTGTATTTTTCCCAGAGTTTGCCGGTCGTCTCGAGGTTGCGGGCGCAGGTGAGCACGTATTTTTCGGCGAGGCGCTTGGCCTCCGTCACGTAGCCGTGGCGGAGCAAGCCGAGGATCGCGGCGGTCTGGATGGGAGGCCAGGCGTTGGGCGCGTCCCATTGGTAGGTGTTGACGGAGGTGTTGCTGCCTTCGGCGCAGGTCATGACGCCGTGGGCGCGCTCGACGAGCGGAAGATTGCGGGCGAGGGCGGCGGCCTGAGCCTCGGAGCATACGCCCGACCAGAGCGCGAAGTAGGGCGCGGCGGAGACAACCGCGCCCTGGCGGCCGCGGGCCCAGTCGTAGTCGAAATAAAAACCGTGCGCCTCATTCCAGAGGCAGCGGTCGATGAGCGTGCGGCGGCGGGTGGCGCGGTCGCGCCAGACGGTTTCCTCGGCGGGCAGACCGAGCGTCTTGGCGAAGTCGCCGGCGATGGTCTCGAACTGGTAGAGGATGGCGTTGGTATCGACCGGATTGAAATCGGCGGCGCGCTGGTCGAAGCGGGGGTTGAAATCCCAGACTTCGCACTCGGCCATCTTGTGGCGGAGGTAGGCGAGGCGGGCGACTGGTTCGGCAGGGATGTCGCGCAGGCGGTGGCTAATGACGTCGTAGAAGTTGGCGAGCGTGGCGGGGTCGGCGTGGGTGCCGCAGGCGTTGAGGCCGTTGGGTGCGAGGCGCAGGGCGTGCCAGAAGGCGTATTCCTTCACTAGTGCGGCATAGGCGCGGCGCAGCCAGGCGAGGTCGCGGGTGTGGCGGTAGATGTCCTCGAAGAGGACGGCGGAGACTGGGACCTGCGAGCGGTTGAGCGCGATGCGGACGGAGATGTTCGGCACGAAACCGAGCTGCTCGATGAGGTGGATGACGTTGTCGGCGTTGTTGATGGCCTGCGCAAGGCGGTTCTGGCGCAGGAGGCCGAGGTTGGTGAAATAGGTGTCCCAGTAAAAGAAGAGCCACATGGTCGGATCGGTCGACGGGACTGTGTGCGGGCGCGGCAGGGGGATCTCGCGGGCGGACTCGCCGCGGGAGTCGCGGAAGGTCTGTTCCCAATGGGCGTCGATGTGGCGGCGGGTGGTGGCGATGGCTTCGCGGAGATTCACAGGGCAAACATGTGGTGCAGCGGGTCCCGAGGCAAACTCCGCGCGGGATATCATAGAAGCGTCGTGGCTCGGCTCTTCAGCAGAATAGTGTCGTGTAACCGGCGCCCGTGTTGCGGCGGACTTGGAGGCGGGGAGATTCGGCGAAGGTGATATCGACTTCGTCTCGGCCCAACGGGCCGTGCACGGTGAAGAGCGCGGTGTCGGGCTCGCGGGTGACGGTGACGGTTGGCGCGGCGAGGTCGCCGACGCGGTGGGGTAGGAGCAGCGAGGCGATGACGAAGGAATGTTCGAATTTGGAATCTCGAATTTCGAAATTCGGAGGCGCGGCGACTGGGGTTAGCTGCAGGTTGTGCGTGAGGATCTGGCCTTCGGCGCGGTAATCACTCGTGGCGGCTTGCAGCGGCGTTGCGGCGGCGATGGCGAGGGTGAGCGCGGCTTTCTGGCCGGTGAAGCTAATGAGGCCGGACGCGAGGTCGAGGTGTGTGAGCGGGACGGCGGAGTGAAAATTCCACTCGAGGCCGGGTTCGTCGGCGACGGCTTCGTCGAGGATCACGAAATAATGTGGGCGCACGAAGAGCACGCGGCGGCGGCAGGCGCGGAGGTGGCGGTAGGAATTACTGAGGTCGGCGGAGAGGTAGTCGCAGTCCGGCCCGAACCGCACCTCGTCGAGCACAACGGCATGTTTGGCATCGCGGTAGTCCTGGTTGCGGCCATGGTGGGTGATGAGGTTATGGTAGGCGGTGTCCTTGAAAAAGAGATGCGCGGGGTCCTGGTAGCGAATGACACCGGGATCGGCGGCGAGGCGTTCGCCATAAGCCTCGAGAATGAACTGGCCCTTGTCGCTATGGCAGTGCTCGAAGGTCTGCGGGCCGCCCTCGAAGAAAAAGAGCGTGTCGCCGTAGTCGCAGCCGGTGCGGAGGAAGACGCGGTCGCAGGTGGGAAAGCGGTGCGCGAGCTCGAGTGCGGGCGCGGCGGGCTCGCCGGGATGGTAGAGCAGGAGCGTGAGGAGGCCGGAGGAGCTGCAGGAGGCGGCGGAGGGTTTGCCGAAGAAGAGGGATCCGGGCGGGTTGGGCTGATCACGGTAGAACTTGTGCCAGAGCCAGAGGGCGTTGCGGTCGCCGTAATATTTGGCGAAAAACAGGAACGCGCTGTTCATGAAATGGCAGCCGAACCTGTCGTTGTTGTCGCCGATGCTGAGGAAGGCGAGGCGCTCGCGGGTGAGGGAGCGCAGGTGCATCATGTAGCGCATGGTCTCGCCGAGGTGCGGCGGCGCGAAGTCGCGCACGGACATGCCGGTGTGGCGCGAGATGGCGACGAGGGCGGAGACGACGTTTTGCATCGTGTATTCCCAGTAGGCGGGGCCCTCGTTGGAGGCGCCGTCGGGCTTGAAATAGTTGTGCAGCATTCGCGGAAACCAGCGGAGATTGCGTGCGAGAATGGCGTCGACGTCGGGATGGCTGCGGCGGGCGACGAGGGCAGCGAAGACGAGGCCGTTGATGTAAACGGCGCCTTGGTTGCTGCTGAGGAGGTAGCCCTCGCCCTTGAGGCGGAGATACATGTCGAGCCACGACAGGCCTTTTTCGTAGAGCGCATCCTCGACAGCGCGGCGCTCGGCGGCAGAGAGTAGCGGCGCGATGAAATCGTAGCAGAGCGCCACGGCCTCGGAAGTAGACGACTCGATGAAGGGCGCTCGGTAGCCGGGTAGGCCGCTCGGGATGCGGCTGGGGAAGCCGCCCTGCCAGGTGTCGCAGGCGATGGTCGAGAAAAGCGCGCGGCGGGCGGTCTGACCGTAGCGTAGGGCGCCCGTCAGCGCGTAGGCCACCGCGCTGTAGATCAGACAACTGTTGAACGCATACATCTGGTAGGCCGGCGACACGCGGCGCTCGCAGCCCTGGTTGCCGAGATCGACCGGGAGGTAGCGGCCGACGTATTGCTCAGGGTTGTAGACGAGGTGGCTGTCAGCCTCCGCGAGGATGTCGGTGGCGATTTTTTGCAGCGGACCGGGCCCGTGCGTGGCGACACGGAGTTTTAGAAATTCGTCGCGACCGATGAGCAGGCCGACGGGAAGGAGATCGGTGTCGGCGGGTGCGGCGATGGGAGTCGGCGGCACAGGAGCGAGGCCGCGGACCTCGGCGACGGCGGCAGGGTCGGTGCCCCTGCGCTCGAGCAACACCCAGCGGATGGAACTGGCGACGTTGATAGCGATTTTCTCCGTGATTTCGGGTTCGGCCTGCTCGAGCTCGAAGGTGAGCGCAGTCAGACTTGTGCCGGAAATGAGGGCGCGCATTTCGTCGCCTCCGCCGAGGCCGCGGCGGCGGTCGATGGCGCGCACGGGCACGCCGTCGATTTCGAGGATGAGGCTGAAGTTGGCGCGCAGGTCAGTGGCGGTGAAGACGGAGACGGCCTGATAGGCGGAGATATCGACGTTCATCCGGCGCGTGTAGGCGGTGTGATGCCAGCGGCCTGGTTTTTGGACATAGCGGAGGTTGGCATACATCCAAGCCACGTCGAAAGACTCCTCGCCCTCCGGCAGCGTGACCAGGCCAGTGTGCGGCCAGTCGGTGCGGTCCCACATGCGTTCGCTGAGGAAATTCACGACCATGTCCTCGAAGCGATTGACCGGCTCGAGCGGAGAATCGGTGCGCCACGCGACTGGGCCAAACTCCAACACGGTGCCGGCGAACGAGGTGCTGAGGGCGCGCAGGCGCAAGCAGCGGACGGCGGACAGGCCAGTAGGTGCGTTGAAATTCTGGAGCGAGGCGACAGTGAGGGAAAGCGTGTTCCAGCCGGCCCACTCAACGACGAATTCGCTCCGGTAGCCACTGCGGGGAGAAGTGTTTTCTCCGCCGGCGCACTCGAAGGTGACCTCGGCGATGAGCATCGACTGCCGGCTGGATTTCACCGGCAACGAAACAGCCCACACTCGTGTGTCCGGGATTGGTGCTGTGATGTCGAAGACAAACTCCTCCTTCAGAGCAGTGTCCCAACGGTGAATCACTCGTTCCTCGGCGGGGTGGCCGGTGCGATGGGCGAACGAGCCAGGCTCTTGTTCAGCAGTAGCGGTGGCGGTCATGGATGTTGCGGACTATGTTCGTCTGTCAGACGCAAGGGCGACGATGTGGCGGCGGGTGCTGCGATGGCTTCACTGAGATTCACGGCTGCGTCAGTAAAGCCAAGGGATCAGTCGATACGTGGTGGCTTGGTAGCGCAGATAAGCGTCGCCGAAGGCGCGGATCAGCGCGACTTCCTCCACGCGAATGCGGTAGGCGAGGGCCATGGAAATGGGCACGAGAATGCATGCCAGCGATAGCCAGTTTTGAAACGTCACCGCCAGCGCACCGAAGGCGATCATCATGCCGGTGTAGGCCGGATGGCGGATGATACGATAGGGGCCGCGCATGATGAGCTTGTGGTCGGGCGCGATGGCGACAGCGACGGTGAAGAATTTTCCGAGCAGCAGGATGGACCACCAACGCAAGGCAACGCCGCAGGCGAAAGTGGCGATCAGCCCATAGGTCGTGATTCGCGGCAGCTCAAATTCAAAATCCCTCACGATACGATGAACGTTGATCCCGCCTGCGATGCCCGCCCCGACGGCGATCCAAAGCGCGAACAACGAGCCGGCGTCAACACGCGCCCTGCCGGGTTCGGATTTCCGGGTGAACCACAGGACGGTTTCCGAGAGCAGATAGATGAGACCGAGTTGCGCGGGCAGGTGCATGGGACAGATTCAGGTGCCGTAGAGACGGTCACCGAAATCACCAAGGCCGGGAAGAATATATTTGCGGGCGTTGAGCTCGCGGTCGAGGGCGGCGGTGTAGATCGGCACAGACGGATAGTGCTTTTCCACCTCGGCCACGCCTTCGGGGGCGCTGACGATGCTGACAAGGGTGATGTTGGTGGCGTCCTGCGCATGCACGACGTCGATGGCTTTCACGGCTGAGCCGCCAGTTGCGAGCATCGGGTCGACCAGCAGCACACGGCAGCCAGCAACGGGCGGGAGTTTGCAGTAATAGCTGCGCGCGATGGCGGTGGCATGGTCGCGCTCGAGGCCGATGTAGCCGACGCTCACGTCAGGGAAAATATCGAGAAATGGCTGCACCATGCCGAGGCCGGCGCGGAGGATGGGCACGACGACGAGGGGTTGGGGCGCAAGCACGCGGCCGGTCATCGGCTCCAGCGGCGTCTCGATGGCCTTTTCCTCGGTGGGCAGGTGGCGTGTGGCATCGATGGCGAGGAGGAGGCTGATCTGGTAGCAGAGCGTGCGGAAGGTGGCGGGCTTGGTGGTTTTGTCGCGCAGGTGCGTGATGACGTGCGCGGCAAGTGGGTGGTTGAGGAGGTGGAGCATGGGAAAATCCATAATCAGCGTCACGGGGTGAGCGTGAGCGTGTAGGTGGTCGGGCCGGGGAGGAGCGAGCCCGGCTCGCCGTGCACCCACGCATCATGGCCGGCGCGGTAGTAGGGCGAAAGCGGATGGCCGCTCTGGCCGCCGGGCATTTGGAACAGTCCCTCGGCTTCGCGGCCGGGTGTGACGACGAGCCGCATGCTGGCGCCGAAGGTCGGCGTTTGGATGCGGGGCATGTTGGAGTCGCCGGGCAGCGGGTCGGCGGGCATGTTGAGCCAGCCGCCGAGCCAGCGGGGCAACATGCGCCCGAAGGGATGATTGATACGGGCGATGTTGCGCTGACCCCAAGTCGCCTGCGCGAGCGGCACGCCTTGTTTTTTCAAATCATCCACCACGCCGTCGGCGGCGGCCACGATCAGGTCATCCCAGGAGGCGTAGGCGGGATCAAGGAGGTGCATGGGTTTGTCCCGTATCATCGCATCCAGTGCCGTTTCGTAATGAAGACGGCGCCAGTCGAAATTGGGCATCGCTTCGAAGCACGGGGCAAAGATGGGGTTAAATACCAGTTCAGAAACTTTCGTGCGGAAGGCACGCACGAGCCGGTAGCTCACTGATTCGGGCAGCGCGCGGCCTTCCCAGTGCGCGACGAGGCGGCGCAGCTCAGCGCGGGAACTATTCTCCGCCGTAACTCCGGGTGTGAGAATGGCGAGGAGAAGTTTTTGCCATGGCGCAAGAAAGACTGCGCGGTCGTCGAGCTGGATGGCGGCGAGATCCGGTGGGGAAATTTTCGCCGTGGGCGACGCGAGCAGTCGATCGAGGTCGTCGCGAATCTGAGCCGCACGCGAAGCCGAAGCATAGCCGCCGTCGCCGAGGAGTTCCAGCGCGGCACCGCCGACCACGCGGTTGTTGGCGGTCCAGAGTCGGCCGCTAGGCGGGGCGGTGATGGTGGGATGCTGATCAGGCGGCAGAAAACCGTCCCAGCCGCGGTCGCCGTAGGTCCAGGACACGGGCAGGCGGCCGTCGAAACCGAAGCGTTTAGGCAGAGTGCCGACCACGGTCCACGCGATGGTGCCGGCGGAATCGGCGACGAGGAAATTGTGCGCGGGCATACCAGAGCGGTGCGCGATGGCGACAGCCTCGGCGGCAGTGCCGGCGGTCTCCAGTCCGAGGTAGGCGAGGTTGGTCGCGGCGGGGTCGTGGGCCGTCCAGTGGCTCACGATCGGGCGGCCTTTCTCGTCGGTGGCGACGATGGGGCCCCAGACGGTCCAGGAACTTTCGACGGTGACGGGGTCGGCGCCTTTGACGAGAATGGTGGCGCGGCGTTTTTCGATTTCGATCAGATCGTCGCGTCCGGGAACTTTGTAGAGCGAATGGTCGACGCGATTGACGTCGATGGTGATGAGGTCCGCGTTGTCGACGTAGGCGACGGTGAGGCCCCATGCGATGTGGCCAGTGCTGCCGAGGACGAGGAGGGGAAGCCCGGGGATGGTCACGCCGACGATGCGGCGGGGCGCGGAGTCGGTCCACTCCATGACGGTGCGAAACCAGATGTTGGGCACGTTGAGGCCGAGGTGCGGGTCGTTGGCGAGGAGAGCGCCGCCGCTGGCGGTGTGGGCGCCGGAGACGGCAAAGCTGTTGCTACCGGGGAAAAAGTCAGGATCGGGGACGGGGTTCAGCGCGTAGGTGGCAGCGGCGCGTGGGACTGACGTCGTAGATTTTTTTGCGGTCTGACGCAGGTTGATATCTCGCGCGGAAGGTGCCGGCGGGAGCGGGGCGCTGGTGCCGTCGACCGCGGCGTCGCCGGGCGTGGTCAGCGGAGCGAAGTAGGCGAGGGCGTTGGCGCCGAGTTGGTCGCGGACGGTGGCGAGCATGAGTTCATGGGCATTGGTAGGATCCTGCAGGTCGAGGGTCATTGCATAGATGACCAGAATGCTGTCCTCGGCCCGCCAAGGTGCGGGCGTGGTGCGCAGGGCGAGATACTCGAATGGTTTTTGCCCGAGGCGGGCGAGGCCGGTGTTGGCGCCCGCAGTATAGCTGGCGAGGAGCGTCTGTTCGGCCGGGGTAAGGCGCGTGAAAACCTGGTGGGCCATCGCGCGGAAACCGTGCACCCGTGCGCTCTTGTCTATCGGGAGAGCGGCCTGGCCGAACAGTTCCGCGAGTTCGCCGCTGGCGCGGCGGCGCAGCAGGTCCATCTGGAAAAAACGCTCCTGCGCGTGGAGAAACCCGAGCGCGCGGGCGACGTCTGCGCGAGTGCGAGCGCGGATGGTCGGCACGCCGAGGGCATCGCGGGTGACGGTCACGGCGGCGCTGGCTCCGGGAAGCGCGGCGGTGCCGTCAAGCTGCGGCAGGCTGGCGCGCATTTGGAAATAGAACCAGGTGGCGGCCAGTGCGGCGATCAGCACAAGCACACCAAGGGCGGTGGCGAGGTAGCGGAGGGTTTTGACGAGAACGGGTTTCACAGGGAAAGGGCGCGCCGGATGGTGGCAGCGATGGCCGCCGGCGGCGGGGCGATGTCGATAGTGAGCGCGCCGGCGGGAGGTTCAAGCGCTGCGAGCTGGCTGTCGAGCATGGCGGATTTCATGAAGTGATTTTCGCGGCTGCTGATGCGCGACCAGAGCAGTTCGCGCGAGCCGTGAAGGTGCACGAGTTTCATCGCCGCAGGATCGGTGACGATGGCCTGGCGGTAGCGTTCCTTCAAGGCCGAGCAGGTGAGAACGGCGTTCTCGCCGCGCGCCTGCCGGACCTCGAGGTAGGCGCGGATGGCGGCGAGCCAGGGCGCGCGGTCGTCATCGTCGAGCGGGAGGCCGGCGCTCATCTTGGCGACATTGGCGGGCGGGTGAAAATCGTCGGCGTCGGCGAAAGGCCAACCGAGGTCGGCGGCGAGTTGCCGGCCGACGGTGGTCTTGCCGCAGCCGGCCACGCCCATAAGCAGAATGACCATGGCGGGCCGCGTCAGCCGAGCCAGGGCCGGGTCGCGCCGGGATCGCGCTCCTCGTCATACTCAATGTAGTCGAACATCGTCTCGATGGGTTTGGCCGCGAGGCAGGATCCGAGGATGCGGCGGAGGAGGATTTCACGGCCGGCGTCGCGCCAGCCGCGTTTCATCATGAAACCGTTCCAGACCTCACACTCATCGTCAGTGCGCGGGCCGCCCTGCTCGTGGCACCAGGCGAGGATTTCTTCGTCGGTGCCACCTTGAAGCGTGCGGGCGACGAGATCGGCGTGTTTGACGCGGAGAAAATTGCAGCAGCGGCTGTCGAAGCCGATGCCGATGTTTTTGCGGTAGTCTTCGGGGAGCTGGCCGGCGGCCTGCAGGCGGATTTTGTCGAGCATGCGGCCGAAATAAACGAGTCGGCCGGTTTTGGCGTAGCAACTGCGGAGTCCGGGAACGGCGGGCATGGGGAATTTTGGAGTTTGGATTTTCGATTGGAAAGAGGTCGAGACTGAAAGCGAAATACGACAGATGGCGGCGCTGGCTCAGTGGTCGGGCGAGATCATGCCCTGGCGCAGGGCGTAGCGCACGAGTCCGGCGACGTCGTGGATGTCGAGCCGAGCCATCAGGTGCATGCGGTGGGTCTCGATGGTCTTGATACTCAGGTTGAGCAGGAAGGCGATCTCCTTGGAGCTTTTGCCCTCGGCGATGAGCTGGAGAATTTCGCGCATCCGCGGTGTGAGGGATTTAAAAATTTCGACGCGGGGGTTGGCCAACTGGTCCCGGTGGCGCGCGAGCAGATTCTGCGGGAGCGAGGAACTTAGGTAGATTTCGCCGCGGCGCACGGCCTCCAGCGCGAGGGAGAGCTCGGTGGTGGCGGCATCTTTGACGAGATAGCCGGCGGCCCCCGCCGCGAGCGCCTGCAACACATAATCGTCACCGGCGTGCATTGAGAGAATGAGCACCTTGACGCCGGGATTCTCCCGGGTGAGGCGTGCGGTGGCGTCGAGGCCGTTGAGTCCGGGCATCGAGATGTCCATCACGACGACGTCGGGCGCGGCGGCGGCGATCGCGGCGAGGGCTTCGCGGCCGTCGCTGACTTCGGCGACGACTTTGACGCCGGGCAGGCGCTCCAGCAGGCTGCGGATGCCGCCGCGCACGAGAGCGTGGTCGTCGGCCAGCAGGACTGTGAGTTCTTTCGGCATGGGCAAACGCTAGGCTGCCGGACCAGGCGGGAACAGGGGAAAAACCGCCTCGACACGCGTGCCCTGGCCGGGGGAGGAGCGCAAGGTGAAGGTGCCGCCGGCGAGTGAGAGGCGCTCGTCCATGCCGAGGAGGCCGAGTTTGCCTTTGCGTTCGGCTTGCAAGCGCACGGCCTCGACGTCGAAACCGCGGCCGTCGTCGCGCACACTGAGCCGCAGCACGCCATCCTCCTGGTCGACGGTGACAATGATGGATTGGGCGCTGGCGTGACGGAGGGCGTTGGTGAGGGCTTCCTGTGCGATGCGAAAGCAGGCGATCTCGATGGCGGGGTCGCAACGGCTCATGGCGGGGTCGGCCAGCAGCCGTACGCGGGGCGACTGGACATGGGCCGGTGGCTGCTCCACCAGCCAGTGGAGCGCGGGCACGAGTCCGAGGTCGTCGAGCAGCGGTGGCCGCAGGTTGAGGGTGAGCGAGCGCACCTGCGCGAGAAGGCGGTCGAGCAGGGCGACGGCCTTCTGAAACTGCGCGACGACGCGGTCGGGTTCGGTATCCAGCGCGGCAGACTGGAGGTGCATTTTGGTCGCTGTGAGCACCTGGCCGATCTCGTCGTGCAACTCGCGGGCGAGATGGCGGCGCTCGGTTTCCTGGACTGCGAGCAGGCGGCGCGAAAGCTGTTGGAGCCGAAGGGAGGTGCGGTCGAGCTCGGTTTGGTGGTGCTTGAGTTCGGTGATGTCGATTTGCGAGCCGCGCATGCAGCGGGGGCGTCCGGTCTCGTCGCGATCTAGGTCGGCGCGCAGGAGAAACCAGCGCCAGGTGCCGTCGCGGTGGCGCAGGCGGTATTCGGCGGTGTAGTCAGGCCAGGATTTGGCGAGGTAGCGGGCGCGCAGGGCGAGAATGCGCTGGCGATCCTCTGGATGGCAGCGGTCGAGCCATTCGCCGGGCTCGTTGCGGATCTCGTGGTCGGCGTAGCCGAGCTGGGCTTTCCAGCGCGGGGAGAGGTAGGTTTTGTCCGTGGCGGGTTCCCACGACCACAGGCCGATGCGACCGGCCTCAAGGGCGAGGTTGAGCTGCTGCTCGCTTTCGCGGAGGGCGGAGAGGGCGCGCTGGCGCTCGGCCAGCTCGGCAGCGGCGCGGGCGTTGGCGAGTTGCAGGTGGTGGCGGTCGATCGCGAGTTCGATGCGCAGTGCGAGTTCGCCGTAGTGGTGCCCGTGTTTGAGCAAGTAGTCGCTTGCGCCGAGCTTGAGAGCGGCGACGATCACTTCCTCGTTGCCTATGCCGGTGACAAGGATGAACGGCGTCTGCAGGCCCAGGCGGCGCACCTCGGTCATCAGTTCGAGGCCGTTCAGGCGGGGCAGGAGAAAATCGCAGATCAGGAGGTCGAAGGCGTGATCCATCTTCAGCCGCGCCAGCGCCGACTCGGAGTCATGCTCGTGCTCGATGAGGAGGTGGGGCGCAGTGCGGGAGAGGTGCTCGACGACGAGGGCGGTGTCAGAGGGATCGTCGTCGATCACGAGGATGCTGCGGGGCGTGGCGCGGTGGGGCAGGGGGCCGGAGAGTTGTTGGCGGCGCTCAACCACCTCGCGCAGCTTGGCTGGCAGCGTTTCGAGGTAACCGGGCCGCTTGGGCACGTAGTCGTGGGCCCCGAGCCGCAGGGCCTGGGTGGCGAGTTCGCCGTCACCCACGCCGGTGATGAGCACGACGGGCGTGTCGACGCCGTCTTGTATGAGCGTGCGCAGCACCTCGACGCCATCCAGGTCAGGCAGGAGCTGGTCGAGCAGCAGCAGGCGGTGCTGCCGCTGGCGGGCGCGGACGAGGAAATCTGCTGCGCTGTGCACAATTTCGAGCGTGAAATCCGGCGCGCAGCGGGCGAAGTGGGCGCGGGTGAGATCCGCGTCGGCCGGGTTGTCCTCGGCGTAAAGCACGGCAATGGAGGCGCTCATGGGGTGATGTTCGGCGGGGAGGGTGGTCGACGGCAATCGGCAAACTCACACCGGGCGTGCAGAAGAAGACTTTGGCAGTTGCAGGACGAACCGGGCGCCTTCGCCAGGCTTGGCCTCGGCGCGCAGCGAGCCGCCAAGCCGGTCGGTGATCTTTTTCGAGATGGCCAGCCCAGCGCCGGTGCCCTCGAACTCCGCGGCGCTCACGAGGCGCTGGAAGAGTCCGAAAATGCGGTCGTGGTGCCGCATGTCGAAACCGATGCCGTTGTCGCGCACCGTGACGAGCCAGCCGTCGGCGGTCTCGCCGGTCTCGATGCTGATGCATGGCGGCCGGGCGTGGCGGCTGTATTTGAGGGCGTTGTCGAGCAGGTTGGCCAACACCTGTTCGAGGCCGCGCCTCCACGTCCGCATGCGGGTGGCATGAAATATGGTGGCGATCTCCGCGCCGTGTTCGCGGATTTGTGGTTCGCGCTGCTGTAGGAGCGCTTGGATTAGTGCGGGCAGGTCGACGGATTCGGTTCGCGCCGACTCGCCGTCGAGCTGGGCGAAGTCGAGTGTGTCTTGGATGAGTTGCTCAAGGTTGACTGAGGCGGCGGCGATCTGCGCCGCACAGAACCGCCCCCGCTCGTCAATGGCGGTGCCGTGATGCTGGCTGAGTTCGCGGGCGTAGCCGCCGATGCCGCGCAACGGGGCCCGCAGGTCGTGGGCAACGGTGTGAGCGAAGCAGCGCAGGGTGTCGTTGTGCCGGTGCAGCGCCGCTTCAGCCTGGCGCCGGCCGGAGAGGTCGCGTGCCACGAGGAGATAGACCCCGAGCAATATGGCCGCGACGGTGATTGCGGCGGCGGCGTAGGTAAACAGCGCCTGCGTGCGGCTGGCCTCGCGCGTGGCGGCCTGCTCCGCCAGCTGGGTGCGGGCCAGCGACCGGAACGTGTCGGCCTCCTCCCGGATTTGCTCCATGAGGCGGCGGCCACCACCGCCGGCGACGAGCCGTCGGGCCTGTTCCAGTTGCCCCACCTGGCGCAGATTGATGGTGTAGCGGAGCGCGGTCAGCCGGGCGTTGACGAGCGGAACGAGGCGGGTCACAAGCTGCTGCGGCTGGGGATAGTCTGCCGTCAGGCGCAGCAGCAACTCGAACCGACGCCGGCTCTTCGCGGTCGCCAGACGGCAAGGTTCGAGAAACGACGCCTGGCCGGTCAGGATGTAACCGCGCTGGTTCGACTCGGCTTCCGCGAGGTTGGAGAGCGCGTCCTCCAGCACGGTCAGCATGCGCTGAGTGTGCTCGACCCACCGGCTCGACTCGATGAACTTCACCGTGGTGTTGTAGGACAGCAGGCCCATCAACACGACAACGCCAAACGCAGCACCGACGCCGGCGGACAGTTTTTTCTCAAGGGGAATCCCCACGTCCGGCTGGAGTGGATCGCGGGTGTGGGTAAACTCTGCTGCCATGGCTGCGCAGAGCAGTCCGGTAGCCAGCACGACAAAAAGCGCCGCCGTTGTGACTGCCATCGAGGACGTGTCAAAGGCGAACAGCACGGGTGCACCCGCCATGAAACCGACGAGGAACACGCCGCCGACAATGCCCACCACGATGGCTAGGGAGCAGGCCAGCACATCGCCCGCCCAGATTTTTCCACGCCACAGTAGGAAGGCAAATCCTGTGGCAATCAGCAGGAAACAGAGGGCGCTCACCGAGGCCATGTGCATGCTGGCCAAGGCAGGCACGCGCTCCCGGAACGAGATAAAAAATTCATCGACGCCCCAATCCTGCCCCAAGCTGAACTCGAGCAGCCGAGTGAAACAGATCGCGGCAAGCAGACAAGTGGTGCCTCGGGTGAGGATGCGCCGGCGGGCGGGAGGTTTGGCCAGAAGCATCAGGGTCAGTCCCGCGAGGGAGAACGCGATGGCGGTGTTGGGCGCCATCACGGTTTCCCTATGGGCGATCAAAATCACTGTGGATAAACGCCCCAGCCAGCAGGCCAGACAGGCGAGTCCTACGAACAGGGTGATGGCTCCGGCCAAAAAGGATGCCTGCTTGAGATTCATCGCTTGCCGGGTAAGCTGGACCCGCTGACCCGAGGCGACAAGCCTACGAACCACGCCACGCTCAAATATTAATAGACCGGATGATGATTGCTTCTGGACAAACACCACCGTGGGCGCGTGAACTGGGCGTCAAACCATGCAGGAATCCGGTCTCGCCAGTTCCATGAACTCAACCCAGGAAACCAATCGAACCCACGGTGCACATACCTTGCGCGCCGACGTCGAATCTTTCTACCATCTGTCGCACGGCGGGCATACGGGCAAAGCCTGCCAGGGCACAGCGTGTTTCGCGGCCCGCCACTTCAATCCTGGGCGCTGGGCCGAGGCGATGCAGAACGATCCCCGCGTCTACTGTCTCGGCGAGTGTTTTGCGGGCCCGGCGAAGGGCCAGACCAAGCCGCGTCCGCCGGTGCGCGTGAGTTCGCGGGAAGGCATCGTGCTCGGCCGGCTGGCCGGTGGTCGGGTGCGCGCGCTCGACGCCTACCGGCAGCAGGGCGGCTACGCTGCGCTGGCAGCGGCGTTAAAGAACACCACCGAGGCGGTGCTTGCTACGGTGGACAAATCCGGCCTGCGCGGCCGGGGCGGCGCGGGCTTTCCGACGGGCCGCAAGTGGCGCGCTGTCGCGTCGCAGCCCCCGGGCCAGAAATATGTCATCGCTAACGCCGACGAAGGCGACGCCGGCGCCTACATTGACCGCTACCTCATGGAGGACGATCCGCACGCACTCATCGAGGGCATGATCCTCGCCGGTTTCGCGGTGGGTGCGTCGAAGGGCTACATCTACGTCCGCGCGGAATATCCCGCGGCCGACGCCATTCTGCGCGCGGCGCTGGATGAGGCTCGGGCGGCGGGCTGGCTCGGCGCGCGCGTCGGCGGCACGGAGTTTTCGTTCGAGCTCGAGGTATATAGCGGCCACGGCAGCTACGTGTGCGGCGAGGAAACTTCGCTGCTGCGCTCGATCGAGGGCAACCGCCCCGAGGTCATGGCCCGGCCGCCCTATCCGACCGAGCGCGGACTCTTCGGTCGGCCGACGCTTCTCAACAACGTCGAGACGCTCTTCAACATCCCGTGGATTGTCACGCACGGCGGCGAGGCCTACGCGGCGCTCGGATTCTCGAAAAGCCGCGGCACCAAGGCGCTCTCGCTCAATTCGCTCTTCAACCGCCCCGGCCTCTACGAGGTCGAGTTCGGTGTCACCGTGCGGCACATCGTCGAGGAACTCGGCGGCGGCCTGCGGGGCGGCGGCACGCTCAAGGGCGTCATCATCGGCGGCCCGATCATCGGCGTGATCCCGCTGCACCTGCTCGACACGCCGCTTGGCTTCGAGGAACTCGCCGCCATCGGCGCGGGCGTCGGCCACGGCGGCGTGGTGGCGTTCGACGAGCACACCTCCATTCCTGAGCTGGTCGAGCACGTCTTCTCCTTCGGGGCCTACGAGTCGTGCGGCAAGTGCACGCCGTGCCGCGGCGGCAGCGGGCGCGTGAAGGAGATTTTCGCCAATGCCGTCGCCGGCGACGCCACCAAGGGCGACCTGCAGGAATGCCGCGACCTTGTCACGGCAATGAAACTCACGAGCCTCTGCGGCCATGGCACCGGCCTCGCGCGCTTCGCGGAATCCATTTTGCGCCATTACCCCAAGGAGATTGAGCCATGCTTCAAGTAACAATCAACGGCCAGCCGCACTCGTTTCCCGAGGGTCTCACCATCAACGAGGCGCTGCGTCAGATCGACGTCGAGGTGCCCACGTTGTGCCACGACGACCGCATTGACCCCTACGGCTCGTGTCGCCTCTGCTCGGTTGAGGTCAAGGGCATGGCCGCGCTCGCCACCGCCTGCAACACGCAGCTCCGCGACGGCATGGAAATCCTCACGCACTCGCCGGCCGTCGAGGGCGTGCGCACGACGCTGCTGGGTTTGCTCGCCAAGGATTACCCGGTGGAGGCGGTCGCGCAGTTTCCTGAGAAACAGTTTCACCGCTACCTCAACGAATACGGCGTGAAGGCCGGTGGCTCGCGCACCGCACCGCAACCCGAGGTGCCGTTCATGAAGGATGCGTCGCATCCCTACATCAACGTGGACATGTCGCAATGCGTGACCTGCTACCGCTGCGTCCGCATCTGCGAAGAGGTGCAGGGCCAGTTCGTCTGGAAAGCTTGGAACCGCGGTGACCAAACGCGCATAGGCCCCATCCGCGGCGAGACGCTGCTCGACGGCGGCTGCGTGAGCTGCGGCGCCTGCGTTGACACGTGTCCTTCCGGCGCGCTCGAAGATATCACCGTGCTCGCCCGTGGTGTGCCGACCGAATGGACGAAAACCATCTGCTCCTACTGCGGCACCGGCTGCGAAGTGAACGTCGGCACGCGCGACGGTAAGATCACCACGATCCGCCCGTCGGACGGCCCGAGCAACCACGGCCACACCTGCGTGAAGGGCCGCTACGCCTTCGACTACGTTTACGCCGCGGAGCGCATCACCTCGCCGATGATCCGCCGGGACAGCCAGTGGCAGGACGTCAGTTGGGATGAAGTCATCAAGCACATTACCGAGCGGTTCGGCGCCATTTCCGCAGAGCATGGTCCCGACAGCATCGGCATGCTCAGCTCCGCCCGCGGCACCAACGAGGAAAACTACGTCGCCCAGAAATTCGCCCGCGTCGTCCTCGGCACGAACAACATCGATTGCTGTGCCCGCGTCTGCCACTCGCCGACCGCCGCCGCAATGAAGATGACGCTTGGCACCGGCGCCGCCACCAACTCCCTCGACGAAATCGAGATTGCAAGGACGATCCTCGTCTGCGGCGCCAACCCGACCGAGGGCCACCCCGTCACCGGCGCGCGCATCAAGCAGGCGGCCCGCCACGGCGCGAATCTCATCGTCGTCGATCCGCGCGAGATCGAGCTCACGCAATTCGCCACGCTGCACCTCCAGCTACGCCCCGGCACGAACGTCGCCCTCTTCAATGCCATGGGCGCGGTCATCGTGGGCGAGGGTCTTGTTGATGAGGAATTCCTCCGCACGCGCATCACGGAATTTGACGAATACCGCGACTTCATCCGTGAATTCCTTCCGGAGAAAATCGAAGACATCTGCGGCGTGCCCGCGGCGAAGATCCGCCAGGCCGCGCGCCTCTACGCCACCGCAAAGCCTTCGCTCAGCGTGCACGGCCTCGGCATGACCGAGCATGTCCAGGGCACCGAAGGGATCATGGCGCTCGTCAACATCGCGCTACTAACCGGCAACATCGGCAAGCCCGGCTCGGGCATCAATCCTCTGCGCGGCCAGAACAACGTGCAGGGCGCCCCGCACATGGGCTGCGAGCCGAAACTCCTCGCTGGCTACGTTCCCCTCAAAGAAGCGCGCGCGAAGTTTGAGGCGGTCTGGCACACACCGATCCCCACGCATCCGGGCCTCAACATGATCGAGATGCTGGAGGCGGCCACCGCCGGGAAGTTCAAGGCGCTCTGGGCTATCGGTTACGACATCCTGATGACGAACCCCAACGCCCATGAGACGCGTCGCGCCTTGGAGCAGGTGGATTTCGTCATTGTGCAGGATCTTTTCCTCAATGCCACGGCCCGCGAATTTGGCGACGTCTTTCTGCCCGCCGCCTCATCCTTCGAGAAGGATGGCACGTTCATGAACGGCGAGCGGCGCGTCCAGCGGGTGCGCGGGGCCGCCCGGCCGCAAGGTCTGGCGCGCTCTGATTGGGAGATTGTCTGCGATGTCGCCCGCGCCATGGGCAAAGGCGAGCACTTCAACTACCGCTCGGCCCGGCAAATCTGGGACGAGGTGCGCTCGCTCTGGCCCGAGGGCGCTGGCCTCAGCTACGCCAGGCTCGACCGGTTGGGCGGCCTCCAATGGCCTTGCTACGACGAGAACGACCCGGGCTTGGCCATCATGCACACGGACCACTTCACGCACGGCAAGACTACGGCGCTGCGGCGCATTGAATTTCTGCCCCTGCCCGACGTCACCAGTCCGGAATATCCGTTTGTGCTCACGACAGGACGCAATCTCTTTCAATACAACGCCGCCACTCAGACCAATCAGACGCCGAACCGGGGCATGGCCACGACGGATTTCCTCCAACTGGCTCCGGGGGATGCCGCCGCACTCGGGATCACTGATGGCGAGATCGTGCGGCTGGTCAGCCGGCAGGGTTTTGCCGATCTTCCGGTGCTTGTTAGCGGCACGGTCAAGCCGGGGGAAATCTACACCACCTTCCACTGCGCCCGGGTGTTCCTCAACCGGATCACCACCGCGCAGCGCGACCGTTACACCAAGACCCCGGAATACAAGGTTACCGCCGTCCGGATCGAGAAAATCCCCGCGCCCGCTGCGCTGGGTTAAAGCGCGGCCATCTGGGGGCTTTCGGGAGGCGCGGCGCGCGCAAACACCAAAGAAACGGTCTAAAACACAAGACCGGGGCGCGGGCGACGTGTAGTCTCACTGGATGAAACTAGCCCCTTCAAACAGCGCTGGATCCCCTAGCAGTCTGCCGCTGGGAGCTACTGAAAAGGAAGTATGAAGGAAGTCGCGGCCATTTTGGAAAGTCAGGGCACCGGGCGCGATGCCTGTGTCAAGGTGCTGCAGGAAATCCAGGCGGTGTTCGGCTATCTGCCCGCCGAGGCGCTGCGCTACGTCACCGGCCATAGCCAGATCACGGCCCGACAGATTTACGGCGTGGCGACGTTTTACGACCGCTTTCGTTTCAAACCTGTGGGCAAGCACATCATCCGCACTTGTCACGGCACGGCCTGTCACGTCAACGGGGCCAACCACATCGGGCACGCGGTCGAAGAGGTCCTGAAAATCAAACCGCAGGAAACGACGCCGGACGGACTGTTTACCTTGGAATCGGCCGCCTGCCTGGGTTGCTGCAGTTTGGCGCCAGTGATGATGATTGACGATACCGCGTATGGCCGGCTGGAGCCGCGGAAAATCAAGCAAATCCTCAGAAAATACACCCAGGCGGCGAAAGCGAAGACTCCATGAAACCGACCATGGCCAACGGAAATTCACCCTGGCGGATCGCGGTCGGTCTGGGCTCCTGCGGCATCGCCAGCGGCGCGCAGGCGATTTACGACCAGTTGAAACAGCGCGCCGACCCGCAGCGGGTGCGGCTGGAGCCGACCGGGTGTGCCGGGTTATGTCATCAGGAACCGATGCTGGAACTCTACTCGCCGGCGGGCGACCGCTTCACTTACGTGCATCTGGACGCCGCAGCGGTGGACCAGATCCTCGACCAGCACATCGGCAGCAACACGCCGGTGGAAAAATATCTCCTGCGGGGCGACGGCCGGGCGGACAGCGTGGATAAATTTCTCTCCAAGCAGCAGAAAATCGTGCTGCAAAACTGCGGGTTGATCGATCCGGACTCACTGGAGGCCAGTCTCGCGGTCGGCGGGTATCAGACGGTGCGCGACACCATCGGCAAGCTGACGCCGGCTGAAGTCATCGCCATTATGACGGTGAGCGGGCTGCGTGGCCGCGGCGGCGCCGGTTTCCCCACGGGCGTGAAGTGGAAGTTCGCGGCGGACGCGCCAGGCGCGCAGAAATACATCATTTGCAACGGCGACGAGGGCGACCCAGGCGCGTTCATGGACCGCGGCGTGATGGAGAGCGATCCGCACCGCGTGATCGAAGGCATGATCATTGGCGGCTACGCCGTCGGTGCGTCAGTCGGGTTTCTATATGTGCGCGCGGAATATCCGCTCGCCCTCAAACGGCTGGGACGCGCGCTCGAGCAGGCGCGTGCCGCGGGCTTTCTGGGGAGGAATATTTTGGGCGGCGAGTTTTCCTTCGACATCTCGATCCGCGAGGGCGCGGGGGCGTTCGTGTGCGGTGAGGAGACGGCGCTGATCCAGTCAATCGAGGGCGAGCGCGGCAGCCCGCGGATGCGTCCGCCATTTCCGGCGCAAAAAGGGCTGTGGGGTTGTCCGACGATCATCAACAACGTCGAAACCTTCGCCAACATCCCGTGGATCTTGCAGCACGGCGCCGCGGCCTTCGCCGGCCTCGGCACGGCGAAGAGCAAGGGCACGAAGGTGTTTTCACTCGCCGGCAAGATCCGCAACGGCGGGCTGGTGGAGGTGCCGATGGGCATCACGCTGCGGGAGATTTTGGAGGACATCGGCGGCGGCAGTTCCACTGGGCGGCCGATCAAGGCGGTGCAGACCGGCGGCCCGAGTGGCGGCTGCATTCCCGCGGCGCAGTTCGGCACGCGCATCGACTACGAGGAATTGGGGCAGTTGGGCGCCATCATGGGCAGCGGCGGCATGATCGTGCTCGACGAGACCTCGTGCATGGTGGATCTGGCCCGGTATTTCCTGAGTTTCACCGCGAACGAGTCGTGCGGCAAATGCGTCCCCTGTCGCCTGGGCACGCAGCGCATGCTGGAAATTCTCACCCGCATCACCGAGGGCAAGGGCACCGAAGGGGACCTGCTCACCCTCGAGGAGTTCGCGTCGAGCGTGAAGGCCACTTCGCTCTGTGGGCTGGGGCAGACTGCACCCAATCCCATCCTGACGACGTTGCGCTATTATCGGCACGAGTATGAGGCCCACGTCCGCGATAAGAAATGCCCGGCCCATTCCTGCCGCGCGCTGCTGGTTTATTCCATCGATGCCGAGACGTGCACCGGCTGCACGCTCTGCGCCAAGGCGTGCCCGGTCCAGACCATCGCGGGCGGGCCGAAAAAACCTCATGTGCTGGATTACACCCGGTGCATCCGGTGCGGCGCGTGCCTGGATGCCTGCCACTTCGGCGCGGTCCATGCCGAGTAACCCCAGCCCTGTCATGAACCAAGTTTCCCTCACCATCAACGGCCAGTCGGTCGTCGCCGCGGCGGGCACGAGCCTCCTGAACGCCGCGAAGGCGGCGGGCATCGACCTGCCGCACCTCTGCTACGACCCGCGCGTCGAGGCCATCGGTAGTTGCCGGCTGTGCGGCGTCAAGGTCGAGGGCATGCGCGGCATCGTCAGCGGCTGCGCGCAGACCGTCGCCGCCGGCATGAAGGTGATCACCGAGGACGCTGAGCTTGCCCGTCAACGCAAGCACACGCTCGAGTTGCTCCTTTCCGACCACTGTTCCACCTGCATGGGCTGCGACAAGTCCGGCGCGTGCCGTCTGCAGGATTATGCCTACCGTTACGGCGCCGATCAGAACCGCTTCGGCGTGGTGCTGGCAAAGCCCCCAGCGCGCAATTTCACCACGCTCAACAAGGGTATCCTTTTCGCCGCCGACAAGTGCATCCGCTGCGGCCTGTGCGTGAAGTATTGCGAGACCGTGCAGATGGCCGAGGCGCTGACATTTTCCAAGCGCGGCAGCCAGATGGTGGTCACCACGCCGCTAGACGAGAATTTGCACGAGACCTCTTGCGAGGCGTGCGGCGGCTGTATCCGCGTGTGCCCCGTCGGCGCGATGCTCGACAAGGCCGCCGTCGGCAAGGGCCGCGAGAGCGACCTCACCCGTGTGAAGACCATCTGCCCCTACTGCGGCGTCGGCTGTCAGATGGATTTGCTGGTGGACAAGCAGCGCAACCGGATCGTGCGCGCCACCTCTTCGCCGGACGCGCCGATCAACGGCGGCAATCTCTGTGTGAAGGGGCATTTCGGCTTCGATTACGTTAACTCCCCTGAGCGGCTGACGCATCCGCTGATTCGCACCGCCGACGGTTTCCGGCAGGCGACGTGGGAGGAGGCCATCGGTTTTGTCGGCCGCCGGCTCCGCGAGATCCGCGATCAGCACGGGCCCGACGCGCTGGCGTTCGTTTCCTCCGCCCGCTGCCCCAACGAGGAGAATTACCTCGTGCAGAAGCTCGCGCGCACCGCTGGTGCCACCAACAACGTGGACAACTGTGCCACGAGCTGCCATGCCCCGACCGTCGCGGGGCTCGCGGCGGCCTTCGGCAGCGGCGCGATGACCAACAGCGTGGGCGAGATCAAGGATTGCGCCGTGATGTTCCTCATCGGCGCGAACCCCACCGAGGCGCACCCGATCATCGGTCTCGAGATGAAGCGCGCGCTGCGTCGCGGCGCGAAGCTGATCGTGTGCGACCCGCGCAAGACCTGGCTCGCCCAGCGCGCCCACATCCACATCCAGCACCGCCCGGGTAGCGACAACATGCTCCTCAACGCGATTCTGCGCTGCATCCTCGACGAAGGCCTGGCCGACCAGGAGTTTATCGCGAACCGCTGCGAAGGCTTCAAGGAATTCGAGCGCAATCTCCAGGGCATCGCCGTCGAGGCGGCCGCGGAGTATTGCGGCGTGGAGGCCGAGCTGATCCGCGCCGCCGCCCGCCTCTACGCCCTGGGCAAGCCCAGCGCCATCTACTACACGCTGGGTATCACCGAGCATTCGTGCGGCACCGACAACGTGAAGAACGTCGCCAACCTCGCGATGCTCACCGGCCAGATCGGCAAATGGGCCAGCGGCGTCAATCCGCTGCGCGGCCAGAACAACGTCCAGGGCGCCTGCGACATGGGCGCGATGGCGAACAAGCTTCCCGGTTACCAAGACTGGTCCGATCCGGTCGTGCGGGCGAAATTCGAAAAAGCCTGGGGCGTCTCGCTCCCACAAAACAAAGGTAGCAAAGTACCGCTGTTCATCACCGCCGCCGGGCGCGGCGAACTCAAGGCGCTCTACATCGTCGGCGAGGATCTGGTCGCCACTGAACCCAACCAGACGAAGGTTATCGAGGACCTGAGCAAGCTTGAGCTGTTGGTCTGCCAGGAAATCTTCATGTCGGAAACCGCCAAGCTGGCCCACGTCATTTTCCCGAGCGCGTGTTGGGCTGAGAAAGACGGCACCTTCAGCGCTTCCGAGCGCCGGATGCAATTGATCCGCAAAGCCGTCGAACCACCGGGCGAAGCCAAGGCCGACTGGGAAATTCTCTGTCTCGTGTCCACCGCCATGGGTTACCCCATGCAGTATCAGAATCCTTCCCAGATTTTTGACGAGATGGTCAGCCTCGCGCCCATATTTGGCGGCATGAGCCATCAACGCATCGGCGACCGCGGCCTGCAGTGGCCCTGCCCGACGCCGGAACATCCGGGCACGCCTTTCCTGCACAATGGCAAATTCACGCGCGGCAAGGGCAAATTCCATGCGATCACCTTCCACCCGCAGAAGGAGGAGCCGTGCGCGGAATATCCGCTCATCCTCTCTACCGGCCGTACGCTCTACAATTACAACTGCGGCAACATGACGCGCAAGGCCGCGGTCATCAACCAGCGCGACCCCGGCAACTTCGTGGAAATCCATCCCGACACTGCCGCCCGCTACGGCATCCGCCGTGACGAGAAAATCGTCGTGCGCACGCGCCGGGGCAAGGTCACCGGGCGGGCCGTCGTGGGCGACCGCGTCCGGCCCGACATCATCTGGATGCCATTCCATTTCGCCGAGGAGCCGACCAACAACATCACCAACGACGTCTTCGATCCGGTCACCGCCACGGCCGAATACAAGTGTTGCGCCGCCCAGCTCGAAAAACTGTGAGGAAGTGGCATCGGCCTCCGGCCACGGGCGGGCGGACCGCCGGCGCCGCCGGTAAAATAGGCGCTCCGCGCTCGCGCACGAAACATTTCCCGGTATCGTGCGTCTCAGCCATACGCCATGAAAACGCTCCGTCTCTTCCTCACTGCAGTTTTCGGCTTGGCCGCCGCCGGCGCGATACGCGCCGCGGATGACGCCAAACCTGCGCCCCGTGCCGAGGTAATCTTCTCCCACCCCGAAAAATTCACCGACGTGAAGGATGACGCCATCGGCACCGAAAAGGGCCGCGACGCCACGCTCGGCCTGATCCGCGAATACCTCGTCCAGCAGGCCGCGTATTACGTGCCTGAGGGCGAGAAACTCACCATCACCGTCACGGATGTTGACCTCGCAGGAGACTTCGAACCGTGGCGTGGCCCGAATTTCCAGGACGTCCGCATCGTCAAGGACATCTACCCGCCGCGCATCGACCTCGCGTTCAAGCTCTCCGATGCAGGCGGCAAGGCGCTGAAAGAGGGCAAGCGTGAACTCCGCAACCTTGCTTTCACCATGGATATTTCGATCAACCGTGACGACCCGCTGCACTTCGAGAAGACTTTGCTCGACGATTGGCTCCGCCGCGATTTCAAGCGCGTCAAGGGCGGCTGAGCTGCAGTCGTGCAGTCCTCCTGCACACCTGCGCCGGTCGCTCCTGCCTGCCGCCTCGACAAATGGCTCTGGGCGGTGCGGGTTTTCAAGACCCGCGCCCTCGCGACCGAGGCCTGCCGGGCGGGCAGCGTCACGGTCAACGATCAGCCGGCGAAGCCCGCGCGCGATGTGCATCCCGGCGAGCAGGTGGCGGTGCGGCTCGGCATAATGACCCGCACGCTGAAGGTCGTCGGGGTGCCGCGCTCCCGGGTGGGGGCGGCGCTGCTGCCGGAATTTTGCACCGACCTCACGCCGGCTGCCGAATACGAGAAGGCCCGCGAGCATCGGCTGCAGCATGTGCTCGCCCGCGAAAAGGGCAGCGGCCGGCCCACGAAGCGCGACCGACGCCTGCTGGACCGGCTTTTTGAGTAGCGCCGGCGTTCCGCCGGCTTCACGTTCGACGGCAGGCAGGATGCCTGCGCTTCTTTCTCCATGAACGTCTTTTCCAAATTCGAATCCGAACTCGCCGTCCGGCCCGACGACATCGACCTCTACCAGCACGTCCATTCCACGCGCTACCTCGACTACGTGCTCGCGGCGCGGTTCGAGCAGATGGAGAAGAATTACGGCATGTCCATGCAGGCGTTCGCCGAGCGCGGCCTCGGCTGGTTCATGACCTCGGCGACGATTCACTTCAAACGCCCGCTCGGCTGGGGCGACCGCATGGTGGTGCGCACCTGGATCGTGCATATTTCCGAGAACGGTTGCCGCGCGGCATTCGAGATCGAAAAACAGCCGCTCGGCAAACGCGTGTGCGATGGGCACTGCGATTACGTGTTGGTCACGCTCGCCACCGGCCGCGCCACGCTCCTGCCGGACGATGTGCGGATGAAGTATTCGATCTGAGTTTTACACGGGCCGCCGAGTCCGTCCGCGAATTACCTTGCGTTCCCCTTCCGCCCGTGTGTTTTGACCGGCAGATCGTTAGAGAAAGCGTTAGGTGACAGTATCTGGTGAGTCGTTGGCTGAGCGTTTGGCTTAAGTGATGATTTCGAAACCCACGTCGGGAACGGACTGCCAGCAGACGAAGGATCTACGAGATATCACATGGCAAACTCCAAACTATACGTCGGCAATCTGTCCTTTAAGACGACTGAAGACGAACTCCGCTCCGCATTCGGCCAATTTGGCTCCGTCACCGACGTTTACGTCGCGATGGACAAGATGACCGGCCGCCCCCGCGGTTTTGCATTCGTAACGATGGGCACCGACGACGAGGCGAAGGCCGCGGCTGAAAAGCTGAATGGCACCGACCTCGGCGGCCGGCAGCTGACCGTCAATGAGGCCCGTCCCAAGGAAGAGCGCCCGGGTGGCGGCTTCGGCGGTGGCGGCGGCGGTCGTGGCTTCGGCGGCGGCGGCGGTGGCCGCGGCGGCTTCGGTGGCGGTGGTGGCGGCCGCGATCGCGGCGAGCGCCGTTACTAATCGAATCGTTCTAACGAACTGATTTTTCGAGGGACGGAGTCCTTTGGGCTCCGTCCCTTTTTGTTTTTCATTTATTTGTGCCGCACGTTTACGGTGCGGCCGGTTGCGCGCTTGTCGCGCAACGTGGCGCGACGAGCGTGCCACCTTCGCACCTTCTCGCACCCATTCATCATGCCTTTTAAAGCTCTTAAACTCTCCGACTCCGTTCTCCGCGGCGTGCAGGCCGCCGGTTACACGGATCCCACGCCCATCCAGCTTCGCGCCATCCCCGCCGTCCTCACGGGCGGCGATCTCATTGCCTCCGCACAAACCGGCACGGGCAAGACCGCGGCTTTCGCGCTGCCCATCCTCACGCGTCTGGGCAACCACGGCCGCGTCCGTGTGCTCGTCCTCGAGCCCACCCGCGAACTCGCAGCCCAGGTCGAGACGGCCTTCCACGATTTCGCCCGCTTCACCGACCTCCGCACCGTCGCCATCTTCGGCGGCGTCGGCTACGGCCACCAGCGCACCGAACTCAAGCGCGGCGTCGACATCATCGTCGCCACGCCCGGCCGCCTGATGGACTACCTCAAGGAACGCACCATCAGCCTTCAGGACATCTCGATCCTCGTCCTCGACGAAGTCGACCGGATGCTCGACATGGGCTTCCTACCTGTCGTCCGCGACATCATCTCCCGCTGCCCGCGCGAGCGGCAGACGCTGTTCTTCTCCGCCACCGTGCCGCCGGAAATCGCCGCCGTCGCCTCGTTCGCCCTGCGCAACCCGACGAAGGTCGAGATCGGCGTCGCCCGCTCGGTCGTCGCCTCCGTCAACCACGCCCTCTATCCGGTGGCCGCGGAGCAGAAATTCGACCTGCTTGAGGCGCTGCTGGCCAAGATCGAGTTCGACAGCGTGCTCGTCTTTTCCCGCACCAAGCACGGCGCCGACAAGATCGCCCGCCGGCTCAAGGCCGCCAACCACTCCGTCGCCGTCCTGCACGCCAACCGCTCGCAAAACCAGCGCATCGAGGCGCTCGCCGGCTTCAAGTCCGGCAAATACGAGGTGATGGTCGCGACCGACATCGCCGCGCGCGGCATCGACGTTGCCGGCATCTCGCACGTCATCAATTACGACGTGCCGGAAAAACCCGAGGACTACGTGCACCGCATCGGCCGCACCGGCCGCGCGCAGGCCGTGGGCGATGCGTTCACGCTCGTGACCCCGGAAAACGCCGGCGACATCCGCGACATCCAGCGCTTCATCGGTGCGAAGATTCCGGAGCTGCGCCTCGAGGGCTTCGACTACAAGGCCTTCGCGGCGCGCCCCCAGCAGGCGGAGCCGCAGCGCCCGCGCGGCAGCCTCCCCGGTCAGATCCGCCACAAAGGCAGCTTCAACCGCTATCGCGGCCGGCGGTAAACAAGATCGCTTGCTCGCGCGTGCCGGCCAGCGCCAGCATGCGCGCATGAGTGTTTCCACTTCTGCTGTCGAACAGCACCTCGCCGCGCTCCGCGCGTGCGACCGGTGCCCCAGGATGCACAAGCCCGTGGTTGTCGGCCGGGCGGTCGCGAGCCGCGTGCTGCTCGTCGGGCAGGCGCCGGGTGACAAGGAGCCGAAGCTTGGCCGGCCGTTCGCCTGGACGGCGGGCCGGACTCTTTTCAAGTGGTTCCACGGTGCGCTTGGCTGGACGGAGGACGACGTGCGCGACCGCATCTACTTCGCGGCGGTTTGCCGCTGTTTTCCCGGCAAACGCCCTGGGGGCGGCGACCGCGTGCCTGCGCCAGACGAGATTGCGAATTGCTCTGGGTGGCTGGAGCGTGAGTTCGCCCTGCTGCGCCCCGCGCTCGTGCTGCCGGTGGGCAAGCTCGCCATCGCCCAATTTCTCGGCGAGCGCCCGCTGGTGGAGACCATCGGCCACCAAATTTCCATCAACTACCGCGGTCACGCGGCCGACTGCATTCCGCTGCCACATCCGTCGGGTGCGTCACCGTGGCACCGGATAGAGCCGGGTCTGACCCTTTTGCACCGCGCCCTCAAATTGGTCGCGGCACACCCAGTTGCAAAAAATCCGTGTAATCTGCCAAAAGTGCGCTAGACCATCTTGCCGCCATGTCCCGTTCACTCCTACTTTTCACCCTCTTGGTCCTGTTCGTTTCCGCTAGTCCCGCGCTGCGGGCGCAGCGTGAAAAGATCCCACCCGAGGATCTCGACTTCGTCGAAAAAACTTGGCCCACGGCCAAGAAAACCAGCACCGGCATTCGCTACGTCATCCAGCAGCAGGGCGTCGGTGATCCGCCAGCGGCCGGTAATCTCGTCTCGGTGCTCTACGTGGGCAGATTGCTCAACGGGGAGACGTTCGACCAGAAGATCGACTCGAAAAATCCGTTCACGTTTCGCGTGGGGCGTGACGTGGTCATCCAGGGCTGGGACCAGATTTTGCAGTTGATGAAGAAGGGCGAGCGGCGGCTCGTGATCATCCCGCCCGAGCTGGCTTACGGCACCCGCGGCAAGCCGCCGACCATTCCGCGTAGCGCCACGCTCCTGTTCCTGATCGAGCTGGTAGACATCAAGAAAGACGAATGAGGCGGCGCCCGCGCTCCGTCTCCAGACTTGGTTTGGTCCGGCGCGGTGCTAGGATCGCCGGATGAAGAGTAATTTTGACTCCTTGCGCCTGTCCCTAACGGCGTTGGTCTTTATCCTTGCCGCCGGCAGGGCGCACTCGGTCCCCGCGACAATGCTGCCGGGTTTCCAGCGTGACGGTTCGGTGCTGCTGCCGAACCAGTGGTCGCTGCGCCCCGCCGGGAAACAGATTCAGGTCGGCGATTTTCCCGTCAATGTCGCGCTGCACCCCGGCGGAGTTTTCGCCGCCGTCCTGCACAGCGGTTACTCGCAACACGAGGTGCGGATCCTCGACCTGGCCCACGGCCGGTGCGTGTCGCAGGTGATGCTCGAGAACACTTTTTACGGACTCGCTTGGTCGCCTGACGGCAGCGCGCTCTATGCCAGCGGTGGCGGTGACGAGGTGATCCATGCGTTCGATTTCAAGGATGGCTATCTCTCAAGGCACCGCGAGCTGCGGCTCCGCCCAGCGGCGGAAGAGGGCGTGCCAACCGGCCTGGCGGTCTCGGCCAAAGGGGACGCGCTCTACATCGCGGAAAGCCTCGGGCAGCGCGTGGAGAAAATTTCCACCGCCGACGGCCGCGCGCTCTGGACCCGGACGCTCGCGACGGCCGAGGCGACCGCGAAAACCCAGCCCGATGCCAGCCGCCAGAATGTCGATCACGATCCCGCCGCGCCGTTTCCCTGGACGTGCCTGCCCGACGAGGCGCACCGACGGGTGTTTGTGAGCCTGTGGGCGAAGTCCGCTGTGCTCGTGCTCGACTCCGAAACCGGGACTGAGCTGGCGCGCTGGCCGGTTGGTGCTCATCCGAACGAAATGGTGCTGGCATCGCGCGGCCGTCTGCTGGTCGCCGAGGCCAACCTCAACACTGTCAGCATAGTCGATACCGCTAGCGGCCGGGTCACCGAGACGCTCTGGGCAGCGCTGTTCCCCGACTCGCCGCCGGGCTCGATGCCCAACAGCCTCGCGCTCTCGCCCGACGGTGCGCTGCTTTTCGTCGCCAACGCCAACAACAACAATGTGGCAGTCTTCGACCTCTCATCGCCCGGCCATGCCGTCTCGCGCGGCTTCATCCCCGTGGGCTGGTTTCCCACAAGCGTCCGCGTCGCCCGCGATGGCGGCACCTTGGTGGTGGCGAACGGCAAGGGCATCGCCTCGCTGGCCAATCCGCGCGGACCGTTTCCCGGCTCGCGTGTGCCGCGCGACCTCGAGGAATACATCGGCAGCCTCCTGCGCGGCACCGTCGCGCTCGTGCCGCTGCCGAAGCCGGCGGAGCGCGACGCGAAATTCGGCGAGTGGACCAAAACCGCCTTCGCGTGCTGCCCGCTCGACGCAGCCGCCTCGCCGCGCGGGGTCCGGCCCGCGGGCAACCCGATCCCCGCGGCGATGGGGGAGACTTCGCCGCTCCGGCATGTCATCTACATCGTTCGCGAGAATCGCACCTACGACCAGATTCTGGGCGACCTGCCCGAGGGCAACGGCGACGCGCGGCTCTGCCTGTTTCCGGAGGACGTCACGCCCAACGCCCATGCGCTGGCGCGCGAGTTTGTGTTGCTCGACAATTTCTACGGCGACGGCGAGGTGAGCGCGGACGGCCACGAATGGTCGATGGCCGCCTACGCCACCGATTTCGTCGAGAAACTCTGGCCGCTCAACTACGGCCACAACAAGGCCAAGAAATACGACTATCCCAGCGAAGGTCGCTACCCGGTGGCATTTCCGGCAAACGGTTACCTGTGGAACCGCGCCGCCGAGGCGAGCGTGAGCTACCGCACCTACGGCGAGTTCACCCACGACGGCGGAGGCACGGCGGAGAAACCCGCGCGGGCTTCGCTGGGTGTGCTGCGCGGGCATGTGGACGAGCTTTATCCCTCGTGGGATACCAAGATTCGCGATGTGCGGCGAGCGGAGCGCTTCGCCGCCGAACTCTCCCGTTACGAGCACGAGGGTGACATGCCGCGCCTCCAGGTTCTCCAACTGCCCGCCGACCACACCGCGGGCGGCCGCGCCGGCGAGCGCACGCCCGCCGCCATGGTCGCCGACAACGACCTCGCCCTCGGCCGGATCGTCGAGGCGGTGAGCAGGTCGAAATTCTGGGCCGACACGGCGATCTTCGTGCTCGAGGACGACGCGCAGAACGGCCCGGACCACGTCGACGCACACCGCATGCCCGCGCTCGTCATCAGCCCGTGGACCCGACGCCACGCGGTGGATTCGACGCTTTATTCGACCTCGAGCATGCTGCGCACGATGGAGCTGATCCTTGGCCTCCAGCCGATGTCGCAATACGACGCCGCAGCGGTGCCGCTGTGGGCGGCGTTTGCGGAGCGGCCCGATCTCACGGCCTACACGGCGCGACCGGCCCGCACGGACCTCGACGCCGTCAATCCCAAGCAGGGCTGGGCGGCGCGCGCCTCGCGCCGAATGGATTTTTCGCGGCCTGACCTGGTGGATGATCTGGCGTTGACCGACGTGGTGTGGCGCTCGGTGCGGGGCGAGCAGAGCCGGCCGCCCGCACCTGTGCGCGCGGCCTTTTTCAAGGCGCACCCGGTGCGCGCCGCGGACGACGACTGAGCGTCACCGCCGGCGCTGCGCCCAGAGATTGTCGGCTGTGTAGAGCGCGAGCCCGCACCAGATGAAGGCGAACGACGCCGCGCGCTGCGGTGAAAACGCCTCGCGGTAAAACCACACGCCAAGGGCGAACTGCACCGTGGGCGCGATGTATTGCAGCAGGCCGAGCGTAGAGAGCCGGACGCGGCGCGCGCCGTAGGCGAAGAGCAGCAGCGGCACCGAGGTGACCACGCCGGCGCTGAGCACGAGCAGGTGGCTGGCGGTGTCCACGCGACCGAGCGCGCCCGCGCCGGTGTAGTGCTGCCAGAGCAGGAAACCGAGCGCGAGCGGGGTGAGCAGCGCCGTCTCGACCGTGAGACCGGTGAGCGGGCCGAGTGCGGATTTTTTCCGCAGCAGCCCGTAGGTGCCGAAGGTAGCCGCGAGGGTCAGCGCGATCAGGGGCGGATGTCCGAGTTGCACCACTTGTTGCGCGACGCCGAGCGCGGCGCAGGCGATGGCGGCCCATTGCGCGGGGCGGAGCCGCTCGTGCAGCACCAGCCGGCCCAGGCCCACGTTGACGAGCGGCACCAGAAAATAACCGAGGCTGCACTCGATAACGTGGCCGGTGTTGACGCTCCAGACGTAGACGAGCCAGTTGACGGTGAGCAGCGAGGCGCTGAGGAGATTCAGTCCGATCGCACGCAGGCTGCCCAGTGCGTCTCGCACGGCGCCGAAGCCGCCATCGGCGCGCAAAGCGATGACAGCGAGCAAAAATACGAGCGACCAGACCAGCCGGTGCGCGATCAGCTCGACCGGGTTGATGGCCGCGAGCCGGGTCCAATAGAGCGGCACCAACCCCCACAAAAAATAGCACAACCCGGCGGCCAGCGCCCCGCGGCCTGCCGCCCGCCTGGCCTCAGGGGTCATTTATGAGCCGCGTTGGTATAACCGTAACGTTCGCGAAACTCGGCGTCGGCCTGCTGACGGGCGACCTCGGTGTTCACGCCCTTCGCCGTCAATTCCGCCATCCGCCGTTCGACCCAGCGCTGTTTAAAGCCCTCTTCCACGTCGGCCGCGATGGCGGGTTCGGGCTTCGGCTTGGGTTTCTTGTTCCAGAAATTGCAGCCGGAAGCGCAAAACGCGATGAGCAGGGCGAGGGACAGCAGGAGGGAACGTTTCATGAGATGGGATCGGATATTTAAGTTAAGGCGAAGGTGTCTGACCGCCAGTGAATCTTTTTAGTTTCGCAAAAGGCGAGAACTTGCTTGGATGGTCGCACATGAGCGAAGAGTCCACACCTCCTTCGTTGCGCCTGAAGCCCCGGGCACAGCCCGCGCCAGGCACCGCGGCGACGCCGCTACCCCCGACCCCGGAGCCGTCGTCGCCCGCGCAGCCGGCAACGGAAACAGCTGAGGAGGGTGGTTTGGCCCGGTTGAGACTGAAACCGAAAATGGCCGCAGAGCCACCGGCATCGGCCGCCGCTCCTGCACCGGTCGCCGCCGCGACAGAAAATCCAGCCACATCCGCTGCCGCCGAAGGCGCGCACATCCGGCTGAAACCCCGGATGGGCCTTCAACCGGTTGTTGCCGCAGAGTCGAGTGTGCCTCCACCTGCACCAGTGGCTCCGCCGCCGGTCGCGTCGTCAGCGCCGGTTCGGAACGAGCCAGTCGTTATTGCACCGGCGTTTTTGCCCGCCGCCACGGCGGAAGAAGCGCCAAAGTTCAAACTCAAGGTCCGGCCGATCGGTTCACCGGCGGCGGCATCAGCCGGTGCTTCGGCTGCACCGGTCCCTGTTGCTCCCCCGTCTGGACGACCTCCTCCGCCGGCCGGAACGATTGTGCCTAAATCGGGCACGCCTCCGCCTTTTCCGGTCATCAAACCCGCTGGCGCCACCGCACATCCACACCCGCCGCCCGTGCCGCATATGCGGGCTCCCGAGGGAGTGGAGGAAGAAGCCATGCAGCCCAAGGTGCCGCTACCACCACCGGCCCGCCGCAAACTCGTATGGCTGTTTCCCACCATCGTCGTGCTGGTTATGGTTGGCGGCTTTTTCATCATCTATCGGTTGTATTTTGTGCAGCCGCCACCGACACCGGTTGTCCGTAAAACTCAGTTGGTGGTTCCGGCGACACCGCCGGCCGCATCTGCAGTGCCGCTCCCTGGCCAGGAGATGATTGATGCCGGCCAGAGCGCGATCTTGGCCCGGCGGGCCAAGGAACAGGAGCGCATCAACGCTCTCGCTACGGGCCAGGAAGTGCCCGAAAAGAGTGCGCCTAATTCACCCCCATCAGTTCAGCCTGCTCTGCCTCCGAAAGGGCCCGAGCCCAAGCCCACGACCGCAATGACGACGACACAAATCGCCCCGGGGATCAGCGCCACCAGTTCCACGCTACTGACGGGCGGCGCCGCGAGTCCGGCTTTTCGCTCCTTCGTGGCGAACTCAAAAATAAGCGGTGTTTTTCAAGGCACCCCTGTGCGCGCGCTCATCAACAGCACCCTGTATCGGGCGGGCGACCTCGTCTCGCCCTCGCTGGGCATCCGCTTTGTCGGTATCAACGTCAATGCCAAGACCATGACGTTTCGCGACGAGTCGGGTGCCACGGTCTCGCGCAAATACTGACGCCGTTTAGGCTTCGACGAGCCACGTCTGGCGGCCTGTGCATTTTCCGGGTTGCACGCCCGGCAGTTTCACTTCCGCGCGAACTCCCGCGGGCAGCGACAGTTCCACCTGCACGCGAGTGCCATCGTGCCGCCACTGGCTTGTGATGGCGCCGTGGGGCGTGGGCACAGTGCAGCCGCCGTGCTCGCCGATGAACACTGGCGCGAAGCTGACGGTTGTCCACGCTGGCGCGGTTTGACGCACGCCGCCGACGATCTGCATCAGGTGAAAGAGTGGGTGCGCTGACCACGCGTGCGAATGGCTGGCCTCGAAAGAGGAGGAGGCGCCGAAAATCTCGAACGTGGAACCGTAGGCGATCATCGGCTCCCAGCGCGGCCTGATATGGGCGACGACTTCGGCGCCGTGGCCGCGTGTGGCCAGCAGCGAATAAACGTAGGTGATCCAGTAGGCGCTGGGTTTCGCCTTGTGCCCGGAATCGTCGTGCAGGTAGTCGAGCAGGAATTTAACCATCGCCGCCTCCGCCTTTGGCGCGAGGCCGGCCATGAGCGCCAGCACCTGCGCGTGGGGTGAGGTGCTTGCGACGACGCGGCCTTTCCAGTCGATGCCATCGCGCATTAGTCCGTGCCGGTTGACGAGCGGGGCGAGCTTTTTGCGCAATCGCTGCGCCCAGCTTTCACAGCGCTTCGCCGCTGCGGAATTGCGCGTCAATCGGTGCATCGCGGCGAGCCGCTCGAGTGCGAGCAGTAGCCACAGGTTGTAAACGCTCGGCGCGCCTTCCTTGAAAAGATCCGTCCAGTCGAGGAACAGCCAGTAGCGCGGGTCGTAGGTTACGAGTCCGGTTTGACCGGTGTGCGCCACGAAGTAGGCGAGAGCGCGTTCGACGATGGTGCGCTGGTCGCGGAATGGCTGCAGGTCGCCCGTCTGCCAGTAGTAGTCCCACTGCGTCATGATCCAGATCAGCGTGAAATCCGGCAGCACGCAGTTGTGGCCCATCGTTGGCGCGTGTCCGTAGGTGACGCCGTCGGCGGTCGTCTGTCCGCCGATTTGGTAAATGCCGCGGCGGAAGAGCCGCGCGTCGCCGCTGAGGTGAAACGTGTTCCAGGCCTGCACGCGGGCGTCGCCCCACCACTGCGCCTGCTCGCGCCACGGCGTGTCCACGTAGGCGTCGAGCATGCAGTTTTGCTGCGACGACGCGCAGGTTTCCCAAATCTGCTCTAACGTGCGGTCGGAGCTTTGGAAACTTCCGCGACGCTCCAGCGGATAGCCCGTGCGGCGCAGGGTCAGGCCGACGCTGAGCGGCGCGGCGGAGTTGCGCACGATGACCATCGCGTGGCGGAAGCCATACGGGTGGTAAAACATGTGCTCGGTGCGCCCGGCGCGGCAGACCAGGCGCGAGGCGAACGCCACGCGGCTGCCGTCCGGAAACCGCAGGCTCGGCTCCAGCTTCGTCGGCTCGATGACCTCGGTGTAAACGATGTCGATGACTTCGCCGCCTTGCGCGCTGCCGACCACGAGGGAGAAATTACCCACGACAGGCCGCCCGACATCGATGAGATAACTGCGGAAACGATTCGGCCCGGTCGCCGGATACTCCAGTTGCGCGGCGTCGGCCGAGGCTGGCTCGTGCGTGTGATCCTCCCGCTGGCGCAGCAGGTAGAGGTTGCGGCAGTCGTCCCAACCTGCGCCGCAATCGCCCTCGGCGGTGCCGATCACGCGGCCGGACCGCGAGGCTTCCTCGAAAAGTTGCGGGATGCCGCGCGGCTCGAGGCTGGCCCACGGGAGCGTGTTCCAGGCCTGGCTGAAAGGCTTCTCCCACGCGGAGTCATCGAAGTCGGAATTCATCCAGCCGACCGGGCTCTTGCGCGCGTCGAAATGTTCCTGTGCGAAGAGCTGCAGGCTCGCTCGGATGGCGTCGCGGCGGATGCCGGGCTGTTCGAGGCATTTCCAGGTGCGGTCGCTCGTTACGCGCACACGGCCCCACTGCGCGGCGACGAGCAGGCCGCCGTAGCCTTGGGTGAGATATTGGAAGTTGCTGAAACCGGGGTTGTGGGCGCGTACTGCGAGGACGTTGCGCCCCGGCACGAGCCAGCGGGCGACGTCGATCTCGTCGTAGGGCCAGTGCGACTGGAAACCGCGCGCCGGCCCGCGGCCGACGAAGGCGCCGTTGAGGTAGAGGTGATAGGACTGGTCCGCCGTGATAAACAGCGGCGCGCGCCGCGGTACGCGCTCCAGCGAAAAATCGCGCCGGAAGAGCACGTAGGCGTTTTGCAGGTCGCCACGGGGATCCTGCGGCCAGATCCATTCGGAGCAGTCGAAAATTTGCGCTTCACGCGGGACGGACGGAGTGGAGCGAGGCGGCATGGGAAGAAAGTGTCGAAACTCAGTGCTGTAGCACGGCGTCGCGGATGCTCTTGATTAGCGCCGGGTCGGTAGCGATGCCAAGCACGCCGTTCACGACAAACTGGATGCCAACGCATAGGATGAGGAAGCCCATGACCTTGGTGAGCGCGTTCATCCCGTTGAGGCCGATGACCAGCACGATTTTCCCCGAGAGCCGCAGCGTGGCGTAGGTGATGATCGCGACGAGCACGATGCCGAGGATGATCGCGACGTAGTCGAGCCAGTGGGCCGCGAGCGAGGTGAAGCCGAGCGTCACGGCGATCGAGCCGGGTCCGCTGAGCATCGGCATGGCCAGCGGCGAAAACGCGATGTCCCGCTTGGCGCGCGCAGCTTCATGCTCCCGCTGGCTGTGCGCAGGGTCGCGCGGGGCCGTCATGAGCATACCCGAGCCGATGCCCGCGACGAGCAGGCCGCCGGCGATGCGCAAGCCCGGAATGGAAATTCCGAAGAACCCCATGATAAATGTCCCCCCGATGAGAAAGCTCACGAGGATGCCCACCATGTAGAAGCACGCGGCCCGCAACTGCTGGTTGCGGCGCGTCTCGGTGATGCCCTCGGTGATGGCGAGAAACGTCGGCGCCGCCGCGAGCGGATTAATCAGAGGCAGCAGCGCGATGATCGTGCCGAGGATGAGTTCCCAAAAATGGCTGGCGTGATTCATGGAGGACGAGGCGGCGGAACAAAGCAGAACGCGTGCGGTTTGGCTACCAGACTTCGACGGGGCCCTTCGGCACCGGGATGGCCGAACGGTCAAGTGCGCTGTCGTCGCTTGGGTCGCGCATGAATGAGGCGACCATCGGTGCGGGGGCGAATTTCGCGCGCAGCCCGCCGGCTTCGTCGCAGAACTGGGCCCGCCACGCGAGATAGCTGGCGATCACCGCCTCGAAGTCCGCACGCGATTTGATGGTGATGATGCCGGTCTTGAACGGCTTGGCGGGTCCAAACCGCTTGGCATACCACGGCGCGACCTTGCGGAAAAGCCGGGAGCCGTGCTCCTCGCCATAAAACTCGACGTAGCGCTCGAAATGCCGCCGCAGGACGCGGAGTCGCTCGTTGAAATCCGGCTCCGGCGTGAGCTCGCCGGTCCGCAGGTAATGGTCGGTGCGGCGAAAAATCCACGGATCGTAGAACGCGCCGCGCCCGATGCTCACGCCGGCGCAGCCAGTTTCGTCGAGCATGTGCTTCGCCGCTCCGGGTGTGGTGATGTCGCCATTGCCAATCACCGGAATGCTGCGCACGGCTTGGACCACGGCGCGGATGCCGGCGAGATTGACCGTGCCGCTGAAACCCTGTGCGCGGGTCCGCCCGTGGACGAAGATCGCCGCAACGCCTGCATCCTCCAGCACGCGGGCGAGGTCCGGCGCGGTGAGGTTGTCGTCGTCCCAGCCGAGGCGCATCTTGGCGGTGACAGGAATTTTCACCGCGCCGATCATCCCGCGGACGAGCGAAGCGGTCTTGGCGAGCTCGGTCATCATGGCGGAGCCGCCGCCGATGCTGACGACCTTCCTCACGGGGCAGCCCATGTTGATGTCGACGGTTTGCGCGCCCAGTTCCTGACACATCACTGCGGCGTCGCGCATTTCCTCGGGCACGCTGCCGAAGAGCTGGATCGCGAGCGGCCGGTCCTCGGGCGAGGAGGCGACGAGTTGGAGGGCGACTCGATTGCGCTCGAGGAGCGAGCGGGCGTTGACGAGATCAGTCGTGGCCCAGTCGAGACCCCCGAGCTCGCGCAGGGTAAGCCGCATGGGCAGGTTGGTGTAGCCCGCCAGCGGCGAGAGAAAGAGATTCGACGAAAGCGGGTGCTGCCCGATGCGCATGCAGTGAATGCTAAGCTGACGTTTCTGTGCCGCAACCTTGCAGAAAGTGACCACCAACGGCTCAGGTCCTCACGCGTCCACGGCGCGTTCGAGCATGTAGAGGGCGTCGAGGGGCGTGAGCTCGCGGTGGCTGTCGACGCGCTGCTTAATGAAACGGAAGGGATAAGCGATCTCCTCAGTCATCCACGGGGCCTGGGTGTCGAAGCTGCTGAAGGGAGCGCCGTGGTAAAGATTGCGCCGGATAGCGTGGAGGGCGTTGAGGAAATTCTGGCGCGGCACCGCAACGGCGACTCCGTCGATGGGCGCCGTTATCTGGTCGGTGTCACTGACAATCTCCAGGTAAACCGCGTAGGGGTTGGCGATCGCGGTGTTCTTCTGCTGGTCGATCGGGTTGATCATTTGATAGCGGAGCAGCGTGTTGCGGATTTCGGCGGCGGCGTCCTGGCGGCTTTGCAGGAACGGGTCGCGGGACAGGCCGGCCTTCACGATCTCATTCACCGAGGCGAGGTCCTCGAAAATCAGTTGCCGGTGCAACACGATCAGGTCGACCAAGTGGTGCGTCACGAGGTTCAGGAATGAGGCGAAAAAAAGCGGTTCATGCTGATGCAGGCGGTCGAGGAGCGAGCGGATGACGTCGGGTTCGCGGACGAGCCCGGCCACGATTTCGCCGCGGGCGTGCAACTCGGCAAGCTGCTGGGCGCTGCGGTGGGGTTTGTCCGATGTGGCTACTTCACGGACCAGCGCGCGGTGCGCGGCGGAGGCAGGCCGAATCTCGCCGGCGAGGAACCGGCTCTTGTCCTCCAGCCACTGAATGGCGGGCCAGCGATCTGCGTCGCCCACATAATACAACATCCAACGATCGTCGGCAGACAAGCCGGCGGCGTATGTGAACGGGACATTGGCGAGCAAGGAGTTGGCGATGGCGTTGGCCTCTGCGTCGGCGGCTTCGACGGCGAACAGGGACCAGAGGCCGGTGTCGATCTCGACGTTGCCACCGTGATCACGGATTTGCGGACCGAGAAAATTGCGCAGCGTTTGGTCGTCGATCTCCATCGGTGGTGCTGTTGCGAAGGGAAAGCATGGCACCCGTGGAGTGGAGGTGCAATACAGACGTGGGGGAAAAACTCAGGGCGAGCTGATTTTTCGCACAACGGATTGCGCTTTGTGGGACGGCCGCTAGCCCTCGCGCATGACGCCGGTCAAACAAGGTTCCATCCGTCTTTTCCGCCTGTGGGGCATCGAGGTGTTTCTCCACTGGTCGTGGTTTCTCGTGGCGATCTATTCGATCTCCACGCGTGTGCCCAAATACCAGTCGCCGCTCTGGGGCGTGCTGGAATACCTCACGCTGTTCCTGATCGTGCTGATGCATGAGTTCGGCCACGTGACGGCCTGCCGGCGCGTCGGTGGCCAGTCGGATGAGATCGTGCTCTGGCCGCTAGGCGGCGTGGCCTACGTGGCGCCGCCATCGCGGCCGGGCGCCACGCTCTGGAGCATCGCCGCCGGGCCGCTCGTCAACGTGGCGTTGCTGCCGGTGCTGATCGGCCTGGCCTATCTCGATCTCCGCGCGGGCTGGCGGCAGCAGTTTCCCGATCTGCACACGTTCATCCGGACAGTCGCGATCATGAACGTGGGACTGCTGTTTTTCAACCTGCTGCCCGTCTACCCACTCGATGGCGGGCAAATCCTGCGCGCGCTGCTGTGGTTTCCCTTCGGCAAGGCGCGCAGCCTGATGATCGCCACCGTGGTCGGTTTTCTGGGCGGAGCGGGTCTGGTCGGGCTGGCGGTTGCGCAAAGCTCCGTCTGGATCGGGATCATGGCGTTTTTCCTGCTCTCGTATTGCTGGCGCAGTTTCCAGCAGGCCCGGGCACTGCTGAAAGTCGAGCGGCTGCCGCGGCGACCGGAATTTGCCTGCCCCGACTGCCGCAGCTCGCCGCCGACGGGAAATTACTGGCGGTGCAAGCAGTGCGCACAGCCGTTCGACCCGTTTGCCAGCGGGGCGGTGTGCCCGCAATGCGGCGCGGTGCACGAGGTGACATTCTGCCCCGACTGCGGCTGCGCGCGGGCGCTGCGCTCATGGGACAAGTCGATTCTCGACGCGTGAAGGCCGCGGGGTAGCGTGGCCGGCGTGATTCCGACTTTCACGCTGCTGGCGCTCGCGATTCTCGCGCTGTGGCTCGGGGGTGACGACCACGCCGCGGTTTCGCGCCGGAGCGTCTGGGGGCTGCTCTTCGGCGCCTCGCTGGCGGCAGCGCTGCTCTACGGCGTGGTGAAGCCGGTCGGGCTCGTGTGGGTGGCGGCGTTCGCGCTGGCGGTGTTTGCCTTTTCGCGTCCGCGGGCGGGGCGCAGACAGGTAGTGATTTCCGCGGTGGCGATCCTAGCGCTGGCGGCGGGGTTGATGCTGCACCGGCTGCCGGGTTTCCACAATCCGTGCGTCATGGCGGTGCGGTTCACTCCTGATGCGGTGCCGTTCACCCTGTATCTCAACTATGACAAGACGCTCATAGGGCTCCTTCTCCTCGGCTGGTGCCATCCGCGGATCGCGCGCGCCCACGAGTGGCGGGCGATGCTCGCCGCCGCGGCGTCGTGGGCGGCCGTGCTGATCGCGCTCGTCCTGACACTCTCGCTCGCTGTGGGCTCCGTGCGGTTCGAGCCGAAGTTTCCGGCGCAGGCGGCGCTGTGGGCCGGCGTGAACCTGCTCTTCGTCTGCTTGGCGGAGGAGGCGCTGTTCCGCGGTTTTATTCAGGCGCAACTGCAGCGCTGGTGGCAGCGCGTGCCGGGCGGGGCGTGGCTGGCGCTGAGCGCGGCCGCGGTGCTGTTCGGTCTCGTGCATGCGGCGGGCGGCGCCGTCTACGTGGCGTTGGCGACAGTGGCGGGGCTCGGCTACGGGTGGATTTACCGGCGCACACAGCGCATCGAGGCGAGCATCCTCACGCATTTCGCCCTGAACGCCCTGCATTTTTTCGCGTTCACCTATCCGGCGTTGCAGCAGGCGGGCCGGGCCTGACGGGTTGGCTTGGAGAGGAGGCCGGCCCGCAGTTAAACGCTCGCCAAACTGGTTTGCTTGGTTTCTCTCTGGCGGTCTTACCGCCCTGCCATGCCGATCCGCCTGCCTTTTTTTGCCATCCTCCTTGCCCTGCTGTTCGGCTGCGAGACCGGCCCGGAATTTTCGGTGGAAGGAACCTATGTGCCGCCGCGGGCCGGCACTGTGGCGGTGGCCACCATCAGGGGTTCCCTCATCAAGGACAGCGGATTCCTCGAAGGCGACCACCTGGGTTTTGTGATGATGATCGACGCCATGTTTGTTCGTGGCTCTGAAAGCAACCCGATGGAGCCGTTGGCGCTGGCTCCGGGCCGGCACAGCATCGTCGCGAAATATCTGCACTCCAACTTTCAGACGCAGGCCTTTCTCACTTTCGAGGCTGCGGCGGGCGACGCCTACCAGCTCATGATCAAAAACGGCACCGAGGCGCCAGATGAGCAGCGCTATTGCGAATTCTGGATTGCCGACCTGACGACCGGAAAATCCGTCAGCGAGGTGCATCACCGGCGCGTGTCGGGCGGGAAAACCTCTTCGACGTTCTCGGCGCGCTAAACGCCGTGGGTGCGGCCTAGCGGTCAGCCAGCGATCCGGCCGGTCCCTTCTGCTTTCCACCAATAATACATGCCTGTTTTTCGTGCTATGAAATCGAGCGTGGATATGTTGCTGCTCTGCCTGGCCTCTGTCGCGGCGGTGCGCGGCGCCGACGCCCCGGCCGTGCGCCTGACAGCACAACCTGGCTGGGTGATTTTCGCCCCAGGCAAGGAGGCTTACGCCTATCGCTACGGGCCGTCGCTGATCATGAATTCCGATGGCTCGCTGGACGTCTGGTTCGCCTCGCCCGGTGGCAAGGCGGCCGACGGCACCTCGGAATGGGACTGGATCCGACACAAGCGCTCACCGGATGGCGGCAAGACTTGGGGGCCCGAGACCGTTGTGCTGCGGCCAACAGCTGGCTCCCGCGACCGGTTTTCGGTGTGCGACCCCGGAGTCGTGCGGTTTGGCGGTTGGTATTACCTTGGGGTTACCAGCGTGGACAACGAACCTGGTAACCGGAATTGCGTTTTTGTGGCGCGTTCCCAGTCACCCACGGGACCGTTCGAGAAGTGGAATGGCCGGGGCTGGGGCGGAGCCCCGATGCCGCTAATCGAGTTCACGACTCCCGCCGAAGCCTGGGGCGCGGGCGAGCCGAGTTTCGTCGTCAAGGACTCGACCCTTTATGTCTATTATACCTGGTGGGTGACGAAGAATCCCGACGGACCGACCTGCAACCAGACGCGCGTCGCCACCGCACCCACCGACGATCCCAACTGGCCGGCCCGACTGCGCCAGCGTGTGATCGCCTTCGACCGGGTCGCCGACGAGGACTCCGCCGACGTGAAATACGTCGACGACCTGAAACTGTTCCTGGCTACCTCGACTGCGAGCCGCATGGGACCGAATGCGCACATCGTCTATCGCACGTCCGCGGACGGCCTGCGGTTCAGCGCCCCGGCCAAGCTCACAGAGAATGTGAAGGCTTGGTGTCACAATGCCGGCATCTCCGGCACGGCCGACGGACACATCCCTGTCGGCATGATCCCGCTCTTGGGTTACGCCTACAGCTACGAGCCCAAGAGCAGTTGGGGTTATTGGCACACGTTCTTCCAGCCTGTGAAAATCGAGCGCGCCCCCTGAGTGCCCTGCCGGATGATTACTCCTTAAGCTGGTGCCCGGCAGTGCCGATTATCCCTGTGCCTCTGCGCTGGGGTTATTTTTCAACCGGCGCCACTGGAAATCTCCGCCATGCCTACGTCGTCCCTCACCGCTACCCTGGCCCGCAAACCCTCGCTAGAGCAAATCCGCGCCGCTATCGGTCGGATCGAGAATTTCTCGCCCGCGCCGCGCATCCTTGGCCGCGCCCTCGTGCTCATGCGCGACGCCCAGTGCGATGTCGCGACGGTCGCCAGCCTGATCCGTGGCGACCCGGCGCTGGCCAGCGATATCATCCGCATTGCCAACAGCGCCTACTTTGCGGGCGAACAGCGCGTCCAGAGCGTTGAGCAAGCGCTCCAGCGGATCGGTTACCGCCAGGCCATGCGCCTGCTCACGCTCGCGGTGTCGCGCATCGTCACGCTGGGCAATCTTTCCAACTATTGCATCCCTGCCGAGGATTTCTGGGCCGAGAGCCTGTTCAACGGCCTCTTCATGGAGGAACTCGCCGAAGCCACGGGCGGGGCCGATCCGGGCGCCGCCTACACCGCTGGGTTGCTGCGCTACATCGGCCGTCTCGCGATCAACCAGAGCATCGACGCCGCGGGCGGCGGCGTGTTCTGGCTCGGCACTGAGACGCTCACCGAGTGGGAGGTGGAAAATGTGGGCCTCACGCACGCCGGGGCCGGCGGCATGCTGCTGCGCCGCTGGCATTTTCCCGAGGAGCTCGTCGTCGCCTGCGAGGCCCAGGAGCATCCGGCCCTGCTGCCGAAGCCCAGCTGGCTCGCCTCGGCGTTGTTTTTCGTCTCGTCCGTGCTGCCGCAGGATTTCGACCAGCCCTTCACGCCGGCGCTGGCACCCATCGCCGACAGCGATTTCCTGCACCCCAACGGCCTGACCGTGGAGGCGGTGGAGATCATCTTCGCCACCGCGTGCGACGCCTACCAGGAAATCCGCCAGTCGCTCAACTGACGCGCGGTGCGGCTTGCACTTTTACGTCCGCGCGTGAGTCTCGGCGGGACAAGGTTACATCTCTCGCGAACCGGTCCCCAAGTTCCCGCCCATGCCAGCACTCAGCGACCACCTGAACCTCGATCACCCCGGCCTCGAATCCGTCCGCGCCGCCATCGCACGCGACGACTCCGCCACGGCGGGCGCGCTGCTCCTCGCTTACTACGCCGGGCAGCGGCAGGAGCGTTGCTTGGATTTTTGGGATTTGGCCGGGCCCGAGGATTATCAGCCGATGCCGTGGGGCGCATCCTCCACGCACGACCAGTTGTGGAAAAATTCCCCTGAGCGCGTGACGGCCGGGCTGCTCTACGCCTCGGGCCACACCTTTGATTTCTCGCGGGACGCCGAAATCGACTGGTGCAGCGACATCCGCCTCTGGGCGGATGGTGGCAAATATCCCCACGCCCAGGCACGCGTCATGTTGCGCCGGCTCTACTGGCTGCGCGCTCTCGATCTCTCCTACCTACGCGGCGATGCCGCGACGCAGGAGCGCGCGGCGACGCAATTTGCGCGGCTGATGCAGTCGTGGCTCGACCAGTGGGTCGAGGAGGAATACGCGGTCAACCACGCCATCGCCCTAGCCGACGCGATCGCGCAGTCGGGACTCGTGCGGAGCTGGTTTGTCTTTCTCCCCGCACCGCAAGTTTCCGCCGAACTCAAGCTGCGCCTGCTCCGGCACATCGCCGAGGGCGCGGCCGACGTGCTGCAGCGCGCGGTGTGGAACCCGTGGATCTGGGGGCTCAGCGAGGCGGCCGGCCTTGGGCTGACGGGTATTTTGCTGCCCGAGTTGAAGGCGGCGCTGGCGTGGCGGGCTCGTTGCTTCGAATTCGCGAACCGGTTTTTCCAGACCGAACTGCGGTCCGACGGCACGGTGAAAAAGATGCACTTCTGCCCGCACTATGCCGGCGGCACGGCGGCGTGGCCCCTCGCGTTTTATCCGCAGATCGCGAAGCTGGGCTACACCGAGGTGCTTGAGCCCGGAGCGCGTGCCGCGGCCGAGCGGCTGGTGGACTGGATCGCCGCAGTGCAGAAACCCGACAACACCGTGCCCCAAATCACTGCGTCCGACGCGCAGGGTTTTGCACGCTGGCTCATCGCCGGTGCCGCGAGTTTCGACCGGCCCGACTGGCTCCACGTTGCGACCGCGGGTCGCGAGGGCCGCGCGCCGGCGCACACCAGCCGCGTGCTGCCCGACGGCGGGGCGTTCTGCCTGCGCGACGGTTTCACCAAGGACGCGATGGTCGCCTGTTTTCACAATGGCGATTACCACAACCTCGAGCGCACGAGCCTCGCCCTCGATCTCTACGCGCTCGGCCGCACGCTGGTGACAGCGCCGGGCCGCTTCGGCTACTACCACCCTGAGTGGCTGCCCTACTTCGCCTCCGCCGGCTACAACACCCTGATGGTCGATGGCTCGGCGCACCAAATCTGGGGCAAGCATCCGTTGTGCCAGGGCGCGGGGCTGACGGACGCGTGCTGGCGGCTGGAGCCGGATTTTGACTGGGCGTGGGGCAGCCACTCGAACGGTTTCGACGCCGCGCCCGACGTGCGCTGGCAGCGCGGCCTACTTTTCGTCAAGGGCGGCTACTGGCTCGTCATCGACCGCGTGCACGGTCCCAGCGAGCACGACTTCTCGCTGCGCTGGCTGCTCACGCCATCGCGCACCGTCGTCGAGGCTGACGGCCTCACGGTCCACACCGACAACACCGATGCCAACGTCCGTCTCGTGCCCGTGTTACCGGCAGGCGCGCAGCTCTGTATTTGGGAAGGCAGCAGCGACCCTTGGCGCGGCTGGTATTCGGCGGAGAACGGCAGCAAGATGCCCGCACCCCAGTTGGAATACACTTGGCGCGGCCCGCTCCCGGCGCTGATGGCGATGCTCATCGTGCCCTACCGAGCGACGCCTCCCGATCATGCGCTGGCGCTCGCCGAGACGTCTCCGGGCTGCTTCGAAGTGGTCGTCAGACACGCCGGCCGTGAAGACCGCGTGAGTCTGAATTTCCACGGCGAGGGTTCGGCCCGGCTTACGCGTGTTAGTGCTGGTGGCGCGTTGATCAACTACGAACTCACCGCCAAACAGGCGGCCACTCTTCTCTGAAACGGAGGCAATTCACGGAAAGGATCCGACAATGAAAATTGAAGGCCGGCTCAACAAATTGGTCAGTGTTGTCACGGGCGGTGGTTCGGGGTTTGGCGAGAGCATTGGCCAGGCCTTCGCGCGCGAAGGCGCCAGAGTTGTCGTCGCCGATCTGCACGCCGAAAACGGCCGGCGTGTGGCAGATGCTATTGTTGTGGCAGGAGGTGAGGCGCTCTTTGTGCGGACGGATGTCAGCCTCGCCGCCGACATGAAAAATCTGGTCGAAGCCACGGTGGCGCGGTTTGGCCGGCTCGACGTGATGGTGAACAACGCCGGCATCAGTCACGTCAACCAGCCCATGCTGGCCGTGACCGAGGAGTTTTTCGACCGGCTTTACGCGGTGAACGTGAAGAGCATTTACCACTCCGCCGTGCAGTGCGTGCCGATTTTCCGGCGGCAGCGCGGGGGCTGCGTGATCAACATCGGCTCCACGGCGGCCGTGCGCCCGCGCCCCGGTCTTTGCTGGTATAACGGTACAAAGGCAGCGGTGAACAGTCTGTCCAAATCCATGGCCGTCGAGCTGGCGTCCGACAAAATCCGCGTGAACGCAATCAACCCGGCCCTCGGCGAAACGCCGCTGTTGGCGACGTTTATGGGCGGCGCTGACACGCCGGAGGTCCGCGCGCGTTTCCTCGCTTCGATTCCCGCCGGCCGCCTGTGCCGTCCGAGCGATGTGGCGAACGCCGCTGTATTCTTCGCTGATCCGGCGTCCGAGTTCGTCACCGGCGTGTGCATGGAAGTCGACGGCGGCCGCTGCATCTGAGGCGGATGCCGCGAACGCGCGCTACCCGAAAAGCGCGAGAATCACGTCGGCGTAGAGATGGTGGCCGAAGTCGTTTGGGTGGTTCACACCGTTGCCGGTGAGATCGAGATAGTGTTTTCGTGCTGCGATCCACGTCCACGACGTTGTGACGTCGGCCACGGCAAAACCCGGCGCGCGCAAGGCGAGCAGCTTGTCGAGATATGCGGGATAGAGCGCAGGCGCGGCATATTGCCAGACGGCATTGGCCGTCATGGTGGCAACGACGATGACGTCACATGCGGGGCGTGCAGCCTGCATTGCCGAGGCCATTTGGCGGACGCAGTCGCCATAATCTACCGATGAGCGCCGGCCAGAGGCGTCGTTCATGCCGAAGGCGACAATGAACAGGTCTGGCGCGGCGGCGATGGCGGCGGGCATTTGTTTGACACCCCATGGCGCGTCCATGCCGCCGACGGAGAGGTTGTGCAGGGAGATCGGTCCGCCGAAGCGTTTACGCAATTCAGAAACGACGAGGTCTTGGTAGGCGGGGTGGTGCGGTGGCGCGCCCATCGGACCGGAGGCGTTCGCGCCGGTCGAGATGCTGTCACCGAGCAGGACGATTTTCAGTGGCTCACGGTTTTTCAGATGGGCGAGCGCTCGTGCAAGCGCAGCAGGGTCGGCAGCAGGGCGCGGACCGAGCCACGGCTCGGCCGGTGTGTATTCAGCGGCGACTTGCTGGTCGTGGAAAAAATGGCCCTCGCCGAAGAGCAGATGCTTTGTGCCGTCGTGATTTGCGGCGATGGAGTCCGGCGAACCGGGCGGCGGCATGAGTTCAGCTTCACGGCGAAACGGAATGCGGCTGTCACTCGTGAGCACGATTTCCCGGGTGCCGGGCTGCCAAGTGAAATCGCGGCCAGCTTCGTAGGCGATTTCGCCTGTCGCTTTGGCGAGTTGCGGCGTGGTCTTGGGTGTTAGCAGCAGCCGAGCCGTGGCTTGAGCTGCGCCCTCGGCGCAGATGAAAAAAAGTGGATCACCGGAGAGCGGTGAAGTTTGCCAGAGGGCGGAGTGCATAGGGAATTCAAATCAGCCTTTCACCGCGCCGAGCTGGATGCCGCGGATGAATTGGCGCTGGAGGAAGACGAACAGCACGATCAGCGGCACGACCGACATCGTCACCGCCGCCATCAGCAGGTGCGTGGCTTGGCCATGTTCGGAATCGAAGAAGAGCAGGCCGACGGGGAGCGTGTATTTGTCCACGTTCTTCATCATGACGAGCGGCCAGAAGAAGCTCTGGTAGTTGCCCATGAAGGTGAAGATCGCGAGCGTCACGAGGCCAGGCCGACTCAGCGGCAAAATGACGTCCCAGTAAACCCGCCACTTGCTCGCGCCGTCGATCTCTGCCGCTTCGTCGAGCGCGCGGGGGATGCCGAGCATAAACTGGCGCAGTAAAAAAGTCCCGAACGCGGTGAAGGCCGACGGAAGCACGAGTCCGAGATACGAGTCCACCAGCCCGAAGCGCACCATGATCTGGTAGTTCGGGATGACCATCACGAGCCCCGGCAACATCATCGTGCCGAGATAGAGGAAGAACACGCGGTCGCGACCCGGCCAGTCGAGCCGCGCGAAACTAAACGCCGCGAGCGAACTCGTGAACACCTGCAGCAGCGTCACCCAGCCGGCGATGACGAGACTGTTCGCCATGAAGCGCAGGAACGGGATCACGCGGAAAACTTCGAGGTAATTGTCCCACTGCGCGGACCGCGGCAGCCACGCCGGATCGCCGGCCTCGGCGAGAGTTTTTAGGCTCGCGAGAATCATCCAGGCGAAGGGCGCGAGCATGGCCAGGCTGAGCACGGTCATGAGACCGTGCAGGCCGAGGCTGCGCGCGGCGGCGGGCGGGGAGGGTGGGGTGGCGTTCATCGCGAAACCCTTCTTGTCATCGCGAGCCCCGCGCAGCCGGGCGTGGCGATCCAGCTGGATTGTTGCGTCGTCCCGCAGCGCGGGACTTCTCGCAATGACACGTTTAAAGAGAGGGTTTCAGTCATTGGCATCGCGGTTGCCGAAGCGGAAATTCAGGAGCGAGAAAACGAACACGAGGACAAACAGCACCCAGGCGGCAGCCGAAGCATAGCCGAGCCGGCCAGTCTCGAATCCCTCGATGAAGATGAGATAGCTGAGCGTGGTGGTTGCGCCGGCCGGCCCGCCCGCGGTCATCGTGCGCGCCATGTCGAAGCCGCCCTGCATGCCGTTGATCACGCCCATGACGGCGATGAAAAACGTGACTGGCGCGAGTTGCGGCCAGGTGATGTGCCAGAAGCGCTGGCCGGGCGAGGCGCCGTCCATGTCGGCCGCCTCGTAGAGCTCGGGCGGGATGTTACTCAGCCCGGCGAGATAGAGGATCATGTTGTTGGAGCCGATGGCCGCCCAGAGCGCCATGATCATGAGCGCGGGTTTGGCCCAGCCGTAATCGCCGAGCCAGTTGGGCGGATCGATCCCCACGGCCGCCTGCGCAGGCAGAATCGGGCCGAGGATGATGCCGCCGACCAGCAGCGTCAGCACCGGGATGAGCACGAGCGCGAGGCCCAGCTCTGTGCCGAGCCCGGTGTCGAGGGTTCGTGTCTTGCCCCAAGGTCGCGGCCGCCTCAGCGTGGAAACGATGATCGTCGCCGCGCCCAACGCCGCGACGCCCACCGCTACGGGTAGAGACCAACCTTGCCAGCTGGTAAGAAGTGCCAGCGGAATCGCCAGCGTGAGCGCCGCCGCAACGATGGCGGCAGTGCCCGTGTCGGCATCGTCCCAGCGGCGCCAGAGTCGGCGGAGTTGCCACAAGACCAGCAGCACCGCGACGGCCCCGCACAGCACCGGCAGCCCGTAACCGACAACCCGAGGGTCCGTCCGCACCACGGAGGAGACGCCGTCGAGCAGTGAGGCGAGGCCGAAATTGATCGGCCCGGTGTGTGGGTTGTAGAGTTTCTTCCACAGCACGTAGGTTGCAACGCCCGCGGTGAAATTTGGGAGGTAAAAAAGCGTGCGATAAACCGTGCCGCCGCTCAGGACGCCCGCCACGAGCACGCTGGCCGCCAGCGTGCCGAACAGGCACCACACGCCCTGCTCGGCCATGCCGCCGCGCAGCAGCACCAGCCCGCTCGCCACCAGCATGAGCGTGGCGACCACGAGCGCCGGACCGACTGCCTGACGCCGTCCGTTGATCTTCGTGAGCAGCAACGCCGCCCCGAGGCTGCCCGCGATTGCGAAGGGCAGGCCCAGCAGGAGAAACATCGTGTTGCCGAGGTCGCGCCAGAACTGCGGGTCGCGGAAAAGCCGCACGAAATTCTCCAGCCCGGTGAAGCTCAGCGGCTCGTGGCGAAACATATTGTGCCGGAGCATATCCCAGTCGGTGAACGCCATCCCGAAGCTCAGCACAAGCGGCACGAGCGTGAACGCCAGGAAGCCCGCGATGTTCGGCAGCAGAAACGCCATGCCGGTGAGCCAGCGGCGGCGCGAACTTTCCGTGCTCATGGCGCCGCCTCCTTTTCCAGCCAGCCGTGGGCACGGTAATACGTCAGGTGGAACGGATCGCTGATCCACGACGCAGGCACGGGCAGCCGGGCGGCGCGGCGCGCCTCGATCTGCTGCTGGATTTTCACGCGCTCCTCGTAACTCCGGCGCAGCGTCGGGTCCTGCCGCACGCGCAGCGCGATCTCGGAGTTGACGCGATTCGCCGTGGTTCGGGCGGCTTCCTCTGGCGTCATCCTTCCCGCTAGCATCGACTCGATGGCCTCGGTGTCGGCGCGAAACACGATGCTCGGCAGCACGAACGCGCTCTTGCTCGCCGCGATGCCGATCTCCCGTCCCGCCTTGGCAAACACATCCTTGGCCGCCCACTCGCCGGGATGGTCGCGCGGGTGAAAGTCATCCGACTTGGCCGCGGAGGGCAGCACGGGCAGCGAGTCGCCGCTGCGCGCCACGAGCCGGTTGAACGGCTTGCTCGCGAGGAACCGCAGGAATTGCAGCGCGAGTTCCGGATGCTTCGAGCCCGCGTAGACCGACACCACGCCACAGCCGATTTCGGCGTTGGGAAACCCGCCGTTGAAAGGCTCCACAGCGCTGAGCCGGAAATCGCCCTTGGGCCGCAGCCGGATAATCGCCCAGAGGCCCTCGTATAACATCGCGAACCGCCCCGTGGCGAAGAGCGAAAAGGAACTGTCCCAACCCGAGGCGTCGGCGGCGAGCGCCTCCTGTTCCTGAATGGTGGGAATGAGTTTCTCCTCCACCGTCCAGCGGTAGATTCGCTTCATCACCTCGACATTGCGCGGGTCGTCGAGCGTGCAGCGCGTCGCGGTCTCGTTGTAGGTCGAGAGGCCGAGCCCGCGGCGCAGCGTGGAGGGCCACACGCGGTTGAGGAAAAAAATCCGCTTGCGCGAGCCCGGCGGATTCGCCGCGGCCACGAAGCGCCGGCCGCGCTCCTCAAACTCGTCCATCGTCCAGCGCGCCGGCGGCTCCGGCTGGCCGTAGCGCGCAAACGTGTCGCGGTTCACCCAGCACATGACGACGTCGGCATTGCGTGGAAAACCATATTGGCGCCCGTCGAGCACGATGTCGGTGTTGATCGCCTGATAGGTCACACTTGGATCGAAGCTCTCGCGGCGGGCGATCTCGGTGACGTCCATCAGCATCCCCGTCGCCTGAAATAGTTCCATCTGATAGAGATAAATGTCGATCAGATCGCCGCCCATGCCCGACACGCCCTGGATCAATTCCTTGGGCTCGCCGGTCGTGCCGGTCCGCTGCTGGCTGGCGTTGTCGATCCGCACCTCGACCGGCGGCAGGCCCTGCGCGACCAGCCAGTCGCGAAAGAGCGCGGTGGTCTCGCGCTTGACCGGATCGTTCTGCGTGACCCAGTAAAGCACCGGCGCGGCGCTTTGTTGCTCGGGCAGCGACCAGTGGAGCAGGGTGCTCGCGACCGTGAGGGCGAGCAGGCAGACGAGAAAGGTGCGTTTCACGGGGGGCGGGCGGAGACTGACAGCCGCACCCGGCGTCGCACGACAAAAATCCGCGGCGAGCCCGTGCCGGTGGCAGTTTTGCGTTGGCAATCCGTCATGCTGCGGAGGAGAATATTCCTCCCTGAAACTTTCTGCTGTGGATTTACTCCTCCGCTCATCACCCCTTCGCCCCGACCCGACTGCGGCCGACGAACTGCTGTTTCCGGTCCGGCCTTCTCGGCGGAGCAACATCCTCTGGCTCGCTTCTGCCGCGCTGTTCTATTTCGCTGTCGCGCGGTTCAGCGAGTTGCTGGCTTTCGAGCCGGAAGACATCACGGCGATCTGTCCGGCGGCCGGCGTTTTCCTTTCGGCGATTTTGCTCACGCGGCGCAATCTGCGTCTTTGGCTCATCGGCCTGCTCTGGGCCACCGATTTGGGAGCGGGATTATCAGCCGGCACGCCGTTCTCCCTCAGTTTCCTCGACGCCTCGGCCATGACGGGCGAGGCCGTGCTGAGCGCCTGGCTGCTGGGGCGTTTTGTGCGCGGCCCGAGCAATCTCAATCTAGTGCACAATCTGCTGGGCTGGCTGATCCTGTCGGTTTGTTTCAGCAGCATGGTGACCGCAGCCTTTCTGGCAGGCGCGACCAATCTTCTCCTCGGCGTTCATTCGTTCTGGAAATCGTGGCAGGAGTGGGCGACCTCCGACGGCGTCGGCAATCTGCTGGCGACGCCTTTCCTGCTCAGTTGGGCGGCGTGGGGCCGCCAGGTCCGGACAAGCACACTGCGCCGCCAGCGCATCGTGGAATGGGCGGCCATGGTTGTTTCTATCATGCTACTCAATTTTGTGCTTTTCAGACAATGGTCCGGGCACCCTCTGTTTGCGCTGTTTCTGCCTTATTTGACTTTGCCGTTCCTCAGTTGGGCGGCATGGCGGTTCGGTGTGCGCGGGGTCGCGACCGTGATGGTCGTCCTAGCGGCGATTGCCGTGCCGTTTACCGCGGCGGGGCGCATCCCTTCCTTCTCTTCGGCGGCTGGCTCAATGGACGTTATTTTGGTTGTGCAATTAATTTTGGCTATCTCGGCTATGCCCATGCTGTATCTGGCCGCGGTGCTCTCCGAGCGCCAGCGGGCGCAGGCGGCGCTGCGGGAGGGTGAGAAAAGATACCGCATCCTCTTCGAACAGGCCGCTGTCGCCGTCGCCCAGGTCGAGACCGCGACGGGCCGTTTTGTCCGCGTCAACCAGCGTTATTGCGACCTCGTCGGTTACACGCCGGCCGAGATGCTCGCGCTGAATTTCCAGACCATCACCCATCCCGACGATCTGGCCCCGGACCTGGGACACATGGCGCGGCTCAATGCCGGCGAGATCCGGGAATTCAGGATGGAGAAGCGGTATATCCAGAAAGACGGCCAGGTGGTCTGGGTGAACCTCAACGTTTCGGCCATGTGGGCGCCCGGCGAACCGCCCACATTTCAGATCGCCGTGGCCGAGGATATCACCGAGCGCAAGAAGGCGGCCGCGGAATTGGCCCAGCGCGAGGCCCAGTTCCGCGCTATCTTCGATCAGGCACCGGTCGGCATCTCGCTCACCACGGGCTCGGGGTATCACCTTGTCAACGCTGAGCACGTGAGAATAACGGGCGTGCCTGTGGCTCAGGCCAATGTGCCGGGCATTTATGCCCGGGTCTCCCACCCTGAGGATTACGTCCTGCAGCAGGAGGCGACGGCAAAATTTATTAAGGGAAAGACCGATCATCTCAAGGTGGAGAAACGTTTCCTGCATCCCGGTGGCCGCGTGCAATGGGCCGAGCTGACCAGCCGGTTTTTCACCGATCCGTCCACGGGGGCGAGGAGGATCGTATCCGTCCTCACCGACATCGGCGCGCGCAAGCAGGCCGAGGAAGCCCAGCGCGCGAGCGAGGAGCGGCACCGGACCATCGTGCACACGGCCATGGACGGATTCTGGCGGGTGGACTTGCGGGGCCGTTTTATCGAAGTCAGCGAGACCGCTTGCCGGATGCTCGGCTACAGCGAGCCGGAACTGCTGGCCATGGGTGTTCCAGACGTGTCGACCGTCGAGACTGCCGCCGACACTGCGGCCCACATTCAAAAAATTATTATGCAGGGCTCGGACCGCTTCGAGAGCCGGCACCGCCGCAAGGATGGGAGCACGTTTCCCGTGGAGATCAGCGCCCAATACCATGCGTCGGAAGGCGGCAACCTCGTGGTTTTCATGCGCGACATCACCAAGCGCCAGCAGGCCCTGGCCAACCAGCAACTGGCCGCCGACGTGCTGCGCCTGTTGAACCAGCCCGGCGATCTGGCAACTCTGGCGAAAGAACTGGTGGAGTTGATCAGGTGCGCGCTCGCCGTCGATGCCATCGGGCTGCGCCTACGGCAAAACGGCGACTTCCCATATTTTGTGCAGCAAGGCTTCTCCGAGACTTTTGTGCGGATGGAAAATTCCCTCTGCGCCAAGAACGCGCTGGGCGGCGTGCTTCGTGATGTCGGCGGTCAGCCCGTCCTCGAATGCACCTGCGGGTTGGTGCTCTCCGGTCGCGCCGATCCGAGCCTGCCTGGTTGCACTACCGGCGGCAGTTGTTGGACCAACGACGCCTCGGCCTTCCTGCATTTGACGCCGGAGCAAGACCCGCGCACACATCCCCGCAACCACTGTATCTACGCCGGCTTCGAATCCGTGGCTCTTATCCCGCTGCGCTCGGGCGGAGAGATCATCGGCCTGTTGCAGTTGAACGACCGCCGCTCCGGGCGGTTTTCACCTGGGCTGATCAGTTTCCTGGAAGGGCTGGCCGCCAGCATCGGCATCGCCTTGCACCGTGAGCAGGCAGCGGCGGCGCTCCGTGAGAGCGAAAAACGTTTGGAAGACATCACGTTCAGTCTGGCCGATTGGGTGTGGGAGGTGAACGAGAATGGCCGTTATACCCACAGCTCGCAGCAAGGTTTCAGTTATTTTGGTCCCGCCCGAGAAGACGTCATCGGCAAGACGCCCTTCGACTTCATGCCGCCGGATGAAGCGAAAAGAGTCGGGGCGATCTTCGCAGACTTCGCGGCGAGAAAAGCGCCCATCAAGGACCTGGAAAACTGGAACATCACGAAGAGCGGCGAGCGAATCTGTTTCCTCACCAACGGCGTGCCCATTTTGGGCGAAGCGGGAAATCTCAAAGGCTACCGCGGCGTGGACAAGGACATAACCCCGCGCAAACGGGTTGAGGAGCAATTGCGCAAGCAGGCCGCGCTGCTCGACGCCGCAACCGACGCCATCTACGTTCGCGACCTCGACCACACCGTCACTTACTGGAACGGTGGTGCCGAGCGGCTCTTTGGCGTGCCGCGTGCCGACGCGGTGGGCCGCAAAATCACCGAGCTCGGTGGCAAGGATCACGCGGCCTTCGACGCCGCGCATGCGAAGCTGCTGGCGCAGGGTGCCTGGTCCGGCGAATTGATGAAGCCTGGCGGCGACGGCACGGAGCGGACCGTGTTTTGCCGGTGGACATTGCTGCGTGACGAGCAGGGCCGGCCCAGCGAGGTGCTGGCCATCAACACCGATGTCACCGAGAAAAAACAGTTGGAGCACCAGTTTCTCCGCGCCCAGCGCATGGAGGGCATCGGCCTGCTCGCGGGCGGCATCGCCCACGACCTGAACAATATCCTGACGCCTGTCATGATGACGGCGTCGCTCCTCCGCGAATCCGTCCGCGATGCCGAGAGCTACCAACTGCTCGATTCCATGCAGACCAGCGCCAAACGCGGGGCGGACATCATCCGGCAGCTGCTCACCTTTGCCCGCGGCGAGCCCGAAGTTTTTGCCCCCGTGCCGGTGCGCCAGTTGATGGGCGAGATGGAAAAGATCATCCGCGAGACGTTCCCCCGCAACCTCCGCCAAACCATCGTCGCGCCCCTGGATCTCTGGCCGGTCGTAGGCGACCCCACTCAAATACACCAGGCGCTCCTGAACCTGTGCGTCAACGCCCGTGACGCCATGCCCGAGGGCGGCACGCTGACGCTCACGGCGGCTAACCTGACGCTCGACGTGAAATCTGCCTCTTTGATCCCGGTCGCCCAGCCCGGCCACTTTGTGTGCGTGAGCGTGATCGACACCGGCATGGGAATTCCGCCCGCGGAGTTGGAGCAGATTTTCGATCCGTTTTTCACCACGAAGGAAGTCGGCAAAGGCACCGGGCTGGGCCTACCCTCCGTGCTGGGCATCATGCGGGGCCACGGCGGATTCGTGCGCGTGGACAGCCACGTGGGCCGGGGCTCGACTTTTGAGCTGTATTTTCCCGCCCTGCCCAAGGCGAAAACTGCCGCCGCACCCGAGCGCGTGGCACCGCCGCACGGACTGGGCGAGTTGATTTTAGTGGTGGACGACGAGGTCTCGGTGCGCGGCGCGACAAAGAGCGTGCTGGAGCAGTATGGCTACCGTGTGCTCGCCGCGGCCGACGGCGCGGAGGCGCTGAAACTTTTTGACCAGCATCGCGCCGAGATCAAAGCTGTCCTCACCGACATGATGATGCCGGGCATGGACGGGCCGGCGCTGGTGCGGGCGCTGCGGCAACGGCATGCATGCCCGCCCCTCCTCGGCATGACCGGGTTGACCGACCGGGCGAATCTCAAGGAATTGCCCGGCCTCGGTCTGCCGGAGCTGCTGCCCAAGCCATTTTCGGTGGAGCAACTGCTCGTGGCGGTCCACACCGCGCTGGCGGCGGCGCGGCCCCCGGCCGCATAAGCCGCTTGCCGCCACCTGGCAACTTCTGGGAGGCGAATTTCTACCGCGACCCTTTACTATGAAAACCACCCTGCTGTCTCCCGTCACCGCCGGCACCTGCTCGCTGTTGGAACCAGTGCAAAATATCGCCCACGGTATTGTCAGCCGCGCAGTGCTCACCACGCCCGCGCTGCGACTCACGCTTTTTCACTTCGCGGCCGGCCAGGAACTCTCCGAGCATACCAGCAAAGCCCGCGCCCTCGTGCAGATCCTAAGCGGCGCCTGCCAGTTTTCCGTTAGCGGCACGGTGCGCACACTGAAACCCGGCGACCTGCTCCATCTGCCGCCCGGCGCGCCGCACGCCGTGACCGCATCCGAGGCGTTCTCGATGCTGCTCACGCAGGTCACCGAGCCGGCCGCGTAGATGCATGGTCGGTGGGGATGGGAAACGCCGCGTTTCGATCCCGCGGACCGTCCGCGATTACCCGCCCAAATCAATACGTCGCCCGCGTGGCCATTTTCACCATCCGCGTCACGCGCTCGATCTCGCCGTCGGGCGGTAGTTGATCGCCGGGCGCGATGATCAGCGCGGAGCTCGTGTGGCGGAGCGCGAGCCAGGCCTCGACCTGCGCGTCGAACACCCGCAGCGGCACGCTGGCGTGGAAACTCCCCGGCGGCACGCCGCCGGAGAGAATGTAGTTGGGCCCCGCCTCCGCCCGGCATTCGGCCGGTGCGAGATCGCCCCACGGCGCAGGCGTTGCGGCGTCGGCGCCGTCGAAGCCCAGCTCCCGCGTCGTGCCGATCAGTCCGCGCAGCCGGCCGTCGATGTGGGTCACGATCGGTTTGCCGTGCTCGTGCGCGATCTGGGTCATCTTCCGGTAGTGTTCGCCGCTGTAGCGCCGGACCCACGGCGGGCTTTGGGTGTCGCTGGTGAGATTGTCGGAGTGAATCAGCACCTGCGAAGGCCCCTCGGCCATCAGTCGGCAGGCCTGCTCATGCGCGGTGTTGATCGCCGCCAACGTTTCCTCGAACTCCGCGGGTTCGTCGGCGGCGAGCAGCACGGTCTGCTCCACTCTGGCGTAACGGCTCATGAAAAAACCCATGCCGGTGTAGGGCACTTGCACCAGCGCCAGGCCGAGATCGCCGATCTGGGCCTCGACTTCGCGAAATAGTTCCCAGTTCGTCGCGTAACGGACGTGCGCGAAGACATGGCGGATGACCTTGAGGTCTTCGACACCCTGAATCATGTGGCGTGTGATCGGCCAACTGTAGGTGACCGGGGACCATTCGCGCCGCTCCTCCACTGTGCCAACGGGAGTCTCGAAGCGGTGAAAATAGGTTTCGCCGCGGATGCCCGAGGCGACCTGCACCGATGCATCGTAGGTTTCGCGGTAAAACGAACCGAGGTTAACGTGGATCGCCGCGCCCGTGCGGCGGTGGAGCGCCAGCAGGGCCTCGACCTTGTCGCGGTTGGCGCCGTCGGTCTTGCCGGGGATGAATTTACCCCCGCCGTTGCCCGCGTGCCAATAGGAGAGATCGGCGAGGGCGGGCACCGAATCCGGCCGGCCGCCGGTATAGACGGCTAATAGCTGCTGGCGCGGGGTCATGCGAGGGAACGCACCGCCGGCCGGCCGGTTTGTCAAACGAACGCGCGCCCGCCTGCGCGCTTGCCTGCGCTGCCGCGGCGCGTCTTTGTCTCGCACCACTCCGCATGACCCCCGCGCCCGCCTCCGCGAAACGCCTCGGCACCGTCCTCGCCGCCGCCCTGCTCGGCTGGATGTTCGACGGCCTCGAGATGGGCCTCTTCCCGCTGATCGCGCGGCCGGCGTTGCAGGAGATGCAGGCCGCGCACGGCGCGCTGGCCGGCGACGCCTTCGTGGGCACGTGGATGGGGATCGTCACCGCGGCGTTTCTGCTCGGCGCCGCGCTGGGTGGCGGTGTCTTCGGCTGGCTCGGCGACCGTATCGGCCGGGTGAGGGCGCTGAGTTTCAGCATTCTCTGCTATTCGGTGTTCACCGGGCTCGCCTACTTCGCACACACACCGTGGCAGCTCACAGCGTTACGCTTCGTCGCCGCGCTCGGCATGGGCGGCGAGTGGTCGCTCGGCGTGGCGCTCGTCATGGAGGTGTGGCCGGAGAAACACCGTCCGATGCTTGCCGGCGTGATCGGCGCTGCGGCCAATGTCGGTTTCGCGCTCATCGCCGTCGTTGGGATATTTTTCTCTGTCACCGTGGACTCATGGCGCTGGGTGGTGCTTATCGGCGCGCTACCGGCGCTGCTCACGTTCTTCGTGCGGCTCTTCGTGCCTGAGTCGGAAAAGTGGCTGCACGCCGCGCAAGGGGCGCCGGCGCGACCGTTCCGTGAAGTGCTCGCCCCGCCACTGTTGCGCCCAACGCTGATTGCCACCGCGCTCACTTCCATCGTCCTCATCGGCACCTGGGGCAGCGTGCAATGGCTCCCTCTCTGGGCCGACCAGCTCACCTGCGGCGCGCAACCCACCGCGAAAGCCTGGACCGGCCTCGTCGCCGCAGTTGGCGCGGTTACTGGCTGCATGCTCGGCGCGCGCGCCGGCGGCTTTCTCGGCCGGCGCGCAATGTTCTTCTTTATGTGCCTCAGCTCGCTCGTCGTGTGCGCTGTGCTCTTCCGCGGCATGAACAGCTACGGCGTGGCCTTTCTCTCGCTCACGTTTCTCGCGGGGCTGACGACGGCGTCGTTCTACGGTTGGATGCCGCTTTACCTCCCCGAGCTTTTCCCTACTCGCGTGCGCGCCACTGGCCAGGGCCTGGCCTACAACACCGGCCGTATCTTCGCCGCCATCGGCGCGCTGCAAATGGGTGCGCTCATGCGCGAATTCGGCGGCAGCTTCGCCCGCGCCGGCGCCGTCGTGACGCTGATCTACGCCCTCGGCCTCGCCCTCGTCTGGCTCGCTCCCGAGACGCGCGGCCGCCCGCTACCGGCATAGGTCTCATGGGGACGTGACGCCCTCATCGCATAGGCAGCGCAATCCTGTGGCGGGGGCGTTGCGACTCCAGTTTTACCAATACAAAAGACTCGACCCGGCCCGCCACTGAAATCCCGCTCGCGCCCACCGGCGGCGCCGGCATGTTTTAATATTCATGGCAGAAATTTTCTCTGATTCCCGCGCACCCGAATCCCCCTGGCGTGCCGGGCTGCGCGGCGCTCGCGCCAACCTCCTTCCCGGTCTCGCCCTGCAGGCCGGCGCGCTCGCACTCGTCATTGCCTACTACCGGCACGATGCGACCCGCGAGCTGTTCGGTCGCCTCGCTACCTGGCGTGTCGAAACGGGCTTCGCCTTCAGCTTCGTGTCGACGGCGCTGTTCGGCGCGGTGCTGCCGCTCGTCTATCTCTGGTCGCGGTCCGACACCCGCACCCGCTACAACGCCCGTCAGAGCGCGGCCCTCATCGCGTTCTGGGCTTACAAGGGCGTGGAAGTCGACGCGCTCTATCGATTGTTGGCGTTCTTCTTCGGCACCGGGCACGATGTGCGCACCATCGTCGTGAAGGCGTTTTTCGACCAGTTTATCTACTGCCCGTTCTTCGCCGTGCCGGTCACGGTGCTGGCCTACGAATGGATCGAGGCGCGTTTAGACCGCGGCGCCGTGCTCGCCGACCTGCGCGCCGGCGGCTGGTATCGGCGGCGCGGCATGGCCATGCTGCTCTCCAGTTTCGGCGTGTGGCTGCCCGCAGTCTGCATTATCTATGCGCTGCCGACGCCGCTGCAATTACCTCTGCAAAACCTCGTGCTCTGCTTCTACACGCTGCTGGTCGCGCACGTGACCAGGCGGAAAATCTGAACATTCTCCCAGCCTTTTGGTCCATTTGACCCATGGCGGGAAAATCCACCGGCCATTATCTTCGCGCTTTCACCTGCCCAACTGAAACTGCGCGAAGCCTGAAAAACCCGTCAAAAACAGACTCCTGTGTTTAATGCCTTTCCGTCCTTCACCCTCCCAACCACTATCTGCCTTCAATCTCTCATCCGGCATGCTTCCAATTATGAAGTCTCTCCGCTCACTCCTGTTCTGCGCCGTCGCGTTCGCCTCGTTCCTCTCTGCCGGGCGCGCGCACGTCAAAACCTCGCTCGTCGCGGCTGAGACCTCGATCCAGCGCGGCCGGTCCTTCACCGTCGCGCTCCGCCTTGAGCACGAACCGCACTGGCACACCTATTGGATCAATCCCGGCACCGGTCTCACGACCACGCTTGCCTGGAAACTCCCTGAGGGCTGGAAGGCCGGCGACATTCTCTGGCCCGCGCCGCATGTCCTGACCGACCATACCGGCACCGTCGTCGGCAACGGCTACGAGGGCGAAACCTTCCTGCTGGTTACGCTCACTCCGCCCGCGAACCTCACACCTGGCACCACAGTAAAACTCGCCGCCGACGCCGACTGGCTCATGTGCAACGACGTCTGCATGCCCGGCAACGCCAGCCTCTCGCTCACCCTCCCCGTCGTCGCCGCCACGCCCGAGCACGACTCGGTGTGGTTTGATAAAATCGCCGCCACTGCGGCCCAGCTCCCGCGCCCTCTCGACACCTGGCAAGTCGCCGCAGCGCGCGACGCGAAAAACGTCACCCTCACCGTCACGCCCGCGGGCAAACCCACGCACCTTCCGACCGACCTCCATTTCTTCGCTGACGACAACCTCGTCGCCTACGAACTTCCGCAAACCGCGAAACCCGACGGCCACGGCGGCTTCGTCCTCACGCTCCCGCTCGCCAACGACGCCCCGCCGGCAGCCAAGGAACTTCACGGCGTGCTTACCTCGGTCAACGGTTGGCGCGACGACGGTTCGCTGCCCGGCCTGCGCGTCGATGTCGCGTTCGGCGCCGCCGCCACAGCCATCACCCATCACCCATCACTCGCGACCTCGCAGCCCGCCGCAAGCGCCAGCCTGCCCGGCACTCTCTTGCTCGCGCTCATCGGCGGGCTGATCCTCAACCTCATGCCCTGCGTCTTTCCCGTGCTCGGCATCAAGATCATGGGCTTCGTCAACCAGTCCGGCCACGACAAGAAGAAGGTCATGATGCACGGGCTCGTGTTTGCCCTCGGCGTTCTGCTCTCGTTCTGGACGCTCGCCACCGTCCTCGCGATCCTCCGCGCCGGCGGCGACAAGATCGGCTGGGGCTTCCAACTCCAGTCGCCCGCCTTCGTGTTCACCCTCGCCGCCGTGATGCTCGTCTTCGCGATGAACATGAGCGGCGTCTTCGAATTCGGCCTCAGCGCCACGGGCGTCGGCTCCGACCTCCAGATGAAATCCGGCTACGCCGGCTCGTTCTTCACCGGCGTGCTCGCCACCGTCGTCGCCACGCCGTGCAGCGCGCCGTTCCTCGCCCCGGCGCTCGGCGCCGCGCTCGCGCTCTCTACGCTCGAGTCGTTCGCCATCTTTACCGCCATCGCCATCGGCCTCGCCGCGCCCTACCTCCTGCTCTCGATTTCCCCCGCCGCCATCAAAGTGCTGCCCCGCCCCGGCGCATGGATGGAAACGTTCAAGCAGTTCATGGCGTTTCCGCTCTACGCCACGGTTGGCTATCTCATCTGGGTGCTCGCCGGCCAGACCGGCGATGAGGGCCTGCAAAACGTCCTCTTCGGCCTCGTGCTCGTGGCGCTCGGCGTGTGGGTTTACGGACGCTGGAACGCCCCCGGCTCCACCGCCGGCCGCGCGCGCTTCGGTGTCGCCGGCCTCATCGTCGCCGCGAGCGCCGGCCTCTGGCTCGGCTGGCCGCATTTCGCCAACGCCGCCGCCACCGGCAGCACCGATGCGCCCGCCGTCGTCTGGGAACCGTGGAGTCCCGAAGCCGTCGCCAAGCTGCGCGCCGATGGCCGGGTCGTCTATGTCGATTTCACCGCCCGCTGGTGTGCCACCTGCCAGGCGAACAAGAAACTCGTGTTCCATAACGACGACGTGCTGCGTTACTTCGCCGGGAAAAAAATTGCGACACTCCGCGGCGACTGGACAAACCAAGACCCGCGCATCACCGCCGAGCTCGCGAAATACAACCGCAGCGCCGTCCCCTTCAACGTCATCTGGCTCCCCGGCAAAAACTCCCCGGTTCTGCTCCCTGAACTCCTCAGCGCTAACCTTGTGCTCGACGCCCTGAAGCAGAACTGACCGTTTGCCCTCATCTTCTCAGTGGCAGTTTCAGGGCAGATACTGTTCCTGGAATGTGGGATTGGCTCCGGCCATTTTCAAGAACACGTCGAGCGGCACGACCTCGAAACCCGCGCCGAGCAGGTCGCAGATCCGCTTTACCCGCGCCACGTCGCTGTTCTCCCGGACGTGCACGAGGAGAAAATACGGGCGGGCGGGGTTCACCTCCGCCAATTCCGTGAGATCGGCCGCGACCGCCGCCTCGGGCCTTTGGGCCGCAAGGTAGTAGTCGTAGGAGAGCAGGGGCCGCTCGTCGCGAACCGCAAAGGTGTTGGCCGCGTAATATCCGTTCAGGAAACCGATCGCCTCCGGCATGCCGCGGAAATAGTCATCCACGATCGCCCGCGGCAGGTTGTTGTCACCGGCCTCGGTCTTGTCGCCGGCATAGTCCATGATCTCGAAGACGCGCAGGTCCAGTTTCGCCATAAGGCCGCGCGCCAGCTCGATCTCCTGCGGCAGCCATTTTTTCGGAAAGGCCCGGGGATACATGTAGGACGAACCCGAGAGCGCTGCGATGAAGTAGTCGTTCGGCGTCGCCTGGTCGTAATAAAATTCCAGCATCGCGGGCGAGAGGTTCACGAACTTTAGCGATACCTCCCAGGCGTAGGGGATGGAGCCGCGGCCCGGCCGCACCCAGGCGCCGATGCCGAGGCCGTCGGTCTGCACGAGGGCCAGATAGACTTTTTTCTCCGGTCGGTAGGTTTTGCCGGCGACAATCTTGTGGTGATTCTTGAACTGGAAACCCGGCGACGTCGGGACCCCAACGAGAAAACTCGTGTTCGGCATCGTGTTCAACCCGTCGGAGGTTAGCGCGTAGGACGAGGTCAGCGTGATCATCTCCTCCTCGGTGTCCTTCTTATAGGAGTGCCAGCCCCAGACTTGGCTGAGGGGCTTCATTTCCTTTAGAAGACTGTTGGTAAGCCCGTATTCGAGCGTGTCGCTGGCCCGCGCGGACAGGTCGGAAAAAAACGTCCGTTTCATTAGGCCGTAGTCGGCTGCGGCCGGCATGAGCACGGAGCCGTGCGCTCCGCCGAGCCAGGTGATGACGTCGCGCGAGCACCGGCTCCAGTATTTCTCCCTCGCCCAGGCGTAGATTTCGTAGTCGGACTTGCCGGCGAACCGGCTCCGGAAATCGTCGATCTCTTTCAACCCGTATTTCCGGGCGACGGGAATCAGGTCCTCGGTGAGGACGATGCCCTGCTCCAGGCCCGCCAGCGTATACGCGACGATGAGCGAGGTGCGGACGTTCTTGTCCCAGATGACATAGCCCTTGATCTGGTCGTGGAAGACCTCAAGCGCCTCGTCTAGAGAGGTCAGCTGGCGGAATGAAAAATGCCGCTTGGTCTCGAGAAACTGGCGCAGATCCTCCGTGTAGTTGAAGGGGTATTCCGGCCCGAAGGTGAAATACAGGAGCGGCGCCTTTTGGTTCACGATTCCCTGCACCGAGATGAGGCAGGCCTGCTCGGGCAGCTGGGAGTTTATGGCCCAGTCATCCGCGAGTTTCATGAAATAGGCGTTGTTGGCATTGTCGCGCTTGTAGACGAAGGTGATTTCTGGGCCCGTCTTGCGCGTGCTGCGGGTGAGGCGGCAGGTGAGCAGGTCCTGCTGGGCGGAGAGCTCGAACGTGCGCGTGACACGCAGGTTCGCGGTGCCCTGCGAGGTGGCGGCGGAAAAACTTTCGGTGACCTTGAGCAGGTTTTTCGCCTCCCACTGGGCCGTGACCTCCTTATGACCGCCGGCCGGCAGTTTCAACGCCATGAACAGATCGTCCGCGAAGGCCCCGTCAGTGATCTCGACCCGCTGCGGCTGGCCGTTCGTCTTCACGGTCATCTTCTCCTCGAAGGGCCGCCTCGGCCCCCGCCAGGTCATAATAGTGACTTTTCCTGGGGCGACCGTGAACTCGAGCGTGGCTTGCTGAAAATAGTCCAGGTTCGAACTCTGCGCCTTGATCAGTTTCCATTTGCCGTTGAAGGCTTCCTCCTGGCCGCCGGCCCAGCCGGCGAGCACAGACATTGCGAACCAGAGCCGAACAATCGTTTTCATGAGTTTTCCGAGGTAAAGGTGACGACCAAGTCCGGAACCGGAACGCTGGAGAGAAAGCCCCGGAGCCAAGAGCTGACGCTGGGGCTTGGAGGTGAGACTGCAAGGGCATGGTTACAGCCAGCATCCGATTCCTTCTTCCCTGTCGGCACTACCATCGTCACCGTCACCGCGACCGACGCAGCCGGCAACACAATCTTCGGCACTTTCATCGTCACCATCACGCCCAAGCCCTTCAAGAACGGCGACAAGCGACACGGCGGCTCCTGAACGTTTCGGCTTCATCCTTTTTGCTCGTTTCGTCAGTGACCATCTCCGTTGATCATGCAGCAGCGATCCCAACCAATGAGCCTCCACCCTCCGATCGCTCTCTCCGCCCAAGCCGCCGCCCGCCTAGCCACAGAGCGCCGCCAACTCGTCGCTTCTCTCGAACGCGAGCTGGCCAGCCTGCGTGCTGTGGTGGACGCTCGACGTGGCGCCCGTTGGCCCGCCCCCGGCCGGCTCGGTGTATGGCAAGAGGCGGCCGCGGTCCGGCTCACGGCGCTCTTGGGCTGGCCGCTCGTGGGCGGCGCTCCGGCGCGCGTGAAACCGCGGTGGCGGCACTTCTGCCGCGATGATCAAGGCGAGATTTGCCTCGTGCGCTTCGGCGTCACGGGCCACTACGCGGCGTTCGCCCTGCTCTTTCTCCCTGAGCCCGGCCGGATTGCGCCGCTTGTCATCGCCCAACATGGCGGCCTCGGACTCGTGGAGATAATCTCCGGTCTGGGCTGCACCTCGGGCAACTACAATGACATGGTGACCCGACTGCGGCAGCGTGGCTGCGCTGTGCTCGTGCCGCAGCTGCCGATGTGGAGCAACAACGCCAAGCCGCCCTGCGTACTCGAGAAGCTCGACCCGCGACTGCAGCTCCTCGGCGGCTCTAGCCCCGCCCTCCAGACGCTCACGTTGCGCCGTGCGCTCGATGCAACGCTCGCCCTGCCAGAATTGCGCAATGCGCCGGTGGGTCTCGCTGGCCTCTCCTATGGCGGTTGCTATGGGCTCTATGTGGCCGCTCTCGATCCGCGCATTCAGGCCTTGCTCACCTCCTGTTTCTTTAACGACCGCCACGCCTACCCGGTGGCGCCCTCGTTTGCGGACGGGGCCGCGCGCGAGTTTCTCGACGCCGAATTGGGCGCACTCGTTTGCCCGCGCCCGCTCTGGATCGAAGTCGCGGACCAGGACGAGCTTTTTTCTCCGGTGGGAGCCAGAAAGGAGGCGGCCAAGCTGCGCCGGCTTTACCGCGCCGCCGGCCAGAGCGCACAGTTCCGCTTCACGGTGTTTCCTGGGACCCACGAGTTCAACCGTTCCGACGCCGGTCTGGATTTCCTCGTGCGCGCTCTCGTCCCCAAGGATTAGCATTCCCTGATCGCGAACCATTTTTCTTGGTAATCGGCCGACAGCACCCTACCGCTTTTTCCCATGCAATCCACCACGGCGAAGGAAGAACGTGATTTGAGTTTCAAACCGGTCGTGAATGATGCCCCGGGCCGGCTGACCCAGGATCAGATCCGGTCTTACAACGAGTCTGGCTACGTGATGCCGCTGGAGGCGTTCACAACGCCGGAAGCGGAGCGGAACCGTGTCTATTTCGACGACTTGCTCTGCAAGGTCCAGCGGGTCCGCAGCGACCTCGATGCCTATTCGATCAACGGCTTCCACGTCTTTTGCGCCGGCCTCTACGACATCGTGATGAACCGGGTCATCCTCGATCATGTCCAAGACCTGATCGGCCCGGACGTCGTGTGCTGGGGCTCGCATTTCTTTTGCAAGCAGGCGCACGATCCCCGCAAGGTCGCGTGGCATCAGGACGCCTCCTACTGGCCGTTCACCCCCGCCCGCACGGTGACGGTGTGGCTGGCGATTGATGACGCCGACCGGGCGAACGCCGCGATGAAGTTTCTGCCGGGCACCCACCGACAGGGCCATCTGAAGTGGCGCCAGGTGACCAAGGACCAGGCTGTGCTCAATCAGGAAATCGAAGATGCCGAGCAACTGGGCCAACCCGTCTATGATGAGCTCAAAGCCGGTCAGTTCTCGCTGCATGCCGACATGCTGGCGCACGGCTCCGATCCGAATAGCTCCGACCGCCGCCGCTGTGGCCTGACCATTCGCTACTGCCCGCCCGACGTGAAATCCCTGAATCCCCGGTGGACCCAAGGTGCAATTCTCTGCCGCGGCTCCGGCGCAAACGGAGCATGGACCTATAACCCGCGCCCAGCCGGCGAGAATGTCACTGCCATCGTCCAGATGATCGGAGCCAACTAAAATCTTAACGCACCAACCACCGGAACCGTCGCCGCCGAGAGTCATCGGCATAATACACTCGCGGCACAGCGCTAAAAATTCAGGTTAATTCTTCCCACGACCCACATGGAAAACCAAACTCACGGCCACGATGTCCTCGATTTGATGATTGCCTCAGGCGCGACTTATACGCGTGCCTCGTTGGCCGCAGCCATTCAGGAGAAGTTCGGCCCCGAGGTCCGTTACCACACCTGCTCGGCCGACGACATGACCGCAGAGCAACTGATCGAGTTTCTGATCTCGCGCGGCAAATTCCTCGGTGACGAGACCGGATTCACCGTCGCCACCGACCGCGTCTGCCAGCACTGAGCGTCGGCGGGTGTCACCCCAGCGCTTTCTTTAGCTCCTTGAGGTAACCGAGGCCGTAGCGTTTTTCGGGAAGCAGGAAGCTATACTCGGTCCACTCGTTCCACGCGTTGACGAACACCGCGAAGGGTTTCTTGGGATCGTTGCGCACATGCTCGGCGGCATGGCGGCAGAGCTGGCCGAAGCGCCGCGGCGTGTTGCCCACCACGAGGTGACAGTAGGGATAATCGTGGTTGCCAGTGCGCTTCGATGGCGGAAACGGCCAGGCGAGTTTCTGGTCGCAGCGCATGGTCACATCCCAGCCCATCGTCACGACCGGGCAGTGCGGCAGCGCGGTGGCGGCCAGCTCCTTCCACTTGCGCGGATGTGCCTCCACGAGGTCGGCATATTGCTGGACGAGTCCGGCGTCCTTCGCGCCGGTCGAGGTGATGTTGTAGGTGGTGGTGCTGTGAAAGCCGGCGTCCTTCAACCCGGCCACTGGCCCCGGTTCCCAGAGCATGGCGTTCCAGTGCATCGGCGGCATGCTGGCGGCGCGCAGGCGGCGGTCGATCCGCGCAAACTGCCGGCGCGTGGCCGCCGGCCCGCCGAGCTGCTTCACAAATTCTTCGGGCAGGAAGATGCTGAAAAACAGCCGACCATCGACGAGCCAGTAGTTCGGCTGCCGGAAGTATTTCTCGATGGAGTAGTCGATCACTCGCCCGAGGTCGCGCGGCGAGTGGCGCAGCGGCAGCCACGAGTTCCACGGCTGGTCGATGGGCGCGGGGAAATAGTCGGCCCAGTTGTGGTTGGCCCACATGAGCGCGAACTTCAGGCGGCGGCGGTTCGGCGCCTGGAGAAAGCCGCGCTCCAGCGCCTCCTCCATCAGCTTGACGCCGCTATACCAATACCAGTCGAAAATAAAAACGTCGATGCCGTGGTCGGCCGCGAGTTTGATCTCTCGCGCGGCCCAGCGCGGATCGCTCTCGGAAAAAAATCCCCACGTCGGCTTAAGCGGGAGCTTGTGCCCCTTGAACCGCGGGATGGCGTTCTTCATCAGCTCCCACTCGCACCAGCCCTCGCCCTTCCACGAGCTGGCGTGGTCGTAACTGTGCCAGAGTGGGCAATAAATGACAGCGACCTCCGGACGTTTTAGCGACGATGTCATGGTGCAATCTTGGTTAACCGAGGCCAGAGCAAGCCACGCTTCCGCCGAGAGGCAAGCCGGGTATCGGCGGTCGTCGTCACTTCCCGAGCGCCCGGCCAAGCGCGGTGAGTTGAGGGAGAAATTCCGGGTCGATCAGACCGGCGGTGGTCAGCGGGGCGTCCCACGTTACGACGCCGCCGCGGCTGTTGATGAACTTGGTGTAGCCGATCGTGAGTTCGTCGGGAAAGCGGACCGGACCCTTGCCCCACCATTCGCCCATGATCGTGAGGACGTGCAACTGCGCGTTATTGAGGAAGCGCTCGTAGTTTGCCAGCCGCGAAAAATCGGGAACGTTGCCCGGGGCGACGGTCATGTCGCGCTCGATTTCGCCGGGTGTGTAGTCCTCGTATTCCGTCATCGAGTAGAGCGGCGTGCGCAGGCCGTTGTTGAAGGCGACGAGGGAGTCGGAGTTACCGGCCTTGAGCGCTTCGGCGAAGCTGCGGTAGTTGGGCGCGTCGGGGTGGCGGTAGGCGTCGGCGTTGTAGGGGCCGTCGATCCACCAGCCGCTGAGCGCACGGCCCCAGCACAGGGACCATTCGCGGACGACGGCCTCCCAGTTGCGCTGGAGCGCGGTCATGCGCTCGTCGGGTTCGCCCTCGAGGCGGGCCTTCGCGATGGCGTCGCTGGCGGGCGCCATGCCGGGGAGATAGGCCATGAGGCGGATGCCGCGGGCGGAGAGCGCGCGGGCGAGGTCGGCGATGAGGTCGCGGTGCGAGCACTTGCTGGGGTTGATGCCGACGATGCGGTCGTAGGTCGCGTTGGGCGAGAGGTAAAACCCGGAGTTCTGGCCGAGGGTGATGACGAAATAGGGCACGCGGGCTTCGGCGAGCTGCCGCGCGAGACCGTCGACGTCGAAGGCGTCGATGCGGGCGTTCCAGTCACTGACGGGCAGGAGCGTGGGCTGCAGATTGCTGGCGGAATCGGCGAGATAGCACGCGAGCATGCCCCAGCGGCAGTCTCTGAACCAAGTGGTGTCGGCGCGCTGCCAGGGAACTGTCATCGGCACGAGCAGGCGTGGCTCAGGGGCCGGAGCTGTTGGCGAGGCGGGCCTTCGTCTCGGCCGGGAGACTCGAAGCGGCGAGCCAAGCGCGCGCGGCGGCTGGGGCGTTGGCCAGCCAGCGGGCGTAGGCGGAAGTCAGCGCGGCATTGCGCGCCGCGGCGTCGGCGAGCGTCTGCGCCCATTCGAGCGTGGCCACGGGGGCGGACTGCGCAAGGAGTGGCGCGACGAATTCAGCGGCTCCCACCTGCGTGGCGGGAGGCAGAGTGCGAACGTGTTCGCGCGCGGCAGCGGCATCCTGCAGCACCCAATACGAAAGCGCGCCGGTGAGCGCGGCCTGTTGCAGGGGGCTTTCGGGCAGCGTGCCGGCCCAGCGCGTGGCGGCCGGAGCATCTTTCTGCGCCCACGCCGAAGCGATGCTGATGAAGGCGGCGTCGCGGGCGGAGCCGCTCGCGAGCGTTTGTGCCCAGGCGAGGGCGTTTGGCGGATTGAGCGCGGCGAGGAGGGCGGCGAGGTAGCTGGAAGCCGAATCTTGGTCGGGGCCGGGGGTCATGTGTGCGACGTATTGGCTGGCGGCCGGCGCGTCGTTGACGACCCAGGAGGTGAGGGCGTTGTTTAAGGCGAGGCGCTGGATCTGGCCTGCGGGCAGGGTCTTGATCCAGGTGAGGGCAGCCGGCGGATCGTGGAGCGCGAGCGCCCGGGCGACATCGAGCGCGGCGAAGGTCTGCAGGTCGCCCGGCGGCAGCAGTTTCACGAGTCCGGCCGCACCCTGCGGGTCGGTGAGCATGAGCCGCTGGAGCGCATGCGAAACGGTCCGCTCCAGCGTGGGGCTGAGGAGGGATTTTTGGGCGTAGTCGATCGTCTTCAGCGGATCGGTGTCGGCCAGAATTATGAGTGTGGACTCGAGCGCGGCGTCGCGTTCGGGGCCGGTCAACTGGCTGGCCCAGGCGAAGGCCGCGGCGGCGTCGCGGGGCGTCCACACATCGGCGATGGCGCGGACGGCTTTTTCCCGGCTCTCGCCCTCAGGCACGAGAGCGAGGCGCGTGAGGGCTGCGGGGATGTCGCGCCGGGCGATGCGGTCGAACACCGCGCTGTAGAACGCGCGCTCTTCGCGGGTGGCCACCAATTCGCGGGCGAGTTGCAGTGCGCGCTCCTCATCGCGCCGGCTGAGGGCATCGAGCACGAGGAGCAGACCTTGGGAATAGCTGGCGCCGCGCGGCAGGTGGCGCACGTAGTCGAGTGCGGCCTCGAGGTCGCTTTCAGCACAGAGTTGCAACAGCCGGCCAAACTCGCGGGCGCGGTGAGTGGGATCGCCGAGGTTGAGGGCGGCGGCGAGTGCGATCGCCGGGTCGGGCTGGGCGGCGGCGGGCGGAGCAACCGCGGTGGTTTTGGCGGCGCGAAATACGACCGTGGCACCGGGCTTGGGCCGCGAGTCGGATTCGCGGAACACGATGATCGCAAGCACGACAATGGCGAGGGCGAGCCAGAGGACGGTGGCGATCCGGCGCCAGTTTGGGAGGATGGGTTCCATCGGTCAGGGAGGGCGAAGCGAGAAATGAAGGGTGCGCGCGCCGCGTCAAGGTTGGGCGGCAGTCGTGGGAGAAATCCCGCACGGGTTACGACAAAACTGAAAACACGTAGTCGGAGAAACGGTGCCGTTCACCAAGGGCGCACGAGGTATGGAACTCCATCAAGCACGATGCCGGTGCCGTGGGTGTTCATGGGGCCGTTCAAATTAAAACTCAGCACCCGGACTTGGGACGACGCATCGGTGCCAGAGCCCAAAGCCGTGTCGTGACCGCCGGCCGTCGCAGCCGCATATGCGACCGTGGTCTTCGTTGTGCGCAGCTCGATGTGGCTCTTGTCCGCCGAGAGGGTGAAGGTGCCGCGTTCGCTCACGCCGGCTCTCGCGCCACCGCCGGCGGAAATGATCCTGTGGAGATAGGTGCCATCCTTCAAGAAATACCACGTTTGCTCGGTGCCATTCTGCATGCAGTAATAGCTCCCTATTAAACCCGCTCCAGCCGGTGCGTAGGCCGGCACGGCGGTGGGCGGCGTAGGCTTTGGCATTTGGGAAACAGGAGTGGAGGGAGTATCAGCTGCAAGGACAGTTTGAGCAACCAAGCCGGCAGCAATCCAGCAGCATCGGGATAAGAATTTGGGATTCATAGGACGCAGAAAATTTTGCTCCTTATCTTTTCGTTCGTGCACCTCGCGCCGTCGCGTTTGCGGAGGAATACTTTGCGGCATGGCCGAGGCAAGCCGCGATTGCACTCGCGAGCCGCGGCGGCGGGTCAGGTAACCCGCTGCCACGGCAATGGTATTTTAGGAAAAACCGCGGTCCAAACCCGATCCGCAGTCGGTCCGGTTACGGGAGTTCGTAAACCTCGATGAGGGCGTTGCCGGTGGCACCGTTGACGCCACTGACCTGCGCGCTATAAACGCCCGGGGCGAGAACGACGATGAGGGCGGCATCCTTGCTTCCGGAGGTGAGTGCAAATGCGCCGGTTTGTGCTGCAGCGGCGACGAGATCGGCGGCGCTGGCAATAGCTTGACCCGCGCTGACGCCCACCGGTGTTTCCCAATTGTCGTTCTGGGCGATGATGGTGCCGGCGCGGTAAACGTTAAGGATCGGATCGGAGAGGACGCCACTGACGCCGTAGGCTGCCAGGCCCGGGCCCACGCCGCGGACGAGGATGCGCTTGGGCGAGTTGCCGGTGACGACGAAGCCGGCGATCAGCACGTTTTCCCCGGAGGCGACCGGGCCGCGCGCGGAGATGTTGACCAGGCGTTGATACTGCGGGGTGGCGCTAGCATCGTAGATTTCAGCGAGCGCCACGCCGGCGGTGCCGGTCGTGAAGATGTGCATCGTGTAGGTGCCGGGGGCGAGCGTCATGACGACGGCGGCATCCTTGCTGCCGGAGGCGAGCGGTGCGGCGCCGAGGGTGGTGAACAGCGTCGTGAGATCGCTGGCGCCACTCCAGTCGTTGTTGGCCGCGACCAGGGCGCCGGTGCTGTCGTAAACGCGCAGTTGCGGGTCGGCGGCGGGATTTGCGACGCCGTAGTTAGCAAGGGCCGGGCCCATGGCGCGGAGGAGGACGGTCTTGGAGGCCGTGCCACCGATGACGAAGCCGGTGATCAGGGTGCCGTTGACCGCGCCTGGCGTGATGAGGGCGCGAGAGGATAGGTTGACGAGCCGGTCGGTGTGGGGCGTGGCGGTGCCGAGACCGGCGAAGCTCTGGGCTGGCTGGCTGGGCAGGGTGAGCGTGCCGGTGACGGCGGTCGAGTTAGGATCGAGCGTGCCGCTGAGGACACCGGAGGCAGAGGTGTTGACCGTGAAGGTGCCAGCGCCGGTAGCGGTGCCGGTGCCGCCGCCGAGGTAGGCGGGGGTGACAGCGAGGACGAAGGCACCGCCGTTGGCGCTGACGATCGAGTAGATGGTGCCGCTGGCCGAGTTGAGCGGCGCCGCCTGGTAGTAGCCGGCGAGGCTGGAAGTTGCACCGGTGTCGGGCTGCAGGGTGGCGGTGAACGCCTGGCTGAGTTCGGTGATGGTGCCGGTGATCACGCCGCCGACGATCTGGCCGGTGAAGGTGAGCGTGGTGGCGACCGCGGCGGAACGACCCGAGGGCGCGGGAGCCTCGGCAGCGCCGCCGGTGGGGATGGGATTGGGGATGGGCGTGGTCGTGGTGCTGAAGGTGCCGTCGGGGCTGATGCGGAACTTGAAGATGACGCCGTTGCCGGTGCCGGGCAGGTAGCCGATGAGGGTGCTGTCCTGGCCGTCGGGCGCGAGGTTGACGGCGAGGCCGCCGGCGCCCCCGAAGGCTCCGAAGAGAACCTGCGGACCGCGGGTGGTGACGGTGATGGTGCGCGAGACGTCGGCGGCCGCGGTGTAGCTGGCGTTGCCGGCCTGCGAGGCGCGGACGACGACGGAACCGGCGGTGCCGCGGAGGGTGAGCGTGCCGCCGCTGACCGTGGCAGGGCCGCTGTCCACGGTATAGGTGACGGCCAGGCCGGAGCTGGCGGTGGCGCCGAGGGCGAAGGCTGCATCGGCCGTGTAGTGGGTCGCCGGCTGGGCAAAGGTGATGTTCTGCGTCGCAGCGGTGACAGTGACGGTGCGGGTGACATCGGTGGCGGCGTAGTAGGCGGCGTTGCCGGCCTGCGAGGCGCGGACGACGACGGAGCCGGCGGCACCGGTGAGCGTGAGGGTGTTGCCGCTGACGGTGGCCGGGCCGCTGTCCACGGTGTAGGTCACGGTCAGGCCGGAGTCCGTGGTCGCGCCCAAAGTAAAGGACGCATCGGTGGTCACGTGGGCCGCCGGTTGGGCGAAGGTGATCGTCTGCGCCAAGGTCGTGGAGAAGGTGAGATCGTCAATCGCGAGAGCGTGGTCGTTGCCAACATCGTTGAGGTCGGTCCAGCGGAGCACGAGGGTCTGCCCCGGAGCCCACGAGAGGCCGGTGATGGTGACGGGGGCGATGACCGTGCGGTTGGCGGCCAGGTTGCCGTCCAGAGTGACCCCCGTCGTGCCGGAAGCCGAGACTATGGGAGAAATGAAGTCGAGCGTCGTGGCGTTGGTGAAGTTGCCGGTGTTGATGTCCGTGGCGCCGACCGCGTAGGAGAACGACAGGGTCTGGGCGGCGGTGTTGCCGCCGTTGCGCCATTGCTCGCCGGTGTAGCCAAGCGTGAATTGTGTGATGGTCGCGCTGGTGGTGTTGACGAAGGACACGCCAAAGCGTCCGACTTGGGCGGCGCTCGCGACCGAACCGAGGGCGCGATCGCTGGCCGCGGTGGTGCCGTAGGAAACCACGCTGCCGGCGTTGCTGGTGCCGTCGTCGAACTTGAAGAGGGCGTTGGTGCCGGTACCGCCGTAATTGGAGAAGCTCCAGCCGGTCAGCCCGGTGGCATTGACGCCGGCAGGCGGGGTGGCGCCGGAAAGGGCGAATGGGCCGTTGCCGGTGAAGGTGAAGGTGCCGGTGGAGGGCAGCGTGTCGAAATTCTGCGTGTAAACGCCACCCGCGAAGCTGACCGTCGGGAGGGGCGCGACGACCGGGATCGTGCGGGAGACATCGGTGGCTGCGAGGTAGGTGGTATTGCCGGCCTGCGAGGCGCGGACGACGACAGAGCCGGCGGTGCCGGTGAGCGTGAGGGTGTTGCCACTGACGGTGGCCGGACCGCTGTCCACGATGTAGGTCACCGTTAGGCCGGAACTGGCGGTCGCACTCAGGGTAAAGGGCGCATCGTTGGTGTAATGCTGCGCCGGCTGGGCAAAAGTGATGGTCTGCGGCGCGTTGACGGCGATCGTGCGCGAGACATCGGTGGCTGCGAGGTAGGAGGCGTTGCCGGCCTGCGAGGCGCGGACGACGACGGAGCCGGCCGTGCCGGTGAGCGTGAGGGTGTTGCCGCTGACGGTGGCCGGACCGCTGTCCACGGTGAAGGTCACGGTGAGACCGGAGTCCGAGGTCGCGCTCAGGGTGAAGGGTATATCGGTGGTCAGGTGGGCCGCCGGCTGGGCAAAGGTGATGGTTTGCGCCACCGCGTTCACGGTGATCGTGCGCGAGACATCGGTGGCTGCGAGGTAGGAGGCGTTGCCGGCCTGCGAGGCGCGAACGACGACCGAGCCGGCGGCACCGGTGAGCGTCAGGGTGTTGCCGCTGACGGTGGCCGGACCGCTGTCCACGGTGAAGGTCACAGTCAGGCCGGAGGTCGCGGTCGCGCTCAGGGTGAAGGACGCATCGGTGGTCAGGTGGGCTGCCGGCTGGACAAAGGTGATGGTCTGCGCCACCGGCACAAGGACGGTGACCGCAATCGTGCGCGAGACGTCGGTGGCCGCGAGGTAGGAGGCGTTGCCTGCCTGCGAGGCGCGGACGACGACCGAGCCAGCGGCGCCGGTGAGCGTGAGGGTGTTGCCGCTGACGGTGGCCGGGCCGCTGTCCACGGTGAAAGTCACGGTCAGGCCGGAGTCCGAGGTCGCGCTCAGGGTGAA
>CAIRCN010000007.1 GCA_903877135.1 uncultured Opitutia bacterium
AGCAGCTCGGCCCGACCTATGACGAGTTGGGCTGTAGGCACCTTGACCCGAGCCACGCCGAGCATCTCAGCTGAGGCGTCGAGTCCGTGCCATTCGACTGGCTGCGATGCATAGGCCTGCATTTGGACCGCGAGCCAGTTGCCCGTGCCACAAGCAACGTCAAGGATGCGGGTGATTCCACCACTGTCACCCTGCTTCAGCAGACGCAGAATTTCGGTGTCGGCCGCAATTTGATGTCTATCAGGATTGGCGTCGTAACGGTCGAATAGGCGTGCGTAGTCGATGTCCGAGTTCATTAATTCCCATAGCAAGCAGCTAATCCTCGCCGCTTCAATCTCGTGGGTGCGCTTGCCTGAGACCTGCGAGTGGCTTGTTAGATGGCACGTTCAATACCTATCATCAGCGGGTCGGCGGAGTTTTTACGGAAAGCACGCCCTGTTGACTGTAGATTCTGCTCCCAGCTGGGAGGCCGTGCCGTTAAGGACCGTCCACGGCACGCCCAGTTTTGACGGGAAGCCAATCGGAAGGTTGAAAAATCCGGGAGGCCGTTCCGATGAGGTTGGATTGCGAAACGCTCATTTTTGGTGGTTTTCACCATCAGCGCGCAACGTTGAAAGAACTCAAGAAATTCGCCAATATGTCATGGTTCTTCTGCTTGAAGCCCGGGCGATTCGCCGTGTGATGCGCTGGTCAAATCATGATTTACCCTCCCCCGAAACTTCACCTTAGCGCCATGAAACCGCACCGTTCGATTTTGGCTTTTGTCGGACTTATCGCTGTTTGTGTCCAAACCCAACTTGCTGCGGAAACCGCGCCACGGCTGACCGTCTCGATCGATCAAGACTGGAGGTTTGTCTTGAGCGCCGCTGGGGCCGACTGGACCGCAACTAAGTTCGATGATTCCGGTTGGGACCAAATCTCCCTGCCGCACACTTGGAATGCCTTTGATGGCCAGGACGGTGGCAAGAACTACTTCCGTGGCGCGGGATTGTATCGGCGTCACTTTCGGTTGCCGTCGGATGCCGCCGGTCGGCGCATCCTCCTAGAATTCGATGGAGCCAGTCGCCAAGCCGACGTGTTTCTCAATGGGCGCACCGTCGGCACGCATGCCGGCGCATTTGCGCGTTTCCGGTTCGACGTGACGGATGCGGTCTCGACGACCGGTGACAATGTGCTTGCCGTCCGGGTGAATAACGCGCCGAGCGACATCATTCCGCTTGGCGGCGATTTCACGCAGTGCGGTGGTCTATATCGCCGCGCGAGACTTTTGTTCACCGCTCCGGTGCATATTGCCACGCTCGACCGCGCTTCGGCCGGTGTTTTCCTGACGCAGCGGGTGGTCACGGCAGAACGCGCCGACGTCGAGGCCCGGATCAAACTAGCGAATGAAACCCGCGAGAAGGTCGCGGCGGAAGTGTGCGTGAGGGTCGAAGCTGCCGATGGCGCGGTGGTCGCGACGACGTCCGTGCCGGTGACATTGACCGGAGGTGCGGTTTCCGAGGTGATGCTACCCGTGACGGTTGAAAAACCGCATCGCTGGAACGGTGTCGGTAACTCTTATCTCTACTGTGCCACGGTCGAACTCATCGCCGGCGGTCGCGTCATCGATGCCGTGCAGCAGCCGCTCGGCCTGAGATCCTATGTTGTCAAACCCGATGCCGGTTTTTTTCTTAATGGCAGCCACTATGAATTGCACGGCGTCGATCGCCACCAGGATCGCATTGATCGCGGCTGGGCGATCACCGAGACAGACCAACGCGAGGATTTCGGTATCTTGTGCGAACTCGGCGCCACTGTCGTCCGACTGGCGCATTATCAGCACGATCAGCTATTTTATTCGCTGTGCGACGAAGGGGGTATCGGCGTATGGGCCGAGCTATGTTTCGTGAATGCACCGCCTAAAGCGCCGGAAGGTCTGGCCAACGCCAAGGAGCAATTGCGCGAGTTGATTCGTCAGAACTACAACCATCCGGCGATCCTTTTCTGGAGCATTGGCAATGAAACCAAAGATCAGGGCGATGCAGCGGACAAGCTGCTGACAGAGCTTGCCGCAATCGCCCGTGAGGAAGATCCCACGCGGCCGTCGGTCTACGCATCGCACCATGCGCCGGAGGACCCGCGCAACTTTCGGAGCGATCTGCTGGCGGTGAACAAATACTTCGGCTGGTATCGCGGCAACTACGATGGGCTCGGCGATTGGCTCGACACCTTTCATCGGGCTCATCCCGACCGGCCGCTGGGCATCAGTGAATATGGCGCCGGGGCCAGCATCTACCAGCACGAGGAAAATCCACTGGTGCGAAATTCGCAATCCCATGGACCGTGGCACCCGGAGGAATGGCAGTCGCGTTTTCACGAGGAAAACTGGTTGCAGATCAAGGCACGGCCATATCTCTGGGGCACGTTCATCTGGAACCTGTTCGATTTCGCCTCCGACGGCCGCAAGGAGGGCGACCACGCCGGCCGCAACGACAAAGGTCTCGTCACCTACGATCGGCACACCCGGAAGGATGCTTTCTACTGGTATCAGGCCAACTGGACCACCCAGCCGGTGGTGCACATTGCATCCAAACGTTTTGCCGATCGCAGCGTGCCGCACGCTGAAGTTCGGGTTTACTCCAATGCCGACGAGGTCGCCGTGGTGTGCAATGGCGTCGCCCTTGGACGGAAGTCTTCGCCCGATCACCGGTTCGTCTGGCCCGATCTCGAATTGCAACGCGGCCTAAATCTGGTGGAAGCCACAGGCTACCGCGGCGGGCGGCCCGTTGGGACGGATGCTGCGTGCTGGATCTACCGGGCGCCGGGAGACTCGCTCTTTATTCCTCCCGCCGCTGAAGAAGAAGCAGCCAGTGCACAATCGAAACCATGATCAGGACGTTTCCTTGAGGTTTCTATTTGGCACAACGGAAAATCGGGCCCGTTGTGAATTCGATACTCTCATACCATCATTTCTGATGACTGGGCGTTTCACGGAGTAGGGAGTCAGGGCGTTCGGCCCCCACTTCTCTGCGGAGCAGTCAGCCGGCACCTGTAGTCGGATGTTCCCCGGGCTCAGGCGCCTCCCGCTGCGCCGGCGAGAGTCTGGACGGTGTCGGGTGCGACGACGCGGTCGATGTCGAGGAGAGTCTTCACTTGGCCCTTCACCTTGGCCATGCCGAGGATGTATTCGGTGTTGAGCCGGGCGCCGAAGTCCGGAGTCGGCTCGATCATGTCAGCGGCGAGTGTGACCACCTCCTCCACGGCGCAGACGATGAGGCCCATCTGCACGACCTGCTCGGCGTTGAGTTTGACGGTGACGACGACA
>CAIRCN010000008.1 GCA_903877135.1 uncultured Opitutia bacterium
GTAGCGGTTGAGCACAGGGCCGGCAGCACGGACGAGCATGGGTTTGGCCCCACCGTTGACCACGAAGCCGACGATGAGCGTCTGCCCCGCCGCCATCGCGGCGCGCACGGAGAGGTTGGACAGGTAGCTGTTCGGCGTGACGGTGTCCGCCAGCCCGGAATATGAAGTCGACGGCGTCGAGTCGGCCGGCGTGAGGGTGCCGCTGATGGTCTGGGTTGCGGCGACGATGTAAAGTGCGAGCGAGCCCCAGCCACTGGCGCTCGGCACGGAAAACCGAGCCTGGCCGTTGGTGCCGGCATTGCCGATCAATCCTTCGACGAACGTGGCGCCGGTCCTTATGGCCAGACTCTGGAGGCTCGGGCCGACAATCACGTCAAGCGTGCCCGTGGCGGCATAGAGCGCAGACGCCGTATAGTAGCCCTCCAAAGCCTGCGTGGGCCCCCACGGCTGGGCCACGCGGCCAAAAAAGCTCTCCGCGATTCCACCCAATTGTCCTGTGACTTGGCCGTCGCCCGCAATCTGCCCGGCGAGGACGAAATTACCTGCGGCGGCGGCCGTTTTCAGGACCGGGGCTTCGGCAGAAGCCAGCGATTGCGCGGACACGGTCCTCGTCGTGAGCGATTTAATTTCCGTGCCCGCCGCCGAAAAGCTGCCGTCCGCCCCGACCACAAGGCTCTTAATCACGATTACACTGTGCCGAACATCCAACGAGGCGAGGTAAGTCGCGGTGTTGTTGTCGCGCACATAGAGCGCCCAAAAGCCGCCCGAGGTGATGTTGCCGAAATAGGTGCCACGATAAATATGCGGCGTTGCAGTGAGCGTGACGGCTCCGGAGACCAGATTGCTGGCGACCGAATTGGAGGCCACCACGCGATACTGCAGGCCCACCATCCCCACAGTCGGCCGGAGGATGCTCAAACTCGCCGTCTTGCTCCCGGCATAGGCGACGCCGTCCGTCACGTTGGTCCATGAATTCGCGTTATCCGAACTTACCTGCCACTGCAGCGTCGGCGTGGGGTTGCCCGAAACCGGCACGGTGATCGTCATCGGGCCAGTCGAGCCCGCCACCACCGGGCTCACCGTGGGAGACGCGCCAAACGTCGGCACCGTGATCGCCGGAGCATAGGTATAGTTGAGGTTCGCCGCCTCGCTCAGCGCGCTCCCCCCCGCCGGATTCACCGCCTTGACCCAATAATAATACAGACCCGACGCCGGCGGATAATCATAGCCGAGGGCCCATGGCACGTTTGCCGCCACTCGCACCGCGATGCTGGGATCGTTCGTCGTGCTACGCCAGATTTCGTAGGAGACCGCGCCTGCGACGGGCTGCCAGTTGAGCCGCACGCACGCGGCGAAGACCACGGGGACCGCCATCACTGCCGCCGGGGTGGCAGGAGCGGTAATTGCCCCCGTCAGCAGCTGCTGCGCAAAGGGCCAGCTGCCACCGCCGCTGGGCGTATAGAGCGGCGGCAGCCCCCAGAGACTGCCATCGGTTTTGATATACCAAGTGTGCTCATTCACCGGCGTCGCCTTCGCGGCTCCGCTGGGGATGACCAGGACCGGAGTCTCGGTGGCACTGAGGGTGCCTTGGTTGAGTTGGTTATAACCATTGGAACCTACGCCCCACCACGAACCGTCTTTTTTGAGGAAGAGCGTGTGGCTCTGGCCACAGTTCACACTCACGACATCGGCTGCGATTTGCGTTGGGAGGTGCCGAGACCCTGCGCTGGCACCATAATGGGTCGCATAATAATAGGCTCCCATGCTCCAAAGACTGCCGTCTTTCTTCACAAAGGCCGCCTTATGGTAGTTCGCGGAAACGGTCGCCACGTCGGTTGCAATCAAAATGGGACTCAGCTGAGGCGACACATCGCCGGTTCCCAATTGCCCGGCCTCGTTCGAGCCCATGCCCCAGAGGGTGCCATCGGCCTTGATAAAATAACTGGAATCCGGCCCCACCGCCATGGACGCCACGTTGTCCGCGATTTTCGCCAGAGTGCCACGGTCAACAGTCGTGCCATCGCCCAACTGACCTGCGGTGTTTGCTCCGGCTGACCACAGACTGCCATCCACCCGAAGCACGAGATTGAACGACGCATTGGCGCACACTCCGACCGCCGCGGCCGCCACCTGCGTCAGGACCGCTACAGGTGGCTTTGAGGCATTTCCAGGGGAGGTGCTGTTGAGAGACCAAACCGTCAGGTCCGATTTGAGAAACATACCAAATGACGCGGCCATCACACCGTCTGTGACAAAATATGCTGCTCCACTGTTCATCTGCTCCGCGGTGAGAAAGTTGTAATACACGCCCCGGCTCCAGAGCGTCCCATCCCTCAACAGATAAAACGCCCTACTTTCAGAGCCGCCTACGCTGCCAACCATATCTATCGCTCCTTGTTGCGGCGCCAGCGCCAACCCCGCCGCCGCCGATGTCGCTGTGCCGCGGGCATTGCTCACGACACAGCGAAACCGGTCGCCCGCCATCGCGGTGGTCATGGCACTGACCGTCAAGGTGGCAGTCATTGCGCCCGAGTAAGTGGCGTCGTCCGCCAGGTCCAGCCAAGTGGCGCCGCCGGCCGGTTGGCGTTGCCATTGGTAGGTCGGTGCAGGGTCACCGCTCGCCCCTACGCTGAACGTCGCGCGCACATCCGGTGCCACGGTGACGGATACGGGCTGCGTCTGGATCGCCGGCGGCACCATCCGCGTGCGGAAACCATAGTCCCCAACGCTGAACGCGCTCGTGCCGGCGCCGTTGGTGGCCTTGATCCAGTAATAGTAATTCGTCGCCTCCGCCGGCGCGCTGGTGTCGTAATACAGCGGCGTCACCAGATTGTCCGCCACCAGTGTCGCCCCGGCGCTGTCATTCGTGGCGCTGCGCCAGACCTGGTAACCGGTGGCGGCCGCCTGCGCCTTCCACGTCACCAGCGTGAAGCGGCTGTTCGCCCCCTTGGTCGCGGAGAGCCACGCCGGTGCGGCCGGCGCGGGCAGCGTTCCGCCCCGGATCAGCACGGGCGTAAGCGCCAGTTGGTGCGTGGTTTGGTTCGTCGGCAGCCCATTGCTATCCAAAATCACACCGTAATTCGGCAGCCATTGGACGGGCTCGATATCGCCCATGCCCCACAGGCTGCCGTCGGTTTTCGTGAACAGGCTCACATAATCGCCGCCTGACATGCTCGACACGCCAGCCGCCACCTGGACCGCCAGGGCGCGGTTGGTCGTGGTGCCATCGCCCAGCTGTCCGCTGCCATTGTAGCCCGCCGCCATCAGCGTGCCCGTTGGCAGAGTGTAAAGCACATGGGCGTTGCCGGCGGCAACCGCCTGAACGCCCGTCGCGAATGACTTCGGCGTTGCCACCGCACCCAACGTCGGCCCCACCGCACCATAGTCATTGTTGCCGTTGCCCCAGAGCGATCCATCCGTGCGGATAAACACGGTGAAAGAACCACCCATCGTTACCGTGCGGACCCTGTCCGTCACCAGCACCGGTCCGGCCGTGTAGCCCGTCGCAGGCAGCCCGTCCCCGATGCCGTTCATCGCGCGCGAACCACCGGCCCAGAGCGTCCCATCGTATTTTACAAAAGCACCCACAGAGGTTTTGCTGGAAACCGACTGCACCTCCACCGCCACCTGCTGCGGCTGCATCACGATTGACCCTCCATAGGGGCCAAATAGATTGAACCCCGTCACCCACAGCGTCCCATCCGCTTTGATAAACAGGCTGCCGTTGCCGGTGGCCGCCATTGCCACCACCTGGGTCGCGATCAGCACCGGGGTTAACCGCATCGTCACGGTGCCATCGCCCAGTATCCCGATGCCGTTGTTCCCATTGCTCCCCATGCCCCAGAGCGTCCCATCCTCCTTCAAAAAAAAGCTGTTACTGTTTCCAGCCGACGCTGCCACCACGCCCGTGGCCACGCGCACCGGTGCCCGCCGCAGCTTGGTCGTCCCGTCGCCCAACTGGCCGTTTTCATTGACTCCCATCGCCCAGAGCGAGCCGTCCGCCCGGACAAACAGTCGGTGATAAGCTCCGACCGATACGCTCATCACGGCCCAAGATGCGGTCATGCTCAGTGTGGCCGGGGCTGAATTCTCCACGCCGCCCTCGTTCGTTGCCACGCAGCGGAACTGATCCCCGTCCATGCCCATGGTCAGGCCCGTGACCGCCAGGATCGCCGTCGCCGTGCCCGTGTAGGCGCCCCCGTCGCTCAAGTCTGTCCAGACACTGCCTCCCGCCGCCAGGCGCTGCCACCGGAGTGCAGGGTTCGGCTGGCCGCGGGCGGTGACGATGAATTGCGCCGTCAAGCCTGGTTCGCCCAGCTGATTCTCCGGCTGCACCTCGAAGGTCGGGCCAATCGATTTCACCGTCAGCGTCACCACCCTGCTGGTCACCGAATTCGTCCCGCTATTCACCACGCAGCGGAGCTGGTCGCCATTCATCGCCATGGTCGGGGACGACAGATACAGACCGCCGCTGGCGCTGAAGGCACCGGGTAGATCACTCCACTCCCCGCCACCGGCCGGCAACCGCTGCCAGGTATAAATCGGATCAGGCACCGCCGTTGCCTCGCAGTTGAAAGACACCGCCATGCCCGCCGTCGTTGTCTGGTCGGTGGGCTGCTCAGTGATAACCAGAGGCCTGGAAAACGTTAGGTTTAACGTGATCTCGCCCGTGGGTGTCGGCACGCCCTGGTCCGCATCGCCCCAGCCATCGACCGCGAAGTAATACGTCGTGCCCCCGGTGGCGTCGAACGAAACGAAACTGGTCCGCTTGCGTGACGGGGTGGGGTTCTGCGCCTTCGACTCCTCGTCGTCGTTTGCCCCCACCAGCGTGAGCCCGGCAAGACTCGTGCCGGAATAGACCGCGAGCACCGTGTCAAAATTGCTGCCATTCGTCGTGACCGTCATCGTGCCATCAAGCGGTGCCGTCCACTGCCACCACACCGAATGCCCGTCCGTCACGCCCGCGTGGTTTGGCTCGCCCGCCTCGCGCGTCGCGCCGATGTTGCGTCCGTAGTCGGAGACTGTGCCCGATCTCGAATACAACACTGTCGCGTTCGCGAAATTATCGTTCGCCGGCCTGACCCCCGGCGCCCCGTAGAGCATCTGCCCGCCAGTGATGTCGTCATACTGCAAGCGGTCCACCGAGCTGGCCACGCTGTTCATGATCGCCGTCACATACTGACCATTCTCATCTGGATGATCCAATCCGAGCACATGTCCCAATTCGTGAATCGCCACGCGCCGGATGTCCCACACACCCGCAATCAGCGCCCCGCGGTAGGAGTTCCAGTTGACTTTCTGGTTAAAAATCACGTCGGCCTCTTGCAGCGCGTTGCCATTTCTGTAGTAGATCGTCACCGCGAGGGCATAGACGCCAAACTCCTTGCCATCGGCTGTCGTGTCCATGACGACCTCGTTGACCCCGTTGCCAATGGCGTAGCCGCCTCCATCCGTCACGGTCGGCGCGAGTTGCACTATGCCAAGCTGGGCGTTCCAAGCCTGCATCGCGGCCACGACGCTGCTGCTCTGGCTGCTGCCGTCGCTGAGGTTGGCAGTCTGCGCGAGCTTGATCTGCATCGTCACCGGACTGCTCTGCCTCTTGATCACATAGATGCCGCTCTGGTCCGTATAAACAACATAGCCCCAAACCGAACCGATCATCGAGAGACCTGCGGCCAGCCCGGCAAGAATGCGGAGGAGAAACTTAGTTTGCACGCTGCGGCTGGGTCACGGGATTGGTGTTCTTGCCCTTTATCAGGCGGATGAAGTCTTCCGGCGTGAGCGCACCCGCAGTGCTGAGCGCCCGGCGCTGCAATCCTGCGGCCCGGCCTTCGGTCATCGGCAGACTCACCTCCGACGGGTCGTGCAGCGGCACATGGTTGGAACGGGCCACGTAGGCTCGCCCGGTGGCGGCGTCTTTCAAAATCGGGTAGCGGCCGTGCATCATGCCGCAAAGCGGGCTGAGGTTCCGGCCATTGCCGCTGACGAACAAAATATCCTCGTCGCCCACCTGAAACTTGGGCGCGCCTTGCACGATGAGTTCCTCCTGTCCCACTTGGCCGCCCAGCATTTCCAGGGTGAGCTTCGCCGGCGGGTTCCCCGCGATCACCTCGACGACCTCGAGGTCTACCTCGGTGAAAATGACGACACCGCGGGCGCGGGCCTTCTTCACCGAACTCACGCGCTTCACCACGGCCCGCACGATACAGTCCGATCCATTCACGAGTTGGGTAAACTCTGGCGGGATCACCGTCGTGGCGCGGCTGGCGGATGCGGCTAGGGCGAAACTGAGGACAACGCTCAGGAGACCCCGAATTGAGGCGGGAAGGTGCAGCCAGCTCATGAGGGAAGGAATATTTGGGGAGGACATTCTTGTGCTTAGGAAAGGAGGATGAGGGGAGCGGAATGAGTGGGTGCGCTAATCAATCAAGAAGGTCCGGAGCATCGGGAAGGCGACGGGCTTTCCTTGGTGCAGCGCCGGGTCGAATTGCATCTCGGCACAGGTATCGACGCCTCGCCTATTCAAGGCCGGATCGCTTGAGGCGACCACCACGATGCTCTCGGGTGTGCCCTGCGGGTTGACGACGAAACGCACGACCACGAAGCCGCGCTCCTCCCCGCTGACGAAGATTGAGTCGCGGCGATAGGCGGCACCCTTCGTGACCATAGGCGGTTGCGTGCCGTCATCCGTGGCGCCGAGCGGCGTCAGGCCGATCTCCAGGAAGCCGCCGGCGGGAAACAACGCCACCCCCTGCAGCAAACACCAAACCGGCGCCGTGTCCTTGATGGCCGGGCTGTATTTCCAGTCCCGGATTGCTGCAAAAGCGGAGGGATCCAGGCCGGGTTTGCTCGCACTGACCACCAGAGGGGCAAAGACCTGCCCGGTGGGGGACACCCGAAAACTCACCCAGGCGGCCTGGCGAATTTCACGGGGATCCACCGACAGCGGGACCTTGTTTTTGCGCAGGGGAACGTTGTCGACATCCGCGGCCATCAGCACGTCGTCCTTTCCGAATGCTTCCGCAGAATAACTGAAGGGCAGAACTGCCCGGCGCCAGACCGGGCTCTTGCTGTTCGCTGGACTGAACCGCCATTTCAGGACGTTATTCATGGCGGCCTGACCAAATTCTGGCGTCGACGCGGATCGGGTGATGGGTGCACAGGGTCGGCCTATGGCATCTATGAAAAAGTCCACCACCGCCTCTCCTTTATCGAGCTTATCACCGAGTTCCGTCGGCGAGAGACCCGGGGCGCGCTGGATGATCTCCACCGGCAATTTGGTTGTGGTGGGCACCTCAACCTTCAGGCCGCCTGCGGGCGCGCATTTACCCAAAGCCTCGGTCATGGGCGCTGAGGCGTAACGCCGCGCCAAGCCTCCGAGCGTCCACGCGCCGTAGATACTGCGGTTGACATCGAGACCCTGGGCGCAGGCTAGCTCAAGGGCCTTCAGGTTTCCGCTGCGAAGAATCTCGTCCAGCACCTTGTCGATGTCCTCGGCCCGAAAATCAAAGTGGGTGTTAGCGGCGAGCAAGGCCGCCTCGAGTTGGTCGCAGCGGAACACCACCGCGTCGTGCAGCAGGCGGGTGGCCGCGGCCCCTTGGCAGGGGTTTTCACGGTAAAGGCGCAGGGCGAGTTCGTCCCGGCCCGCCATCGCGGCCCAACTCGCGGGCGTTCGGTTCAGCTTGTCCGTCTTTGCGAGCGAGGCTCCAGCCTTCCGCAGAATTTGGATTTGGGTGTCGTCACCCATCCAGGCGGCGCCCATCAGGGCGGTTTCGCCTTTGGGCCCGGTTTGGTCGACTTTTGCCCCCGCTCCCAGTAGAAAGGTCACCACGGACGGGTCGGAACCGAAGGCCGCGATCACCAGCGGTGGCCGGTCGTAAATGAGAGTATCCAAACTTGCCCCTTGTTTAAGGAGGAGCGCGGCCATCTTCACATCCTGCCGGGCGACCGCCATGCACAGTTGGTCTTCCAACAGCGATTTCTCCGGCAATTTTGCTCCCTTTTCAATTAACAGGGTGGCGACGGCGGTGTCGCCGGCGACGATGGCGTCTTGCAGCGGAGATTCATGCAGGGCGCTCTCATAGGGACTTGGTTTGGCGCCAGCCTCGAGCAGCAGCCGCACGGTCTCGGCCGATCCCGACCACACCGCCCGGTGCAATGCGCTGACTCCGGTGAATCCTTGGGTATTCGCGTCGGCCCCGAGTTTCAGGAGCAGCTCGACGCAGCGTTCCTGCCCGGTTTCGGTCGCGGCCCCAATGAGCGCCGCTCCGTCATCACCTTTGAAACGTCTGGAGTTCTTCCCGGTTAAGGCCGCCGCCAGCAGGTCGGCGTTGCCGGAACGGACGATCTGCTCCAAGAGCGGCTGCGGCAATTTCTGATCGCGGCCAGCGCCGCCTAGCCAGGCCAGGGCCTGCGCAAAATCGCCTCCATCCAAGGCCGCCCGCAACGGCATCATGGTCGCCTCCTTGCCCGCTAATCCGCGCAGTGAGCGCCCCTGTTGCAGGACGTAGACCCGAAGGAAACCATTCCGGTCGGACGCGTTGATGAAGAAACCCCCTAAGATCCGGTTGTCTTCACCCGCCTGGGCGATGGGCAACAGAGCCTTCACGTCAAATTTGACATCCCGGCCGTGCACGTTCCACGCGGCCACATAATAGAGGTTCTGCTGGTCGTGCTCCGGCCGGATGGCCAAGTCATACTGCACCTCCAATTGGGGCGGCCCACTCCCAATTGCCGCCGACGTTTTTAGCCGGAAGCATGGCACCACGGCTGCCTCAGTGTCTGCATACGCGGCAGCCGCCCGAATTTCCCAGGTGCCGCCCGGAGCGAGCGGGACTGGCTCGGCGCCGAAGAGGTAGCCCCGCCGTTTTTGCGCAACGCCTGTGAGGAGTTTGGTTTCGCCTCCGCTGTGGTAGACCAGTTCAACTTGCGCCTTGCCGGAGGCGCTGGCCATGAGACACACGGCAATAAGCAGCAGATAGTGGAGTGTTTTCATGTTCTTGGGTGCTGAGCAAAACTATCGCCAGAGGGGATCTCAGTCAGAGGTGAGCAGCGGCGAGCTGCTGTTTCAGGCGCGCGGTAACAGCGGAAAAGATGCTCTGCCATGCGCTCAGTTTGGGCTGAGTCTGCCAGACGCCGAGTTGCCTCAACGCGGCGATGTCGTGGGCCTGCATGTCGGCGAGCGTGCGCCGCGAGGGCGGCGTCAGCAGGTTGTTGGACACAGCGAGATCGTATTGGGGAAAAAGGGTGGCGAACGCGCTTCGCTCCGCGGCACTGACATCGCCGCGGTGAAAATAGTTTTCTAGCGCGCTGAGCTGATCGGTGTCGCGCACATCGGCCCGGGCGAAAAGCCCGGCCCGCAGTTGGGGCAGTGTGGCAAAGAGATCCGGCTGGCGGTTTAGTTCGGCCATCGCGGCGGCGGGTGCAGCGAGCGTGAGCCGGTCCGCGGCGAGAAAGGCTGCGAAGCGCGCCGCGTTGTCGCCGGTCCGCGCAATGCGGTCCAGTTCGTTGAAGAGTGAAGTGGCCCGGCCGGAGACGATCACGTCAAACGCCTCGAGATAAGCGCGCGGCGGCGAGGCGGCCCAGCGCTCATCGCGTAGCAGGTCGACCAAGCGACGGCCCACGAGCGGCGGCCAGTCCTCGGCGCTGTGACCCCGGGCGAGTTCGCGCATGGCGAGCGCCCATTCGCCAGGAACGTCGGGTGAGGCGGCGGTAAGAATATCCCGGGCGAGCAACGCCGCGGCCGCGGGATCGCGTTGCGCGAGGTAGTCGAGGAGCGCCAGCCGCAAGGTGGGCCAGTCGCGGAGCCAACCACCCGGGCCGAGGACGAAGTCCCCGGAGAGCGGCACGTCGAGGCCGCTCCGCAGAAACGCGAGCAAAGCATCGCTGCGGGCCCCGGCGGCCGCATGGTCGAGTTCGCGCAGCAAGGCGGCGACCAGTTCACGGCGAGCCGCGAGCGGAAGACTGCGCAAGGTATCGGTAAGGCGGCGCAGGCGGGAATCAATCAGGTCCGCGGGTGACTGCGCGATAGTTGTTACCGGCGCCGGCGGTTTTGCGCCGGCAGGCTGAGAAATGGCATGAGTTTTTCCAGTGGCCACAGCACGAGAACCGAGTGGCCCCGGATTGACCGGGCGTCGTTGCCACCAGAAAAGGCTCGCCGCGACACCCAGCAGGAGCACGACCGCGAGCAGGCGAAGGAGACGGGGCCGGTTCATGGCACTTCGTAGATTTCAAAGAGGGCCAAGCCGGCGGTGCCTAGGCCGGTGTCAATGACTGCGCTGTAGAGTCCCGGCTCAACTGTGATGACGAGGGCGGCGTCATCGTCAGCCGGGGCGAACGCCCCAACCTGGGAAGCAATCGTGGAAACAAAAGCCGCGTCGCTGGTCCGCCACACTTTATTGGTGGCAAGCACGTTGTGTTTAGAATCGTAAATTAGCAGCTGCGGGTAGGTGGCCAGTTTGAAGTCCGGGCCAATGTAGGGCCCCAGACCGGATCCGATGGCGCGCACCAACAGGGTCTTTGGCCCGGGGCCTTGGATCACAAAGCCGCCAAAAAGCGCCTTATCGCCAGTGCCGGCAAAACCACGGGTGGATAGGTTGATGAGTCGGCCATCTTTGGTGTCAGTCGTGGTGTCGTAGACTTCCATGATCGCGATACCCTGTCCCCCATCCACACTGTCGACGATGAACGTATAGAGATTGCCGGGAAAATTTTGCACAAGGGCGGCGTCATTTGAACCCTCCACATACGGGAAGGCTCCGACGCGGGCGGCTGCAGTGCGCAGCGCCGCCTCTGCGGTCGAACCCGACCAGCGGGTCGCCAGTGCAAGTTGGGAACCCTGCGCACTCATCAGAGAAAGACGGGGTTGGGCGAGCACAGTTGCCGGATCGAGCCCAAGTGTTCCCAAGGTCGGCCCAGCCCCGCGCAAGAGGAGCCCTCGGGGGCCTTGGACCACGAATCCACCGATCATCGTTGGCCATGCAGGCGAAACAAAGCCGCGGATGGAAAGGTTGATCAGTGTTTCCTGGCTGGACCGGCCGCTCCACTCGGTGGAAAAGGGAATGAACGTAGAATCAAGCGCGGCGCTGGGGCGGGTCATGCGCAGGACACCATCTTTAGTGCCGTCGAGGTTGTAAGATTGGCTGACGTTGGCAATGAGCACGGAGCCCGATCCATGGAGTTGGTCCGCCGGTAACGTGATTTCGTCGTTTCCGCTGGCGTTTGACGCCCACCAGACGCGGCCGTCGGGCAACACCGCCGCATAGGCGCGGTGGCCTTCGACGCTGCCGCCGCGATAGAAGCCCACGGGCAAACCGTTGGGGGCGGTGGCGGAGTTAATGGCGACGGTCGTGGTGATGAGATTGCCCGTGCCATAGTTGAACTGTGGCTGGCCATTTTTCATGGCCACATAGTCGGGGTTGTTCCACGTTGTAAGAGGCAAAAAGCCGTCGGCTGAAAAACGGGCCCGGTTGGTCAACGCCCGGTAGGGGCCGGTGAGGAGGATTTCGGCGGTGCGGTCGGGTTGCACGAGCATCGCGTAGCGGGTGTAGAGACTCCCATCTCCACTCCAGCGCACAACCCCGGCGTAAAAAGCCGGCGGCACAGACACGGGATCGGCAAACGTGGCCGCGAAATCCTGGCTGTAGGTTGTGCCGGCAGTGTTGGTCACCGCGACTCGGTAGTTGCCGGAATCCGCGGCCGAGGGATTGCTGAGGGTCAGTTGGGAACTGGTGGCCCCCGTCAGATCGATGCCATTGCGCTGCCACTGGAATGAAAATGGACCGACGCCGTCGATTTGTGAATCCAAGGTGGCGGCGTAGCCGGCGTAGAGCGGTGCCGAAGTGCTGACGGTGGCACTGCGGGCTTGCCTTATGTTCCAGTCAAAATCTGCCGGTGCGCGCCAAGTGTGGCGCGCGTCGGCCGCGGGCATTGGCCAGGGGCTACGGGAGGGGGTGATGCCGACATTATAGGCGCGTAATTGCGAGCCGCCGATGGCCGCACCGGCCTGACTGAGCACATAATTGGCTCCGGAAATCACAGGGGCGGACAAGAGGTTCGTGCCTGTGCGACTGACCACCATCAGTTGGTAGTAATTGGCGACAAGCAGGCGGCCTTCGCCGAGGTCGGACATAAACTGGGCGTCCGAAATGGGAATGGGCAGGTCGTCTCGGCTCGAACCATAAAACGGCACTTGGCCATAACGAAATTGAATCAACAGGTTGCCTTCCGAGTTGAGCAACACCGGGGCCTCCAGTTGGCCGTCGGCTAATTGCGAGACCAGCTGCCCGGCGTGATCAATTATCTCGAGGAGGTGGGAGCCGCTGTAGCAGACGGTTTCATCCGCCGGCCCAATAAACATGACGGTTGAGCTAGTCTGAGGGCCGAGGAGCGAGGCCGTGCCCTCCGGTGTCACCATTATGCGCGGAGTCAGGATCACATTCCCATCACGCCGCACCCGGGCCTGCGGGTCCTGATAATGCGACGACGTGAAATTACTATAATCAACACTCCAATCCTGTGTGCCCTCCGCGCGCAGGCGAGTGAGCCGCATGTCCATTCCGACATAGAGGACATTGCCCACGCCCAAGGCGAGACGGGGAATGTTATCGGAGGTGGCCGCAGCGATATCCTTGGACCAGCGCACGGCTCCGGCAGCGGACATAGCCCAGACTTTCTTGCGGCCAGCAACGAAGATGGTGCCGTCATCACCGATGACAGGGGACGGTTGCGCATTGGTTCCAGAACTGCCGGTCCCGAGGGCAGTGCGCCAAAGCTCGTTGCCCGAATGGTCAATCGCCACGAGCGACATGGCGACATCGGCAGACCCGCTAACTATGGGCCCGAACAGCGCGTAGGCGGTGGCGTCGGCCGCCACGGAAGGCGTGCCGAGGGTCTGAAGCGAAGTGGTCCACAAGACCGTGCCAAAATCCGGAGTGGTGACTGTCACGACGGCGGCAGAGCTGGTCACAACGCCCAAGGAGTTCCGCACGGTGACGGTGTAGCTGCCGGCGTCGCTCGACGCCGCGGCGGGTATCGCGAGCGTCGAGCCGAAGGCCTCGGACACAATCACTCCGTTATGGTGCCATTCATAGGTGAGCGGAAATGATCCATCGGCCACGACGGTAAGCGCGAGGCGGTAACCGGTGACGACACTCGTATTGGCGGGCGATGTGATGATGCGCGGGGCAACGCCGGGAGCGAGGTGGGAGCGGTGAGCTTGGTCCGATCCGCCGTTGTTTTGCCACAAACCCGGGGCGGCCCCGGCCGTTATGGTGACCGCCGCCAGCTCATTGCGGATGCTGCTTTGGACATAAAGCAGGCCGGCGGGACCGAGAAAAAGTTCGCCCCGCACATCGGGACTGGTCCAACCCGCGGTGCCATCGGCCGGGTAGGACTGCACCGAATTGCTGCCGGTGACATAGACCGTTTCGTCGCTGCCCACGACCAAGCTGGCTGAATCGATTGGGGCCGGAATGCGGCGCTGCTCGCTGCCGTCGGCCTGTAGGAACACGATATTTTGTGAAGGTGAGCCACTCAAGGTGACGATCCGCCCGTCGGGCAGCACGTTGAAGGTCGTCGTATGATAGACTGAGTCTGGCTCGGCCCGCTTCCAAAGTAGGGAGCTATCTCCGAACACATGTAATCATTAATAACTATCGGCTATCCACATCTTCTCTGTCTTGGCCAGATTTGAACGCCAAAGACCAGATATGGCAAAACCAAACCTTTACGGCACGACCTACCGGCTGAGTTCGGCGCCGAATTCACCGCGAATTGGGCTTTCGGTTACGAAAATTCAGGCGCGAATGCCTCGACCAAGCCGCGCACCCAGCCACGCCATGGGAAGATAGGCCACCAAGAGGTCGAGCGTGATAAACCAAGCCGGTGCGGGAATCATGGAGGCTGCGGCGATGCCGCCTACCAAAAAGAGTATGCCGACGACGTAGGCGAGCGCCGAGCGCCGAGTCGAGGCGGCTAGGTGGGTTGCTAAGGCGCCTGCGAGCGTTCCAAGGGCGTGCGCAAGATAGGGAAAGAGGAAATGCTTGGGCGCCAGCAAATGGACTCCCGCGGCAAGACTCTTCGCATCACTCATGTCGACGCCCACTGGCGGCGGAAAAACATGCGGGCCTGCCACGACGAGAGCCATATTGACGATGCTGCCGAGCACTAGGCCGATAATGACCGCCAGACAATTTATGAGTATGGTCTTCATATGACTTTTTTGCTGATCAAGGTTTTGGATGACAGACAGTGGCGTTGGCTGAATGCTGGGCGTTACTTGACCCCACGCCTTCACTTCATGAATGGCGCATTCCGAAACGCATCGAAGCCTCGCACGGTGAGATCCTCAAGTTCGGCAAACAATGCTTTGTCGAACGCCGTAAAATTGAAGCACGACTTTCCCTGCATGCGGGCACGAAGTTTCATCGAAATGTCCTTAAGCAGATCTGGCCGCGCATAAACGCTCATATGATGGAAGCTCACATAATCCTTGCCGATCTGGACCCAAGCAATCGGCATCGGCGTCTGGTGTTTTGGATGACGTCCGCCCGCCAAGCAGTAGCGGCGAGGACTATCTTCTGCCACCGTAAGCCCTCCGACGTGCTGAGCCAAGATCGCACGCAGCTTGTTGAAAATCTCGTCAAATTTGGGGGTCAAGGGCGATATTTGTCCGCTAAGTGTATGCCAAGGGGTTTGCTCAATCAAGTCGCTACCGTCTTTCGCCTCTCCGAAACTGTCTTAAACTCAGACTGCAACCTCTGCACCACTTCACCCGAGCAGCGAGATTAGTCACTGGTTCTTGTGCGTCCCCTTCGCCTTTCCTGACTCACACCATGCTTGCTTCGAATTTTTAGGGCCGTAGGAATTTCCCATGAGATGGCTGACCCGTTCTTGCGCGACCCTAATCGTCGTCGGGTTTGTTTTTAACGAGCCCAGCCTGAGGGCGACCGAGCCCCCAGCTTTAGCCGCACCGACGCGGAGCTATGCGTTTCGCGTCAATGGGGACGGCCTACTGATCGACCAGAAAGGGACCCCCGTGGCAGTGGCAGAAATCCCTACTTATCTAAAGAGCCTCAATATTTCTGACATCACCATTGTGGATCTCTGGGTCGATGGACCAGAGGCAATCAAGCGACTCACGCCCACCATACAGGCTTTCGGTGGCCGGTTCACCAAGATCATCGTGAAACATTGGCAACCCGGCGACAAGGTTGGGCTGCTGGAGTTTCCGGCGCCCAAGCTCGGCGCAGCGCAGGCCGCCATTGCCGCCGTCTATCCTGGGCGCTCTTATTCTCCAGCAGATTTATCTCAATCCCCAGTGCTGCGCCCGCCCTACCTCCAGCCCGGGCCAATCCCAAACCGGGTCCGCTACCGGTATGCAGACAATGCCGTTGTCACAGCGACCGCGAAACAGATTCACGGTCATTTCATCACCGCCTCGAAAGATTCGAAAAATCACTGGGCTGGTGCCGTTATGGTGCAGTCGGGCGCCTGGATGCTATTCAGGTCTGATGAGAATTTGGGGAGAAACCAGGCCATACGGTTTACGGCAGTAGTTCCGTCTGCATCAGGAAAGCTGAATCTCCAGCAAATCGTCCTGCGTGATCCGTATGAGATCCAGGAATTGGATTCCAAGGTCTGCCAGACAATTGCCGCTGAAGGCGGTGGGCGAATTCGGGCTCTGCGGTCCGATGAGATAAGCACATGGTGGCAATATATCGCCTACGACATCATCGAACCCGTCTTTGTGCTCGAGACGGCCAATGCGCATCATCGCTTCATCGTCGGAGTAAACCAAGATGGGATCGGGATGATCGATGAATTGAACGGGCTCCCTATCCTCTCCGCGCCACGCGCCAAAGCAGGCGGTTAAGTCTGTCTATTTTTACCTCGCCGATCAGCCAGAGCACAAGTCCGGCCGCGGGGCTATCGGCTTGCTGCGTCGAAACGAAAGCGCCAATGTTAGCCTCAGTCGCTGTGACCACGGTGTGAAAGCTGTTTTTCGGCAAGTTCTCGGCGCTCTGCTAACCCGCAACCAAAATGATCCTGATCCCACTCTGCGTTGTCATTGTTTTGCTGCTCACAGGTCTCCGCATTGCCCAGGAGTTCGAACGGGGTGTGATTTTCCGCCTGGGGCACTACGTGGGCCTCCGCGGACCGGGTCTTTATTGGATAATTCCCCTCGGAATTGAGCGGTCAGCGACCATTGATATTCGCACTAAAACGGTCTCGGCTGAACAACAAGAGACGATAACACGGGACAGTGTCACGATCAAGGTGAACGCGGTGCTTTGCGGGGGAGTTTTCGAGGGGCATATCGATTGCCCCGAATGGGGCGTCCCCAAGAGACGATACTGGCTTTAGACCGCAGCAGTGAATGAAGCAGAACCGAACAAATCGTCCCAACCGACGCCTTTTCCTGTCACGCCTCCTGTGGAACAGGAGTCGCGCTTGCCGTAGCCGCCGTTGACCGTAACCCATGGCACTTCTGAACGAATATCGTAGGCAGTTCGCCTGGCGGGACTGGGACCGCGCTCTCGCCCTTTGCCACGTCGCACCCGGGGTCCGGGTTCTCGACCTAGGGTGCGGTCCCGGGGATCTGGCAGCCACCTTCGCCCGCTGTGGCGCCCTAGTCACCGGTGTCGACGGGAACGAGGAATTGCTCGCTGCGGCGCGCACGAACTGCCCCAAGGCCATCTTTGAAAAACAGGACCTTAAGTCCCTATCCCTGCCCCTCGCTTCCTACGATGGCCTATGGTGCAGCTTCACGGCGGCCTACTTTTGCGACTTTGAAAAGACACTTCAGCATTGGCTGACATTTCTCAAACCAAAGGCGTGGGTGGCCTTGATCGAGGCTGACGACCTCCTCGGCCACGAACCCCTGTCCGGGGAGGCGCGGAAGCATATCGAGGGCTTTTATAGCGAGGCCCACGCGGCCAGTCGCTACGACTTCAGGGCTGGCCGAAAGCTAAACGGGGCGCTGGAGCGGAGCGGCTTCCAGGTGCAAGAAATCATGCTCAATGATCAGGAACTCTCGTTTGCTGGCCCCGCCGCGCCGGCCGTGCTTCAAGCTTGGACCGACCGACTCGGTCGGATGGGCGGACTCGCAGCTTTTCTCCAGGACCAGTATGGGCCGTTTCGCGAGGAATTTCTCCGAGCTTTGTCTGCTAAGAATCACCGTTCACACTGCCGGGTGGTCTGCTGCGTTGGCACCCGACCATAGCATTCCGGGAAAACGACCAACTGCACGCCATGGTCGTCGGCTCAGGCCAGATCGTCCGCGAGGTGACGGATGACTTCCCCGACGTTGTCGAAACTGGGCCGGCGCTGGAAGGCGGCCACGCGAATAGATCCCATGACCCCGCTCATGCCGCGCCGCGAACGATGCGACAGCCAAATCTCGCCGGTAAGAGCAGCACTTCGCGAGCGAGGAAATCCGTTCTCGCACCAATGAAGCGCCGCTGCTTTTTTGAAGTAACATGAACCTCGTGTGGCGCAATGCGACGGATGCCGATCTCAGCCTGCTGGCCGAGTGGAACCACCAATTGATCCGCGACGAGGGCCACCGGAATCCGATGACGGTTGAGCAACTTGCGGTGCGCATGCAGACATGGCTCCAGGGTGAGTATCAGGCCATGGTCTTTCTGGTGGCCGCGGAGCCGGTCGCCTACGCTCTCTACAAACGGGAGCCGGAGTCGATTTACCTGCGGCAGCTCTTCGTGCGTCGTGATTTGCGGCGGGCCGGCATTGGGCGAGCGGCGTTGGCAATCCTGCGGAAAATTTGGCCGCAAGACGTTCGCCTGACGGTAGAGGTGCTGTGCGGCAATCTCGGCGCGGTCGCCTTCTGGCGCAGCGTCGGTTACAGGGATTACAGTCTGTTAATGGAAGTCATGCCGGATTGAAACGGGCTTACGTTTAATGAAGCCAGCCTCATCGTGGTGAATTTTTGGCCAGAAGGATAATGAACATGCAGAATCTGCATCCACTGATTCATGACCGACAGTTGGTGCGGGCATTGCAGCAAGCCTACGCGACAAGACGGAATCGTTCTTTGCCGGCCTAATGCGACAAGCCTCCTCTGTGGTTGCCGACGTAATTCAGCGCATGGAACATTGGCTACAATGACGAAAGTCGCCGTTTATCAGGCTCCGCTTCTTCCCTCTGGCTCTATAGCGGCTATCGGGTTGATTCGAAAAAGGGTGGCTTGGTGTGAAGGCAAGGGAGTGGAATTCCTTTGTTGCCCGGAAGCCGTGCTTGGGGGCTTGGCGGACTATGCGGCTAGCCCGGCCGATTTTGCGATTCGCGTGGAGAACGGCCAGCTCAGTGCCGCTCTTGCGCCCCTAGCCAGCGACCGGGTGACAACAATCTTGGGTTTCACTGAGATCTCGGGAACCGGTCAGCTCTTCAACTCGGCCGCCATCTTTCATCAAGGAGCTGTTATCGGAGTATATCGCAAGCTGCATCCGGCGATCAGGAAGTCTATCTACCACGCTGGCGACTGCATGCCAGTGTTCACGATTGGCTGCCTCACGTTCGGAGTCATTATTTGCAACGACTCCAATTATGCCGCACCGGCCAGAAGCGCGGCTGCAAAAGGCGCGACCGCACTGTTCGTGCCGACGAACAACGCTCTCCCTGCGGGGAAGGCAGATGTCGTCAACGACGCGAGGAATGTGGATGTTGTTCGAGCAAGAGAAAACCGCTTGGCTATGATTCGTGCGGATGTCGCGGGGCACACCGCAGACCTCGTCTCTTATGGATCGTCGAGCATAGTCGATTCTAGCGGCAGGGTGCTTCAATCGTCACAACGGTTCCACGAAGAGCTTCTGGTCGCCGATCTCGACACCACTGCCGCCGGGCCTGAACGTGATCCATGATCCCCGCCTAGATGCGTCTCGCTGCCCGAAACAACGCCATCTGGTGCGATACCTTTTGCCGCGCTCACGGTGTGCCGGGTGAATTTTCCCCTATGGTCTGGCTGAACCGAAACGCTCTTCCTCCCTATTATCCAAATCCTGTCGTTGTATCCGATGCCGGTGTTGAAGACGGCACGCTTGAACACATCCGCGATTTGATGAGCCTGCCACTTCCGGCTAGTTGGGCCGTCAAGGACAGTTTCAATAATCTCAAATTAGAGTCATTCGGGTTCGACCTTCTGTTTGAGGCCAGCTGGATTTGGAGAGAATTGGAGCCCGGCTTGGATAACGCAAATTGCGTGTCTACCGGCATCAATTGGTCCCGCGTTACTTCACCCACAGAGTTAGCCCAGTGGGAAGGCTCTTGGGCAGGAAACCCTCAGAACCCTGACGCGGGTACACCGGGCTCGCGGCCGCGTTTGTCGCGACTGAATTTCCGGGAGCTTTCCAACAGGTGATCAGTCAGTCTGGCTCCTTCTGGTCGAACGACTGTTGGCTCATTGAGCGGACGAGAATGGGCATTCGTCGGGTCCCCACGGCGTTTTACTTGGACGTTGGGCTTCGCGAGATCGATGGAAATGTTCGTCACCGCGAGAATGTGGTTCAGGTTGTATCCCAGATTGATTCCGTCCGCCTGTTTCGCGATGTGCTGCTCCAGTTGGAACATTCGGTAGCCTATGTGGAATTTGATGGTGGGCACGATTTCGCCGCGTGGAAGCAGACCCTGCCGGGAGCGCTCCGGTGGGCCATGCCGAAGCAGTGACTTACAGGCAGGAGCACGATCTCATATCCGCGAGCCGCTATTTTCCCGCCCCCGTCTGGCTGGCAATTTGGTTGGCAATGTTCTGCACCGTGCCCGGTGAAACCGCCAGCCGCCAGCCGTCATCGCCGCGTTTGAACGTCAGCCGTTTCTCCCGCCCAAAGCCCTCCTGATTTTGCACTCGCACCATCAGATCCGCGGCATCCCCCCCCGTTGGTTTTTCCTGCACAACTCCCATCGCCGCCACAGCTAGTTCTTCCGCCATGAATTGCCCAATCAGCATCTCAACCGTTCCGTATTTCGTCCGCACCGTCTCGGGCAAGACTCCAAAGAAGAGATCCACCGCGCGTCGTAGTTGCGGGTCAAAGTTCAGCATCGAAGCAATTGTCTCCGGATCATGATTCGCTGCCGCCCAAAAGAGCGTCTCCACCGCGGCGGCCGGGGTGGCGCGGCCGGCGTGGGTCCAATTCGCCGCTGGCGTCAACGGCAGCGCCGCCCGTTCGGCGGCCCTCGTCACTTCGTCCGTCCGCGCCTTGAGCTGGTTGAGTTCGCCCCGCAGCCGTTCCAAGGCGGCGCGGTCGTTTCGAAGTTGCTCCAGCTCCGCCGCCGACGGCTGTGCCACCATGAGCCTGGCGTGTTCCGCCCGTAGCCGCGCAAGTTCGCGCTGCTTCTCCTGGAGCTGCGCAATCTCGTCGTGCAATTGCGCCGCCGCCTGCCGCTGCAACCACAGCGCCGCGCCGGCGACGAGGGCCAGCGCAAGCAACCCTGCGGACAACCAGCGGAGCGAGGACATGCTTTCAATTCGCGGTGCTGGTTACTTGGTTCCGCCCTTCGGGGTTGCCTCGCCCGGCGTGCCTTCCTTCCTGTCCATGCTGAAAACAATCGGCACCTCCATGTGCGTGTTGACGTCCCGGCCGCCTTTCGTGCCCGGACGGAATTTCCACTGACTCACCGCCTCCACCGCGGCAGCCTCAAACTCGCGCTGCGATGACCTCGCGGCAAAGGCGTTTACCACGTTGCCTCCCCGATCAACAATGAAGTCTACCGTCACCTCGCCCGAGATGCCGGCCTTGCGCATGTCTGCCGGATATTGTGGACGCGTCCTCGATTCCGCTCGCGGCAACTGGTCGAGTTTCGCCGGGTCGTAGACCTCACCGCTCGGTGCCGGGGTGGCGGCCAGCTGCAGCCGCTTCTGCAAGACTGCCGACTCGTCGCTCAACCGCTTGAATTCGGCATCGTCATTGCGCAGGTCCGCTACCTCCGCCGCGGTGCGAGCGAGGCTGGTGTTCTCGGTCTGCACTGTCGCGATGGCGGCGCTATCCTGGCGAAGGCTGGCCACTTCGTCGCGCAAGGCCGCGTTGGTCCGCGCTTGCAGCGCAAGACCCGTTATGCTCGCCACGGCGAGCGCGCCGCTGATCCCGACCTGTAGTTTAGTCATGCTCATAAGAGTTGCAATCAAATCACCGCCGGCCGCGACCCCCGCTGCCACGCCAGCGCCGGCGAGCGCTGCGCCCGTCACGCTCGCTGCGACCCCCGCCGGCGCAGCGGCCGCGGCTTGGCTCGCGAGCGCGGTGCCCAGCGCCGCGGTTGTCGAGGTGATGCCGCGGCGGATCAGCGCTGTCCGCAGCTTTTCGAGCGCGCGCTCCACGCGCATCCGCGCCGCGTCCTCGCTGAGGCGCAGGGTCGCTCCGATTTCGCTAAACGCCCGGCTTTCGAAAAAACGCAGCACCACCGCGTCCCTGTCGCGCGCAGCAAGCTCGCCGATGGCCTGGTCGAGCACGGGCGCAAGTTTCTGCCAGTTGGTGTCGCCGGCGTCGGCACGGGAAATCTCCTGCATGGCTTGGGCCTCCTTTTCCCGGACCCGACGGCGGCGCTCGGCGCGCACGACATCCGACGCGGCAAACTGCGCGCTGCGATAAAGCCAGCCGCCGAGCACCGCGTAGCCGGAAAGCTGCCGTGCCTTGCGCGCGAGGTCAGTAAACACTCTCTGCGTCACATCCTCAGCGAGCTGCGCGTCGCCGCCGCACTGGCGTAGCGCGATAGAATAGACGAGGTTCACCTGCCGCTGCACGAGTTCGCCAAACGCCGACTCGGATTTTTCGTCGGCATAACGGCGGAGCAACTCGGTGTCAGTTGGCATGTTCACCTGATAGCAGGCGCCGATACTGAAACCGAACAAAGAATCAATATACCGCCGACTACTTTCGCTCAGTTCATGTCAGTGCAGGTGCCGGTCCAACGCAATTCCCGCAGCTGAAGGGCAGCCTTTGAGATAAGTTATTTCGCGGCGCCTCTAACAAACTGGGGAGCCTGCTGGCGCCCAGCGCTGATGGGGACGCGGGATTCGGGGCGGGCAGACCATGGAGCAAGTAGACGTCGTTTATTTTGTAATCAAGGCCGTGCGGGTCGTGACGGGAAACAGAAATCACCGGGCACCCCTGCGGTTATTGCGCCAGGCATAATGACGGCGCGTGACGAACGGGCGGAGTTCACGAAGGAATCAAGGATCAAAATTCACCGGGATATTCTCGGTCCAACGACGGCCAACCCCGACTTTCTCACCGTATGCGATCATCTCATCCCAGGAAGGATCCCGGTGTTTGAGCAACGTGAAAATCTGCCCGGATAATACCACATACATCTCGTCAGTTTCCTCGGAGTAAAAATGAACATACCACGCGCTATTGTTGATGTTATTCACCAGTTGTGAGGTTAATTTTAGGACCTGCTCGATTGGGAGGCGGTAACGGCCGATATGCCAGAGTGAGGGCACAAAATTTTCAACAGTGACCGTCCTCGTTGTGACCAAATACTCGCGGAACTCCTCGAGCACCGACGGATCGATGAGACTTTCTCGGATTATTTCCCCGACAAAGGGCATATCATGTCCTCCTTTGGTCTGTTTAGAGTGGTCATCGGGAACCTGCTGCGTCAGCCCCAACGAAACAGAGTTTCGCCATGCCTCGCTTCGTAGAGCTGGGCGATGGCTTCGACACCGTGCGTCCGTAGCGACGCTGGGACAACGTTGCAGTTGGGGTGACGCCCACTTTACCAAGCCAGCCGTTTCCCCGCAGCCAATCCTCGAGCCGCTCCATGAAGTGGTCGGAACCGCCACCCTTGTTGAGGAAGCCGTGAGCCCCCATCTGAAAAAGATGCAATTCGACGGGTCGCTTGGCCTTGCGCCAGGCACTATAGAGGCGAAGTGAGCCGTCGACTGACCAGTCATCATCGGTGGCAGCAGCGAGAAACAAGGGCGGGGCATCAGGCGCCGGTTCCTGTTTGCCATCCCCAGGGCCATAAATTGCAGCCGCAAAATCTGGCCGGGTTTCCGCTGGCCCCTTGATCATCGCCATCGTCACAACGCCGCCAGCGGAGAAGCCAATCATGCCGATCCGATGCGGATCGATTCCGAAGTCACGCGCGTGCGCCCGTAGCCAGCGCATGGCCTGTTGGCCGTCGGCGGTGCTGAGGTTCCCGATATTCTGTCCCTGCTGTGGTCCTTCGAGGATCTCCCCCGTGTCGGAGATGCGATGCTGCGGAGGCTGGGGTGGCAACGGCCCGGGAGGAGGAAGCGGGATCGACGGATCGACGTAAACCAGCCGATATTTCAAGATGAATGCAGCCACGCCCATGGCGTTGAGACGACGGGCAATTCCCAGGCCTTCATAGCGGATCATCAAGGCCGTGAAACCGCCGCCCGGCGCCACGATCATCGCGGTGCCGCAGGCTTTAGTCCGGTCTGGAGCGTAATACTGCATGACCGGATGAACCACATTCTGGGTTACATCGCTACCTCGGCGCGTGGTGAACGTGCGCTCGACCCAGTTCCATTTTTCCGATCCGGGTGCTGCACCGGCATAGAGTTGAATTTCTCGGTCGGGTGGGGTCAGATGAAGTGGAGTTTGGGCCCAACTTGCCACTGCTAGACCAAGGACGATGGCGAAACAGATGGGGGTGCGCATACGTTGACTGAAACTGAGGTGAAAATTGACATACGCAACTTGAGTTTAGACTGGAATCCCCAGAACTGAAATGCCTCAGAACATAAGTAGACACTTCCGACAATGTGCGGCTCAGATGTCCTTCAGATGCGAGGTATCGTTTAGCTTCGAGATGACTTTCTCGCCCCATTGGTTCACGGTCAATTTGGTGATACTGGCGCAGTCAAACTCGAAGGAGACTTTGGACCAGTAGTTCTCCCCGAGTCCGAGCCACCATTGGACTAGCGCCACCATGGCATTGCCGTGGGACACAACCAGCAGATGGTCAGCCTCGGACTGGCTCATAACTTTATCCATGAAGCCTGCGATCCTAGCAGACATGGTTCTCCAGCTCTCTGCCTCGGGATAGGGAATCCAGTCGCTTACCGGATCAGTTATGGGCAGCGCGATTGTTTTTGCCACTTCAACCGTCAAATCCTTCGCGAGGCCGTTACCCAGCTCACGGAGCTCAAAATGAAATGTCGGAATGGCGCTCTTGAGGTTCCTGGAAATCACTTCAGCGGTCTGCCTGGCCCGCAGAAGATCGCTGCTGATCAATTCGGTGCCCGCGATGACGTCCAAGGCTGTGAGTTCCCGGGCGACGCATGCCACCTGCTGTTCGCCGCGAGCCGTCAACGGTGTATCAGTCCAGCCGCCGGTCAGTCCCTCGACGTGATGCTGGGGCTCACCGTGTCGGATCAATGTAATGTGCTTCGGCATCGTGATTAGGTCGGGTATCAGGGGAGTAGGTGGTGTCGACAAAAGTGAGGTTCATATTGTCGAGTGGCAGAAACTAATTTCCGGCACGCAAAACTCTCGCAGGCCCAGCCAGTGCGATTTGCGCGGCAACAATGCGTTCAAATTTCGCGACGATGGAAAGGCCATACTCGGCTGAGGCGTGCCGGAGGGGATCGTCACCGACAACGCCGAGGTGCATGGCGTCGGTAGCTGAGAGTTCGGCGAGATCAACCAGATCTGGAGCCAGGGCGAGCAGGAGTGACGTTTCAAACGCGGCCGCGTGGTCTCCGCGGGCGACCAGATGATCCTTGAGGACGAATACTCGTGCCCTGCCACCGCCGGAGCTGAATGCGTCGACTGCGCGGTCCATCGGCCCGTGCATCGGGTAGTGTCCCGGGTAAACCACAATCAGGTCGAAACCAAGGGACTCGCTCTGGAATAGAGTGTGGACGACGAGTTCCTCCCAGAGCCGCCAGCCGCCGTTCTGCCTCGACCGTCTGGCCTCCTCTTCAAGGCGGCTCCGTGAAAGCGCCATCGCCTCGCAGATTCCAGTTACATGGTCACCCGCATTCGGCGGAGGAAAACTGCTCACCGCCGGGTCGCAGATCACGTCGACCACGTCCTCGCGGTTGTCACCCCAGTAGAGCGTCGGCAGCACCACGCCTCCCAGCTTGCCCGCGAGGTGCGAGAGGACCTTTTCCGCCTTGATGCCGTCAAGTCCGAGTGGGTTATGGAATCCATGCCATTCAAGTATACCCAGCGGTAGGTAGGCAACCGGACACTCGAGCCGCCTCTTTGTGAAGGCCCTTGGACGCATGTGGGTATAGTGCATTGTCATGTTCGGGGATGGCAGGGACCGTGTCACTCGGGACGGATTCAGGTTCTGGTAAGCCAGTATGATGTAGGACAGCTATCGCAGCCTAGGGCAAAACGCGGGCTCTGGCCATAGGGCAAACTGCTCAAGTTGCAGCCGGGTGACAGTAAGCTCAAATCTGGTGGGGCGGATGAGAACCAACGTTGGAGTAGAAGTGGGCTTAAGGCTGGTGGGGCAGATCGGCCCCAACGTGTGGGAACTTCAGCCACAGCCGTCGCTTGCGAGCAAGCGCGGCTGACCATATGGTTGGGCAAAGACAGATGAAAACACCGCAAGACATTCTTCTCCTTGGCTTCGAGACTCATTCGACTGAGGAAATTCAAGTGGCCGTGGCGGCCGGGGTTGATGTCAACGGTCTCATCGGTGGTAAGACGCCGTTGACGTGGTTGGTAGAAATGTATCTTCGGTCGCCGAAGTTTTCAGATTGTGTCCGCTGCCTGACGCAAGCCGGCGCGCGGTGCTCGGACGGTGGCTTGCTGGCGGTTCTGTTGGATGATCCGGAATTGCTGCGAGAGGAACTGCACGCAGATTCGTCTTTGATTCACCGCCAAGTGGACATTCGTTGCGCTTTTACCCCTTTGCGAGGTGCTTCCCTGCTGCATGTTGCCGCGGAGTTCGGCTTGGTTCGAGCGGCGGCCGCTTTGATAGAATCGGGAGCGGACGTGGAGGCGAAGGCCGCGGTCGATGAATATGGATTCAATGGGCACACGCCGATATTCCACACTGTTTGCCAACGTGGAAATCATTGTCAGCCGGTGCTGCGGCTGCTGCTCGACCATCGCGCAAAGACGGACGTTCGGCTTTCTGGCATCACTTGGGGGAAGAGTTTCGAGTGGGCGACGACGATTTTTGACGCAACGCCGATTTCCTATACGCAAGCGGGACTGCTGCCGCAATTTGGACGTGATGAGTGCGACTTGTATGAGAATATCAAGCTACTCGCCCATGCATCAGGTAGAATGCTCCCCGACGAACTGAATGTGCCGAATGAGTATTTACGTTCCTGAAAAGAAAAGGCCCAACTCTCCGCAGCCAACCCGCCCAACGGGTGACTGACCTCAACGTTGATCTGTAAAAATGAATGCACTGATACTACGTCAGTGGATGGACACAGACTTTGAGTTGTTCGCGGAGATGAACTCCGACCCAAAAGTCACGCGCTACTTGTTACCGATGACGCGGAGCGAATCTTTGGATGCCTTTAGTCGCATACGAAATGAAATTACACAGCGTGGCTGGGGAGTCTGGGCGGTCGAAGTCGATGGCATCTTTGCTGGATCGGTCGGATTGCATGTCCCTGAGTGTCACCTGCAATTTTCGCCCTGCACAGAAGTGCTATGGCGCCTGCGAAAAGAGTTTTGGGGGCGTGGCATTGCGCATGAGGCCGCCAGTAAAGCGCTCAACTGTGGATTCTCGAAGGCTGACCTTGAAGAGATCGTCTCGTTCACGACACCACTAAATCTTAGGTCTATTCGTCTGATGGAGCGCCTTGGTTTTGAGCGAGATCATCATGGAGATTTCGACCACCCTGAGGTTCCCGTAGGGAACTATCTTAGACGTCACGTTCTCTATAGAAAAAAGAAGCCGAGCAAGTCGGTGAAGGCAACCGACTGAAGCCGGTGCCTATTTAACGTCGGCAAAAATTCACATGGCCACCATGCTGGTGGTTGAACAATGGCGCGGGTTGTTCACGCAATTCCTCGTTCGTGTTTCGGAACCCAAGAGACGCAGACTCATGATCGTGGGTAAATCCTTAGCTCGACACAATGTGGGTTTGAGGGCAGGTGTTTTGGCTGAAGGCCGGATCTTCCGGGCTTGCGTTTTCCCAGCATCCCCTCGCCAACCCTAACCGAGCCGCCAGTTTTCCGCTCGCATCGCCGCTGCGGAAGCCGGGCGCTCATTCATGAAGATTAAAACATGACTGATGAAATCACTCCGGAACGGATCAAGTTCGGCCGGATCGCCGCGCCGGTAGAGGTGACCGACATGACCAAGGCGCTCGCCTTTTACGTCGGTGTGCTGGGCATGACCAAGGCTTTTGAAAACGGCGACCCGGTTGGATTCGCCATTCTGCGCAAGGACGTCGGAGAGCTCCACTTGGCCCTAAATAAAAGCATCATGCGAGCCCCAACGCCGCCTGCCACCTTGTGATCAGCGACGCCGCGGCTCTCTACGATTTCTGCAGCCGTAGAGGCGTGAGGATCGTCAAGAGCCTGCGCGACCAAGCCTACGGCTTGCGGGATTTCGTCATCGCCGACCCGGATGGCAATCGGATCGACATCGGGCAGCTTCTGTCCGGATGACACCGCGGTGCCCCCGGCAGACTCGCAAACGTGATGAAAATCAGGGAAATTCAGGCCGAGGATTGGCCAGAGTTAAAAGTAATCCGGCTGGCGGCACTGCTGGAGAGCCCGTTTGCCTTTGGCGCGACGCATGCTGAGGAATCTCTGCTCTCGGATGAGCAGTGGCAGAAGCGCGCCCTGTTCTACGGTGAGGATGTGAACACTTGTTTTGTCCTCGGGTTCGAGAAGAGATCCGCCGTCGCGATGGCCGGCGCCTATCGTGACAAAGCGAAAAGCGGCGTCGCGCACATTTATTCCGTCTGGACTGGACCCGACTGGCGCGGAAAAGGCGAGTCGGCCAAAGTGATGGGGGTCTTGGAGCAATGGGCACTAGCGGCAGGAATGGCAATCATGGAGGGCTATGTGACGGAGGGCAATGCGCGCGCACTCGCGTTCTACAGAAAGATGGGTTTCGAACTGACGGCCGAGAGTATACCTTTGCGCTGGGATACGTCGGTGAAGGAAATTCAGATCCGTAAGAGACTGAGGGCCCGAACCGCAACGACCGCCGGGCAACGCCAACAATAAACATACGGCGCGCGAAGGAAAAGGACCTGCCGTTGCTTCTCGTCATTGATGGGGTCGCGCGCGAGGATGCGACGCGCAGACGCTGGCTGCGCCAAGTCGTTCGCACTCGCAATGTCTGCCTCCTGACGCAGAAGAGCCGGCCTCTTGCCTACGGGTTGCTAACACGCAGTTTTTTTGAACGACCGTTCGTCGAGATGCCGATGGTCGCGGAAACCGAGATGTATATTGCCACCCTTGCTCGTAAGCCTCCTCTGTGATTGGCGAGCCGATCTGTCGTCGCGCCACTGAATAGACCAGATCGAGGTGGCGCTCGACTAACGCCGCGAACAACTCGGTCGACCCTTCTTGGACATAGCGGCGGAGCAGTTCTGCATCGTTTATGCTCATTCACCTACTTATCATCACGTCTATCTGCAAAGACTTGGTGCGGGATAACCCTCGCGTTTCGGCGATAACCGGTTGACGCGACACGACGGCGAGCGCAGGTCACAGGTCGTGGTGCCTTGCGGGTGCCGAGCCCCCCTCGCCGAATCAATTGCCGTCTGCCCGGAACACCTGCGAGGCGGTCTGCTCGGTGGTGGCCGGTGCGGGTGCTTGGGCCTTTGCTCGAGTCTGCGAAACCCGGGTCCCCAGTCCTCCCATGCTCGCCGGCTGCATTTGGAAATACGCGGTGCCAGCGGGAGCCAACACGGTGCCGTTGATGTAGCTTCGTTTCAGCACGCGCTCCGAGTTCCCCATGTTCTGCATCAGGAAGCCCATCTTGTGCTGCGTGAGAAATTCCGGTTTGTCCTCCCGGGCCCAGGCGTAGGACGCGTAGCAATGCCGCAGAATATCGTTGTCCCAGAGCGACTCCTCTTCGGTTTGGCCGTCATCCAGCGTCACGGGAATGCGCACGCCGGCCTTGCGTTGAATCCGCTCGAAGACGGCGCGCTTGAAGTAGCCGGGTTGCAGCCCCGCCGCCTTGCACTGGCGGAGAATGCCGGGCAGCTGATCATGCATCGCCACTTGCCGGTCTTCGCCTGTCTTGGCGCGGAATCCGAGGATGACACCGTTCTCGAAAATGACATTGCTCCAGTCCGGCTTCAGGCGCTGGGCCTCGTCGGGCCTCAGGCCGGACAGCATGCACTCGGCGAAATAGGGCAGCATGGCGCCCTGGACCGGATGGTCTCGTCCGCCGGGCTCGGTGGCCGCGGCCTCGAGGAGCGCCTGGCACTGGTCCAAAGCGAAGATGGTCGCGTTGCCCTGCTTTTTATAGATCGGCCGGTCCAGATCATCGACCAGATTTTTGAGCATGTGCTTTTCGCGGACGAGGAATTCAAATAGATTGTGCAGGAGGTCGTAGCGGTCGCGGCGGGTGCGCCGTTTGACTGATTCGTCGAAGATGAAGGCGCTCACGTTTTCGCGCGTGATTTGATCGGTCGTCTTGATCTTGAGCGGAGGGGGCGGCTGGCCTTTTTTCGGCCGCTTTTGGCCGATGAATTTCCGGAGGACCGTGCCCGTCGTCACCGTCGTTTCCTCCTCGTTGCCGCGCGCGATCCGCCGCGCGTTGAATTTCAGAATCGCCTCGTCGGCCTTGATGGGGGTCACGACCACCGTGTTCATGGCCAGATAAAAATCCACCGCGGTCGTGAGCGAGGCGTGGGGGAGGGCCGCCTTCAGGCGCATGTGGGCGAGCTCCGCCGCCTGCAATTCCTGGTCGGTGGCGAAGATCGTCTGAGCCAATCGCGTCGCGGGCCCACTTTTACCTTGAGTCGCGGCCCGGAGCAGGGCACTCATGTGAACTTCCGCCTCTTCCCGAGTCGGAAAGTTCATTTGATAGATCTTGCCCAAGAGTCGTCCCGTTAGCCTCCACGCGACTGTTCCGCTGGGATAGGTGAAGGGGATGATTTTAAGGGTCGAGATACGGCGCATGGGGTCAGGGGTTAGGAGTTCAAGGTTTAGTTCAAGCTTTCTGCTAACACCTGATAATATGCGCCACCTTGACATAGTTCAATTGTGAAGTCGGTTGGTCGCATAAGTGGCCAATCTTCAGTGAGATAATATAAGAATAAATGGAATCGGGGCGTAGCTTAGCCTGGTAGAGCGCTACGTTCGGGACGTGAATAGCTCTCATTCATTACCAAGTATTTAGGGAAGCTGTTCACATAATATCGGCATAATTTTGTGAACTGCCAACAGAAATCGCCTAGTTCTTCGGACTGTTTTCTGCCGCCGGCGGGCAAGCCGAGCCGCGCGCTCTTATCCCTGATAAAGGTGCCAAACATGGTAGAAAAGGCGCCCCGGCTGGCTCTGCCGCAAATCGCTTTGTCAGGCTTTGGAAATGGCCGCGACCACGGGGGCACCGACAAGATAGGTGATCCGATCCGATGACCAGGTCCGCCGGGTTGCAAGCCTTCAGGGTCCCGGTCCCGGTTCAAGGAAACCACGGAGGACCGGCCACCCGATGGCCATTTCGCAGTATAATCCCCGAAGTTAGCCTGATGGGACACCATGTCATTCTAAAAACCAGCGAGAACCTCTGGACATTTTGATGGACGGTGATGCTGAGACCGGACCCACCCTGGCCGCAGGCGGTGACGTTCTTCGTCAATCGCTTGAATAATCTCCACTACCCGGCTCTGGATCTCCTCTCCTTCCTTTAGTTTCGCGATGACAGCGACGGGATCCATTGCCCACCGACCGCGCATCTTTCTAGCGGGGATCTGGCGAGCCTTGATGGCCCTCGTCACTGTCGAGTAACTCCTCATCCCTGGTGGCATCAACAGAACCATCTCAGAAATCCCGACGTAACCCTCAAACCCGACTGGAAGGGGTTCGCGGGTTAGTGGTTCGGAATGTGCAAGGTTTGCCACGGGGAAAAAGATAATCCGGGGGCTACGTCCGCGCACCGACGACAGCGCTCAAGCGCGATAGACAAAATGAAGCCGCCATTCTTACGCTTCTCGTCGATCGCTGCGGCCCCAAGAGCGGCATGCCGATGGATTCGACGGGCATACTTGCCGCCGGCATTGTGAAGTTGAAATAGTCGTCGAACATTTTCCCTTAATATCAATAAACAGGCACTTTCATAACCACCTTTGCTGCAGCCATATATGCCGGGATAGCCCCGCCCGGAGGCAATCCACCGAAGTCAGGATAAGTTAGCGACAGATCGTTGGCGCAAGTGCGGCGCACCGTGCCGCGAAGCTGCCCGCTATCTCTTGGGGACGCAGCGCAGTCATCCGACGGTGTCTGCTGCGAAAACCACCCTACCCGCCATGCCTCCTGATGCCAGTCCGCTCGTCCGCAACCCTGACCGGGGCGCGCCAATCTTGGTGCCACCCACAAACGAGAGTGGCATCCTGCAGAATTTATGCTGGCACGCCCTTTTCGTGCTCGATCCCGATTTCGAGCAGTCTGCCGGCACGCTGCCAATTCGGCCGGTGATGCCCTTGGTCCAGGTTAGTGATGACTCATCCTCGCGGGAAAAAAACCATGCCGAAGTGCTGGTCAGCGCACTGAAGCTGATCAGTCCTGCCGGTGCGCGGCGAATGCGGCTGCCGTCGCCATTCGCCACGGCCGCCGAGGCCTATGATTTTAGCCGCTTGTTTCGCACCGAACTCGCGCAATTGCGGGCCCGCACCGACCTGAGGGCGACCGCCATCCGCGGCCACGTCCGCGGTGTTCTGGAGGAATCGATCACTCGCTGGCCTACCGCCTATTGCCGGTTCTGCCGCGAGGTCGCGGCCGTCGAGCCCAATCTACCACAGCTCCTCGCCCACCTGGCCCGGGCCGCTGGTTTCGCCGCTACTCGGGAGGAACTCAGTTGCGTTGAGCAGACGCAGAGCGAGGTTACCGGGCGCCTGCGGGACCGGATCGCTCTCGCCGCGCCAACGCCGGCACCAGCCGCTCGCGCCAACTTGCCACCCAGTCTTCATGGTTAGGCGACGGTGCCCGATCCAGCCGACGGGCCGCGCCGACACCTGACCCGGCGGCAGCAGCAGATCCTCGGTCACTGCCGCGCTCTCGGGGAGCTATTCTTCCGGCACCGAACCTTGGCCCCCGGGCCGATCGAACCCCGCTTGTTTCCGCTCATTTGCGCGCCCACGGGCGCAGGCAAATCCATGCTGGTCAAAACCCTCGCCCAGGACCTGCGAGCGCACTACCTGCGGATTCAGCGCGGGGATATGGCGCCGCAGGGAGCCACCCGGATGCGGGCGACCGTTTTCACGATTCTCGATGCACTCGTCCAGCACGAGCGCATGTTCCTTCATCTCGATGAGCTCGACAAGTTCACGGTCGACCAGGGAGCCCCCACGCCGAGCACCGAATGGGGCGCCGGCATTTTCTCGGACGTTTGGAGCCTGCTCGACGGATCGCTTCCCTTCGCCAACTACCTGGCAACCGAGGATCGGGTGCGTCCCGCCGGAGTCACAATCACGGTGGAATTCCTGCAGCAGCGCGCCCGGAGCGGTCTCTTCGTCGTCGGTTCCGGCACCTGGCAAGGTGTTTTCACCAGGGCGCGGCGGCCACCGATGGGCTTCGGCGCCGGCACGCCCGAAACCCAGCCGGAGGTCGGGGCCGAGGCCATCATCGCCGCACGGGTGATCAGCCCGGAGCTCCTCGCCCGCTTCAACAGCGACATCCAGATCCTGGGCTATCCGGAAGCGGATGAAATTCCGGGGCTCCTGGAGGCGACGAGAATCATCGGGCTGGCCCGGGACTGCGATTACGTCATCACGCCCGCAGACCTGGACTTCGCGCGCGGCGGTTTCCGGGTGCTGGAGACCTTGTTCAGTCGGTTGCTCCTCTGCCGCGACCGCATGCAGGACCAGTCGGTGATCGGCGCCGGTCCGCCGGAGAGCACCGCTATCTCTTATCCGCCAACTATCACTTCCCGCCCATGATCTTCACACCTCCTCCACTCCGCGACCCCAGCGGTCACCTGTTGCAGCCATTCCGGCAGGTGGGCGGGGACGATCATCGCAGCGTCGTCTTTTTGGTCTGGCCCGCTCCCCCACCCGCCCCAACCAAGCCGGACGGCGCCGAGGCCGCCGACGGTGAGGAGGTGAACCATGGCTAAGGCTAAACATCCTGCCAGCGCCCTGACCGACGAGCCCTTGCCAATTACTTCCATCACCTTGGAGGGGGTGACCGCGGAGGGACTGCCCTCGAAAATTGGCCGCTTCCTGGATTTCACCCAGGCCGAGGATGTGCTGCGCACCTGGGCGCACCAGCAAGCCAGGGACTGGCCGCAGGGCGCCCCCATCCGCGCCGAGGTCGAATTTTCCCGCCGGCTCGTCTTCACCTGTGACCTCATTGCCGACGCCTCCGGATCCGTGCGCGAAAGGCTGCCGGAGATTCAGCGTGATTTCTCGGATCGGTCCGAGGCCGGGCTCATGTCGCTGCAAGATCAGGTTGCCATCGCGCTACGCGTGTCCCTGGCCAGCCGGGAGGTATCGGTGGAAGCACTGCGGTCGAGACGCATCGCCCGGATCGTGCTCGCGTATGGTGAACCGGCTTGACCTGAGCATGAGCGACCGTGCCCCCAAGATTCCCCGTCTAGCCGGGCTCCTGACTCAAGCGCGCCCAAGGGTAAACCTACGACGCTGAATCGCCCTGATCCGTGCGGGTATCTCTTCCTATCCCCCTTACGCAAAACGTCCGCTTCCAACACTAACTCCCCCTTCTCCACCATGAACGAATTTCTCATTTATCGCCTTGGGCGCGCGCTGGCTTTGAGTTTTTTTGCCGCAGGCTTTCTGACCGCCTATCCCCTTGTCTTAATACTGTCGTTCGTGCTCGACGGCCATCCGCCCGGCGAGGACATTGCCACGGCTGCCGTTGAGGCGTGGGCCGGTCGGCTGGTCGGGTTTTCCCACGACAGGGGCCGAGGACTAATCGCCGTCGTGCAGGGTCCGAGGGCAAATGTCGCAGTTCTACTCACAGGGGTTGAAACGTGCCCCGACGACCTAGAGGGCGCTGCCGAGGCCGTGCAGTGGCTCCAGCGCACGTTCCACCCAGGGCAGCCGGTGGCTGTTTTTCTCATGCAACCGGCATCACCAGAACGCCTCGCCGTTGGGCATCTGGCCTGCGAAAATGAATGGCTGAACGGGGCGCTGGTTCAGCAGGGGCTAGCGCGGGTCACGCATCGTAATCCCGGGCAGCAACAAAACGTCGGTCGCGGCGCCTTGCTCCAACTGCAGGCACAGGCGCAGCTCAACCGAGCGGGGATCTGGAGGCGTGATTTATGAAGGCACCACTCCGCTTCGCACTCAGCTTCTATTTAGCCTGCACCCTATTTGCCGTAGCCGCTTTATGGTTCGGACTTGGGCTTGATCAACGTCGCCACCGTGTGACCGAATTTCAGCACTACCTGAGGAGGATCCAATGGTGATCTTAGCTGCGCAGTTTTACGCTGAGTCGGTGCGCTCCGAGATTGAGCCCGCTATTCATCTCGGGCCGACGATCATCACGTTGGCCCTGGGCGGGGTGGCTTGTGTCGGGGTGATGGGCTGCGGCGGAATGTTCATAGGTTTTATCCTCAGTCTTTTCAGTCGCCGGTCCCTTCCGTATTCGCCATTTGGTTATTTGTGGCGCGCGATTCTGCTTGGGCTAGTTGCCATGACTTCCTGCGGGGTCTTTAATTACTGGCAGGGCTACTGCGGGTATTAAATCGCGCGGCTTCTTCGATTCCTCGTATGCAGGTTTTACCGGCGCCGGACAGCGTGGGGTTCAGCCACTTGTGCGGCCCTATGCAGACATAGACTTGGCCGACGCCAGAATTGCCGATTAACAGAGCGTGATTGCCTTAAAAATCACCGCCATTCTGAGGACGGTGCCTTGTGAAACGCCCCAATACCCCGTGCGCTCGCCAACGTTGAGGCAGCTTCCCCTACCTGCTCAGTAGGAAGCTTTGAGCCGGAGGAGAAACGCGATGACCTCGCCCCGCTCCGCACATCCGCCAGGATGGCGGATGTATTGCAGATCGGGCGTCAGGGTCACATGCGCCGAAAGAACTGCGCTGTAGCCCGCCTCGATGACCTGCTCAAAATCGGGAGCGGCCTGCGACGGATCCATAGCACGGGCGTTGGCCGCGAAGTCAGAACTGAATGCGGCATGGGCTACGCCCAGCGTGGCGATACCCGCCCCCTTCGGTGGTGGCGAATTCCTCATCAGCGAGCAATGCGCCACTGCGAAGCGACCAATCCTCTCTGCGCACCTCGAATCTGCGTGCAGTAACTCAAACGTCAGGGTGGTGTCAGACCCTGTCAGGTAATTCAGATGAAGTCCTGTCAGCATTTTTACTAAAAAAAGGGGAGCATGTGTCGTTAAGAGAGAGAGCTGCACCTCACCGCCAGTAAGAACTGCCATGCTTTAATACCCCTGCACCCCATGACCGGCTGCTCGCGACCCACCTTGCTCTCCGAGCGCACTTGATTCCCGAATCCCTCGCACCACCATGTCCCAAGCTCCCGCCGCCGCCTCGCTCGCTGGCAAATATCTCACCGTCCTCATCGGCCGCGAATCCTACGGCATCGCCGTCACCAAAGTGCGCGAGATCATGCGCCTGCAGCCAATCACCGGCGTGCCGCAGATGCCCGCCTGCATCAAGGGCGTCATCAATCTGCGCGGCCGCATCGTGCCCGTGCTCGACCTGCGCCTGAAGCTCAACGTCGCCGAAGTCCTCGACACCGAGCGCACCTGCATCGTCGTCACTCAGGTCAAGCGGCCCAACGGCGCCGAGTGCCCGATGGGCCTGATCGTCGACGGTGTCGAAGAGGTCGCCAATCTCACTGCGGCCGACCTCGCTGAGACCCCCGACTTCGGCACCACGGTGGACACCGCCTACATCCTCGGTATGGCCCATGTGAAGGGCGTCGTCAAAACCCTGCTTGATCTCGACCGCGTCGCCGGTGCCGAGCAATTCAGCTGAGGCCACCTCCTGCTTCCCTTTCCCAATACACCATTTGTCAATCGCAGTCATGAAAAACCTAAAACTCAGTTACAGAATCTCGTTGGGCTTTGGCGCCTTGATCGCCATCGCCCTTCTCCTCGGCGGCTACGCCACGTTGCAGATGAACAGCACGACCCGCAGCGCCAGGGTCCTCGCCAACGACAAGGTCCCGGAGGTCTCAGTCGCTAACAGCGTCGAGCGCGCCTCGCTCCTCACGATGTTTGAGATTCGCGCCTTCGGCCTGACTGGAGAAGATCAATACCTCACGCCCGGACTGAAGAACCTCGAGGATGTGAAAACCCACCTCAAGGAGGCCAAAGCCCTCGCCGCGAAAAACACGGACTTGCAGGAACTCGCGGTCGCCGCTGACAAGGCCGAAGTGAAAGTCTTGGAATACGAGCAGTTGATCAAAGACACGGTCGCGAACGACAAACAAAAGGACCAGATCCGCGTCGTGATGGATGCCGCCGCCAAGATCCTGGAAAAAAACTGCAATGGGTATGTCGATGACGAGAACGCGAAGCTCGCCCAAGAAGCCAGGGCCAACGCCGGGGCCGACAAGGTGCTGGATCATAACAAAAAAATCGGGCTGATGACCGACATCGACGGCACCTGCATGGACATCCGTCTGGCGGTCTGGCGGGCGCAGGCGGAACGAACCCCCAATGCCTTGCAGGAAGCGCAGAAGTTTTTCGACGTGATCAAGTCCAAGAACGATGAGATCCGATCTATGACCACAGACCCGGCAAATCTGGAGCAACTCGCCGTTATCCAGCAAGCCGCCAACAATTACCAGCAACAGATGAAGGAACTGTTGAAGAACTGGACCGATGGTGACGAGCTGGGCCGTAAGCGGACCGCGGCGGGTAACGCGGTCCTCGCCGAGGCGCAGAGCACGGCCGCGCTAGGATTGAAAGATACCGGCGGCGCCGCGACCGAGTCCGCCCAGTCGCTTTCCACCACCTCAACCATCCTGATGATTGGCCTGCTCCTCGCCACGATCACCGGCTGTGCCATCGCCTTCTTCATGACCGGCTCGATCACCAAACCGATCCAGTCGGTCGCCGGCACACTGGCCGCCGGCTCCGAGCAAACCTCGGCCGCCGCCGGCCAAGTCTCCTCCACGAGCCAATCCCTCGCGGAAGGCGCCAGCCAGCAGGCCGCCTCGCTCGAAGAGACCAGCTCTTCATTGGAGGAACTCGCCAGCATGACCAAGCGCAACACCGAGAATGCCGAGAAGATGAACAACCTCGCTAAGCAGACCCGCACGGCCGCCGACACCGGCGCCGGCGACATGCAGCAGATGACCACCGCGATGGACGCCATTAAGGTCTCCAGCGACGAGATCGCCAAGATTATCAAGACCATCGACGAGATCGCCTTCCAGACCAACATCCTCGCCCTGAACGCAGCGGTCGAGGCCGCCCGCGCCGGCGAGGCCGGCATGGGCTTCGCGGTCGTCGCCGAGGAAGTGCGCGCCCTCGCCCAGCGCAGCGCGCAGGCCTCGAAGGAAACTTCCGCCAAGATCGACGGCGCCATCGCCAACACCCAGCGTGGCGTGCAGATCAGCGCCAAGGTCGCCACCTCGCTCAACGAAATCGTCACCAAGGCCCGCGAAGTGGACGAACTGGCCGCGGAGGTCGCCAACGCCTCCAAGGAGCAGAGCCAGGGCATCGAGCAGATCAACAAGGCCGTCGGTGAGATGGACAAGGTCACCCAGTCCAACGCCGCCGGCGCCGAGGAGAGCGCCAGCGCCTCCGAGGAGCTGAGTTCCCAGGCCGAGGCGCTCAAGGAAGCAGTGGCCGAGTTGCAGCGTCTGGTCGACGGCTCTTCCAAGGAATTTGCGAGCACGCCGCAACACGCCCCGGCGCGCAGCTTCGAGAAGCGTAGCGCCCTCACTGCCAGGCCGCAGGCCAAGATCGAGTTTGCGAGCACCAGGCACACCCATGTCGACCAGGCCAGCAGCCAGCTGCACATCCAGACTACCCAGTAGTCCCACCCCTCCCTCAATGAGCCCGTTGAGATCACAATGGAGACGAACCATGGCGGCTAGGGATTGGCCCCAAATCGGTCTACTGGTCTGAAGGAACCGGCGACTCACACAAAAAGAAATCTTCGTTAAGTTGACTACCCAGGCAGCGAGATTAGCCAATGATTCGCGGGCGTAAAACCCAGCGAGTATCTCATGAAACTTTTCTCGCTCGATAAGCTGCTGGCTGTCGTCAAGTCAACGCTCGTGCCGATCCAGGGTTCGCCGCCTAGCCCCTGACTGCGCTGACATCAGCGTTCCATAAACGAATCTATTCGTAAGGGTAAATTGCACGAGCCCGTGACTATGCCGCATGTCGGGATATGCCGCATCACGGTAGTTGTTAGCTCTTACGGTAACGTCCGCGATGCGGCATAGTCTGGAACTGCTTCGACCGGCACCTTTGCCTGCCCTCGAACGCTAGCTCCAACCATGATGTTTGGATGAAGCTGCCACAATGCGGGAATCTTCGAGCGAACCCGCCCCGTCAACGGTTCATGCGGCCGATATCGATCACTGGTGACTGACTGCTTCCGTTACTTCCAAAGCTTGTGGATTCACGCTCGGACTATGCCGCATCGCGCACGGCACTGTCAGAGGTGATTAACCCTGCGATGCGGCATAGCCGAGATCAACAACTTCGGCGCGACCACACCCCTCAAGCAAAATGTTGATCCCGGTTCCGTGCGGGAACCGGTCGATATAGCAACGCGCCAAATCAGCGCAGGGCGCTCGAAATTTCGTATTTCCGAATTTACTGCGGCCGGCCCACGAGACCGTGGTAGGTTGCGAGATCAGGCCCCAGTCAGCCGACGGTGCACGATTTCAAACAACGTCTGGTGGGTGAACGGCTTCGCCAACACGTCTGGAATCCCCAGCGCCACCAACTCCCGGGCTTCCTCGACTTGAACCATTCCGCTCATGACGGCAA
>CAIRCN010000009.1 GCA_903877135.1 uncultured Opitutia bacterium
GAATCGAATCTCCTCTACCTAAAAAGTTTGTCACATATCCTTATAAAATCCAAGGATTTTTTGAAGCACGAAGCGATGCGGCAGCTAGGAATTTCGCCAACTCCATAGCGCAATTCATGTAACACGCGGCGCCGTGTGCTATGAGTCGCGCCCCAATCGGGTCCGACTCAGCTTTCGCAGATGACAACGCATAGGTTGCGCGACGCTTCCATCCATTACTGAGTTGCCCGAGGCTTGAGGGTAAGTGTTTGTTTTTCGGCATGACTTTAAGAGACTTTGCGCACCGTTCGTTTTCCCGCCGTTTCTGAGTTCGTGACCTCAAGGTAAGGTTCTATTACGCTACAGGGGCAGAGGAAGCGGACCCGACGGAGGGAGCCCAGCAGGGCGACCGAAGTCGGGTCCGCTTCCTCTGGCGGAAATTCCCCAGCGAAAGAACAAAATGAATAGCAAGAAAGCAGCCTCGACCGAACCGGTCACGACCGGCGAAACGAAGAAGCGGCGGTATCTCAGTGCCGAGAAGAAATTCCAAATTTACCTGGAGACGCAGCGTCCCGACCAGCCGGTGGGAGAGATCCTGCGGCGGGAAGGCATGTTCTCGACCGATCTGGCCCGCATCCGCCAGCAGGTTCGGGAAGGGGCGCTGCAGCGCCTGAGCGCCAAGCCCGGCCGGAAAGTCGAACTGGTCAGCGCCGAAGCCCACGAGAAACTCAAAGCGGACCTGGAGGCCAAGGAACGCGCGCTCGCCGATCTGGCGGTCGAACTGACCATCCTGCGAAAAAAAACGAGTGGGGGTTCGTGGGACCGATAGCGGACCTCTGGCTGCCTGCGGAGACCAAACAAGCTATCCTGCTCGTGATTGCCACTTCCCAAGTCCAGGGCGTTTCCGCCCGGCGCAGCTGCACGATTCTGGCGATCTCACCTCGCCGGGTCGCGCGCTGGCAGGCGCACGTGCGCCAGGGCTTGGGTTTGGCCGATGGCACCCCCGGTCCCCAGGAAGCAATGCACCGGTTACTGCCGGTCGAAGTTGAGGGCATCGTGGCGATGGCCACGAGCGCGGCGTATGTGGATCTCTCCCACCGCATCTTAGCGGTGACCGCTGGGGAGCAGGGTCTGTTCTTCGCGTCCTTCTCCACGGTCTATCGAGTGTTGCTGGCTCAGGGCCTGATGACCGCCCGTGGCCCCGGCGGCCACCACAATGGCCACTCCCTGGTTCCGGTGCGCAAAGCGCTGACCGGACCCAATCAACGCTGGTGCTGGGACATCTCGTATCTGCTTACGAGGGAGAAAGGGGTCTATCTTTACCTCTACCTGCTCCTCGATGAGTTTTCCCGCAAAGTCATCCATTGGCGGATTGCCTGGACCCAGACCGCGGAGGAAGCCCGCTGGCTCCTCGAAGGCGGGTTGGAAAAGGAAAACATCCTCGACCTGCCGGAAGACCGGCGGCCCGAGCTGATCAACGACCGCGGCCGGCAAATGAAAGCCAAACCGATCCGCCAGCTCTGTGAAGATCACCATATGCCGCACCTGTTTGCCCGTCCGCGCACGCCCAACGACAATCCCTTCATCGAGTCGGCCTTCTCCACCGTCAAGCGCACGCCGGACTACCCCGGCCAGTTCCTCGACGACGGCCAAGCCGTCGCTTACTTCGCAAAATACTTTGACTGGTATAACCGCGAGCACTACCACTCGGGCATCGATTACGTCACGCCGGTCCAGGCTCATACCGGCCTCCGCGAAACCATCGTCGCCCGCCGGCTCAGCCAACAGC
>CAIRCN010000010.1 GCA_903877135.1 uncultured Opitutia bacterium
ATGAAATTTTGCAAGTCGTCAGTGTCTCCTCACTTGAGCAAATACCGCTGGGCGAATTGCTTGTGAATACTGATACAAGAGATACGCATGTTGATATACCTAATCAATTGGAGATCAACTACTCATAACTGGACAGCCGTGAGTTTAACAGCTACCCAGACAATGGCGGCGACAAGGGCTATTACTGGAATGACAGTTGCCACGACAGACAGCCAGAGCAATTTGACCAAACTGGTTAGTGGTGTCGCCTTGCCACGGCGGAGATAACGTAGGGCTAAAATCAGCGATATGCTGGCAATGATGACGCGTAGGAGTCGCATGTTAATGGGTGGAGTTAAATGGAGCTGCAGTCATGGCAGGTCGCCATAGGCGAAAACGCACATGGCTAGTTTGTGGGGCTTAATAGTTACGCCTAGCGGCGGTCTGTCTCCTTGGGACTTGCTACCAAAGTTTCTGCACGATCACCCCCTCGTCATCAGGCTTGGACTCTCCGCAGAAAGTGGCTTGGCCTTGGCTAAGATCCAATCGAATGTGGTTGGGAATCTTGCTGACGAACGAACATGAGCCCGGATTGAAGCAACAGGTGTCATTGATGCGCTCAAACCAGGCGTCGGGTTTGTGAACGTGCCCTGAGAGCACTATGCTGTGCTGCGGAAACGAATCTGCTAAATAGCGAACTTCCGCTTCACCTAAATCTCCGGCATCGCAAACAGCCAAACGTGTTTCTGCTGGTGGAACGTGCGACAGGAGCACGACTGGTTCGATTCCGCTTATTTTGTCTACCGGTTCACCCCAGGCGGCACAAACAAAGCGGTGTCCCATAAACAGCTCGTCGGTTCCATCTGTCCGCACTGCTGGGTTCTTACAATGCAAGAAGCTCGTGCCAGCCAACGAGGGCCGCTTGTCGGGCGACCAGTCGTGATTCCCTGAGCAAATAAAAATAGGGAATTGAAGGCCAGCCAACCAACGGTTGATTACTTCACTTTGGTGTTCGACCGAAACACTCATTGAAAACCCGTCTATCAAATCGCCTGTCAGACAGACACCATCGTAGTTTGGGGCGATCTTGATCACCCAGTCAAACCACGGCTGGTGGAAGTGGAGATCGCTAACGTGGAGTATGCGCATGTGTCATTGATGGGTTGTCGACCCACCGCGGGAAGGGTCCGGCGGTGGGCGGCATTAGGCAGTTTAGCAAAGTCTGCGGAGGAAGGCGCCGCGACCTCTACCTGGCCTTGCGTTTCTTTGACTTCATCCGGGCTTTTTGATTTTGCCACGGCTCGGTTATACCATCGGCAAATGGAAACTCACCCGGCGATGTAGCGGTTGCGGCGGCGGGCCTGAGGTCGCTGGATTGAACTGGCCCCTCATCCAGAATGGGAACGATGTCCGTCGGTGTTTTCACCAAGTATGCAATCGAACGGTCGTCATCACCACCCTCCAGCCAAAATGGCTTTTCCAGATAAGCCTGCAACTGCTCATCAGACCAACTGGCGGAGGCAAGCCGGTCGAGGATCTGACCAATACCTGGCGCCGGCTCCTCAGTCAGGGCATTGACGAGTTTGGCGGCAACGCCGTCGCTAAATGCAACGAGCCCAGTCACGCCGCTGGCGGGGATTAGGCCACGAAGGGCAACGGCACTGGTGCGAGAGCTAGGGCGCACAAATTCTGTCTGGCCGGCCCATTCCCCGCGCTGTGGTTTTGCAACCAGCGAAACAGTGGAGCTGCGTTGGACCGCCAAGCAACTGTCGCCCACCTGCACCCAACCTACGTGTTTTGATCCCACGATTATTGCGGCCAAGGTGAAGTCGAACTGCTCTGGCGGACAGGTGTGCGTTTTAGCGAGTGCCAACTGCTCGTCCATGAGCCAGCGGAGGAGCACAACGGCGAGCCGATCCCAAGCGTCAGCGGCCGTTGAGCTCTCCGCGCAATCCAGGCAATCGGCTATCATGGGCTCAAGCACCCGCACCGCCCGCTTGATCGCGGTGACACCAGCCAAGGAACCATGGTGCGATAACTTTGCACTGCCCCTACCATCACACACGACGGCGAAGGGCCGGCTGTTCGTCTCGGCAAGTGCCGCGTCCTGGCAAGGGATCTGACGCCTTAAGTGTTCACTTCCGATGGTGCGCAAAGCCCCGTGAGACCAAGGGCAGCTTAAGTCCTTGGTCGAGTCGGCGGCAAATGGATCAACTGCTGGATTGAGCTTGAAGGTTGGCATGATGTTCAGGCGTTGAATGACCATGAGTTGGTGGGAGGCACGGCGAGATTCTGAGCGCTGGTGCTGGAGCGACTGACAATCTTGAGAGAGTCGCTTAACCAGCTGAAGAACTCGGCAAATCGCAGGCCATTGAGACGCTGCACCTTGAGCCTGCTAAACCTTTGCAGAGCTCCGACGTTCGCGTTTTCCCCAATCGCCACACTGATCACATTCCACCCGTGGTCCACCGCGCGGAGGCGTAGACGATCGGCCGCTTGTTCCCAGCCTGTATCAGTAGGGTATCCGTCGCTGAGGATGATTAGCCAAGGGTTATACGCCCCGAGATTGTTGGCTAGATAGTCACTGCGCCGGGATTCGATTGCTTTGATGGCAGAGGTAACGGCTTCACCTAACGGGGTATCACCGTCAGCTAGCAGCCCCAAGCCTTCATTGCAGCTTACAGACACTTTCTGACCGAACGGAACGATCTCTCGAACGTCACCGCCGAATCCCAAGACTAGGGTTTCAAGCCTGAGTGACGCAACACTGTCGGCGGCAACTTCCTTAAAGAATTGATCCAGCCCTTTTGCAGCCTCGCCAATGGGGGTGCCGGCCATGCTGCTTGAGGTATCCATTAGAATCGCACATGGACACCGGGGATGTGGATTGTTAACGTGGTCAATACCGTCGGAACTTCCGGCGGAGACGGTGGCAAGAGTCAGGGCCTGACTCGATGCGTTGAGATGCGATTGTGATGTTGGGGACGTTTTCATGGGTAAGATGTAACAAGCTTGGAATGGAAAATAGTTATCTGGTGGCAACAGATGGCGCCTTGAACTCGAGTGATTGGCCAAAGGCCTTGACGGCTTTGATCCATTCCTCGAGTTGGGGACGTTCGGAAGGTTGCAGGTGGCCTCCGATGAAGGTTCGTTTGAACAGGCTCATGACCCAGGGGGATAGTGAGCAGTAGCGTGCGAATATCTCTGGAGTCGTGGCCCCGGTTGCACAGCCCTTGCCACCGAGGAAATGCCGCCCGGCTCGGATATTAGCCTCGGGCGATTCGCCGCCATAAACTTGGTAAGGGTGGCCACCCGCGGTGAGCACCATGAAAGCAAGAATCGCCATTGAGAAAGTGACTTGTGCCTCAGTGATGGCGGTAGCCGCAGCATCACGATTTAGGCGCTCCGGCGGCTGAAACTCGGGGGTCATTACGGGACAGAGAAAGGGAGCTTGTCCGGTGCCGGTAGGGATCTGGAAACTGTCGCAGTCGATAAAAGAGACCTCTCCGGTGGTCGGGTCCATCAGAAAGTTGTTCATGCTGATGTCGCCCGGATACACCCGTTTCTTGGCCAGAACATCCAAACCAGCCGCCATGTCATGCACGACGCGGCATAGGTGAAACTGGGTGAAATGAGGCAGTTCCTTGCTGCGGAGGCAAAGGGCTGTCAGCGGCACAAGGGGAATTCCGGGGACCTTTTTCATGACGAAGCCGGCGACATTTCCTTGCGCGTCTAAGACCACGGCTTCGGGCCAGGCGAGGCGCCTATGCCCAGCCAATGTGCGATGGCTAACCATCGCTTGAAGTTTCCTTTGGGCGAGACTGGTGAGCGGTTTGGAATAAACCTTCACGAGCTTGGTCGGGTGGCCGGCAAGCTCATGAATGGTGCCTTCACCTCCTTTGGCAATGGGAGCTGAAATCGGAATCGGTTGGCGGTTGTTGGAGTAGTAGAACATCGCGGGATGGTTGATGGTGCGGTTGATCATAAGCGGGCAGAAGCGCGCCCAAGCTGGGTGCCTTTGGAACCAATTTTCGCTTCACCACTAAGGTGAAATTTTTCAGGCGTGGAGCCGTGCCAAATATAGGCCGGTCTCACATAGTAATGGGCCTAGCCGCAGTCTTTTTTGGATTTTTCCAAAAAAACCGATTTTTGGTGACCGTTTCTCTCAGGCCGTTCCCGCAGAGGAAAACGGACCGAATGACTAGGAGTGCGGATCGAGAATGCCCGGATGGACCGGGACTACCGTTTGCTCTATCATAAGCAGACGGGTATAGAGTGTCTCAAGCACGCGAAACCCGCCACGCGTGAAATCAAGATCCTGCTTTTGTAGTCGATATTCCAGTTTGTCGGCGAGCTCCTTAATGCCGGTGGCTTCCAGCAATTGGAGGATCTCGTCGTGCTCTGGATACGTCATGATCTGCAACCGGGAATGAAATCTTGCGAGGAGCTCGGGACTCACCTGATTTGAGTTAACAATATCGGCCGCGGTCACTTCGCTCGGCTCGGATATTGTAAACCCTATTGTTGGTTCGCAACTCTTAGCGAAAACGGCCTGCCAAGTGCCGGAACCGATCAGAAATAATCTTTGCTCCACGGCCTTCCGGAGAGATGCGACCGTGATGGGATCGGAGTCCTGCGGCTTTACCCGATCCGGCCACAGCAGATAATCTTCATACGGCAGTTCGGCCGCACCTTCGACCAGCAGAAAAATATCATTCCAAATTCCTGCTGACCACTCCTGAACGGGAGCGGCGCCGCCTGCAGCAACAACATATTTATCAAGCTCGTCGAGGTGGCAAATCATTCGCCGGCGAGGCTGGGCCACCAGTGTATCCAAAAGCTGAAACAGTGTGGAGCGCGTTTTTGTGTGTTGTGGGACGAAGTCCCCTCGTTGAATTCGCAAGTAATGAGCGTTGATACGGTGTGCGATTTCCTTGACCAAGGCGCTCTTGCCTGCACCGGTGGGTGCGCAGAGCAAGGGATACAACCGAGGCTTGATGGGAGAGGGCTTTCGCTCTGTGTCGAAGAAGATTTGCGCAAGCGAAGTGCAGTAATCCAGGATGGTCCTTTGTCGTCTTGTGAGAAAAGTGAGAAATTGCGACGATGGCATAGGTTGGATGTGCTGAGCATTTTTGACGGGGGAGAGTGCGACCATCGGCATGATCGGTGGGGATTTCTTGGGTAAAGTTGTCGATATAGATCTCTCAAGCGGGGCCTCCAGGGTCACTGGTGTGGCTCCAAAGGCCAGCAGGGTGTCCGCAGCTATACGCAGGGCTGATTGTTGTGCTAGGGAGGAGCCCTTCCCTGCCTTTGCCACGAGTCGGGCGAGCCGCGACAGTTGTGCTTTCGCCGGAATAGCTGGTGCGACTTCCAGTGTGTAGCTGGTGAGCGCGTAAGGAAATTTTGCCAAGGCTTCTTCCATGAGGTTGGTCGCCTTGCGCAGACGGGGTTTACTGGACTTGAGGCGGGCTTCGAGCGCGATTCGTCGGAATGCGCAGATAAAATCGGCTCGTTTGGAACTCGAAAAAGCACACGGACTGATTTCCACGTCTGGGGCGAGGAGATACATGACCTGCTCTAGCGAGCGATAATGTTTTTCCAGATCAGGCCCAATTGACTCTGTGCGAGGAGTGATGGCATGCGATTTTTTTGGTTTTTCAGGTGGGTAGCCGGTGGTTGCGTCGTAGGTCTGACTGAGCACGAGCACGCAATGTAAGATTAGGTTGTCAGCACGATCTAGCTCGGTGAGAACAATTGGAAGGTAAGGTGTAAATGGCTCGTTTTGATTCATGTGAGTTGTCCGAGGAGAAACTGGCGCAGTTAGCTATTGATAGTTGTTGCGGCCTTCGCGCAGGCTCGGGTCGCGCAGCAGAAGCGTGATGAATGCGATGGTTAGTCCGAGTCGCTGGTTTCTCCTGTGAGGACGAATTCCAGCTGTCGGGCGTCTCGCACAGTCAGCCCACGGGATTTCGGTGGGTGTGACTGAGACCGGCGATTGCCGTGCCACGCAGCAAAGTGGGGGTAGACACGGTGAGCGATGGCATATTGCTGAGCCGTTTTTAGACCGTGATTGCGGAATAGGTCTTTTGCTTGGGTCAGAGGAGATATTGCGTCTGGAATCAAAGCAGCAGCAGCGAGAGCGGCTGCGAGGTTTAGGCGGCGGTGGTCGATGAGGTTCATAGTCATTGTATGGCGCTATCTGGCGATTTTTTTGGAAATTTCAGAAAAAGATGTAAAAGGGCCTGAAGAAAATGGCCCCTCGTGGGTCGGAGGGGCCAATGGTGGCTAGGCGGACAGACGGTCGAGCTCGTTAGATGCTGCGCCCTGCATCGCGAGGAGCTCGGCGGTAATGGCCTTGGTGGCGTGGGCTTGGCCAGCGGCTGCGCACGCCCTTGTAATATAGTAGGGGGTAAGCGTGGCATGCTTGGTCCCCCACACGGAAGGAAGCTGGAGCAAGGCATGGTGGGCAGCGGGGGAAAGAGCTGCGGTCGCAGCCGCGGCGATAGTGCTCGGATCCGAAACTTGGGACGTGCCGGTGTCCGTGGAGGCGAAGGAGGCCTCGTTAGCTACGACCGCAGCGTCTAGGGAGACGAATGTGGGATTGCGTCTGCGTATGGGCGCGGCGCCGTCGGGACGCTTCTTGAAACGCGTGTAGGGGAAGCTCGTGTCACCAAAAAGGCGCCCTTGGGCGAGATTGGGTTTCCTGGGGCAGCGGAGACGGGCATGGACTCGGTTGAGCAGAAAATTGCTGAGGGTGATGCCTCGGCTGGGGTCGTATTTACCGAGGGAAAGCCAGATTTCGTCGAGTGCGATGGCTTGCGCTTCATCGGCGGTGTGGAACCGACGAAGTCCGCTGTTGCAACTATAAGTATATGAGAGGCTAACGAGTTTGCGATAGAGGCTGGCGTGGCAGTAATTGAGGTTGTCTTGTGTTTGGAGGTTGTGCTGTTTGTCTTCAGGAAGTGCCTGATACCAAGTGTCTAATGGCTTGGGGGAGCGGGTCGTCGCTTGGCGACTGGAATGCTCTTGGGCGGGTTGAGAGGCGGCAGGGCATGTGGTGGAGCAGCTCATTCTAATAGATAGAGGAGCTGTGATGGTGCTGTTCTGCCGGTTTGTGGTGTGAGTGCAGGTGTATTCGTTGGCGTTTTGCATAGGCCAAGAGATACGGGATCAGTATAGAGAAGAATTTCGCTCGACTTGTGTTGCCTGTTAGGGCGACTGGCATATATCGTGGAATAATTGTGGATGAGGTATGTTCAGATCGGATCGTGTCAGCGGAAAGCGGCGTTAGCGCTGTGACCGCGATATGTAAAAAGCGGTGGACGCCTGAGCGGCGTCAGGAAGCGCTGAAGAGTTGGAATCGGCTACGAGAGGATGGATTATCTGTAGAGGCGGCTTGCTCGAGGTGTGGGGTATCGCGTGGTTGGATCTACAAATGGCAAGATGCGGGCGATGTTGCATCTGGCTACGCGGATCGACGGGAGCGTCATCAGGGGAGAGACGCCGAAGTCTATCAGCGATGGTTAGCACTGAAGAGCGTCTCGCGAGTAGCCAGGGAGTTCTCGATGTGCAGAGAAACGGTGCGGCGTATTTTGGACCGGGTCGCTCCGGGAATACGAAGTGCTCGCAGACAAGGAAGTGCGTCTAAGAGGAATGCTGTGGCGAGTCAGGGTTCAACTCTGAGAGAATTGCAGAAGCATGAGGTGAGGCTTGGGCACAGCGAAATGACTCTCGATTTGCGCCTGATTAGGAATGGAAGAACTGAGAGAAAGAGACTCATTGCGGAGCATGCAGACTTGATCGCCGATTCTCTGATCGCTTGCGCAAAGCATATCGCCTCAACGCCGCCACCCTATTATTGGATACTTAAACCTTACGGGCAGATGCCGGATCCTTTGCCGAAGCAATGCGTAAACAGTCGTCGGTTTTGCTGGTGTAACTGCTCATCAAAAGTGTTGCTGCGATTGAGCCTCCGCTTGGATCCGCCTAACTATGGTCACTATAAACGTTGGTGGACCGCGGAGGTGGCAGAGGAAAGTTATCATGTTCACGAAGCCGCAATACCTTCTGCGTATATGGAGTTGGTCACTCGTCTGCGATCAAAGGATGCACGTGGCGAGGAACTGGAGCAATGGGAGAAATCGCTTACGACAGGAATGCCAACAAAGCCGCTTATGAATGTTCTACGCGCACGGTTGGAGGAGTTGGTTGATCGTTGCGATGACACCAACGACGGCATTGAAAACGTGCCTTTCGGGCCCATACTGGAAACGCAGGAGGGTGAAGATGAGTTGCCATTCTGATGGGCGGCCAGCAACTCATCGGGCCGGCCATTGTTGCAGCGTCCCAGAATCAATCAACAGAGTTTCACGGCGAACCACGGCCCGTATTAGGGCGAAAAAAGGGTCAATTTTGCTGCATTTCTGCTGCACTAACCTATTTTACCTATGGAGCGGGTGGACGGAATCGAAGCGACGAGGCAGTTCCCAGCCCACTCCCTCGCCCAAGGGATTGACCCCGGGTCCTCCCGGGGTCCGTCGCTCTCTTCTTGCTCACCGCTCAATTCAATTGCCCACCTCGTAAACCTCGACCAGGGCGACGCCGGAGGTGTTGTTGGCGCCGCTGACGGTGACGGTGTAGAGGGCGGGCTGGAGGGTGACGAGGAGCACGGAGTCCTTGCTGCCGGCCGTGAGTTGGAAGGCGCCCACGGTGTTGGAGGCGCTGATGATCGGGGCCGAATCGCCCGCGGAGCCCCAGTTATCATTTTGGAAGATGACGTTCCCCTTGGCATCGTTGAGCGCGATGACCGGATCAGCCAGCGTGCCGGAGACGCCATAGTTGGCCAAGGTCGGACCGACGCAGCGGAGGAGCACCTGCTTCGGCTGGTCACTGGTAATCACAAAGCCGGGGATCATGACGTTGTCGCCGGTGCCGACGATGCCGCGCGTCGATATATTCACCAGTCGCGGCGAGGTGCTGTCGAGGGTGACGGTGTTGTCGTAGACCTCCACGAGGCCGACGCCGGTGTTGACGGTCCCGTTGCCGGAGAGGGTCGCCGTGTAGCGGCCGGGGGCCAGCGTCGTGTAGATGACCGCATCGAGCGAGCCGCTAGTCAGCGGAAAGGCCCCCACCCGGTTCGAGTCGGCGATGATGGTGCTGGCCGTGCCGGCGGTGGCCCAGTTGTCGTTCTGCGTCACCAGGCTGCCGTCGCTCTGCAGCTGGAGCTTGAGTTGGGGATCCGGCAGGGTGCCGTTGACCCCGTAGGTGGCCAGGGCCGGGCCGACGCCGCGGATGATCACGGGCTTCGAGGTGGAGCCGGTGATGACAAAGCCCGCGATCAGGACGTTGTCGACCGTGCCAACCTGCCCGCGCGTGGAAATGTTCACGAGCCGGGAGCCGGTAGGCGTGGGCGTGGGCGTGCCGCCGCTGGCCGAGACGGTCAGGGTCAGGACCACCACGGGACCGGTGCCGGCGAGGTTGTTGGCGCTCAGGCTGACCGGGTAGGTGCCGGGCACCGTCGGGATGCCGCTGATGAGGCCCTGGGCGCCGTTGGCGGTGAGCCCGGCGGGCAGTGCGGAAATGTTATAGCTCACCGGCGAGTTGGTCGCGCTGATGAGATAGGACAGGCTGCCGCCGGCGACCACCGAGGCGCTGGTCGCGCTGTTGATCACGGAGGTCGCGGCGGAGGGCGCCACCGTGACCGTGAGCGTGAAGGGCGCGCTCGTGCCGGCGGCATTGGTCGCCGTGAGCGTGACCGTGGACTGGCCGTTGGTGGTGGGGGTGCCGGTGAGGGCGCCGGTCGTGGAGTTGAGCGCGAGGCCCAAGGGGAGCCCGGTGGCGTTGTAGCTCGTGGGCGCGTTGCTCGCGGTGGCCGTGTAGGTGTCTGCCAAGTCCGGCATTAGCACAAGCCCGAACATCTTTGAGCAGTCGCCGCCCGCGCCGATCCCGCTACTTATTGCTCACCCTCCTATTCCGCACTGCCCGCACCGACTCGCTGCCTGCCTAGGCCAGTCCATGAAGACGATCGCCTATTGTTATCGTGGACATGCCATCTCCTCATCATGTCCCCCTCGACCACCCCCTCTGCGACGCCGTCGAGTTTGGGATGCTTGTCCGCAAAACCTCAACAATCGTGACTAAATATCACCGCCAACGCAAAATCAAAGCGGTCGGGTCACCGCTGATGATACACATCAGGGAGGCAGAGAAGTGGGGGATGCACGAAGCCGAATGTCTTCGATTGCTAGCTGCTCATCGATCAGAGTCCGGACGTTCGCCGGAGTCGCGCTGAACAGCCGCTCCCCATCGCCTTTGTCAGCCTTACCGACGTATCGGTCCCACAACATTTTGGCCCCTTCGTGGCACATGATTAGGGCGGTCTTGTCGGCAGATTCATTGACCGCGACATGGTAAGAAGGAAACGCGTGTCTGAGCGAATTGCGCGGTATCGGGATACGCGCCGCGATCAGCAGCCGGGTCTTCCGGTGCATCCAGTCAGACTTTATCTCGCTATGGAATGCGTCCGGGTGGTCCCACCCTGCTTGCATCCACTCCCAGAATACTGGGGGCATGGTGGTGATGTAGTGCCGCGTCACGGTCTTGATCGCACGCTTGCGGATGGTCAGGCTCTTGGATACGAGATTGATATCCTCTCGCATGAGTCTTGCGACGGTCGATGGCCGCACCCCAGCAAACACTTCACATGTCAGTCGGCATAGCGTCCCCCGGTCGTTCTCGAGTGCATAAAGCAGCAGTCCAAGCAACTTGGATGCCGCGATCGCGTCCGGCTTTTCCCGGGTATCCTTACCGAGCTCGATTGTCTTTGTGGGGTTATCTGGGACTTCTTTGCGGTAATGCTGATACAGCTCAGACGCCTTTTTAATATGATCCTTGATGAAGTCGCGGCTCACCGTCGCCATGCCGAGCAGCTTGGGCAACTCCTCGATCGCCCAGGTCTTGATCTCCGGCCCGGTCACGTCAGCTAGCAACTTCGCACCGAACCGATCAGCGAATCGCGTCAGCTTAAGCCGCTTCTGTGAATACGTGCTTGGCTCGAGTAGCCTGTCAGGCTTGTTGTTCAATCTGTCCAACTGCAGCTTCATGTAGTCCGCGACCGCGGCAGACACCTTCAGGCCGCTCTTCTTCGGTGCGTGTGTATCCCTCCAGGCCATCCATCCAGCGATGACTTCGTGGGGCGGGGTATCGCCGATCGCACGCTTGAATTCGCGCCACGACGCGATGTCTGCACGAGATGGGACAAGAGCAATCTCTCCTTCCCTCCTTGCCTCGAGCAGCTCGTCTATTTTTACGACGAGCTCACCAGTCGTCGCGAAGTAGGCCTGTGGGCGATCGTCACCTACGATCCATTGCACGCCGAAGGGCTTGTTGGCGCCATGCCGGATGGCTAGCAGGGTTATCCCCGGAGGCAACGTCCGGGCGACACACGGACGCGGCTTTATCTTCCGCTTCCGACGCTTCTTTTCAATCTGCTCGCTATCTGCGTTTTTCATCTGTATCCATCTGCGTAAAACCGAGCACATCCAGATGCAATGAGAAACATTGGAGGCCGTCTCTCAGAGGTAACTCTCCCTCGTAGCCCTAAAGGTGGTGGACGCTCCCGGGCTCGAACCGGGGACCCCTAGTGTGTGATACTAGTGCTCTAACCAACTGAGCTAAGCGTCCAAAATGGGAGGCAGACCGTTAACGGCGACCCGAGCCAAATCAACCTTGTTTTATTTTCGCGTGGCGATCGGGCGCTGGCGCGATGGAAACAGCGTGCGGCAGATTTCGCAGACCGCGCCGCCGCAACCGCGCGCCGTGCAATGCTCACGCCCGTAAAAAATGATCCGCAGGTGCAATTGGTTCCAGTGCGCCTCGGGGAACAGTTTCTTCAAGTCGGCCTCCGTCTGCTCCACGCTGCGCCCGCTGCTCAATCGCCAGCGTTGCGCCAGCCGGTGGATGTGCGTGTCGACCGGAAACGCGGGCACACCAAATGCCTGCGCCATCACCACGCTCGCCGTCTTGTGACCCACGCCTGGCAACCCCTCCAGTTCCTTAAAAGTTCGCGGCACTGCGCCGCCGTGCCGTTCCAGCAGCAGCCGCGAGAGCCCCGAGATTGCCTTCGCTTTCTGCGGCGCAAGCCCGCAAGGGCGGATGATTGCCTGAATCTGCGCCACCTGCACCGCCGCCATCGCCGCCGGATTGTCCGCAAGCGCAAATAGCTCCGGCGTCACCAGATTGACGCGCTTGTCCATGCATTGCGCCGAGAGCAGCACCGCAATGAGCAGCGTAAACGCGTCCTTGTGCTCAAGCGGCACCGGCGTCTGCGGGTAAATCTCCGCCAGCCACAGGTCGATAAATGCCGCGCGCTCCGCCCGTGAGCGGTAATGTTTCATTGGGCTGGCCACACGTTGAAAACAGACGGGCTTTCCAATCGGAAACAATTCCTTAATTGCCCGCGTGCAGCCAAATCGCGGTTGCGCACCCCTCCCCGCGCCCTACCGTCGCCACATGCTAACGTCCCGCGACCTCCTTGCACCCACCGACTCCTTCGCCCGCCGGCACAACGGCGCCGACGCCACCGACACCGCCGCCATGCTGGCGCTGCTCGGCCAGCCTTCGCTCGACGCCCTCGTCGACACTGCCGTGCCGCCGCACATCCGCCGGGGCGCCATGCACCTCCCCGCCGCCCTCGGCGAAACCGCTGCGCTCGCCGAACTCCGCTCGCTCGCCTCTGAAAACAAAGTCTTCCGCAGCTTCATCGGCCTCGGCTACCACGACACCGCCACGCCCGGCGTCGTCCAGCGCAACATCCTCGAAAACCCCGGCTGGTATACCGCCTACACGCCCTACCAAGCCGAAATTTCGCAGGGCCGCCTCGAGGCGCTGCTCAATTTCCAGACGATGGTCTGCGACCTCACCGCCCTTGAGATCGCCAATGCCTCCATGCTCGACGAGGGTACCGCCGCCGCCGAGGCCATGATGATGTGCCACCGCCTAAAGGAAGGCGACGCCGCCACGCACCGCCGTTTCTTCGTCTCCGCCGCCTGCCACCCGCAGACCATCGACATCGTCAAGACCCGCGCCAAACCCCTCGGCATAGAGGTGCTCGTCGGCGACCACCGCACCTTCGCACCCGACGCCAACTGCTTCGGCGTCCTCGTCCAATACCCCGACACGACCGGCTCGATCCACGATTTCGAGCAATTCTTCGCCGCCGCCCACGCCGCCGGCGCCTTCACCATCGTCGCCGCCGACCTGCTCGCGCTCACGCTCCTACGCGCCCCGGGCGAATTCGGCGCCGATGTCGCCGTCGGCTCCGCCCAGCGCTTCGGCGTGCCGATGGGCTTCGGCGGCCCGCACGCCGGCTTCCTCGCCACCAAGGATATCTTCAAACGCCAGATGCCCGGCCGCCTCGTCGGCGTCTCGAAGGACGCCCAGGGCGACCCCGCCATGCGCCTCGCCCTCGGCACCCGCGAGCAGCACATCCGCCGTGACAAGGCCACGTCCAACATCTGCACCGCGCAGGTGCTCCTCGCCGTCATGGCCTCGATGTATGCCGTCTATCACGGCCCCGACGGCCTGCGCCAGATCGCCCGCCGCGTGAAACTCCTCACCGCGCTCCTCGCCGACGGCCTCGTGAAACTCGGCGTGAAGCTCAACGCAGAGCCCGTCTTCGACACGCTCACCGTCGGCAATGTCGCCGCCGCGCGCGTCCACGCTGCCGCCGCCGCGAAAAAATTCAACCTCCGCCCCGTCGACGCCACCACCGTCGCCCTCGCGCTCGACGAGACCACCACCGTCGAGGAAGTGCAGGCGCTCCTCGCCTGCTTCAACGAGACCGCAGCTCTGTCCTCCGATCTCCGTCCTCTGTCCTCCGATCTCCCGACCCTGCACGCGCGCCACAGCAATTTCCTCACGGCGTCCGTCTTCCACCGCCACCACACCGAGCACGAGATGCTCCGCTACATCCGGCGGCTCGAGGCCAAGGACCTCTCGCTCTGCCACTCGATGATCTCGCTCGGCTCCTGCACGATGAAGCTGAACGCCACGAGCGAAATGTTTCCCGTCTCCTGGCCAGAGTTCGGCAAACTCCATCCTTTCGCCCCCGCCGAGCAGACGCGCGGTTATGCCCGGCTCTTCCGCGACCTCGAAACCTGGCTCGCCGAAATCACCGGCTTCGCCGCCGTCTCGCTCCAGCCCAACGCCGGCTCGCAGGGCGAATACGCCGGGCTCCTCACCATCCGCGCCTACCACGAGTCGCGCGGAGAGGGCCACCGCCACATCTGCCTCATCCCCACGAGCGCGCACGGCACCAACCCCGCCAGCGCCGCCATGTGCGGCTACAAGGTCGTCCCCGTCGCCTGCGATCTCAACGGCAACATCGACGTCGCCGACCTCAACGCCAAGACCGTCACCCACGCCACGGACCTCGCCGCGCTCATGGTCACCTACCCGAGCACACACGGCGTGTTCGAGTCCACGATCAAGGACATCTGCGCCACCATCCACGCGCACGGCGGCCAGGTTTACATGGACGGCGCCAACATGAACGCGCAGGTCGGCCTCACCTCGCCCGGCCACATCGGCGCCGACGTCTGCCATCTCAACCTGCACAAGACGTTCGCCATCCCGCACGGTGGCGGCGGTCCCGGCGTCGGCCCCATCGGCGTCGCCGCCCACCTCGCGCCGTTCCTCCCCGGCCACGTCTTCCACTCGAAAATATCCGGCGCCGTTTCCTCCGCGCCCTATGGCTCCGCCTCCGTCCTCGTCATCTCCTGGATGTATATCCGCATGATGGGTGCCGAGGGCCTAACCGAGGCCACCAAGACCGCCATCCTCAAGGCCAACTACGTCGCACGCCGCCTCGACGCCTTCTTCCCCGTGCTCTACCGCGGCAACGCTGGCCTCGTCGCCCACGAGTGCATCGTCGATCTGCGCGCCTGGAAAAAACACGGCCTTGAGGTCGATGACGCCGCCAAGCGCCTCATGGATTACGGCTACCACGCGCCCACGATGTCGTTCCCCGTGCCCGGCACGTTCATGATCGAACCCACCGAGAGCGAAGAGAAGTCCGAGCTCGACCGCTTCTGCGACGCGCTCATCGCGATCCACGGCGAGATGCAGGCGGTCGTGACCGGCGAGGCCGACAAGACCGACAACCCGCTCAAGCACGCCCCGCACACCGCGAAGGCCGTGTGCAGCGACACGTGGCAGCGCGCCTACTCGCGCGAACTCGCGGCGTTCCCCTCGCCCTCGACCCGCGTCAGCAAGTTCTGGCCGAGCGTCGGCCGCGTGGACAACGTTTACGGCGACCGCAACCTCATCTGCTCCTGCGTCGGCATGGAGGCCTTTGCGGAAACGAAATAAGTCGCTCGGTCGCTCACTGCAAACTTCCGCCGCAGCGCCTTCGGCAGCCCGCGCGCGAGCCGGCGGACGCGCCGGACCATCTCGCCCCGCTCGACGATGGCCCGCACCAGCAGAAGACTGCGCGCGGCACTCGGCTCACGGCTCCGCTCCGCGGCAATCAGCAGCGCCAGATCCTGCGCGGCGCCCAGCTTTCGAGCCAGCCGGTGCAGCCGTGGCGCGTAGGTCTGCTGCCCGGGCGTCAGCAACGGGCGCAACACGTTCAGCTGCTCGCGCAGCACGATCACGGTCTTGCGCCACTCGTGCAGCCGCCGGGCCGCCGCACCGCGCCGCGCCGCCCGCTCCCGCCGGCGCAGCCGGCAAACCGATTCCGCCAGCGCCGCGACGCAGTCATTCCGGGTGAGCACCGGCCACGGGCAGTCCGCCAGCCGCTGCTGCTCGGCAGTGAGATTTTCCACCCACGACACCCACGATATTCCGGCGTCCGCCGCCTTTGTTTCTGTAGCTAGTCCCAGATGCTGCGCGGTGGCGGCGACGACCGCCGCATCGCGCGCCGCCGCGAGTGCGCCCGCCAGGCGGGCCAGCCGGAGCCGGGCCAGCTTCGTCCACGCGAACCCGTAGACATCGCCGATTCGCAACACCGCGCGGGCTCGTTTCAAGGCGACCCGCGCCTCATGCACGCGTTCGCCTGCAGCCCTGCTTTCGTCCGCCATCGTCCGCTCCGCGCGCTCCAAGCAGCGCAACAACACCCGCCGCAAACCGCCGCAGATGGATTCATGCTGCCACAACCGCGGCAGTGCATCCGGCCTGTGAATCCGACGATTCATGCCCGCATGGTCGCGCTTTTCGTGCGTGCCGTCAAACTCCGACCCGACGCAGAAATTGCCAAAACATTACCGCCGTCGCGCCGCTTCAGGATTATCCGTTGAGTCGCTGGTAAGAAACCGTGGCGCGCACTTCCTTTTGCACGTGCCGCTCGACGCTGGGTTTGCGGGAACCGCCGTTTTCCTCACCCCAGACAACCACGACTTCGGTGCCATCGGCCACGGCTTCATCGACCATGGCTAGCGAGAACCATCCGCGCACGTTGACCGTGTAAACCGTGTAAGTGGACAGGCCGGCCATCCGGCCCCCGACCAGCACCTTGTCGAATGGCAGGATCGCGTAGTAGGCGCTCGGCATTTCCATGTATTTGTAACGCTCGCCCGGCCGGAGCTGGCTGGCATTGATCCGCAGCACATCCTCGTTATTCCAACGCAGCCACACCTTGCGGCGGTGCGGTTGCCTCTCGAGGTGCTCGAGCGCGGCGCGACCGATGAAGTCGTGGTCGAACTTGACGTGCCGCCCGTAGCCCAGATCCCACGGGGTCTGGTAATAATCCTCAATCTTGGGCGAGTAAAAACTGCCGCCGAGGGAGGCATTGGCCTCGAAGCCGTCGGCCGGGAGCCATTCCCGGTAGGGCTTCATCTTGTCGCCCGCGTAGATGGCGGGCATCGGGGACGGGATCCAACCGCTCTCGGGCGAAACAGTCGAGTAGGAGCGGCTGCCACCGCGCAGCAGGCCGAACTTCGGGCCGGCCGCGAGGATCGCGTTGAGCACGGCCTCGCCGTCGTCCGCCGGTCCGTGCAACTCCAGCCCGCCCATGCGGGACATGTTGTGATTGAGCGCGCGCACCTTGCGTCCGACGATTTTGAGGTCGCCGAGGTTGAAGAACGAAATTTCCGGGAACGGACCCTCGTGCACGCTTTTGATGAGGTCCAGGGCATTGGGTCCCTGGATCTGGTAGCGATAGATCAGGCGGGGGCCCTGGTTGCTGACCGTGCGCTCGTCCCGGGTGACCGTGACATCGTAGTTCCCGGTGCGGGCCTGGAATTCGACCCAGTTCGGCACCGAGGGGCGCCCGACCACGCTGACTTTCTCCTCGGCATGACCGAAGAGGATGGCGTCGCCGATGACATAACCGTCGTGGTTGCAGGTCACGATCTGCTTGGCCTTGTTGGCGCCGAAATTCTTCATGGTGTTGACCGCCACGTCGGACAGCAGGCGCTTCACATCCCGCCCCTCGAAGTAGACGTCCTTCATGTGGAAGGACTGGTCGAAAAGAATGACGCTGTTCTGCCAGGCCTCCTGTTCGTCGCGCCAGTTGGTATATTCCGGTTTGTCGGGAAACTGATAGCCGCCGACCGGGGCATGGCGCAGCATTTCGACGGGGCTGGGATACTGCTGGAGTTTGGCTTCGAGGCTGGTGGGTTTCGGTGGGTTCATAAAGGGAGTCAGGTTCGGGGACGTGGAGTGGCTTATGGTTGGAGGGGAAGCGGCGCGGAGGTTTTTTTTGCGAGATGATCGCGGCCGAGCCACGTGTTCGCCCAGCTGGACGTGCCGCGCAGCCGCTGGTCCTGGATGACGGGAGTGTGGGCAAGCAGCTCCTCCTCGCGGCCCTCGTGCTTGAGCCGGTCGTAGGCGCGCGCCCAGATGCACTCGAAGTCGTCGACCTCGCACTTGCCGTCGCGCGTGCCGCCGCAGGGGCCGTTGCGCTGGTTCTTGGCACAGGACAACTCGGGGCAGAGAAACGCGATGTCCGGCAGCGAGCAATCGCCGCAGTCCTTGCAGCCAAACATCAGGCTCTTGCCCAAATGCTCGATCGGATGCATCAGCGGCGGTCCTTGCATCGGATCCTTCGCCCCGGCGCAGAGCTTCGCCCCCAGGTTCCACAGCCCCTTGCCGGGGGTGAACATGAGGCCGTGGGTGAACTTCGCGAACCGGTAGCTGAAGGTGACGTTGGGCGTCGCGGGCCGCGCCCGCAGCGACGCCTCGTAGTCGGGATGCAACCGGGACAAATCAGCCAGGCCCGTCGCGGGATCCTCCGCAAAGACGAAGAATTCCCCCGGCCGGGAAAAGCGGAGCTCCCGGGCGAACTGCTTCCAGTCGCCGGGGGCAAAGCTGCGCTCGATCTCCAGCACGCGCTCGATGTCCGCCACGCGGTGCACGCCGCCGATGTAGGCACCGCGATAGCCCAGCCCGCGGAAGATCGCGACCTGCCGGGCGGCGAGCTCGAGGAAAAAGGCCCGGCCCTTGTCGGGGCTGGACTCGTGGCGCGCGCAGACCGCGGCGAGTTCGTCGGAGACAACCACCCCGGGAATCCGCTGGCTCCGGAACAGCCGTGCGACCGCGGGTGTGAGCACGTAGGCGTTGCCGATGAGCGGCACCGCGCCGTGCCCGCGGCGCTGCATCCAGGCGATGAGCTCGTTCATCTTGCGCGCATCGTAGCCGATCTGGTTGATGAAAAAGCGCGCGCCGGCCGCGATCTTCCGCTCCATCTTCAGGAGCTGCGGGATGACCTCGTTCTCGCGCAGCTTGTAATTGGTCACGGCGCCGCCCGGGAAAAACCCCGTGGGGGCGAGCCGCGCGGGCTGGCGCGCCGCGCCGCGGGTCACGTCGAGCCCGGCGTTCATCCGGCCGAGCACCGACAGCAGGCCGACCGAGTCGATGTCAAAGACGGGCTTGGCGCCGCCACTGATGCCCGCGCCCGAATAATCGCCTGTCAGCACGAGCAGGTTGCGGAACCCCTCGCCCGCCAGCCGCCACGCCTCGCTCTCGAGTCCGTTGCGGTTAAAATCCTTGCACGAGAGGTGGATCACCACCTCGCGGCCGGCATCGCGCAAGGGCCCGCCAAGGGCGGGCGCCGCGAGCGTGGGATGGCCGCCGGCGTTGTCGGTGATGGAGACCCAGTCAAACCGCGAGTTCGCCGCGAGGTCGCGCGCAAAGGCCACGGTCTTCGCCGCCCGCGGCTCAGTGACAGTGCCGCGCGTCGAGACCAGCTCCACGCCAATCAGGAAGTCCGGCGACTGCTCGAGTTTTTCCCGCAAGGTACGCATCAGGCGGCGTCGAGGCAGGCCCGTTTGACGGCGAGGATGTTCTCAGTGGGCGTGCCAAATGGAATCACCGCGGTGCCCATGATGAACCCGGGCAGATCGCGACCACGGGCGACTTCGGCCGCAGCCGCGGCGTAGATTTCGCCCGTTGTGGATTTCTCGAGAAGATGCGGCGGGAGATTGCGCCGTAGCGCCTTTTTTTTGCAGCGGCAGACGGCGGCCCAGACGTCGAAGTCGGCGGTGCAATCGCAGAGAAGGTTGTTGCAGCCGGTGCGGGCGAGCAGGCCGGCGATTGGCGTGGTGTTGCCGCCGATGATCAGCGGCAGATCACGCACGCCCTGCGCCGCAGCCCACGCCGCCAGCTCCTGCGTGACCGGCAGCACGAACTCCTCATACATCGGCGGGGACAACAGCGCCGGCGACGCCTGCGAGTCGAATACGATCAGTTCGGCACCCGCGTCGAGATAGGCCTGGCCAAATTCCCGGACGATGCGTCCCGAGTAGGCCAGCAGCCCCTGCACCCACTCGGGCTCGTCGAGGCACGCCATGAAAAACTCCTCCGCCCCCACCAGGTTGATCGCGAGCGAGAACGGTCCCGAGATCGCGCCGCGCAACCAGTAGTCGTCGCCGAGCTCCCGCCGCACCCGCCGCGCCGCCTCGATGTTCACCGGCATGCGGCCGTCGCGGAGCGGATTCGGCACCTTCGCCGCCGCCAGATTGTCGCCGACGCGGATGACGTGGTCGCCGGGCTTGATGCCGGGGATGCTGGTGTCGTTCCCTTCGTAAAACGTCACCCGGCAGCCGGCCGCCTCGGCCTCAAGATTATAGACGTCCACGCCTACCGCGAGCGCGTCGGGCCCGATGGCCTCGAACTCAGCGAGCAAAGCCCGCGTCAGCAAACCGGCGTCGCGCGAGATGGCCGAGGGTGTGCTGCCAATGAACCACGCCTTATGCTCGTAGATCGCCGGCAAAAACAGCGGCATCGCACGCGACGCGGAGCAACGCAGCACGGCTTCGACTTCGGCGCGCGTAGCAACGGGATGCGGGGGATGGGCCATGGGATTGGACGGAGTGGGTAATCGGGAGAAACGATCCTACACACATACCGCCTCATCGTCTTGGCGGTTTGGGCTTGGAGGCCTTGGTAAATCGGGCACTCTGGCGGTTCAACTCCGCTGCTATGGCTGTCTTTCGCCCCATCCCCGTCACCCTCCCGGCTCACGGTGTCGTGTTTGCCGAGAGCGTGCACGCGCCGGGATTTCAGATGGCGGAACGGGCCGACAGCTTCCACAAAATCATCTATGTGCTGCACGGTCGCGCCGACTACGCGGAGCCCGGCGGCAAGCCCATCCCCGTGCCCGCAGGCTCCGTGCTCTGCGTGCGCGGCGGCACCCGCCACCGGATCGCCGATACCGAGCCGCCCACCCTGTTGCTGCTGTGCTTTTCACCACCGTTTCTCGCCCGCGACGCCAAACTCGAAGCACTGTGGAACGCCCTCGCCGGCCGGCACGCCGCCATTCTGCGACCCGGTCGCCCCTGGGGCCACCGCTTCGAAAGCCTCTGGCGCGCCGGCATCGTCGAGCAGGCGGGCGCGTTGCTCGGACGCGAAACGGCGATCCGCGCTGTAGCGGACAACATCCTCGTCTCGCTCGCCCGCCTGCCCATGGCCACCACGGCGGACCAGGCGCGGCGCCGGGTAGAGGCCGTTGCCCGCCTGATGGCTGAGACGTTTTTTGAACCGTGGAACCTGGAGGAAGCCTGCGCGCGCGCCGGCATGTCGCGGCGGCATTTCAGCAATCTCTTCCGTGAGATCACGGGACGGAGCTTCCTGGAAAAGCTCACCGAACTGCGTCTCGTCCATGCAGCGAATCTGCTGCGCGACGGACAGCACTCCGTGCTCGGCGCGGCCTTCTCCAGTGGCTACGGTGACCTGTCGCATTTTTACCGGCTTTTCCGCCAGCGCCACGGCCAGCCGCCCAAAGCCTGGGCAGATTGTGCCCGTGCACCTTTCCTAAAATCACACCAATAAAATTCCCCATGAAAATCCTCCGCCACCTCACCTCCCGCGGCCCCGCCTACGCCGCGCTCCAAGCCGACGGCTCCACCCGCAAAATCGCCGGCGACATTTTCGGCGACTTCCGCGTCACCGACCGCGCCGTGGTCCCCGGCAAGCTCCTCGCCCCGCTCGCGCCGGTGAACATACTCGCCATCGGTCTGAACTACAAAAAGCACGCCGAGGAGGGCGGCAAGGGCGTCCCCGAGTGGCCGATGCTGTTCCTCAAAAGCACCAACACCGTGCAAAACCCCGGCGACCCGATCGAGATCCCGCAAAAACGTGCCAGCACCGAGGTCGATTTCGAGTGCGAACTCGCCGTCGTCATCGGCCGCCGTTGCAAGAACGCCACCCGCGTCAACGCCCTCGACTTCGTCCTCGGCTACACCTGCGCCAACGACGTCTCCGCGCGCGATTGGCAGCAGCGCTGGGGCGGCGGCCAGTTCTGCCAGGGCAAGAGCTTCGACACCTTCTGCCCGCTCGGCCCCGTGCTCGTCACGCGCGACGAAATTCCGAATCCCAATAAACTTGCCATCAAGACCGCGCTCAACGGCCGCACAATGCAGGACTGGAACACCGACGACATGTGCTTCGACGTGCCGGCGCTGATCGAATTTTTGAGCGGCAGCAAGACGCTCCTGCCCGGCACGGTGATTCTCACCGGCACGCCCCACGGTGTCGGCTTCGCCCGCAAGCCGCCGGTCTTCCTGAAAGCCGGCGACACCGTCTCCATCGAGATCGAGCGCATCGGCACGCTGACGAATCCAGTGGTGAACGAAGTAGTCTGAATCCTCCCCAGTAACCACCATGCATAAGGTCCACATCCCCGACCTGCCGTGGGAGGAGGTCCATTCGCCGACGAAGAAATTCCACTCGTTCTTCCGCAACGTCTCGCTCGCGCTCAGCGGCGTGCGCAACGCCAGCACGTGGAACGGCGGGCATCCCTTCGACCTGCAAATTCGCCGCATCCCACCGGGCGCGGCGGTGTGCCCGTTTCACTTGCACGTGGGCCAGTGGGAAATGTTCGTCGTGCTTGCCGGCTCGGGCACCGTCCGCACGAGCGAGGCGCGCACGGAGGTAAAACCAGGCGAGGTATTTTTCCATCCACCCGGCGTGCCGCACCAACTCTTCGCCAGCCCCTCCCAGGAACTCGAGGTGCTCATCATCGCGGACAACCCGCCGGTCGACAGTTGCCACTATCCCGACTCGAACAAATGGAGCCTGCGGCCGCCGGGAAAGTTTTTTCGGATGACCGAGGCCGATTATTTTGACGGCGAGGACACGCTGCCGCCGTCGGGCCATTCTGACATCAAAATTGCGCCGCCTGCGTCCACCGCACCGGTGGCGCCGTTTGCACAGCGAAAAGTCCACCCCGACGCGCTCGCCTGGGAGGAGTTTGTCTCTCCCAAGGGGAAATTTCGCGGTTGGGGCAAAGAGCTCTCAGTCGCACTTGGCGCGAAACGCAAGGCGCCGACTGGACTCGGTGGGCATCCCTTCGATCTTGAGCTGCAAAAACTCGCGCCGGGCGAGACCGGCTGCCCGTTTCACTCCCATGCCGCACAGTGGGAGCTGTATTACCTGCTCAGCGGCGAGGCAACCATGCGCACGAGCGCCGAGTCGCATCACCTGCGAGCCGGCGATGCGATGCTCCATCCGCCCGGCGACGCACACCAGATCCGCAACGCCTCCGCGTCCGACGACCTACTGTACTTCGTCGTCGCCGACAACCCACCGGTGGACTACCGGCACTATCCTGACTCGAACAAGTGGGGCCTGCGCGCGCCGCGGAAATTTTTCCGCATCGCCGAACTCGATTACTGGGACGGCGAGGAGTAGCGCTGGACTACACCACCAGCGCAATCTGCTGGCCGGGGCCGTGCACACCTTCGATGAGAATACCCTCGACGTCGGCGGTTTTCGACGGGCCGGTGACCCAGATCACATTGGGATCGTCGCCCAGCGCCGCGATGGCATGCCCCAGGTCAGGATAAATCGCCGCGCGATCCAGCACCGTCACGTGCACCCATGGCGTCAGTGCGCCGAGCCGGCTCGCGGTCGTGCGGTCGTTGAGGATGATGGTGCCGGTCTCGGCAATCGCACCGACGGCGCGCGTGATACTGAACGCGAAATGGTCCACCCGCGTGCGGTCGAACACTGTCTCCACCGTAAACTCCGGCCCGAAATGCGTCGCGAGCTGCGGCCACAGCAACGGGTCGCAGTAACCGCGCATCCAGCCGCCGGCGCGCAGGTGGCCGACGAGCGCGGCGACGTCTGTCAGCAAGAGACCGTTCACCAGCTTGATTCGTTCGGCGAAGACGGTGAGCAGATCGCGGTCGCCGAGAAGCTTTCGCGCCACAGTCAGCTCGGCGTCGTAGTCGGGCAACGCGGCGCGCACCGGCAGCGGCGCCAGCGCCGCGCGCACCCGGCTGAGGATCTGTTCGCGGTCGGCGGTCATGTTTTCCGTGGATTCAGAAACTTCTCCCGCCCGACGCCGTAGAGAAACACGCAGAGCGCGACAAACGGCAGCATCGAGAGTGCGTCGGAGTTCGGCCCCTCGAAGAACGGATTGTGCGCGGAGGACCAGGTCGTCAGCGCAGCATCGAACTTGTCGAGCGCGCCGGCGAGAAAGGCGATGATGATACCGGCGATCGCGCCACCCGCGATGTAGCCCGAGGCCAGAAGCACGCCGGGGCTCTTGTCGCTCTCCTCGGTGAACTGATCGTCGTCGAGGTGCGCGTGGGAGGCCTGCTGGCGGGTCTTGCGGTCCACCAGCCAGCGAATAAGTCCGCCGAAGAAAATCGGCGACGACGACGAGAGTGGCAGATAGACGCCGACCGCGAACGCCAGCGCCGGCACAAAGGAGAGCTGGAGCGTGACTGCGATCATGACGCCGAGCAGCACGAGCGCCCAGGGGAGTTTGCGGTCGAGAATGCCCTTGATGATGTAGGACATCAGCGTGGCCTTGGGCGCGTCGAACTTGCGGACCGTGGTGCCGTCGGGGCGGATGCTGTAGGCGCCATTGATGCCGGGATCGACGAGCCACACGGCGTCACCAGACTGGTTCACCATGTAGCGGCCCGCGGGACCGCCGACGTCGTCGGTCTTCTGCCAGATGAGGTAGCTGTGGGCGTCGCCGCGTGCCTGCGGGCCGCGGAGCGACTCGTGCGTGGCGAGTTTGCGGGCGTCGGTGTGCAGGCCGGCGGGCGCGACCTGAGCAGCGGGAACATAGACCGTGGCGGCGTCGTTGAGCTTGAGCAGAATCGGGCCGAGTAGCAGCGCCGAGAGCAGCGACCCGACGAGGATGGAGATCTGCTGGTATTTCGGCGTGGCGCCGAGCAGGAAGCCGGTCTTTAGGTCCTGCGACGTGGAACCGCCGTTCGAGGCCGCGATGCACACGATGGCGCCGACCGAGAGAGCGGTGACGTAGTAGGGCCCGCCCGTCCAGCCCACGAAGAGAAACACCAGGCAGGTGAACAGCAGCGTCGCCACCGTCATGCCGGAGATCGGGTTCGAGGAGGAGCCGATCTCGCCGGTCAGCCGCGACGACACCGTGACGAAGAGAAAACCGAAGAGCACGATGAGCAACGCGCCGAGCAGGTTCATGTGCAGCGAGGGCGAGAGCATGACGACGGCGATGAGAGCGACGATGCCCACGCCCACGAATTTCATCGAGAGGTCGCGGTCGGTGCGCGGCACTTCGCCGTCCGCGGCGTCGCGTTTCGACAGGCCGAGATCGCGCAGGCCGCCGCGCAGCCCGTGCCAGATCGTCGGTGCGGACTGGATGAGGCTGATGATGCCACCCGCCGCCACCGCACCCGCGCCGATGTAGAGGATGTAGGCGCCGCGAATCTGGTTCGGCCCCATCGCGGAAATTGGAATCGTGCCGGGGGCGAGCGGACCGGGCAGGGATTCGCCAAAAAACTTGATCAACGGAATCAGCGCGAGGTAGCTCAGCACGCCGCCGGCGCACATGATCGAGGCGATGCGCGGGCCGATGATGTAGCCCACGCCGAGCAGTTCGGGAGAAATCTCCGCGCTGACGGAGCCGGCCTTGAACGGTGCGCCGAAGATTTTCTCGGGCACGTCCTTCCAGCCCTTGAAGGCGACGTTGAGCGTTTTGTAGAGGAGCCCGAGGCCGAAGCCCGTGAAGATCACCCGCGCGCCGGGCGACGCGCCGAGCCCGGCGGCCTCGGCAACGCGCATCTCCGCCTGCGCCGAAGGCGACGCCGCAGCGCGGCATTCGGCGGAGGCGCCGGCCTTGAGCACAGCGGCGCAGGCCGTGCCTTCGGGATATTTGAGCACGCCGTGCTCCTTCACGATCAGCGCGCGGCGCAGCGGGATCATCATTAAAATGCCGAGCAGGCCGCCGAGGATCGCCACGAGCATCACGCGCGTGATTTCGAGGTCGAAGCCGAGGATGAGGATCGCCGGCATCGTCACGCCGAGGCCGAAGGCCAGCGACTCACCAGCGGAGCCGGCCGTCTGCGTGATGTTGTTTTCGAGGATGGTCGAGTCGCGGCCGCCGACCTTCGACCAGCCGCGAAACATCGCGAGCGAGATCACCGCCACCGGGATCGAGGCGCTGACCGTGAGGCCGACCTTGAGCACGAGGTAGAGCGACGAAGCGCCGAAGATCAGGCCGAGGACGGCGCCGGTGAGCACGGCGCGGAGGGTGAATTCCTTCATCACCGTCTCATCGGCGATGTAGGGTTCGAAGTTTTTTGGGGTGGGCATGGGCAATGGTTTAGCGGGTGCGGTTCTTTAGCCAACGGCGGAACTCACCGCCGCGCCAGGCGGGCAGCGTGCGGGTCTTCAGCCAGGCCTGCGCCGCCGGAATCGGCAGCAGGTTTAGCGGCAGATAGTTCATCACTTTGCCGCCGAAAAGCGCCGCCTTCCACGCGGTCGGCTGCGAGGCCAGCAACGCCCACGCGCCCATCGGCGGCGTGCCGCAGGACGGGGCGCCCTCGCGCTTGGCCTTGTCGCGCAGCCGCAGGAGCAGGTCGGGAATGGGGATGTTGACGGGGCAGACCTCGTTGCACGCGCCGCAGAGGCTCGACGCCTTCACCAAGTCGACCTTGTCGGGGAATTTTTCGCCCGCGAGCAGCGGCGAGAGCACGGCCCCGACGGGGCCGGGATAGACGCTGCGGTAGGCGTGGCCGCTGGCCTGGCGGTAGATCGGGCAGACGTTGAGGCACGCGCCGCAGCGGATGCAGCGGAGGATGTCGCGGCACTCGCTGGCGAGGACGTCGGTGCGGCCGTTGTCCACGAAGATGACGTGCATCTCCTCGGGGCCGTCGGGTTGCGAGGCGGCCTTCGGACCGGAAATGAACTCCGTGTAAACCGTGAGTTGCTGCGCCGTGGCGGAGCGGGCGAGAAGATTGAGCAGGAGCGCGAGGTCGCGGTCGCGCGGGAGGATCTTTTCGATGCCGACGAGCGCGATGTGGCACTTGGTCGCGGCGAGGCAGAAGCGGGAGTTGCCCTCGTTGGTCACGAGGACGATGCGGCCGCTCTCGGCGGAGACGAAATTGGCGCCGGTGAGGCCGACATCGGCCTGCAGGTATTTCTGCCGGAGAAACTCGCGGGCGCGGCGCGTGATCGTGCCGGGGTCGTCGTTGTAGGCGCCGAGCCCCTCGCGCTCGAAGCTCGTCGCGATCTCGCGGCGGCTCTTGTGGATGATCGGACGCACAATGTGGCTCGGGTGGTCGTGGTCGATCTGGACGATGAACTCGCCGAGATCAGTCTCAAGCGCCTCGATGCCGTGCTTTTTCAGGAACGGCTCCAACTCGATCTCTTCGCTCACCATGGTCTTCGCCTTGACCATCTTGGTGGCGCCGCGGGCGCGCATGATCCCGAGCACGGCCTCGTTGGCCGCCTCGGCGGTGGCGGCCCAGTGGACTATTACGCCGTGGGACTGCAGCTTCGCCTCAACCGCCGGCAGGTAGGTGTCGAGGTTTTCGATCACGTGCTGCTTGATCTCGCCGGCGATCAAGCGGAGGCGATTGGGGTCGGGAAAATGGTCGAAGAGCACCTTGGTGCGCTTTTCGTGCGTCGCCTTAGTGCTCTCGTAGACCGAGCGGCGCTTCTCCGCCGGCAGCGTGGCCGCAAACTGGTCGATTTTTTCCGTGACCATGGGAGTCAGAGGAGGCCGCTGTTTTTCAACGCATCGCGCAGTACTTGGGCAAGATGCTGGGTCTTCATTGGCGCGTGGGCTTTGTCGGCGAGCCCGCCCATGTGCATGAGGCAGCTCATGTCCGCCGAGACCAGCACGTCGGGCTGCGCGGCGCGCACGTGGTCGAGCTTCAGCGTGCCCATCGCCGTGGAAATCTTCGGGAACGCCACGGAAAACGTCCCGCCAAATCCGCAGCATTGCTCGGCCTCGCCAAACTCCACCACGGTCACCCCCGCGATCGACCGCAACAGCTGCACCGCCGCCGCCGCGGTGCCGGTGCCCCGGGTGTGGCACGAGCGGTGAAAGGCGATTTTCGCGTCGTAGCGGCCGGGCCACGCCTTCACCCCGAGCCCGTTGACCAGGAAGTCCGCGAGTTCCCACGTGCGGCGGCCGAGCGACTCGACCGCCGGCAGATCCGGCTCCTTCTCGAATTCCAGCACCGCGCCGTGAAACATCATCGCTGCGCACGAGCCCGATGGCACCACGACCGGCGCGTCGCCCGTGAAGGTCCGCACGGCGTGGCGAACGACCTTGCGCGAGGCGGCCCAGTCGCCGCCGTTGAAGGCTGGCTGGCCGCAGCAGGTCTGCGCCTCGGGAAACTCCACCGCGCAACCGGCATGCTCCAACACCTCCACCGTGGCCCGCGCCATGTCGTCGTAAAACGCATCGCAGAGGCACGTGGCCATCAGTTGCACCCGCGGGCCTGTGACGGCACTTCGTTCGGCGTTGAGCATTTTTGGATTGGAAACGGTGCGCCCCGCGCCGTTTCTTGCCAAGGAAAACAACTCCGCCCGGCGAATTTTCATCCCCATGCCATCCACCCTTCATCTCGCCGCCGTCGATCTCGGCGCCACCAGTGGTCGCGTCATCCTCGGCGCCTGGTCAAAAAACCGCCTGCGCCTCCGCGAGGTGCACCGCTTCCCCAACAACTACCGCGAGCTCGGCGCCCAGACCTACTGGGAAATCGGCACGCTCTGGCACGAGGTGCGGACCGGCCTGCGCGCCGCCGTCGCCGCCCTACCCCGCGGCGCCCGGATCGCCTCCGTCGGCGTGGACACCTGGGGCTGCGACCATGTGTTGCTCGACGACGCCGGCCGGCTCGTCTTCCCCACGCACGCCTACCGCGACACGCGCACGCAGGCCGGCCTCGGCCACCTCAATAACACTCGCGCCGCGCTCGAACGCATCTACGCCGCCACCGGCATCCCCGCCGCGTTTTACAACACTTCCCTCCAGCTTGAGGAAACTGTCGCCGCCTGCCCTGCGGTCACCGACCTCGCCTCGCGCTGTCTCTTCCTGCCCGACTATTTTAATTTTCTCCTCTGCGGCCGCGCCGAAAACGAGCTCACCATCGCCAGCACCTCGCAACTCCTCGATGTGCACACGCCCGACTGGTCGCAGGCCGCGCTCACGCATTTCCGCGTGCCGCCGCAGTGGTTCACCAAGCCCGTGCGGCCCGGCACGAAGCTCGGCAAAGTCACCAGCCTGCCCGAACTCGCGGGCACGCAGGTCATCGCCGTGCCCAGTCACGACACCGCCAGTGCTTACGACGCCATGCCGGCCTCGCCCGATGGCAGCGACCTCTTCCTTAGCTCCGGCACCTGGTCGCTCGTGGGTTTCGAGAGCGACACTCCTCTCCTCAGTGCCGAGGCGCTCGCCGCGCGCGTCGCCAACGAGCGCACCGGCGACGGCCGCTACCGCCCGCTCACGAACGTCGTCGGCCTCTTCCTGCTTGAGCAGACGATGAACGATTTCAAAGCGCGCCCGCAGACTCCGGCCGAATGGGACAAACTCATCACCGACGCCGAGAAACTCCCGGCGCCCGCCGGGCTGCTCGACCCGGCCGACCCGGCCTTCACGGCGCCGAAATCGATGCGCGCCGCCATCGACGCGCAGTTGAAACGCAAAAAAGCACCCGCGCCGAAAAATCTTGCCGGCTACACGCGGCTGATCTGCGACTCCGTCGGCCGCGGGCACGCCGGGGCCATCGGCGCGTTCGAGCGGATGACCGGAAAAAAGTTCCGCCGCATCCTCATGGTCGGCGGCGGCTCGAAAAACCGCCTGCTCTGCCAGGCCACAGCCGACGCCGCCGGGATTCCCGTGGTGTCGTTCAGTCTCGAGGGCACCGCGGTCGGCAACCTTGCGCGGCAGCTCGTCGCGCTCCGCGCTGTGAAAGACCTCGCCACCTTCCGCCGTCACCTCAGCGCCGATCTGGAGCAGAAAATCTACGCCCCACGTTCGTAACCTTCGGACTGGAGCTTTCGACTCTGCTTCGATCTCCGCCACTGCGCCGGTCGCTCACTTCCCCTCGATCCACTCGTCCGGCTTGGCTCCGCTGCCTTTGAGAATGAGCCGGCGATTGCCCGGTGCCCCGGTGACCTGATAATCCCACGAACTGGCGCTGCCGTCGCCCCACAACACGTAAAGCGAGCCGTTGGCGGCGGACCATTGCCCGCGTTTGGGGCCAGCGCCGCTCCGACCGGCCACGCCGCCAGTCCAGGTGGTTTCGCCGAGAGAGTTCGTGCCCTTGAACGTGCCGGAGTTTTCTCCGCTACTCGACCAATAGCAGGTGCCGTCCGCCTGCAGCCTGAAACGGCGGTCGGTGGTGGTGCCAAAACGGCCATCGGCGCTGCTTAAATAGCTCCAGAATTTCCAGGCACCGGCCACCCGCGGGTCGCGTTCGCCCGCGCCGGCGGCGAAGGAGGCGAAGATCTCGCGCACCGTATAGTCCCGGGCCGCGATCCGCGTCTGGTCACCCAGCGCCAAGAGCGCCACGGCGTAGCCTTTGAGTATCGTCACGCACATGCGGGAGCGCACCGCCAGACCCGCCGGACTCGTGCCTTCCCAGGTGAGCAAAATTCCCGGCGCGGTCCCCGTGCGCAAGTGCTCCGCCTGGCCGCTGGGGCGCAGGAACGGCACCAACTTCGCCATCTCCTGATTGAAATACTGGATCACGCGCGGATCATCCGGCAAAGTGACGCCCTGCGCGCCCTGAGCCAACACAAAATAGGCTTCGGCCGGACCCATGGCATTGGTGGCGACATCGGGCGGCACCAGTTGCACCGCATTGGGGAGTTGAGTGAGCGTCCAATCGGCCGGGTAACACATCGACAGGCCGGTGGCGTGCTGGAAGACCTTCCAGTTGCCGCCCTCACCGGGGCCGCCCTGCGGCAGCGCGGGAACGTCGGGTTTCGCGGGAGCGGCGTTCTTGAATCCACCGGCCCTGGCCAGCGGATTCGCCGGGCGCGGCTGGGCGGCGGCCTGCGGCGCGAGAGTGTAGGTCGTGCCACCGGTGACAAATTGCAGGTTGGCACCGTGCATGATGGCGGTGAATTCGAACTTGCCATCCTTTGTTTCGAACGTGCCGGTCATGGTCTCGCCGGTGGCGTTCGCCGTGAACGGGAAATTCTGCCCGCCCATGTTGATCGTGCCGGCGTAGCCACCGCCAGTTGCCCGGCTTTCGAAAGTAAGTTCGCCGTCCTTGAAAGTGCCGGTGAAGCCGCCGCTGTCGGGCGACGCCGCAGCGCCAGAGCCCGGCACTGAAAACGCGAGCCGCGTCCTCTTCGCTGCGTCCGGGCGGCCGGTGGCATCCGCGCCGATAAGGTCGAGCGCCAGTTGTCCCCCGAGGTGCGCCGCCTGAAAATAGGAGGCGAATTGGCCCTGCTCGGTGGTAGCAGTGCCAACCACGCTTCCGTCCGGTTGCGGAATGCCATTCAATAGGAACGTCGTTTCGCCTCCCTTGAGGCTGCCGGTGACCTTGCCGTCGGCGGCCTGCTGCAGGATCAGGGTCACGACGCCCTTGCCGCCCTGAATCGTGTAGGTGCCGCCGATGGACTCTGCGGACTGACCGGGGTTCGCGAGACCGCCGCACAGCACGGCGAGCAGAAAAACCCTCGCGGCTAGCGCGCACAACGGGCGCTTGGGCAGTTTGCCCGCGTCTCCAGCCACTCCCTCTGGGCGCGACTTTCTCATGGCGCCGTGGAGTAGCGTGCGCCCGTCAGGCGCGCAAGGCGATTATCCCCGCCGCAGGTGCGGAGGCGGCGCCGGCTTTGGGTTCGCATCGGCGTCACCTTCAGCTAAATCTGCGCAACGGAAATCCCCGCTCCCGTCAATCTATGAACACTGCCGCCATCCTGGTCACCGGCCTCGTTGCCCTGCTGCATTTTTATTTCCTCGTGTTGGAAATGTTTCTCTGGACCAAGCCCTATGGCCGGCGCGTGTTCGGACTCACCGAGGAGCGGGCACAGCTGACGAAGTCGCTCGCGGCGAACCAGGGGCTCTACAACGGCTTTCTCACCGCCGGCCTCGTGTGGGGGCTTGCCCTCGACGACGAGGGTTTCGGCGTGAAGGTCTTCTTTCTCGGTTGCGTCGTCGTGGCGGGAATTTTCGGCGCCGTCACGGCGAACCGGAAAATCCTCTTCGTGCAGGCACTGCCCGGCGCGGTGGCGCTCGTGCTGGTCTGGCTCGCGAACAACTGAGTCCATGCAATCCGGCACAATTCTGCGGCTGACTCCGACACTGGCGGCACAGTGCGCCCGGCTGGCGCTCGCCGGCGTGCGGCGCGAGTGGCCGCACAGTTTTCAGCATCTCGCCCACGGCCCAGTCGACGTGCAGGCGCCGCTCGCGCTGCACCCGGCGTTCTACGGCTGCTACGACTGGCACTCTGCAGTGCACGGGCACTGGACGCTCGCGCGACTGCGCCGGCTGTTCCCGCGCCTCGCGGAAAACCGCGAAATCCGCGCGGCGCTCGACGAGAACCTCACCGCGGAAAACCTCGCGGCCGAGCTGGCGTATTTCCACGCGCCGGGCCGGGCCGCGTTCGAGCGGCCCTACGGCTGGGCGTGGCTGCTCGGGCTGGCCGGCGAACTGCGGGAGGCGAAAGGCGCCGATTCGCGGCGCTGGGCGCGCGCAGTGCGGCCGCTGGAGGAGTTTGTCGCGGAGAGTTTCTGCGGCTGGCTGCCGCGGCAGCAGTTTCCAGTGCGCTCGGGCGTGCATAGCAGCACCGCCTTCGCGCTCTCGCTCGCCCTCGACTATGCGCGCGCGGTGAAGCATTGGACATTGGAGAAAACCATCGTCGCGCGCAGCCGCGATTACTACGGCGACGATGCGGCGGCTCCCGCGGCGTGGGAGCCGGGTGGCGAAGATTTTCTGTCACCTGCGCTGGCAGAGGCCGACCTGATGCGGCGCGTGTTAACGCGCGCGGAGTTCGCGGCGTGGTGGCGGCGTTTTCTCACGGAGCTGCCAGCCAACCTGCTTTCGCCCGCCGATCCCGGCGACCGGCGCGACCCGAAATTCGTGCATCTCGACGGGCTCGCGCTCAGCCGCGCGTGGGCGTTGCGCGGGATTGCCGCGACGCTGCCGGCGCGCGCACTGGGACGGGCGACTCTGTTATCTGCGGCAGAGTGTCACGCGAAGGCCGGGCTGGCGCGCGTGGTCAGCGGCGACTATATCGGCGAGCACTGGCTCGCGTCGTTCGCGGTTTACTTGCTCTCCTGAGCTTTTCGCTCGGTCCGCGCATCGTTCAGCTCGCGGATGAGCGTGAGCATTTCCCGACCGGCTTTCTTACCGATATAAACCACGAGGAAACCATACCAGAGGATCGAGCCGAAGAGCAGGACCGTCCAAAAGAGGATGAAGGGATCTTTCATGGTCAGACGGGGTTGGCGGTGACGAGAGTCTTGGCCGGCGCAGCGGTGAGGAGCGAGCCGACAATCATGCCGAGGAAGGACAGGGCGAAGGACGAGGCGCCAGCGATCTCGGGTGCGATCTGGTGATCCTTCGCGACCACGGCGTTGACGACGAGAAACGTGAGCGGGCCGATGGCGCCGAGCACCAGCGCAGCGTAGGCGCCGGTGGAGTTGGCGCGCGGCCAGTAGAGTCCGGCGACGAGCAGAGAGAAGACACTGGCGAGATAGATGTTGCCGGTGACGGCGAGGTAGTCCCAAGCGTTGCCGGGCATCTTATACCAGAGCCCGTAGAAGAGCAGGAAGATCGCAATGCCGAGCAGGATGCTGCGCGTGAGCAGCAGCTGGCCCTTCGGCCCGAGCGGCTTCTTGAGGCACGGGGTGATGATGTCGTTGTAGATGACTGTAGCCCAGGTGAGCATGTAGCCGCTGACCGTGGACATTTCGGCGGCGATCATCGCGGCGACAAGGAGGCCGAGGAAGCCGACCGGGAGCAGCGTGCCGATGTAGCGCGGCATCGCGGTGGAGGAATCGAGGCCCGCCGGCAGCCCGCCGTGCTGCGAGAAATACACGAACGCCGCTACGCCCCACAGGCCCGGCAGCAAAAAGCGGCCAACGAAATAAAACGACGTGCGCCGATACATGCGTTTGGCCACGCCGGAGTCAGTCGTGGCGAGCACCCGCGTAATCGTGGTCTGCCAGGTGGTGACGACGGCGATCTGGAACACGACCTGCCAGATGATGTAGCCCCAGCCAAAGTTCGACGGGTGGAACGGATTGAACGGATGGGCTGTGAGTTTCATGCCGGCCGTGCCGGCCCAGGCGGCCTGCATTCCGTGGACCAGATTGCCCCAGCCCATGCTGAGGATCACTATCACCGAGGTCACCACTATGCCCGTGCCCACCACGAGAAACTGCAGGTAGTCGGTCATCAGCACTGAGAGCATACCACCGAGCACGGTGTAGAGGAGCACGAGGCCGAGGAGGATGGTCATCACCGGTTCGAGCCAGGATGGCGGCATGCCGGTGGCGAAGACGAGAAAGTCGCCGCCGAGCCGCAGGAAGATGCCCATGTTGAGCAGGCCGCCGAGCGCTACGAACACACCCGCGAGCCAGCGCACGCGTTTGCTGAAGCGTTTCTCAAACAGCTCGGGGATCGTCAGCACACCAGCGTTGCGCAGCGGCTCGATGACGAAGCCGGTGTAGCCAACGAGAAGGAAGGCGAGCGCCATAATCACGCCGATGGTCGCGCCGGCGAAACCCTTCTCGAAGCCAAGCTGGGCCGTATACATGACGGTCACGAGCCCGAACTCCGTGGCGGCGAGCGAGGCGATGGCGAGGTTCACATGCACCTCGCGGCCCGCAATGGTGAAGTCGTCCACCCCACGGATGAAGCGCCGCATCCACAAACCTGCGCCCAAGCAGACAATCAGGTAGACGGTGACGATAATCCAATCGATCAGGGAGAGTGTCATGTGGGGCGGAGGGGAGAACCGCCCCGTCAACTTGCCGGCCACCGCGGCGGAATAAAGCGCAAAGTGCGGAATATTCGTCCGGCCAGACCGGCGGGAGCTATGGACGAAAACCTTCCCGCGTGCTAGCCTACCGCCGTTATACATGATGAAGAATTTCCCTTCCAGCCTCGCCGCCCGTTATGCGCGCGATGGATTTTGCATTCTGCCTGATGTCCTCACCCCCGCAGAGTGCGACGCGCTCAAGACCGAAGCGTGTCGTGTGCTCACCGAGCACGCCCAGCCCGGCTCCTCCGTGCATGTGCATGTGGCTGCGGTCAGTGCGCCCTTTCGGACTTTCGCCGCCGACCCGCGCATCGTCGGCCCGCTCAGCGCGGTCATGCCCCACGGCGTGATGTTCCTCAGCGACAAGATCGTCTACAAGTCGCCCGACAAAAAATTCCCGACGCCTTGGCACATCGACTGTTTCTACTGGCGCAACACGCGGCCCAAGCTCTCGGTCTGGATCCCGCTTGACGACGCCACAGCAGCAAACGGCACGCTCACCGTCGTGCCCGGCAGCCACAAAAAGGACTGGCGCATGGTCAAAATGGGCCTGCCCAGCGGTGATTTCCAATACGAGGTCACTGGCGGCGACTGGCGCGAGGGCGATGTAGTGACGTGCGCCATCAAGCGCGGCACGGCCATCATTTTTTCCGACCGGCTGGTGCACGGCTCCACGCCGAACACCGCGGGGCAGGACCGCTACGCGATCATCGGCACTTACCAGGCGCCGGCGCTGGACGAGCCGTTCGACCTCGATTTTCCGGCGCGCAAGATCCTCGTGCCCGCGGCGTGAGCGGCCCGGCGCGCCGCGCGCGTCACACCGTCGCCAGTGCGGCCGCGGCGTCCGCGAACCGCAGGATGGCGTCGTCGGGTGCCTGCCGGATCGGCTCCGGCTTGCCGTGCCCCTTGCCGCCATACGGCAAGTTGGAAAGCGCGTTGTAGCAGCAGATGTAGGCGCGGCGCGGTTTTTCGGACAAATTAGCCTCGGACGAGTGGAACGTGTTGCAGTGAAAAAACAGCACGCTGCCCGCCGGTGCCTCGCAATACTGCACCGGCAGCCGTTCCACCACCGTCGCCAGCCGCTCAGGATCCGCGCCCGTCTGCGAGGCGACCCGTCCGTGATCGCAGCGGCCCAGCAGGTGCGAGCCGACGATGACCTTGAGGCAGCCGTTTTCCCGCGTGGCCGGGTCGAGGGCCACCATGCAAGAGATCATCCTCGGGTAGAGGCAGCCGTCGTTATACCAATAGCCGTAGTCTTGGTGCCATTCCCAAGCCCCGCCCGTGCGCGGCTGCTTCACGCTCAGCTTGCTGTGCCAGTGGTAAACCTCCTCGCGCATCAGCAACTGCGCCGCCCCAACGACGCGCGGGCTCGCCGTCACCGCGCCGAAAACGTCGCCGGCGATGTCTGTCCACGCCGCAAGCTTGCTCACGCGGCCGGCGCTATCGATCACTTTATGGAGTGTCTCACCCTGTCGTTCGCGATCGGCGAAATGCAGCATGACCTTCACCTCCTCCGGAGTGAAAACGTCAGGCACGAGGGCAAAGCCATCCCGGTCGTAAGCGCGGATCTGTTCGAGGGTCAGCATGGGAAGTTGATTTGAATGAGTGGGAAAACCGTCTGTGACGGTGCCTCAATCTGGCTAGTTTGCAACGGCTTCACCCATTTGCTCCAGCTTGCGGCCCCGCGTCTCGGCTACGAAGCGGTGCACAAACCACACCGAAACCAGCGCAAATCCGGCGTAAACCGCAAACGCCCCGCCGAGCCCCACGCCTTCGACGAGCCGCGGAAAAGTGAACGTGACGGCAAAGTTGGCGGTCCACAGCACCGTCGCCGCGACCGCCAGCGCCGAGCCGCGCACGCGATTGGGAAACATCTCGCCGAGCAGCACCCACGTCACCGGGCCCCACGACGCCCCAAAGCAGAAAATATAGAGGTGCTCGGCCGTCAGCGCTATGACGGTTTGCAGCTGCGTCGGCGCAAGCGTGCCGTCGGCGTGCCGCGCGCTCAGCCGGAAAATCACCATCAACGCGGCGAGCATCACTGTCATGATCGCGCCGCCTGTCAGGAGCAGCGGCCGCCGGCCCACGCGGTCCACCAGCGCCATCGAGACCAGCGTTGCAATGACGAGGTTCGAGCCGAGGGTGACGTTGATGAGCAGCGCGTTTTCCTCGCTGAAGCCGGCCTTGTGCCAGAGCAGTTCGCCAAAATACATCACGACGTTGATGCCCGACGCCTGGGAGAAAAACGCCACCGCGCAGCCGACCGCCACGATCGGCAGCAGGCGTTTCGTGCCAGGCACTAACACGTCGCCGAGCTGCATCTTGTGTTCACTGCCGACCGAGGCGCGGATGTCCGCCACCAATTCGTCGAGGTCGGCCAGCGCGCCCCAGAGCCGCGCCATCACGAGGCGCGCCTCGGACTCGCGCCCGCGTATGACCAGATAACGCGGCGACTCCGGCAGCAACAGCGTGGCGAGTAGATAACCCGCGCTCGGCACCAGCTGCACCCAGAACATCCAGCGCCACGCCGGCGCCTGCAGCAGCCACAGGTGCTCCGCGCCGCCCGCCGCGCGGGCGATGAGGTAGTTGCTCAAAAACGCGCACTGCAGGCCGGCCACGATGGCCAGTTGCTGCAGCGTCGTCAGCCGCCCACGCAGCTGCGCCGGCGAGATCTCCGCGATATACGCCGGGGCGACGACGCACGCCGCGCCCACGCCGAGCCCGCCGATCAGCCGGAACACGATGAACACCGCCGCCGAGCCCGCCGCACCGGCGCCCCACGCGCTCACGCCGAAAAGCACCGCCGTCACCGTCATCACACGTTTCCGCCCAAAGTGATCGGAAAACTGGCCGGCCGCAAACGCGCCCACCGCCGAGCCGAGCAGCACGACGGCCACGGCGAAACCCGTGGCGGCGGCCGAGGTGCCAAACGCCGCCGCGAGCGCGAGCACGGTGCCGTTGATCACCGAGGCGTCGAAGCCGAACAGAAACCCGGCCAGCGTGGCCGCGACGCAAAGAAACAGCAGGTAACCGAGGGGTTTGGGCGAAGTGGTCGGGGTCATGCGAAGGAAAGCAAAACGGAACCAATGGCTTATCTGGGCAGCACCAAGTGGCAGCCGGTTCACCGGCACACAATGCCTAACTGCGCTTGGTCGTTTCCAGCCGCTACGTGCGGGTGTCTTCCTCGCGACGGATGCTAAGGGTGGCCACGGCTCCGTTGTCGTTGGTCAGGGTGATGGTGCCGCGCAGCGTGCCCTGCACGAGCTCGGCGCAGAGCTTGAGGCCGACGTTTGTCCACTCATTCCCCAAAACCTCCGGCGGATAGCCAGGACCGTTGTCCCGGTAGCGCAGCGTGATCCAATCACTGTCGCCCTCGGCCTCAAGCCCGACCGCAATCTCGCCCGCCGGCTGACCGGCATATTTTACCGAGTTGTGAGCGAGCTCGCTTAACACCAGCGCCAGGGCTCCCGCCTGCCGGGGCGAAATGATCTGCTCGCCGGTTTTGAAGGTGACCACCGTCGGGCAATCCGACCGCGTCTCTTTCAGGGTTTCCGCGATGATCGCTTTGGCCATCGTCTCCAACCGGACGGGAGCCCATGACAACCGGGACAGCATTTGATGGACGTGGATCATGCCCCGAATCCGCCGGTCCAGACGCTGCAGCAAAACCGCCACAGGATGCGGTTCATCTTTCTTCAGGTTGGACGATTCAAAGCCCATCAGGCCGAGGACTGAGCAAAGGTTGTTCGTCACACGATGGTTCACCTCGCTCAGGAGTTCGCCTTTCGTCTTGGCCTCATGCTCGGCCTCCGCGAGCAGATTCATGATCGCCTCCTGTTGCATGAGTCGAACCGTGATGTCGGTCAGCACCACGCGGCATTCCTGGCCGTCGGGCGTCAGCGTGGCTTCCAGGGAAACTTTCAATGGCTTTCGGTCCGGCACATCCATGGCCAACTCACGCGATTGGCCCGCGCCAGATGCAAACATCCCGGCGAGAAACTCATTGAACGCGGGTCGATCCGCCCCGGCCACCAGCAGCCCAAAGCGCCGGTCCAGCAGACGGGCGCGCTCGATCTGCACGAGCTTGGCCGCAGTGAAGTTGGCCAGCTTGATGGTGCCGTCGGAAGTCAGGTTGAGATAGCCGACCGGTGCGAAGTCGTAGAGATCGGTGTAGCGCTCGAGGCCGGCTTCGATCTCGGCCTGCGCCGAAAGGAGCTCGTCGTTCTGAATTTCCAGCTCGATCTGGTGGACTTCGAGTTCGTGGTGCCGCCGATGCTTTCCGCGCTGCTGAGGAACAGCACACCGCGCGGATTCATGCTGTAATGGAACAGCGGGAAAAATTTCCGCTGCAATTCCGGCCTGAGGTAGATGGCCAGGTTGCGGCAGCACAGGATGTCCAGCTTGGTGAAAGGCGGATCCATGATGAGGTTCTGCGGGGCGAAGATGACCATCTCGCGAATCTCCTTGGCGACGCGGTAGCCGCGCCCTTCCTCGACGAAAAACCGCTTGCAACCGCTCCGGCGACACATCGGCCGCGATGTTGAGCGGAAAGGAACCCTGACGGGCCTTGTCCACCGCGTCGCGGTCGAGGTCGGTGGCGTAGAGTTGCAGGGAGAATTTTCCGCGGGGCTTCACCCGATCCAGCGCCTCCTTGAACACCATGGCCAGCGAGTAAGCTTCCTCGCCTGTGGAGCAGCCCGGCACCCACGCCCGCAAGGCCCGGCCGGTTGTCTGATTCGCGAGCAGCGGCGGCAGCAGCTCATCGCGCAACTGATGCCACGCCGTCGGGTCGCGGAAGAAACTCGTCACGCCGATCAGCAGCTCCTTGAAAAGCAGCTCGGCCTCCTGCGGGTTTTCGCGCAGGTAGCGGACGTAGGTCCCCATCCTCGCGATCTGGTGCAGCCCCATCCGCCGCTCGATCCGGCGGAGCACCGTGGTGCGTTTATAAAGCGAAAAGTCGTGCGCCGTCTGGTTGCGGAGCAGGACGAAAATTTTCTCAAGGTGACTCTCCGCGCCACTCTCCGCGAGTGGTTCGGCGAGCGCCAGCCGCGGCGTGTGTTGCAAATACTGCAGGAGCAGGGCCGGCAGTTGCTCCGCCGGGCCCACGATATCGGCCAGTTGCGCTTTGATGGCGCTGAGCGGCATGCCGTCGAATCTTGCCGAGGCCGGCTCCTGCACCAGCGTCACGCCCGCATGCTCCTTGATCGCCCGCAGTCCCAGTGTGCCATCGGTGCCCATGCCGGAGCGGATGACGCCCACGCTGCGCTCCTGTTGATCCTCGGCGAGCGAGCGGAAGAAAAAATCGATCGGCAGCCGCAGGCCGCGCGGCGCCGACGGCGTGAACAGGTACAGCACGCCGTGCAAGAGCGACAGGTCCTTGTTCGGTGGGATGACATAGACGCAATCCGGGGCCACTGGCTTGCGATCCTTCACCTGGATGACTTTCATCACGGTGCTGCGCTGGAGCAACTCCGGCAGCATGCCCGTGTGCGTCGGGTCGAGATGCTGGACGACGACAAACACCAGCCCACTGCCCGCGGGCACGTTTTTCAGAAAAATTTCGAGCGCCTCCAGCCCGCCGGCAGACGCGCCAAGACCGACGATGGGAAACGCGCCACGCACCGCCGACGTGGGAGTTTTTAGCGGAGCCGCGGGTTTCATCCGACTCGGCTTCTTCGCGGACTTCGGGAGGGTGGATTACCTGGCTTCAACATTCAGCGACTGGACACTCGCTCAAGGAAGCCGGCGCGACCGGGACTCGTCCGACTTGAAACGGTGAGTTGCCGGGCGATCTAACAAGGAATGAAAGGACTGAGCAAGCGTGATCGCGCCCCAGTTCCGCCAGCGGAAGTATCTGATTTGGATTTGCTCAAAGTGCGGCGGATAGCCCGGCCAAATCGGCAAACACCCGTTCGGCGCGGGCGGCGGTCAGTTCGGCCGCCGTGTGTGTGCCGGTCGCGACGCACCAACTGGCGAGGCCGGCGTTTTTCGCCGTCTCGATGTCGTAAGTCGAGTCGCCGACGAGCACCGCTCCCGCCGCCTCCGCGCCGATTTTCGTGAGCGCGTGGGCGGTGAACTCGCGCTGCGGCTTGAGCCAGGGCGTGTCGGTCGCCCCAAAGACTCCGTCAAGCAGCGGCGTGAGCCCGAGTTGGTCGCAGACCAAACGCGAGGAGGGGCCGTGCTTGTTGGAGAGCACGGCGAGTTTCGCGCCCTCGGCGCGGAGCCGGGTGAGAAGCTCGCGTGCCCCCGGCAGCAGCACGACATCGTCGAGCATAGTGGCATTCCAGTAAGGCCGGTAGATCGCGAGCGCCTCGGCCACGCGCGCCGGGCCGGCGAGCTTGGCGATGGCGTTTTCCAGTCCACCGCCGACCGCGGCAAGAACCTGCTCGGCCGTGGGCGCGGGCAGGCCGAGTTGCAGGAGCGTGTGAGTGTGGGCGCGCTGGATGGCGGCGAAATGGTTGATCAGCGTGCCGTCGAGATCGAAGAGGAAGGTCGAAAACTGGGACATGAAGGTTGGAGATTTGGTTTGGCGGCGGGCCATGTCACGAGTGAAGTGGTCCCATGTCTGCCAGCCACGAGTCCACACCCGCCCGAGCGACAGCGACGCCGGTGGGGGTCTTGCTGGAGGTCGCGCTCGCGGGCGACTGGAAGATCACGCTGCCGCGGCCTGCGTGGAGTGCTCTGCTCGGCGCGCAGAATCCGGCGCGGGTGCGGCTGCGCACCGACGCCGTCGGCCAGTGGGACACCTCGCTGCTGCTGTTTCTATTCGAGGTGCAGCAATGGTGCCGCGAAACCGGAGCGTATTGCGACGCAGAGGCGTTGCCGGATAAAATCCGCCTGCTGCTCGCGCAACTCGCGGCGTCGCATGAGACGAGCGTGCCTTTCGACCGCTCGGAGAATTTCCTCGTGACAGTCGGCGTGGCGACGGTGGACGCGGTTGGCAAGTCCCGCGCGATCCTGCACTTCGTGGGCGAGTGCGCGCTCAGCGCCGCGCGGCTGGCGCGCAGCCCGCGCAAGTTCCGCTGGGGCGACTGTTTGAGCGAGATGCAGCAGTGCGGCGCGATGGCGCTGCCGATCGTGAGCCTGATCAGTTTTCTGGTAGGCGTGACGCTCGCCTACACGGCGGCGATCGTGCTGCGTCTTTACGGCGGCGACATTTGGATCGCCGACATGATCGGGCTCTCGATGGTGCGCGAGATGGGCGCCGTGATGACGGCGGTCGTGCTCGCAGGCCGGACCGGCGCGGCGTTTGCCGCCACCCTTGGCAACATGAAGGCCAATGAGGAGATCGACGCGCTCGAAGTGCTCGGCATCCCCGCAGTGCAATTCCTCGTGCTGCCCCGCGTGCTTGCGCTGGCGGTGATGATGCCGCTGCTCGCCCTCTACGCCAACGCCCTCGGCATCTTCGGCGGCCTCGTCGTCGCCTACGGCCTGCTCTCTATTTCGCCGACTGCCTACTGGGTCGAGATGCTCACCATCGTCGATCTGTCGGATGTGGCGACGGGGGTGATCAAGGCGACGGCGTTCGGCCTGATCATCGGGTTTTCGGGCTGCCTGCGGGGCTTGCAGGCGGAACGCAGCGCCATGGGCGTGGGCCGCGCGGCGACGTCGGCGGTCGTCACTGCGCTGGTGCTGCTGGTGGTGGCCGACGCGATTTTTGCGGTGGTTTTCAACATTCTCGGCTGGTAACGCGCATGAACGACGAGTCAAACACGCCCGCCAGCAACGAGCCCGTGATCGAGGTCGAAAAACTCGAGTGCGGCTACGAGGGCAAGGTCGTGCTCAAGGAGGTGTCGTTCCGCGTGGCGCGAGGCGAAGTGTTCTTTGTCATCGGCGGCTCGGGCTGCGGGAAGAGCACGCTGCTGCGGCACATGGTCGGCCTCAACACTCCGACGGGCGGCGAGGTGCGGTTTTTCGGCGCGCCGTTCAGCGCGGCCGATTCGGCGGCGCGGCGCGCGACGCTGAAGTCCTTCGGCATGCTGTTCCAAGGTGGCGCGCTGTGGACCTCGCTCACCCTGCGCGAGAATGTGGCGCTGCCGCTCGCGGAATACACCACGCTGACGCGCCGCGAGATCGAGGAGGTCGCCACGCTCAAGCTCGCGCAGGTCGGGCTTGGCGGCTTCGAGGACTACTATCCCTCCGAAATCAGTGGCGGCATGAAGAAACGCGCCGGCCTCGCCCGGGCGCTCGCGCTCGACCCGGCCATCGTGTTTTTCGACGAGCCGTCGGCAGGGCTCGATCCGGTGACCTCGCGCAAGCTCGACGAGCTCATCCTGCAAATCCGCGAAACCTTCCGCACGACCATCGTCGTGGTGTCGCACGAACTGGCCTCGATCTTCGGCATCGCCGACCGCGTGATCATGCTCGACCGCGGCGAAAAGGGCGTCATCGCCGAGGGCCGGCCGCGCGACCTAGCGGCCAACAGCCGCGACCCCCGCGTGGCGGAATTCCTCCGGCGCAGCGACCTCCTTCCTCCTGGCGCCTGAACTGACGCCGAATACTTCTGTCTATTTTCCTTAATCCCCTTAAATTCCTCTTCGCGTGAAAACCAAGGTCAGTCCCGCCATCGTCGGAGCATTTGTGCTCGGAGCCTTTGCGCTCGGGATCATCGCGCTGCTGGCGTTCGGCGGCGTGAGTTTCTTCTCCAAGCCGCAGCGCTTCGTGGCGTATTTCGACGAGTCCATCCATGGTCTCGACCTCGGCTCGCCGGTGAAGTTGCGGGGCGTGCGCGTCGGCCGGGTGGTTGACCTCAACATCCACTACGACGCCAAGACCAACCGCTCGGTCGTCGCAGTCGTCTGCGAGTTCAGCCGGAACATGCTCACCGACACGCACGGCGCGCTCATCAACGTCGCGGACCGCGATGAACTCCAGAAACTCATCGACCGCGGCCTGCGCGCCCAACTCGGTGTGCTCGGCCTCGCCACCGGCCTACTCTTCGTCGAGCTCGATTTTCTCGATCCGCACGAATATCCGCCCGACTCCCGCGCCACCGACATGAGATACGTCGTCATGCCGGCTGTCCCCTCGGCCATCTCAGCATTCCAGACCAATCTCACGGAGATCCTGAACAACGTGAAGAAAATCGATTTCGCCGGCCTCTCCACCGAGTTGAAGGGCCTGCTCATCGACACGCGCAAACAGCTCGATGGCCTCCAGCTCAAGAGCCTCGTCGCGCAGTGGCAGAAAACTGGCGCCCAAGTCGAGACGCTCGCCGCGTCGCCCGAGATCAAAAAAACGGTGACCAACCTCAACGCCGCCATCACCGATCTGCGCGCCGTGCTGGCCAAGCTCGACCTGGAGGTCGGCCCCGCCGGCCGCGAGTTCACCGAGACGCTCACGCAGGCACGGAAGACGCTGGAGTCGTTCAACACCACCGCCGAGGCTGCGCGCCGCTTCATCGCCGCGCAGGGCAGCCTTGGCGAAGACGTCAACCGCACCCTCACCCAGCTCGGCGAGGCCGCCAATGCCGTGCAACGGCTGGCGGATTTTCTCGAACGTAACCCGCAGGCCCTGCTGACAGGCAGGAAACGGCCGCAGTAATTTTCCACGGATGAAAACGCACAAACACGCCACGCGGAGATCGGTCTTGGGCTGGCTGGCCGCCGGCTGGGTATTGCTGCTGGCCGGCTGCAACCTTATCCCGCCGCCCCAGCCTGACCCGACGCATTACTACATCCTCACGGGGCCGGGGCTGAGCGAAACCGGCGGCGCCCGCCCCGGTGGCAAGCTTCGTCTCGGTCTCAAAACCGTGGAGCTGTCACCTTATCTCCGCAAAGGCGCGCTCGTCGTGCGCCGCGGCACCAACGAACTGCTCTACCAGGAGGACGCCCGCTGGGCCGAGCCGCTGGAGGCGGGCATTGCGCGGGCGCTTCGGGCACACCTCACCGCGGTGCCGTCCGTGACACGCGTCTATGCGCAGCCCTATCCCAGTGATCAGGAGCGCGACTACGACATCGCGGTGAACATCCTCCGCTGTGAAGGGGCGCTTGACTCCGCTGGCCAGGCTACGGTGAAGTTCACCGCCGTGCTGGAAATCAACAGCGTGAAACCCCCCGGACTCGTTGTGATGCGCAAAGTCTTCGTCGCGCCCGACGCGACCTGGGACGGCAAAGACTACGGCGCCCTGGCCCACTCGCTCAGCGAAGCGGTGGCCGCACTCAGCCAGGAAGTCGCCGCCGTGCTGCCGTACAAGGAGTAGCTGGCATTTTCTGCCCAACCATGGCATGATTCCCGCTTAAAACCCACCACCCATGAATCCCTCCTCCCCTCCGCCTTTTGTCGTGTTGAACTTTTCCCTGGAGACAAAAGGCGATGGTCAACCTGTGCAGCGCACGACGTCCTGCGGGACGTTTGCCGGCATCGAGGACGCCTTTGCCACTGCGCGCCAGAAGGCTGGCAACGAGCTCCTATGGCGGCAGGCGCAACCGGAAGCCGCGGCAGTCGAATTGCTCGACACCGAATGGGGCTATGACCTGCGGCAACAGTTTCTGGTCGTCTCGCGTTATTGGGTGCACGACCGCACGCCCTCGGTGTTGATGTCGTAAGGCACACCCGTGCCGGCCGGTGGCGGTCTATCAGTGCTGCGGCGCAGGCGCGGCTGAATGCAGCCCGCGCAGTATTTCCAACCCAAGCTCGGTTTCACCGTGCTCGGAGCCCCACTGCCACCGCAAACGCAGTGTGAGAGATCTGGGCACCATCGGAAAAAACAGGGCGCCCAGCCGTGTCTGGCCAGGAGCGAGCGTGAGTGGCAGCGCGAGGCGCCGGAGGCGAAACTCCGTCTCGATGTCCGCCCGATCCTCGGCATTGGCCACGGAGCGTCCAAGCAGGTAACTGGGCACGGTGACTGTTGCCAATGGACCCTGCAGGACTGTCACCGTAACTGCAGAAGTGGAGGTGGCTGCGGCCAGCGCGGCCGAACCTACGGCAATCCCGCCCACGGTCAGCACCGCAGGTGTGGCGCTCTTGACGAAAGCCACGCCGAGCCGGTCGTATTCTTTGCAAAGCGCCTTGCTCTCCTCCTCCAGTTTCCACGGATCGCCACCCGGAGCACGACCATGGCCGGCATTATCCATGAGTTCAGCTGATACGACCATCAGCGGCTGATCGCCCGGATTGCGCAGCGTGACGACATATTCATCCCACAGCGCCTCTCGTTTCCACGAACCAGGTCCGCCATAAACAATAACCGTCGCGAGCGTCGCCTGCACCGGCGCGACCGGAAACGGTATGTTTAGCATCTGCGCCCGCGGCGTGTCATCGCGCGCCATTTGGTAGTTGGTGGCAGAAGTGCAGCCGGCAAGGCTCAGCATCCCCGCCGTTATGAGCGTGAACAAGGCACCGACAAGGCTGCCTCGAGAGCGTTTTGATCCCATGATGACTCAGGGCTTGGCCGGTGCCGCCGGCGCGGGTGCCGCCACTTCTTTGAGCAGGTGCAACCCGGCCAGCGGCGCTAAATCGAGCGTTAGGTTTTGCGGCGCGCCTTCTGCACTACAGCGCAACACCATTCGCTGCGGCCCAGGCGAGACAGGAAAAAAGAGACTGCCCTGTTTCGTTTCCCCGGGCTGGAGCACAAGCGGCGTTGCAATCCGTCTCCGATTAAACTCCTCCCTGATGGCGCTTCTGGCCACGAGGATCCGCACACCGCTACCCACGGCCCAAACCGGAATAGCGAAAAAAGTAGCGCCGGCCACCGCAGCCAGCGGTGCCGAACCAGCCCAGGCCGCAGCAACGGCGACACCACCCGAGAAAGCCCAGCCAGCAGTCAGTCCGACACCGAGCAGGATTTTACGACCGAGATGCGAATATTTCTTCAGATTTTCCCGGCTGATTTTCTCCAGCACCCACGGATCGCTGCCGCAGATTTGCTCGGCACCGAGTGCATCCGTCAGCACCGCCGACTCGACCGTCAACAGCGACGTGCCACGGTTTGCGATCGTGCAAACATACTCGTCCCAGTATGCCTCATTTTTCCATGAGCCGGGGCCTTTGTAGACAATGACCGTGTGCAACACCACGGCGGCACTTGGTTGCGTGGTGTTGAGATTGAGGGCCAACGGCGGCGGCGTTTCCTTAGGCGCCATCTTGTATTTCGCCGACACGCAACCCGTGAGCGTGCCGAGCATCGAAGCCAGCGCCAACAGGGTAAGGCCGAACATGCGCATGATGCTTCAAAGGTTGGTGTTCCATGCAGAGACGGGTCAAGCCGACCGTGTTATCAAACTCGGCTCTTCTTCACTTCGTCTGCTTCTTGGCTAAATCGAGGACCGATTTGAAATATCACTATAATCGCTCTGGTTCTTAGTGGCGATTCCGGTTTTCATCTCCCGCCGCTTCCCATCATGCACAAGATTCCCTCTAAACCCCGCATCCTCACGACCACCGTCGGCTCATATCCCGTGCCCGACTGGCTTGCCGCGCTGCCGAGCGAGCAGGCCGTCATCGACGCCACCCGCGTCGTCTTCGACATCCAGCGCCAGTGCGGCATCGATCTGCCGACCGACGGCGAACTCTACCGGTTCGACGTCAATCACCCCGACACTAACGGCATGATCGAGTATTTCATCCGCCCGATGGCCGGCATCTCGTCGGTCGTGGGCCGCTCGGTCACCGATGAGTTTTCGCGCCACCACCCGATGGGCTTTCGCCGCAAACCCGCCGGTGTCGTCACCGGCAAGCTCGGCGAAGGTTCGCTCAACCTCCTAGCTGACTGCCAGCGCGCCGCGGCCGTCTCCGGCGGCGCCTTCAAATTCACCGTCACGAGCCCCTACATGCTCGCCCGCACGCTGCTCGACCACCACTACGGCAACTTCGACCAGCTCACGATGGCCCTCGGCGAAGTCCTCGCTGCGCAGATGCCCGGCCTGCCCACCGCCTGCATCCAGGTCGACGAAGCCAACATCCCCGGCAATCCCGCCGATGCCCCGCTCGCCGCCGCCTCGATGAACCTCGTGCTCGACGCCATCGACAAGGGGGTCGAGCGCGCCGTGCATTTCTGCTTCGGCAACTACGGCGGCCAGACGATTCAGAAGGGCAACTGGAAGGCGCTCACTGATTTCCTCAACGCCCTTCACACCGACCATCTCGTCCTCGAACTCGCCCACCGCCCTGCGAGCGATCTCAACGCCCTCCGTGACATCGACGCCAAGATCGACCTCGGCATCGGCGTCGTCGACATCAAGGTCAATCACATCGAGACGCCCGACGAGATCGCCGCGCGCATCGCCGCCGTTGAGAAAAAGGTCAGCGAGGGCCGCGTCCGCTGGTTGCACCCAGATTGCGGTTTCTGGATGCTCAAGCGCAGCATCGCCGACCGCAAGATGGAGGCCCTCGTCCGCGGCCGCGACCTCTACCTCGGGCTGTAAGCTCACGGATGCCCCCATGCTGAACCTCGCTGTCATCGGCTGCGGCGTCATCTCGCAATATCACCTCCGCGCCCTCGCCAAACTCACCACAGCCCGCGCCGCCGCGGTGAGCGACCTGCGCGCCGACCTCGCGCAAAAAACCGCCGCCGAATTCGGCGTGCCGCGCTGGACGACCGACACCTCCGAACTGCTCGCCGAGCCCGCGATCGACGGCGTCATCCTCGCCCTGCCCGCCTGCGCCCGCACGCCGCTTGCCCTCGAAGCCTTCCGCCACGGCAAACACGTGCTGACGGAAAAGCCCGTAGCCATGAACGCCACCGAGGTGCGCGCCATGATCGCCGCGCAGGGCGACTGCGTCGGCGCGTGCTGTTCCTCGCGCTACCGTTCATTCGAGTCGGCGCAGGTCGCCAGTGATTTCCTGCGCAGCGGGGCGCTCGGCGCGCTTCGCACGATCAGCTGCCGCGGTGTGAATCCCGCCGGTGCACCGCCAAAAGGACCGATGCCTGCGTGGAGGCTGCGCAAGGACCTCAACGGCGGCGGCATCTTCGTCAACTGGGGCTGCTACGACCTCGACTACCTGCTCGGTCTGCTCGACTTCAAACTCACGCCCCAGTTCGCCCTCGCACGCACCTGGCAGGTCGGCGCGCCCTTCTCCGCCTACGCCGCTCCTGGCTCCGACGCCGAGACACACGCCAACTTCATCATCACGTTCGCCGAGGGCTGTGTGCTCAACTACGAGCGCGCGGAATTCTCGACGTTTCCCGCCGACAACCGCTGGCAGATCACCGGCGAGCGCGGCACGCTCACGCTGCAAATGCTGAAGGCCGCGAAAGCCAACATCATGCTCACCGAGCCCGATGCCGCCAACGGCACCCGCACCCGCGTGCTCTGGGAGGGCGACGAAACCGCGCTCACCGCCGAGCACGACGGCCCGGTGTTCGATTTCGTCGACGCGATGCGCGAAAAACGCGCCCCGCGCACCTCGTTGCAGAACGCGCTGCTGTTCGCCCGCATCGCCGACGCCGTCTACGCCTCCGCGGTCAGCGGCAAGCCCGTTGCGTTCAACTGAACTGACAATCAGGCCAAATCGCGCGCGAGTTCTACCAACTCGCGCGGCAGTTCCTCATAAATCCGTTTAAACGGCAGCTCGCCGCACATGAGCGGCACGAAGTCGCCCGAGTATCCCGCGCGCCGTTGCGCCGCCTCGTCGGGCGCATAGCCGATGCCACCGACCAAGCTCACCACCCAGGTGTGTGGATGCGGACTGCCGGCGAGCACCGGCGACTGCAGGCTGTGGTAGAGTTCGAGCCCGCAGCCGAGCAGCGCGACCGCCCCGAGGCGCAGACCGTGCAGGCGCACCGGCGGATTCGGCGCGCGCGACCCGCGGTAATCCGCCAGCAGCGCGCGCAGGCCCTGCAGCCGGGCCAGCTCCATGCCATTCGTCAGCAACGGCGGCGTGCCGCCAGTATGCGGAAAATCCGTCACGCCTGGCCCCGCGAAAATTTTCTCCAGCGCCGCGATCCGGCGCTGCACCTTCGCACGCGACCACGCCTGGCGGCGCAGCAGCACGTCGCGCGCCACGGCTCTGAGCACGTCTGCCTCGATCGGATGCACCGCGCGCAGCCCGCGTCCGATCGCCGCGGCATACTGGCGCGAGATCGCCCGCAGTGCGTGCAACGACTCGCGCGGCACGCGGTGGTTGAGCTTGGGATTGATGTCGCCCAGCGCCCCCGGCAGGAAAATCGCCACCGCGCCGGCGTGCTTCTTCTCGAGTTGGAGGCAGGCGAGCCCGGCATAGTCGCCGTGAATCGCCGCCGTCTTTTCGCCGTAGATCACCGGATGGCAGCCAAAGTGATGAAGGAGGCCCACGAGCTTGCCGTCCGCATACGCCACGAGCACGCGCACCGTCGGATCGGTCTGCTCCGGGTGCGCCGGCCGCCACACGGGGCTCATCCGCTCCGCAAAATCCGCATTCATCGCGAATCCCGCATCGGTCTCGCGGTTCACCGCGATGCCCTCGCACGGCACCTGAGCGTGCCGCCACTCCACCTCCGTCAGCGCCTCGCAGGCCTGCTTCACCGCCGCTGCCGCGCGCATAGGCAGCGTTTCGACATACATCGTATCGGCCTCGCCCCAGCCAAACATCCCGCCCACCGCCGGACAGCTGTGCGTGTGCGTGACCGACAGAAAGACGTCGTCCGGCCGGCACCGCGCCGCCGCTGCCGCCGCGGTGCGGATTTTTTCCGCCAGTGCGCGGGGAGTGCCACAGTTCTCCAGACTCAGCAGCACCGCCCGGGTGCGCCCCTGCGCGACGACCAGGGCGCGCGCATGCAGCGGCGCCACGATTTCCTGCGCGGCGCGGTTGCGATACGGGCCGTAGCCCGCGAGCTGCACACCGAGCCGCGGCGTGATGTCGGCGCGTCCGAAGCCGGCCTTCATCACCGTTTGGCCGAAGCCGCCGGACCGGCCACGCGCTCGTGGTCGCGCAGCGCGCTGATGTTCGCCTCCACCTTGAAAACGATTTCCGCCATGCGGCTGATCATCTCCTCCTGCGCATCGACGAAGTCAAAGCGCGTCTCGATCGAATTCGCCACCCGCGCACGGCAGTTCGGCAGCGCCATGCCGCGGTAGTCCACGCCGGCCTTCGCTAGCGCGTCGAGCCACGACACGCGCGGACCGGAGTAGTCCTGCCAGTGCAGCCGCGTCCAGTCGGGGATCGGAGACGGCACGTAGCCGAAGGCGAGCATGCCCTCGGCCTTGAGCGCGGCGGCGAATGTGTTGCGCGAGACCCCCGCCGCCTCCGCGTCGAAATTCATCGTCAGCATGTGATAGACCGGTTTCACGCCCGCCGCATAGTCCGGCATGCGTAGGAAACGCGACCCCGCAATCTTCTCGCGGAACAGGTCCGCGTGCCTGCGCCGCTCCGCCACCCAGCCGTCGATGCGGCCGAACTGCTCCGTGAGCAGCACGGCATTGAGCGGCGTCACGCGATAGGTGTAGACGAGCGAGTCCACCCACGGGCGCAGCTCGTCGGGAAAATCCTTCTCGGGCGAGCGGCCCATGTGCTGGCCGATCATCGCGGCTTTCCAGAACACGCTCTTGTGCGGCGTCACCAGGTAGCCCGCCTCGGTGGTCGGCAGCACCTTGCCGCCCATGCAGGAGAAGCCGGCGGCGTCGCCGACGTTGCCCACGCGCACACCGCCAATCTCCGCGCCGTGCGCCTGGCTACCGTCCTCGATGAGCATCAGCTTGTGCTTGTCGGCGATCGCGCGCAGGCGCTGCAGGTTCGCCGGCTGGCCGAAAATATGCACTGCAAGAATCGCCTTCGTTCGCGGTGTGATCGCCGTCTCGATCTGTGCAGGATCAATCAGCCCGGTGTCACGCTCCACGTCGACGAACACAGGAATCGCATTCTGATGGAGAATGCACGAGATCGACGCGCCCCACGTGTAGGGCGTCGTGATCACCTCATCGCCGCAGCAAATCTCCAACCCCGCGAGCGCGCCTTGCAGCGCCGCGTGGCCCGAGCCACACGCCAGCACGTGCTGTCCGCCATGATAGCGCGAGATTGTGTCCTCCGCCTCGGCAATCTCGGGCGAGTGAAACCGGCCCAGCCCGATGGCCTTGCCCGCGCGCAGCACCTCCACGACGCGTTCGATGGCGCGCTCGGAAAACTGCGGAAACTTCGAGTAAGTCACCTCGCCCACGCGGGTGCCGCCCAGCAGGGCGAGTTTCGAGGCGGTCGGAGTCTGGATTGTGCTCATGATACCCACCCTACCATATCGTGCGCCCGCCGTGAATAGCTGTGTTTGTGAATCTTTGTTCGAACCTCCGACTGCTGCATCCCAGGTGAAATTCGTTTGTCTGCCCGCGGGCTCTCCGGCATTTCTCCCCCCATGAGTCAACTCATCGAGTGCGTCCCGAATTTCAGCGAAGGCCGCGATCCGGCGGTCATCCGGCAGATTACCGACGCGATCACTTCAGTCGAGGGCGTGAAGCTTCTCAACGTCGATCCCGGCAAGGCGACCAACCGCACCGTCGTGACCTTCGTCGGCGTGCCGGCCGCCGTCACCGAGGCCGCCTTCCGCGCCATCCGGAAGGCCGGCGTGCTCATCGACATGTCGCGCCACACCGGCGAACACCCCCGCATGGGCGCGGCAGACGTCTGCCCGCTGATTCCCATCGCCGGCCTCACGATGGAGGAAACCGCCGCCTGCGCGCGGCAGCTCGCCGAACGCGTGGGCCGCGAGCTAAACCTGCCGGTATACCTCTACGAATACGCCCAGCCGAATCCGGCGCGTCGCAACCTCTCCGTCATCCGCGCCGGCGAATACGAGGGCCTAGCCAGGAAGATCCGCCAACCCGAGTGGACGCCCGACTACGGCCCCGCCGAGTTCGACGCCAGACGCGGTGCCACGGTCATCGGCGCGCGCGATTTCCTCGTCGCCTACAACGTCAACCTCAACACCACCTCCACCCGCCGCGCCAACGCCGTGGCCTTCGACGTGCGCGAGGCCGGCCGGCCGCAGAAGGACGCCGCGGGCAAACCCGCGAAGGACGCCAACGGCAACCCGGTCAACATCCCCGGAAACCTGAAATCCGTGAAGGCCATTGGCTGGTTCATCCCTGAATACGGCGTCGCCCAGGTCTCCATCAATCTCACCAATCTTGCCGTGACGCCGGTGCATGTGGCGTTCGACGAGGTGTGCCGCGCCGCCGGCGTCCGCGGCTTGCGCGTGACGGGTTCCGAACTCGTCGGCCTCGTGCCGCTCCAGTCGTTGCTCGACGCGGGCCGTTATTTCCTGCGCAAGCAGCAACGCTCCGTCGGCGTGTCCGAGGCAGAGTTGATCAAGATCGCCGTCCGCTCGCTCGGGCTCAACGACCTCGCGCCGTTCAAGCCGGAGGAGCGCGTGATCGAATACTTGCTGCGCGACACCGTCCGGGGCAGACTGGTGGCCATGGACCTCAAGGCCTTCGCGGACGAGACGGCGAGCGAAAGTCCGGCGCCCGGCGGAGGCTCGATCGCCGCTTACGTCGGCGCGCTCGGCGCGTCGCTCGGCACGATGGTGGCCAATCTCTCCGCGCACAAATCCGGCTGGGACGCGCGCTGGGAGGAGTTTTCCCGCTGGGCCGAGCAGGGCCAGAAGCTCAAGGACGAACTCCTCGCGCTCGTGGACGAGGACACCGCGGCGTTCAACGCGATCATGGCGGCGTTCGGTCTGCCCAAGGGCACCGCCACCGAGAAGTCCGCGCGCACCGCCGCGATCCAAGCCGCCACCAAGCAGGCCGCCGAAGTGCCGTTCCGCGTCATGCAGCTTTGCACCGACACCCTGCCGCTCGCCCTCGCCATGGCGGAGCAGGGCAATCCCAACTCCATCTCCGACGCCGGCGTGGGGGCGCTCTGCGCGCGCGCCGCGGTGCAGGGCGCCTACCTCAACGTGCGCATCAACGCCAAGGGCCTCGCCGACCGGGCCCTCGCCGCGAAGATCGTCAGTGACGGCGCGGCGCTTGAGCAACGTGCGCTCGCGCTCGAGCAGCAGGTGCTGGCGGCGGTCAACGCCGCGCTGTGAGCGTCTTCGGCTACGCCACCCGCGCGCCGTTGCAGATGACGAGATCGACCGGGTTGCCGCCGAGTTCGTAGGCGAGCTGCCGCTCGTCCTTGTGGCGCAGCAGAATCAAATCGGCGCGCTGGCCGGCGGCGATGGTGCCGCGGTCGGTGAGGCCGAGGACAAGGGCGGCGTTGACCGTCGCGGCGACGATGGCCTCGGCCGGCGTGAGCCCGCAGCAGCGGACGCCGAGCGCGAGGACAAACGGCATCGAATGCGAGGGCGCGGTGCCGGGATTGCAGTTCGTCGCCAGCGCGACGGCGCCGCCCGCGTCCACCAGCCGCCGCGCGCGTGCGAAGCGCCGGTTGGTTTCAAAACCGCTCACCGGCAGCACCACGCCGACGGTGTGGCTTTCGGCGAGCGCGGCGAGGTCGGCGTTGGAGGCGGCCTCGAGGTGGTCCACGCTGACCGCGTGCAGCCGCAGCGCCTCGGGAATCATGCCGAGCGAGCTGAACTGGTCGGTATGCACCCGCATCGGGAGCCCGTGCTTGCGCGACCGCTCGAACAGCCGCACGCAGGCCTCCACCGGCCACGCCTCGCGTTCGCAATAAGCGTCTACCGCGATGCCAGGAAACTCGTGCCACACCGCGGGCAGCATTTCGCGCACGACCATCCGCGTGTAGTCCTCCACCTCGCCCTCGATCGCGTGCCCGAGCAGCGCCGTGGGCACGACCGTGCCCGACCATTCGTGCGCCGCACGCAGGATGGCGTGCAGCATTTTCAACTCGGCCTCGACGGTGAGCCCGTAACCGCTCTTAACCTCGACGGTCGTCGTGCCGCTGCGCAGCATCAGGTCAAGCCGCTCCCGCAGGGCCGAGGCGAGCTGCTTGCGCGTCGCCTCGCGCACGGCCCGCACTGTCGCATGGATACCGCCGCCGCGCTTGAGAATCTGCAGATACGGCGTGCCGCCAATGATCTCCTCCCACTCGCCAATGCGTTCGCCCGCCCAGCAGGCGTGGGTGTGGCAGTCGACAAAACCCGGCATGAGCACACGGCCGCCGGCGTCGATCACCTCGGCGTCGGCCGGGGCGTCGACTTTCGGGCCGACCGCGGCGATCTTGCCGGCCGCGACGAGCACCTCGCCCTGCGGGATGAGGCCGAGTTCGCGAAGCTGCTTGCCGTGGCGCGCGCCGGCGGGCCCGGCCAGCGTGAGGATGCGGGCGTTGCGGATAAGGAGGGAGGGCATGCCGTTCACCATGTCTTCATGGGCACTGGCACGGCAAGACGCTCCGCGCAATCCTGCGCAAGTTCGTAACCGGCGTCGGCGTGGCGGAAGACTCCCATCATGGGATCGTTCGTCAGCACCCGCTCCAGTCGCCGCGCCGCCTCGGGCGTGCCGTCGGCCACGATCACCTGCCCGGCGTGCTGCGAAAAACCGATGCCCACGCCGCCGCCGTGGTGAAAGCTCACCCACGCCGCGCCGCTGGCGACGTTGACCATGGCGTTGAGCAGCGCCCAATCGCTGATCGCGTCGGAGCCGTCCCTCATCGCTTCGGTTTCACGGTTTGGGCTGGCCACGGAGCCGCAATCGAGATGGTCGCGACCGATGACGATCGGCGCCTGCACGCGGCCTTCGGCGACCATCTGGTTGAAGAGCAGACCGGCGCGGTGCCGCTCGCCGAGGCCGAACCAGCAGATGCGCGCGGGCAGCCCCTGGAACGCCACGCGCTCACCGGCCAGCTTGAGCCAGCGGTGGAGCGATTCGTCCGCCGGAAACAGCTCCATGAGCGCGCGGTCGGTCGCGAAAATGTCCGCAGGATCGCCCGAGAGTGCGACCCAGCGAAAGGGCCCGCGGCCGACGCAGAACTGCGGCCGGATGTAGGCCGGCACAAAACCGGGAAAATCAAACGCGCGTTTCACGCCCTGATCGAGCGCGCGCTGGCGAAGGTTGTTGCCGTAGTCGAACGTCGCCGCCCCGCGCTTCTGCAGCGCGAGCATCGCCCGCACATGCCGCGCCATCGTGGCGAGTGAGAGCTTCTGGTATTTGTTCGGGTCCTTCCGCCGCATTGCCGACGCCTCCCGAAGCGTGAGATCAACCGGCACATAGCCGACGAGCGGGTCGTGCGCGCTCGTCTGGTCCGTGAGCGCGTCGACGCGGACCTTACGGGCGAGCAGCCGCTCGAGCAGATCGACGGCGTTAGCGACGACGCCGACGCTGCGCGCCTGTTTCTCGGCGGCGCCGCGGACCGCGCGGTCGATGGCGGCGTCGAGGTTGGGCGCGATCTCGTCGAGGTAACGATCGTGAACGCGTTTCGCGAGGCGGCTGCGGTCCACGTCGGCGATCAGGCACACGCCACCGGCCATCGTGATCGCGAGCGGCTGAGCGCCGCCCATACCGCCACACCCCGCCGTGACGCAGAGGCGACCCGCGAGCGTGCCGCCGAAATGCTGGCGGCCGACCTCGGCGAAGGTCTCGTAGGTGCCCTGCAGGATCCCCTGCGTGCCGATGTAGATCCACGAACCGGCGGTCATCTGGCCGAACATGATCAGGCCGCGTTTTTCCAAGTCGTCGAAATTCGCCTGTGTGGCCCAGTGCGGCACGAGGTTGGAGTTGGCGATGAGCACGCGCGGTGCGTCGGCGTGCGTGCAGACGACGCCGACCGGCTTGCCCGATTGCACGAGGAGCGTCTCGTCCGGCGCGAGTTTCTTGAGCGAGGCGACGATGGCGTGAAACGCGGGCCAGTTGCGCGCCGCCTTGCCGCGGCCGCCGTAGACAACGAGGTCGGCGGGGCGCTCGGCGACCTCGGGGTCGAGGTTGTTCATCAGCATCCGCATCGCGGCCTCGGCGGCCCACGTGGAGCAGGTGCGCTGGTTGCCGCGGGGTGCGCGGACGATCGGGGCGGCGGCGGGTTTCATGGGCCGGCGCGTCAGCGGAGCGGGCCGCAGGCATCCTCGGCGGCCTCGACCGGCGCGCCGCTGCGCACGAGGTTGAGCGCGGTCTGGATGTCGTTGTGGAAGAGCCGGTCGGCCTCGGCGAAGGCCACATGCCGCCGCACCTCGGCGTGCGCCGCCTCGATGGCGCGGCCGGCCTTGAGCGGATGGATGAAATCGAGCGCCTGCGCCGCGCTCATCAGCTCGATGGCGAGGACCGTCTCGGTGTTGGTGACGACTTCGAGCAGCTTCGTCGCGGCGATCGCGCCCATCGACACGTGGTCCTCTTGGCCGAGCGAACTCGGAATCGAGTCAACCGAGGCGGGGTGCGCGAAAATCTTGTTCTCCGAGACGAGCGCGGCCGCGGCGTATTGCGGGAGCATGAACCCGCTGTTCAGGCCAGTGTCGCTCATCAGCAGTTTCGGCAGCTTCTTCTCGCCCATCGTGTCGCCGCCGAGGAGCAGGTAGAGCCGGCGCTCGGAGATCGACGCCAGCTCGGCCGTGGCGATGGCGAGGTAGTCGAGCGCGAACGCGAGGGGCTCGCCGTGGAAGTTGCCGCCGCTGACGACGTCGCCGTTCGGAAACACGAGGGGGTTGTCGGTCGCGGAGTTGATCTCCGTCTCGACCGTGGCGCGCGCGTGGCGGACGGCGTCGCGGACGGCGCCGTGCACCTGCGGCACGCAGCGCAGCGAGTAGGGATCCTGCACCTTGCCGCAGTTGATGTGAGACGGCAGGATCTCCGAGTCGGCGAGCAGACGGCGGACGTTCTCCGCGGTCTCGATCTGGCCCGGGTGCGGCCGGGCGGCATGGATGCGGGCGTCGAACGGCGTGGCGCTGCCGCGCATGGCCTCGAGCGTCATCGCCGCAGTGAGGTCGGCGGTTTTGAGCAAGTCTTCGATACGCAGCAGCGCATGGACCGCGTGCGCCGCCATGAACTGCGTGCCGTTGATGAGCGCGAGACCCTCCTTCGACTTCAGCCGCAGTGGCGCGAGGCCCATCGACGCGAGGGCGGCGGCGGCCGGCGCCTTGCGGCCGTCGGGCATCCAAACCTCACCGAGGCCGAGCAACCCGAGCGTGAGGTGCGCGAGCGGGGCCAGGTCGCCCGAGGCGCCGAGCGAGCCTTTGGCGCAAACAACCGGGCTGATGCCGGCGTTGTGAAAATGCAGCAGATATTCGATCAGCACCGGCCGCACGCCGGAGAGACCGATGGCGAGGGCGTTGACCTTCAGGAGCAGCATGAGCTGCACGATCTGCGGCTCGATTTCTCGGCCGACGCCGACGGCGTGGCTGAGGATCAGATTTTCTTGGAGTTTCTCGATGTCGGCCGGCGCAATCCGGGTGTGCGCCAGCGCGCCGAAGCCCGTGTTGATCCCATAGTAGGAGTGTTCGCCGGCTTGGAGGCGATCAACGATGGCGCGCGTGGCAGTGACCCTGGCGTTGGCCTCGGCCGTGAGTCCGAGCCAAGCCTTCGTCTTCACGAGATCGCGGATGATCGCGAGGCGCAGACCTTCACCGCTAAGCAGATGGGTAGGAACAGCAGTCATACCGGGAGAGACTTGCCACACTGACCGCTACAATGGGCTTGGGCAAGCACCCGCCAGCCCACCACGCGGGTTTGACCCGAACGGGTGAATCCGTCTGCGCCAAAAATCGCCCCGTTTTAGGCAATCCTTGCGCAGCGAGCCATTCGTGCGTATGTCATCTTGTGTCGCCCACCATGATTTTGCCCTCCGATAACTCCGCCACTTCGCCGTCTCCGCCGGCTGACGCCGCGTCGCTGGACCTTGACCTCATCCGCAAATACGCGATTCCGGGCCCGCGCTACACTTCCTATCCGCCCGCAACCCAGTTCACCACGGATTTGTTAAAACTTAAGCTCGAGGAGGCCATCGCGGCGGACAACCAACCCGGCGGCGGGCCGATCTCGCTCTATTTTCATCTGCCGTTCTGCGAGACACGTTGCTGGTATTGCGGTTGCACCACTATCATCACCCGTAGGCGTGAAGCCGCAACTGAATATATCGACGATCTCATCCGCGAGGTGCAGCTCACCGCCACGTTGATGGACCGCAAGCGGCCAGTCACGCAAATCCACTTCGGCGGAGGCACGCCAACTTTTTTTCCGCCCGACGAGTTACGCCGACTGGGGACATTGATCAACGAGACCTTCAACGTCGCCCCCACCTGCGAATTTAGCGTTGAGATCGACCCACGCCGGCTCGTGGAGGATCACGTCGTTGCGCTGCGCGAGATCGGCGCTACCCGCGCCTCGCTCGGCGTGCAGGACACCGATTCCAAGGTCCAACTCGCCGTTCACCGCTGGCAGCCGCAAAACCTCAATCAGCGCTCCACCGCCTGGCTGCGGCAACATGGTTTCAAGTCAATCAACGTCGACCTCATCTACGGACTCCCGCTCCAGACTCCTGACAGTTTCTCCCGCACGATTGACGATGTGCTCACGCTGAATCCCGACCGGCTGTCGGTCTTCAGCTACGCCCATGTGCCGTGGATCAAGCCGGCGCAGCGCATTTTCGAAGACCGCGGCCAGCTCCCCACCCCAGAGGAAAAGCTCGCCATGTGCGACGTGGCGCACCGCCGCCTGAAAGTCGCCGGCTACGTCGACATCGGGCTCGACCACTTCGCCCGCCCCGACGACGAACTCGCCATCGCCCAGCGCGCCGGCACGCTGCACCGGAATTTCCAGGGCTACAGCACCAACGCCGACGCTTCGCTTTACGGCTTCGGCATTTCGTCCATCTCTTCAACCCGCGATTCCTACCGGCAAAGTTTCAAGGACATCGTCGCCTGGCGCGCCGCCCTCGTCGCAGGTCAACTGCCCACCGAGCGCGGTCTGCGTTTGAGCGAGGAAGACATCCGCCGCCGCACGCTCATCATGCGCCTCATGTGCGACCGCGGCCTGAACTACGCCAACCTCTCGCGCGAACTCGGCGTCGATTTCGCGCAGACCTACGCCCGCGAAATCGCCTCTCTCGCCGACCTTGAGGCCGACGGCATCGTCCGGTGCCAGCCCTGCGGCATTGAGATCACCAGTCGGGGCGCGCCGCTGCTGCGCGTTGTCGCGATGCGGTTCGACCAATATCTCTCGACCGCCCCGAACCGACATTCCAAGACCATCTGATGCCGTTTCGCATTGCCAAAACTTTTACCGTTGAGAGCGGCCACCTGCTCACGAAACACCCCGGCGCCTGCCGTTTCCCGCACGGCCACAGCCGCACCATCGAGGTTGTTCTCACCAGCAACACGCTCGACGCCCGCGACATGGTCTGCGACTTCAAGGCTGTGAAGTCCGCCGCCGAAAACGCTGTGCAGCGCTTCGACCACACGTTCGCGATCAATACCGCCGACTCCCGCTGCGCAGAAATGCGCGCCGCCTATGGCGAACGCGTGGTTGCCCTGCCCGACACCGATCCGACCACCGAGGTGCTCGCCCGCGAGATTTTCCGCGACGTGCGCGCCCGACTGGCGGAGGTGCCCGCCGACCCGGATTTCCCCTTCGCCGCCGGCGTGCGCCTCGAGAAAGTGCGCGTTACAGAGACCGCCTCCAGCTGGGCCGAATACTGGGAGTAAGCTGCCCGCCGGCGGCGCGACTCGCTCTCGCGAGTTGCCATTCGGCACGCCCCGGTCGACATTCGCGCCCGTCCTTATGTCCGCCGACCTCACCGAGCTCTACCAACAGGTCATTCTCGACCACAACCGCCGCCCGCGCAACCGCGGCAAGCTGCCCACCGCCAACCGCGTCGCCCACGGCGACAACCCGAGCTGCGGCGACCAGTGCAGTGTCTTCCTGCGGCTCGATCCCGGCGCACCAGGGCAGCCCGACCGCATCGCCGAAATCTCCTTCGACGGGTCCGGCTGCGCTATTTCGCAAGCCAGTGCCTCGCTCATGACCACGCAGCTCAAGGGCAAGACCACCGCCGAGGCCGAGAAACTCTATAACGAATTCCACGCCATCGTGACCAGCGGCCACGCACCCGAGGAGATCAGCGATCTCGCCGCCTTCGCTGGCGTCCACGCGTTCCCCGCCCGCATCAAGTGCGCCACCCTCGGCTGGCACGCCGCTCTCAACGCGCTCAAAAACGACGCCGCCCCCGCGACGACCGAGAGCCACACCGACTGAAGGCGCGCCGTGAGTGATCTCTGGAAAAACGTCCGCGTCGACTTCCCCATTCTCCACCAGCAGGTGAACGGCAAGCCCCTTGTCTACCTCGACAACGGCGCCACCTCCCAAAAACCCCGCGCTGTCATCGACGCTCTCGTCCGCTACTACGAGCGCGACAACAGCAACGTCCACCGCGGCCTCCACGCCCTCTCCATGCGCGCGACCGACGCCTATGAGGGCGCCCGTGCCCGCGTCGCCCGATTCATCAACGCCGCTGACCCGGCCGAGATCATCTTCACCCGCGGCACCACCGATAGTATCAACCTCGTTGCCCGCAGCTGGGGCCACGCCCACCTGAAGCCCGGCGACGTCGTCCTCACGACCGAGATCGAGCACCACTCCAACCTCGTCCCCTGGCAGCAGGCCGCCCGCGCCAGCGGCGCGACGCTCAAATGCGTGCCGGTCCTCGGTGCCGACGCCGAGGGCGGCCTCGACCTCGCCGCGCTCGACCAACTCCTCACGCCGCAGGTGAAGCTCTTCGCCTTCACCCACATTTCCAACACCCTCGGCACCATCAACCCCGTCGCCGAGTTCTGCCGCCGCGCCCGCGCCGTCGGCGCCGTCACCGTGATCGACGCCGCCCAGTCGGTCGGCCACGCGCCCTTCGACGTGCAGGCACTCGGCGCCGATTTTGTCGCCTTTTCCGGCCACAAGATGTGCGGCCCCACCGGCATCGGCGTCCTCTACGGCCGCCGCGCCCTCCTCGACCAGCTCGCCCCCGACGAGACCGGCGGCGGCATGGTCGTCAACGTCACCTACGAAGCCGCCACCTGGAAACCCGCCCCCGAGCGCTTCGAGGCCGGCACGCCCAATGTCGCCGACGCCATCGCCCTCGGCGTCGCCTGCGACTACCTCGACGCCCTCAGCCGCGACCAGATCGCCGCCCACGACGCTGCGCTCGCCCAGCTCGCGATGGAAAAACTCTCCCTCCTCCCCGGCATCCGCATCATCGGCCCGCGCGCCGGCGCCGCGCGCAGCGGCCTGGTGAGTTTCGCCTTCGAAGGCGTGCACGCGCACGACGTGGTGACGTTTGCCGACGAGGATGGCGTCGCGTTGCGCGGCGGCCACCACTGCAACCAGCCCTTGATGCGCAAGCTCGGCCTCACCAGCACCACCCGGGCGAGTTTTTACGTTTACAACACCCCCGAGGAGATCGACGCCCTCGTCGCCAGCCTGCGCAAGATCCTGGAGTTCTTCGGAGTCGCGTAACGGCTCTTCGCTCCGGCACTCCGCCGGCTATAGCCCGCGCCGGTACCGTGAGAAGGACGCGCGAATAATAGCCCGACGCGCAAGTTCTGCGCGGCCTAAGGCAAGCGATGCGCAGCATTCTGAACCCTTCTTTGCGACAATGGAAGCGCTGCGGCTCTCTCGAACCGCCTGGCATCAAAAAATGAACTCAAAAGGCCGTAATCCGAGCTACCTAACGTGCGACGCCAGCGAGGCCGTCGCCTCCGTCGCCTACCGGCTGACCGAGCTGATCGCCATCTACCCGATCACTCCGTCCTCGAACATGGCGGAGTTCTGCGACGAGTGGGCCGCACTCGGCAAACCCAACATCTGGGGCGAGGTGCCCCGGGTCGTCGAAATGCAGTCGGAAGGCGGAGTTGCCGGCACCGTGCATGGCGGCCTGCTGGGCGGCGCGCTGACGACCACCTTCACCGCCTCGCAGGGCCTCCTGCTGATGATCCCCAACCTTTACAAGATCGCCGGCGAGCTGCTGCCGTTCACGATGCATGTGAGCGCACGAGCCCTGGCGGCCCAAGGACTCTCGATCTTTGGCGACCATCAGGACGTCATGGCGTGCCGCGCGACCGGCTGCGCGCTACTCTGCAGCAATTCCCCGCAGGAGGCGCACGACCTCGCCCTCGTCGCCCACGCCGCCAGCTACCGCTCCCGCGTGCCGTTCATCCACTTTTTTGACGGCTTCCGCACCTCCCACGAGGTAGCCAAGCTCGCCACGCTCTCCGACGACGATCTGCGCTCAGTGATCGACGAGGCGGACATCGCCTCCTTCCGCGCCCGGGCGATGACGCCCGACCGGCCGACCCTCCGCGGCACCGCGCAAAATCCCGACGTCTATTTCCAGGGCCGCGAGGCCGTGAATCGCTTTTACGACAGCATTCCCGCCATTGTGCAGACCACCATGGACCGCTTCGCCGAGACCACAGGCCGCCAATACCACCTGTTCGACTACCACGGGCATCCCGAGGCCGAGCGCGTGATTGTGGCGATGGGCAGCGGGATTGAGACCATCGTCGAGACGGTCGATTGGCTCGTCGCGCACGGCGAAAAGGTCGGCGTGATTGCCGTGCGGCTGTTCCTCCCCTTCCACTTGAAGTCGTTCCTCGCGGTCCTGCCGAAAACGGTCAAGGCCATCGCCGCGCTGGACCGCACCAAAGAGCCCGGCTCGCTTGGCGAGCCGCTATACCTGAACGTGATCGGCGCGCTGGCGGAGGGTCGTTCGGCCCTCGCCGGCTCCCCGCGCGTGATCGGCGGCCGCTACGGGCTGGGCTCGAAGGAATTTACCCCCGGCATGGTCCGCGCAGTGTTCGAACACCTCGCGGGCTGGGAGCCGCGGAATCATTTCACCGTCGGTATCCTCGACGACGTCACCGGCACCTCCCTGTCCTTCGACGCCGACTTCAACCTCGAGGCGGCCGACGTGCGCCGCTGTGTGTTCGTTGGCCTCGGAGCGGACGGCACTGTCGGCGCCAACAAGAACTCGATCAAAATCATCGGTGAGCAGACCGACAACTACGCCCAGGGTTTCTTCGTCTACGACTCGAAGAAATCCGGTTCGATGACGATCTCGCACCTGCGCTTCGGCCCGCGGCCGATTCGCGCTCCCTATCTGATCCGCCAGGCGGATTTCGTGGCGTGCAGCCAGTATAGTTTTGTCGGCCAGACCGATGTGCTCAGCTACGCGGCGCCCGGTGCCACCGTGCTGCTCAACTCCCCGCACTCCGCCGCCGATACGTGGAAGAAACTTCCCCGCGACTGGCAGCAGACCCTCATCACCAAAAAGCTCCGCCTCTTCGTCATCGACGCCACCCAGGTCGCCCATGCGAGCGGCATGGGCCGCCGCACCAACACCGTCCTCCAGACCTGCTTCTTCGCCCTCTCCGGCGTGCTCCCCCAAGACGAGGCCATTGCCCAGATCAAGAAAGCCATCACCAAGACCTACGGCCGCAAGGGCGAGCAGATCGTCAAGATGAACTTCGCCGCGGTCGACGCCGCCCTCGCGGGGCTGCAAGAGGTCACCCTCCCGGCCGAAGTCGACGCCGGGGCCACCGCCACGATTCCGCCCACCTATCCCGGCGCGCCGGAGTTCGTCAAGAAAGTCACCGCCCGTCTCCTCGCCAACCAGGGCGACCTCATGCCCGTCAGCGCCATGCCGCTCGACGGCTGCTGGCCCACCGGCACCGCACGGTTCGAGAAGCGCAACATCGCGCTCGAAATCCCCGCTTGGGACCCCGCGGTCTGCATCCAATGCAACAAGTGCGTGCTGGTCTGCCCGCACGCCGCCATCCGCTCCAAGTTTGTCGAGCCGGCCCTACTCGCCGGCGCGCCCGAGGGCTTCCTCTCCACCGCCTTCCGTTCCAACGAATTCCCCGGCCAGCGATACACCCTGCAAGTGGCGCCCGAGGATTGCACCGGCTGCTCGCTCTGCGTCCAGATTTGCCCCGCCAAGGACCGCACCAACCCGCGCCACAAGGCCATCGACATGGTTCCGCAGCCCCCGCGCCTCGCCTCGGAGCGCGCCAACTGGGAATTCTTCATGAAACTCCCCGACCCCGACCGCGCCCGGCTCGACGCCACCACGGTCAAGGGCACGCAGTTCATGGCGCCGCTCTTCGAGTTCTCCGGCGCCTGCGCCGGCTGCGGCGAGACGCCCTACGTCAAGCTCCTCACCCAACTCGTCGGCGACCGGCTACTCATCGCCAACGCCACGGGCTGCTCCTCGATCTATGGCGGCAACCTGCCAACCACGCCCTACTGCGCCAACCAGGACGGCCGCGGCCCCACCTGGGCCAACTCGCTCTTTGAGGACAACGCCGAATTCGGCCTCGGCCTCCACTTTGCGGTCGAGCAGCGCGCCCGCACCGGCCGGCTGCTCCTGCAGCGGCTCACCGCGCGCATCGGCCCCGATTTGGTCGCCGAATTGCTCGGCGCCGACCAGTCCACCGAGGCCGGCATCGCCGCCCAGCGCGCCCGCGTCGTCCGGCTGCGCGAAGCGCTCCGCCATCTGGATAGCGCCGACGCCCACAGGCTCACCGCCCTCGCCGACGACCTCGTCAAGAAGTCCGTTTGGATCATCGGCGGCGACGGCTGGGCCTACGACATCGGTTACGGCGGCCTCGACCACGTGCTCGCCTCCGGCGCCAACGTCAAGGTGCTCGTCCTCGACACCGAGGTCTACTCCAACACCGGAGGCCAGTCGTCCAAGTCCACCCCGATGGGCGCCGTGGCGAAGTTCGCCTCCGGCGGCAAGGCCATCGCAAAGAAGGACCTCGCGCTGATCGCCATGCAATACGGCCACGTCTACGTCGCGAAGGTCGCCTTCGGCGCCAAGGACGGTCAGACCGTGACGGCGATGCGCGAAGCCGAAGCCTACGACGGCCCGGCGCTCATCATCGCCTACTCGCACTGCATCGCGCACGGCTTCCCGCTGCACCTCGGCGTCGAGCAGCAGAAACTCGCGGTCGATTCCGGTTACTGGCCGCTCTTCCGCTACGATCCGCGCCTCGCCGCCAAGGGCGAGGTCGCCCTCAAGCTCGACTCGCCCGCCCCCAAGGTCGCCCTCGATAAATTCATGGCCAACGAGACGCGTTTCGGCATGCTGAAGAACGTCGCGCCTGAGCGCGCCGTCGAACTCGGCGTGCAAGCCCAGGCCCACGTCACCCAGCACTACGCCCTCTACCAACACCTCGCCTCGCCCACCACCACCGGCGGCAATGGCCACACGCCGCCCGCCCCCGCCAAACCCGCTCCAGCGAGCGCCTGACGCACCCCGCCATGAAACTCGCCACCCACTACCTCGGCCTCAAGCTCCGCAATCCCCTGATCGTCGGCGCCTCGCCGTTCTCCGACAACACCCACGTCGCCTGCCAGCTCCAGGATGCCGGTGCCGCCGCCATCGTCATGCGCTCGCTGTTCGAGGAACAGATCGACGCCGAGCAGCGCGCGCTCACCCACCATGTCGAGACCGCCGCGGAGAGCACCTCCGAGGCAACCTCGTATTTTCCGGCTTTTGAGGAATACCAGCTCACGCCCGACCGCTACCTCCGCCAGCTCGAACAGCTCAAGGCCTCGCTCACCATTCCCGTCATCGCTTCGCTCAATGGCTACCGGCCCGGCGGCTGGACTGACTACGCCCGCCGCTTCGAAACTGCCGGCGCCGATGCCATTGAGCTGAACCTCTACCAACTCACCACCGATCCCGAGGTGTCGGGCGACGAGGTTGAGGCCGACATGCTGGAAACGGTGAAAAGCGTCACGACGAGCGTGAAGATCCCGGTCGCCGTCAAGCTGTCCGCGTTTCACACCTCGCCCGCCCAATTCGCGTCCTCGCTCGAGCACGCCGGGGCGGCCGGCGTTGTGGTGTTCAACCGTTTTTACCAGCCCGACTTCAACATCGAGGAGTTGGAGGTCGAGCCCCAGCTCAAGCTCTCCGACTCCTCGGACCTGCTCCTGCGCCTGCGCTGGCTTGCCATCCTCTCACCGCACGTGCGCGGCTCGCTCGGCGCCACCGGCGGCGTGCACACCTCCGAGGACGTCGTGAAGGCGCTGCTCGCCGGCGCACACGGTGTGCAACTCGTGTCGGTGCTATTGAAACACGGACCGCGGATCATCACGTCGCTGCTGAACGGCCTGCAGGAGTGGATGACCCAGCGCGGCTACCAAAGCGTCGACGAACTGCGCGGCACGATGAACCTCCGCCGCTGCCCCGACCCCGCGGCCTACGAGCGCGCCAACTACCAGCGCATCCTCCAAAGCTGGCGCGTCTGAGCCTAAGGAAACGCTGATTAAGTCCCACGGTCTTCGATTAATTGCAGACGGCGAGCGGGGATTAGCCAAACAGCCTGGCATGAACCAGCAGACCAGTTATGCCCAGGCCGAGTTTGCGGGGCAGAAGAAGCGCACCCGGCGCGAGCAGTTTCCCGCGCGCATGGCGGCAGTCCTCCCGTGGGCCAAGCTGTTGGCCGTCATCGCGCCGTATTAGCCCAAGGGGGCGCGCGGCCGCCCGCCCCTTGGGCGGGAGCGGAGGCGGTGGGTCTATGGCCTCCAGCAATGGGAGGGCCTGGCAAACGAAGCCCTCGCAGACGCCCTCGACGACCGCCAGGCCCTGCGCCGCTGCGCCCGGATTGACCTGAGCGCCAAGGGCGGGCCCGCCGCCCCCACGCTCCTGCAATTCCGCCGCCGGCTCGAAACCCACGACCTGTGCAAGGGCCTGTTCACCGCCAGCAACGCCGACCTGACCGCGCGCGGCCTGCAGCTGCGCGAAGGCCCCTTGGTGGACGCCACGCTGATCGCCGCGCCGCCCTCGCCCAAGCATCAGGCCCGGCAACGCGACCCGGCAATGCCCCCGACCAAGAAAGGCCCCCAAGGGTCTTTCGGAGAGCGGGGCGCTGGCCCGCAAGATCGCTTGGCCGATCGCGGGCAAACGCGGGTTGAGCAAAGCCATGGCCAAAGGGGTGCAAAAGGCGGCCCGCCAGGCGGTGGAAAACGAGAAAGCGTCCGGGCGGGCCTTTGGCGAACATCCCTGCCACCTCGTGCAGAATATATTCCGGCATCGGCAAGTGCGGTATCGGGGACGGGCGAAGAACCGTCATCCGCGCTACACGCTCTTCGGGCTGGCCAACGGGGTGAACGGAGCGCGGGCGCGGGCCGCGGCGTGAAAAAACGGGCCGGGCGCCGCCCAGCCGGATCGAAAAAGGAGGCACACGACCGCGACCGATAGGCTCCTGCAAACTGGAGATTCCAGCCGTCCGCTCCGGTGCAAAACTTCCGCAATCCGACCCGCAGCAACCGGAAATTGAAAAACCGCTTTGTTCAGCGCTTCCCTAGTATATCGTTACACCAACAAGGGAACATATTAGAGGCCCTCTCCCATTGGCTCCGACTTGTCCAAGGCGTCGAATTATTTCCACTGATGGGCGACCGGCGCGGCATTGATCTCGGCCAACCCGCCGGGCGGCCAGGCTGCGCAGGGGATCGGGCGCACGAAGGTTGGATTCAACACGAAGCTGGCAGCGGTCGTCGCCGCCAAAGGACGGGTCGTCACCATCAGCCTCGCGCCGGGCCAACGGCACGATCTGAAAGCCGTCGCACCCCTCGTGCCGGTCTTGCGGGGGAAACGCGCCGTCGGCGACAAAGGGTTCGATGCCGATAGTTTTCGCGCTAGCCTGAGCCGGCAGTGCGTGCGCGGATGCATCGCCCCGCGTCGCAACCGCCGGCAGCCGGTGAGCTTCCATCGCGGCTACTATCGGCAGCGCCACCACGTCGAAACCTTCTTCTGCCGGACTAAGCGTTTCCGCCTCATCAGCACGCGTTACGACAAACTGGCGCTCACGTTTCTCGCCTTCGTGCAGTTCGCCGCCGTCTTGGATTGGTTTACTCGTGAGGTTTGAAAACACTCCCTAGGCAAAAAAGAAGGCCGCCCCACAACGGGCGGCCTCCCACCAAGAAAGCTCAAACTGCAAACTATGAACATGGGGAGAGACGCCGGACTCGCTCCGACGTTCAAACTTCCCTCGAAAACCGCGCTGTTCCAGTGTCATAAAACCGCTTGCGGAAAAATTCATCGAACTATTCCAGACTCTTCGAACAGACCAACAGGGGACACTACCGTCTGCGCGCCCGTTCGGCTCCAAAACCCACGGCCAGACCCGCCGCAAAACCCGTGACGTGGGCCCCCACGTCGATGTTCAGCCCGCCCGCGCCATGCAGCGCCAGCACCGTGAAACCGGCGGCAAACGGCACGAACAGTCCCCGCCAACGGTGCGGGTGATCCGCTTCCTGCGCCGAACGGATCGCCCGGCCGGTGAGCAAACCGAGCCCGGCGAAAATCGCGGTCGAAGCGCCGAGCGACCGGTAGGGGCCCGGATAGCTCAACCCCGCCACCGCGAGATTGCCCGCGACGGCCGCCAGCGCCAGCAGGAGCCACCCGCGCAGCCGGCCGAACGTCGAGAGGACGGCTGGAAAAACGAAAAGACCACCCAGCACGTTCGTGAGCACATGCGCTGTGTCGGCATGGAGAAACAACGCCGTGCCCGCCCGCCACACCTCTCCACGGTCGAACACCGCCTGACTGTCCAGCACGCCCGCCTCCGTCCACGCCGGCCACCGGCCCTGCGCCCAGAACACATCCAGCACGCCCGCCGCCCACAACACCGGCCCGATCAGCGCGCCCCTCCGCGGCGGTGTCTGGTCCATCATCGGCTTGGGCGGCCAGCCGACGCTCTCTCGGTCGAAACAAGCCAGTTGCTCCCGAACCAAGCCGGTCGTGGCCGGTTCCACGAACAACCGGTGCCCGTCATCGCCCGCCACCAGCCAGCACGGCAGCCCCTGCGCGAGCACGACCAGACTGTGCTCGAAACCCGCCGCGTAGTCCGGATAAACGCCCGCCACGACCAGGTCCGCAGGGACGCTCTCCTGTGTCTCCGTAAAGTAATTTTCCGGCTCAGACATCGGGAAACGGTAAACACTCCCGCCGATTCCGCCACCCCGTTGTCGCCTACGGGCCGGCGCACCGTCGGGGCCGTATTCGTCGCAGCCCGGTTGACGCGCCTTCGCTCCGGACCAACTTCACCGCACCCCGCCACCATGAAAGAACTCCTGACCGACGCTTCCGCCCGCGCGATCCGCTACCTCGAGGGCCTCGACGCCCGCTCCGTCGCGCCCACCACCGCCGCCGTGGCGGGACTGCGGGCGTTCGACGAGCAGCTGCGCGACGGACCGTCCGATCCCGCGCAAACCCTACGTTTGCTCGACGAGGCCTGCTCGCCCGCGACGATGGCGATGGCGGGCCCGCGGTTTTTCGATTTCGTCATCGGCGGCGTGCTGCCCGTCACGCTCGCGGCCAACTGGCTCGCCGGCGCGTGGGACCAAAACAGCGCCTACTACCGCGCCACACCCGGCACTGCCTACGTGGAACAGGTCGCGTTGCGCTGGCTGCTCGATGTGCTGCGGCTCCCGCCCGGTTGCAGCGGCGCCTTCGTCACCGGCGCGACCGTCGCCAATCTCTGCGCGCTCGCCGCCGCGCGCCACGCCGTGCTCAAGCGCGCCGGCTGGAACGTCGAGGCGGACGGCCTGTTCGGCGCCCCGCCCATCACCGTGATCGTCGGCGCCGAGGTGCACCCCTCGGTCGTCAAATCGCTCGGCGTCCTCGGCCTCGGCCGCAGCCGCGTCGTGAAGATTCCGGTGGACGATCAGGGTCGGATGCGCGCCGATCAACTGCCGGCGATCTCCGGGCCCACGATCGTCTGCACGCAGGCCGGCAATGTGAATACCGGCGCCTTTGATCCCATCGCGGAAATCTGCGCCCGCGCTCAGTCCGCCGGCGCGTGGATCCACGTCGACGGCGCCTTCGGCCTCTGGGCCGCCGCCGCGCCCACGCGGGCCCACCTCACCGCCGGCAGCGCGCAGGCCGACTCGTGGGCGACCGACGCCCACAAGTGGCTCAACGTGCCCTACGACTGCGGCCTCGCCTTCGTGCGCGATCCCCACGCGCTGCAGGCGGCGATGGCAATCACCGCGGAGTATTTGCCCACACAGAGCGAGTTTCGCAACCCGGCCGACTTCACGCCAGAGCTCTCGCGCCGCTCCCGCGGCATCGAGGTGTGGGCGGCGCTGCATTCGCTAGGCCGCGCCGGCATCGCCAAGATGATCGAGCGCAACTGCGCCCAAGCGCACCGCTTCGCCGACCAACTCGCCGCGGCCGGCTGCGTGATTCTGAACGACGTCGTGCTCAACCAAGTGCTGGTGTCGTTCGGCAGCGCCGCGACCACGCAACGCGTCATCCATGCCGTCCAGGACGATGGCACCTGCTGGGCGGGCGTCACGGTCTGGCAAGGCCAGACCGCCATGCGCCTCAGCGTCTCCTCCTGGGCCACGACCGAGGCCGACATCGATCGCAGCGTGGCGGCGATCCTCCGCGCCGTCGGGCGCTAAATCGTGTAACAACAAAACACCCGCGCCCCTCAACCGCCGCCCGGCGCGAGTCCGCGCTGGCTGCTGTTCGCAAACACCAGCACGCGCTGGAACTCGGCGCTCGACGCCTGCGAATCCGCCGCAAGTTTTTCCAGCGCCTGTGTGCGGTTGAGTCCGCCGCGATAGAGGAGGCGGAAAATCTGTTTCACCCGCTCGACCTGCTCAGCCGTGAAGCCATTGCGCTCGAGGCCGATCTTGTTGACGGCGCGCACCACGGCCGGCGTGCCATCAGCGATGAAAAACGGCGGCAGGTCATGCACGAGTTTTGCCGTGGCCGAGAGCATGGAATAGGCGCCGAGCCGGCAGAACTGGTGGATGCCGCCGTAGCCGCCGATGACAACACGGTCCTCGACGATGACGTGGCCACCCAGCACGGCTCCGTTGCTCATGACGATGTGGTCGCCGAGCACGCAGTCGTGCGCCACGTGGCAGGTCGCGAGAAGGACGTTGTGCGAACCGACCCGCGTGATGTCGCCATCGTTGGTCGCGCAATGCACGGTGACGTATTCGCGAAAGACGTTGTGGTCGCCAATCTTCAGGCCCGGGTGCCCGCCCTTGAATTTCAGGTCTTGGGTCTTGCCGCCGATGCAGGCGAAGGGGTACACCTCGCACGCCACGCCCAAAACCGTGTGGCCCTCGACCGCGGCGTGGTGGTGAAGTCGCGTGCCCGCGCCGATCGTCACGCCGCCGCCCACAAAGGCGTAAGCACCAATATCGACCTCTGCGCCGAGCTGCGCGCCCAGTTCGATCACGGCGGTGGGATGGATTCTTTCGGCCATACGCTCAGACCACGTCGGCGCTTTCCACCAAGGCGAACATCAGCTCGGCGCTCGAGACCACCTGGCCGTTGACGGTGCACTCGCCCTCAGCGACGCCGATCTTGTTGCCGCGGCTCTTCGTCATTTTGACGTTGATGAGCAACTGGTCGCCGGGCCGGACGGCCCGGCGGAACTTGACCTTGTCGCAGCTCATGAAGAACGCCGTCCGGTCCTCGCTGGTAATTTTTCGAAGCAGCAGCAGACCGGCCGCCTGCGCCATCGCCTCGATCTGCAGCACGCCCGGCATCACGGGATTGCCCGGAAAGTGGCCCTGGAAAAACGGTTCGTTAATCGTGACGTTCTTCAGCGCCACCAGCCCGTCGGCCCCCTTGAACTCCACCACCCGGTCGATCATGAGGAACGGATACCGGTGTGGCAGCATGTCGAGGATGCGGCGGATATCGAGCGAGGTCTCCGTGGCGAGGACCATCGCCGGGCCGCGGCCGGCGGCAGGAGTCGGCTTCCGGGCGCCGGTGTTCCGCCGGGCCTGCAGTTTGTCGAACAGCAGCCGCGTGAGTTCGGCGTTGATGGCGTGGCCGGGCCGCGTGGCGACGATGTGCGCCTTGAGCGGCATCCCGAGCAGCAGCACGTCGCCGATGATGTCGAGGATCTTGTGGCGCACGAACTCGTCTTTGAACCGCAGCGGCTCCTTCGAGATGATTTTGTCGCCGCGGAGCACAACCGCGCAGTCCAGCGAACCGCCGCGGATTTTGCCGAGTTTCAGGAGTTCCTCGATGTCCTCATAGATCGTGAACGTCCGCGCGGCAGCAATCTGCGACTGGTAGGTCTCCGGATCGATCGTGAGCGAAAGGTGCTGCGTGTGGATGCCTCGGTCATCCGCCGACGTGCAGGAAATCTTCAGCGCGTCGCAGGGCAACGCGATGATCGACGAGTTGCCGCGTGTGACCGACACGGCCTCATCCAGCACGAAATACTCGCGCTCCTTCTCCTGCTCGATCGGCTCCCCCTGCAAAATGAGGTTCACGAACGGCCGCGCCGAACCGTCCATGATCGGCGGCTCGGAGGCGTCCATCTCGATTACCACGTTGTCCACGCCGCAGCCGTGCAATGCGCTAAGCACGTGCTCTACGGTGTGGATCTTGGCGTGACCGACCTGGATGGTTGTGGCCCGCACGAGATCCGTAACCTGATCGATGCGCGGACGCAGTTCGGGGCTGCCGTGTAGGTCGATGCGTTTGAAAACGATGCCGTGGTCGATCGGGGCCGGTTTCATCGTGAGGGTCACGGCGTCACCGGTGTGAAGGGCGCTGCCTTTGATCGAGACTTCGCGCGCGAGAGTGCGTTGCTTCATGGGGCTGATAAAACCCGCAGTCTCGGCATCGGAGTGGAAATGACAAGAGCCGAGATGAATCGCGCGACTTCGCATCTCGTCTAGGTGTCCGCCGGCGGAGCGGCCTTGACAGAGGTAACTCGCACTCCTTACTCCCTTACCCTTTCACCACTCAAAACCGTCATCTATCGTCATGCCCGCAGCCAACGACATTCGCAGAGGCCAAGTCATCAAATTCAACGGCGAGGCCCACCTCGTCATGGAAACGCAGCACCGCACGCCCGGTAATCTCCGCGCCTTTGTGCAGGTGAAGATGCGTAACCTTCGCTACGGCAAGGCGCTCGACCAGCGGTTCGCCTCTACCGACACCATCGAGGTGCTGCCGACCGACAAGCGCACGCTCGAGTTCAGCTACGCTGACCGCGAAAACTTCGCGTTCATCGACCCGGAGACCTTCGATCAGATCGAACTGAGCGGCGAAACGATCGGCGACCTGAAGCATTACCTCACCGCCGGCGGCAAAGTCGATGTGCTCTTCGTCAACGACAAAGCGCTCACGGTCGAATTGCCCTCCACGGTCTCCCTGAAAGTCATCGAGAGCGCCGAGGGCATCAAGGGCGACACCGCCAGCAACGTCCAGAAGCCCGCCAAGCTCGAGACCGGCCTGATCGTCCAGGTGCCGCTCTTCATCAAGGAAGGCGAGATCATCAAGGTCAGCACCGCCGACGGCAGCTACCTCGGCCGCGTCTGAGGCACCGGACCCGGATTTTCCCAAGCCCGCGAGCCACTCGTGGGCTTTTTTGTGCCTATGCAGTCAACGCCGCGATCGCGGACACATAGCTGGCGCCCGCCTCCTTGGAACCATTTGCCGTGCAATTCAGATCACGCAACAACCCGTCGCGCAGGCCGTAAATCCACCCGTGCACCGTCAGCGGCTGCCCCCGCGCCCAAGCATCGCGCACGATCGAAGTGTGGCAGACATTGGAGACCTGCTCGATGACATTGAACTCGCACAGCCGCGCGCTGCGCGCGGTCTCGTCGGACAACCGGCAGAGGCAGGCGTCGTGTTTCTCCCGCACGTCTTCAACGTGGCGGAGCCAGTTGTCGGCCAGTCCCACCCGCTCGCAACGCAACGCCGCACGCACGCCGCCGCAGCCATAGTGCCCGACCACCATGATATGCCGCACCTTCAGCACATCGACGGCAAACTGGATCACGCTCAGGCAATTCAGGTCAGTGTGCACGACCACGTTGGCGATGTTGCGATGCACGAAGACCTCGCCCGGCAGCAGGCCGATGATCTCGTTGGCCGGCACACGGCTGTCCGAGCAGCCGATCCAGAGATAGTCCGGACTCTGCTGGCGTGATAGCTTCAGGAAAAACTCCGGGTCCCGCCGCTTGATCGCCTCGGCCCAGGAATGGTTTTGCGCAAAGAGATGGCTCAGTTCCGTCATGTGCGGCGGATGTTTCAGGCCGAGTCAGGATTGTCCACCGGAAACATTGCGCGCGGGGCAGCTCCGGCAATTACGGGTCGCTGGCCTGCGCGTGGCTGACGGTCCGGGCAAGTCACACTCGGCCAAGTTCCCGGCGCTTGGGCTGGTCGACCGCGACTACACCACCCGCGCCCAAAGCACCTTGAGGTAGCGGCTTTCGAGGCAGTTGGAATAAACAGGATGATCCACGCCCGGTCCCGTGCGATCGAAGAACTGCAGGCGGCGGTTCTGTCGGTGCGCGGCCTTGATTACGTGCGCCTCAAAATCCTCTAGCGAGAGCAGCCCCGCGCACGAGCACGTCACGAAAATGCCGCCGAGCTTCACCAGTGAGATCGCGAGCAGGTTGAGGTCCTCGTATTTCTGGCGGCCTTCCCAGTTGCCAGCGGCGTCGCGCGTGAAGATGAACTTCGGCGGATCGAGCACGACGACGTCCCACTTCTCCCCGTTCTGTTGCATCTGGCGCGCGTAGCCGAAGGCGTCGGCGTGCACGAACTTCAACCGCGCCTGGTTCAGGTTGGCGTTTCGCTTCGCCTGCGCGATGGCGGCCTCGTCGAGGTCCACGCTCGTCACCTCGGCCGCGCCGCCGGTGACCTTCGCATTGAGCGAGAAGCCGCCGGTGTAACAGCAGAGGTCGAGCACGCGGGCGTCCTTGGTGAACCGCGCGAGGGCGCGGCGGTTGTCGCGCTGGTCACAGAAAAATCCGGTCTTGTGCCCCTCGGCAAAATCCACCTCGTAGCGCACGCCGTACTCGCGGATTTTCACCACGCGCGGTGCGGCAGCGTTGGTCTCGTTGAAGGCCGATGGCTTGATGCCCTCAAGGCTGCCGAGATCGTGATCGACATGGACGCGCGCGAACTTTGTGCCGGCCAGTTCGTGCAGCAGTGGCAGCCACTGCGGCAGCCGGTGCGCGATGCCGAGCGAGTAGATTTCGCAGAACAGCGTGTCGCCGTAGCGGTCGATCGTCAGGCCGCTGAGCCCGTCGCCGTCGGAGTTGATGAGCCGGTAGGCGTCGGTCGTCTCGTCGAGCCTGAAGAGGTCGCGGCGCAGCGCGACGGCGCGGCGGAGGGCGGTGTCGAAATATGCCTCGGTGACCGGCTCCGTCGAGTGGCAGACGACGCGCAGTGGAATCTTCGCGCGCGGGTTGAAGAGCCCGCCACCGGTGAGATTGCCGTTCTTGTCGTAGACGTTGACGAAGTCGCCCGGCCGCGCGTCGGAAGAAACCTGTCCGAGCAGTCGCGGGAAAATGGCCGGCTGAAACGTGAAGTATTTCAACTGCGCCCACGGCTTCGGCCACGCGGAGCGGTCGAAGGCGATGACGGGTTTTTCTTCAGGCGCTTCATCCATGTGCAAGACATGGCGCGCGACCGCGCTGCTGGCAAGGTCGCGAACATTCACCGCGGGAAAGCTTGTCCGTGCCGCGCGTTTTCGTGTCTTCTTCGCCACCATGCGCGTCATCCCGATCAACAGCGCGGAAGCTGTCTTCGAGCTGTTTTTCGACGAAAATCTTCGCGAGTTCGACCAATGGACCTTCGACGCCCCCGGTGCCACCGGCGTCACCCGGGTTCCCGGTTGGGCTTTCATCACTTTCCAATGGACCCTGCCTGCGCCAGACGGGCTCGTGCTCCGGATGCACCGCGCCTACGCCGCGCTTGACTGCTCGGCCTACGACCGGCTGCTGATCTGCAACAACGTCCCCGAGGAGAGCCGCACCACGATCATCGCCGAGACCAATGTCGGCACGCTCCGCTACACGGGCGAACCCGCCGGCCCCACGCGTCACGAGGAACTGCTCGATCTCGCCGGCGCCACGCGGATCACAGCGCTCACCGTCGAGGTGCGCAACCCCCACCCTCGCGCCGGTTCCGGCTGGCTGCTCTGGTTCGGCCTGCAGCACACCGACCGCCTGCCCGCCCACCTCGCCCAGTGGGCAGGCTACGACGAGTGCTGGGAAAAATACCTCCAGCCGCCGGACTTCGCCGCCAAGTTCGAGCCCGTCTACGGCCTCATGATCGACACCGCCGAGCTCGACGGCGTCCGGCGCGACTTCGGCGCCACGCCCGTAACCGACGAACTGCGTTTCGTCGCCGAGCGCGCCCGCCGGCAGCGGCCAGAGCGCATGATCGGGGAGAACCTGAATTTCTGGAGCGCCAACGTGTTTCGCCGCGAGCGCGACATCGGCAAAATGCTCTCGCTCCACGGTTCGTTCGCCGCACAGGCCGGCGTGCTCTGGCGCGACCCGGAGCTGTGCCGCCTCGCCGCGCGCTTTGCGATCAGCATGGTGCACTGCGACCATTGGGAGGACATTTTCTTTGCGCACCTTCGGGGCAGCACCTGGGACCAGCGCGGTTTCGTGCAGTCGATCGGCGCGTGGGACTGCGCCGTGATCCTGGACCTGTGCGGCGAGTGGTTCACCCCGCTCGGACGCGAACTCGTCCTGCGCCGCCTCGCCACCGAGGCGCACGGCGCGATGTGTCACGCCTCGTGGTGGTGGGAATACATGTATCACACCAACCAGATGGCGTGGATTTCGCCGTCGCGCATCTACGCCCTGTTGGTGCTCGAGCGCCACATGCCGGCCCGCCATGAAAACTACCCGAAGCCCGACCACTCGCGCGTGGCGCCGCACACCGATCTCGCTTGGCAAAATCTTGCGGAAAACATTACCAAAGCCCTCCTGCCCGACGGCGGTTACCTTGAGGGCGCGACCTATTTCACCTGGACCGCACGCCAGGCGATCCTCGGCGCGCAGCTCTATGCCCGGGGACGCGGGCGCGACCCGCGGGAGTTCGTCTCACCCTCGCTCCAGAAAACCGGCCGGCTGGCGGAAATGCTTTATTCGACCGACGACGGCCAGGAGATGATCCTCATCTGCGACGCCGTGATGACGATCGGCGACGGCGTGGCGTTCCTCGCGTGGCTGCTGCCGCATTCACATTGGGTCACCATCCTGCGCAAACAGCTCAAGCGCGCCGGCGCCGCGCCGCTCCTGCTGGCGCTGCGCCTGGCCCGCGAGTTGCCGGCGCAGGGACCGGCGTTGGCACCGTTTCTCGAGATGCCCGACACCGGCATGATGTGCTCGGTCCGCAGGCTCGGCCCGGAGCTCGTGAAGTTGTTCATCATGGGCAACAAGTCAGGCGGCGACCACCAGCACGAGGACAAGGGCCACTTCGTCCTCGAGTGCGCCGGCGACAGTTTTGCGTTCGACTTCGGCGTCGTCGATTACGCCAATCCCGTCACAGAACTTCTCAAGCAGTGCCAGCGCCACAACATGCTCACGCCATGGAGCGACGACGCGCGACCCAAGCCGAAGAACCCGATCTTCGCCGACATTAAACCGCACGGCGCGGGCGACGAAACCCGGTTCCGCGCCACGATGGACCTCGCCGCCGGCTGGGAAGGCTGGTTCGAGCGCTGGCAGCGCACCTGGGATTCGCCGACGCCCGACCGTTTCGTCATCACCGACGACTGGGCCGTCGCGCAGGGCAAGGGCGTAATCTTCCACTGGACCACTCATCTGCCGATGCGCCTCGCCGGGGACCGCGTGATCATCGAGGGCCGCCGCGCCACGGCGGAAATTCTGATTCCCCCGGGCGTCGAGGCGAAGATCGACCACCTGCCGCTGCAAGATCCGCGGCGCACAGCCGTCGAGCAGGACCGGCGCGACATCATCCAGTTCGGCTGGAAACTCGCTGAGACGCAGCCGCGCCTCACACTGCGCCAGCCGGGCAAATCCGGCGTGCTCCGCATCGTGGTGCACTTCTCCTTCAAAGTTCCCCAATGAAATTCGGCCGGTGTCTTTCGCTCGCTCTGGCTGTCGCCGCCCTCAGCCCGGCGCCACGAACCCGGGCGGAATCCCCCGCGCCAGTGCTCGCTGAAGCGTGGCAGACGCTGTCTGACGGGTTTTACGACGACGCCATCCGGCAGTTCGCGGCAGCTGGCGATTCGCGCGAGTCACGGCTCGGCCGCGCGATGGCCCAGTGCAACCGCCCGCCTGTGACCACGTCGTCGCTCGGCGACGCACAGCGGCAGTTCGAAGAACTGGCCGCGGCCGACGACGACATCGGCCACGCTGCGCGTTACTTTCTCGGCCGGCTGCAGCAGTTGCACCCGATGACACCCGACCCAACGGCAGCGGCGCGCACCTATGAGCGTCTCGTCGCCACCGGCGCCGACGATCGCTGGTGCCGGCTGGCGCTGGTGAAAATCGCCGTGCTGCGGCTCACTGTGCTGCCCTCGCCCAACGGTCTCGCCGCCCATCTCGCCACCGCCGAGCCGTTGCTCGCGCGCACCAACGACCCGGTCACACGCCGCGACCTGCACCTCGTGATTTCCGAGGTGCGGATGCACCACCAGCACTACGACGCCACCACGCTCGGGCACCTGCAGGCCGCGCTCAGCGAGCCGACATTGCCGGCGGATTTGCGTGCCGACCTGCTCGTCCAGACGGCGCAGGTCTCGCTCCAGCTCGGCGACCCGGCCGCCACGCGCGCCCACTACGGGCGTTTTCTGCGAGAGTTTCCGAAGGACCGCCGGCACTACACAGTGCAGCAGGCGCTCGCCCGTCTCGGCGGGCCGTTGCCGCCATGAGCCGCCGGAGAATCTCCACCCTGGTCGCGCTGGCGCTGCTCGCCGCCGCCTACGCGCTGTCGGTCAGCCATGTGGCGCACTGGCGCGGCACCGGCCCGGCGGCGCACCCGCCGCAGGTCACGATCCGTTTCGCCCACTGGCAGCTAGAGGCGGGGATGCGCGAGGCGTTCGATCTGGTAGCCCGCCGCTACATGGAGCTGCACCCCGGGGTGCACGTCGAACAGTTCGCGGTGCCGGGGGCCGTTTACAAGCAGTGGCTCAACACCCAGCTCGCCGGCGGCACCGTGCCCGACCTCGTCTCGTTCAACTCCACCGACCTCACGCTGGTCGCGCAACTGCCGCGGCACTTCGAGGCCCTCACCCGCTGGCTGGAGGAACCGAATCCCTACAACGCCGGCACGCGCCTCGCCGGCGTGCCCTGGCGGCTGACCTTCATCGACGGCGGGCGTAACCGCTCCACCTACCTCGACCAATACCGCAATTACTACGCCGTCGGCCTGTGCACGCACACCATGCGGATCTTTTACAACCGCGACCTGCTGCGCGCCATCACGGGCCGCGATGCGCCGCCGCAGAATCTCCGCGAGTGGCTGGAGCTGGGCAAAAAAGTGCGCGCCCACCGCCCGGGCCTGCAGGCCGTCGCCGGCGCACGGGAAAACACGCTCTGGCTGATGCCCACGTTTGTGAACCAGGCGATGTCCCGCTGGCTGCTGGCCAGCGACTGCGCGCTGCGTTTCTCGACCACGTCCTGCGATTTCTTCGGCGACGTGCTACTCGGCCGGTGGAGCCTGCGCTCGCCGGAAATGCAGCAAGCCCTGCGTCTCGCCCGGGCCTTCGGCGGCGAGATGCCCCCGGGCTTCCTCCAGGTGGACCGCGACAGCGCGCTGCAGGCGTTCCTGCGCGGTGACGCGTTTTCGATCCCGGCTGGCACCTGGGATTATCCGACCATGCGCGCCCAGGCGGCGTTCCCCATCGGTGCGTTCCGCCTGCCCATGCCCGCGGCCGACGATCTCGAGTTTGGCGGCTTCGTCCTCCTGCCAGTGGCGGACGGCAACTTGTCCACCGCGATGCCGTTCTACCTCGCGAAGCAAAGCCGCCACAAGGCCGAGGCCCTCGACTTTCTGCGCTTCGTGACTGGGCTGGAGGGCAACCGACTCTTTTCGCACGCCAGCCACTGGATGCCGTCGATCGAGGGTGCCGAGATCGACGCCGAATTGGAACCCTTCAAACAAACGCTGGGCGGTTACAACGTCATCGACGTGCAGAATGGCCCCTCCGTGCTCACCGGGCCCGGGGCGGACTACACCCGCCTGCTCGAGACCAACCTCCACCTCCTCTACGCGCCCAACGGCGGTGTCGAGGCGTTCACCCGCGCCATCGAGGGACGGTTTCGTGACACCGTGCGCTCCGACCTGCAAAAGCAGCTCCACGTCCAACTCGAGAATCTGCGCCGCCGCGACCTCGCGCTCGGGGCGCTGGAGTTTCTCGACGCCGGCGAACGCGCCGAGGCCGGCCGGCAGCTCTCCGGCCAGCACCTCGTCGAAACCCAGGCGTGCCTGCTGGCCGGCACGCTGACCGACACTGCGCCGCAATCACTCCCATGAAACTCACCCCCATCAATAGCGCCGAGGCCGTCTTCGAGGCCTTTCACGACCCGCAGATCAGCGAACTCAGCCAGTGGACCGTCACCGCCGACGGCGTCACCGGCTTCAAGGTCTGGCAGAACTGGATCTGGGTGCAGTGGACTTGGCAGCAGCCCGCGCCCGACGGGCTCGTGGTGCGCTTCACCCGTGCGCTCGACCTCGATTGCTCGGTCTACGACCGCATCATCGTTTGCGTCGCCATCCCTGACGGCGGCACCATTACACTGCACGCCGAGACCGATGCCGGACCGCTCACGCGCCGCGGCGAACCGTTCGCCGCGACCAAACGCGAAGAGTGGCTGCCGCTCGATGGCGCGAGACGCGTGACAGCGCTAACCATCGAGGCGCATTTTCCCAGCAAGAACACTGGCACCGGCTGGATTTACTGGATGGCCCTCCAAAGCACTGCGCGCCTCCCGTCACATCTCGCCCAATGGCAAGGCTACGACGAATGCTGGGAAAAATACCTGCAGCCGGTGGAGTTCGAGCCCACGTTCAGACCTGCGCATGGCCTGCTTCTGGATGCCGACGAACTCGACGCCGTGCGCAAAGAGTTTGCGGATTCACCTATGGCTGGAGCTTTGCGCGAGGCCGCCGAAGACGCGACGGTGGTGCCGCCGGAGCGGCTCATCGGTCAATACGTCAATTTCTGGAATTCCAACTCTCTCCGCCGCGAGCGAGACCACGGCAAAGTCATCACCATCCACGGTGCCAACGCCGCGCAGGCCGGCATGCTCTTTCGCGACAAGCGCCTCTGTCGCCTCGCTGCGCGCTTCGCCCTGAGCATCGCTCACTGCGAGCGTTGGGACGACAATTTCGTCTGCTACATGCCCGGCAGCACCTGGGAGCAGCGCGCCTTCATCCAGTCGGTGTGCGTGTTCGAGTGCTCGCTCATCCTCGACCTCTGCGGCGAGTGGTTCACCGAGGTCGGCCGCCAGCTCATCCTGCGCCGCATCGCAGAAGAAGGCATCGGCAACCTCAATTTCAATATCTGGTGGTGGGAATATATTTTCCACTGCAATCAGATCGCGTGGTTCACCCCGGGCCGCATCCTCGGTTACCTTCTACTCGAGCGCACCATGCCGGCGCGCTGTGAAAATTATCCGCGCCCCTCACCTTCCCGTGTCGCCCCCTACACCGAACTCGCGATCAAGGATCTCATCGAAAATCTCGACCGCTGCCTTCTGCCCGACGGCGGCTACGTCGAGGGGCCGACCTATTTCACCTGGGTCGCGCGGCAGGCGTTCGTCGCGCTGCACCTCTACGCCCGCGCCCGCGGCCGACCGCTGCACGAACTGATGCCGGCGCAGATGAAACAGACTGCGCTGATGGCCGAGGTGCTCTACTCGACCGACGACCGCCTCGACGTGATCCTGATTTGCGACGCGATGTATGCGTTTCCCGAGGCTCTGGCCCACCTCGCGGCGTTCATGCCCGACAGCCACTGGGTCACCATTTACCACAAGCAGCTCAGCCGCGCCGGCGCCTCGCCCTCGCTCCTCGCCATGGCGCTCTCGCGGAACATCCCGGCGGAAGGCCCGCCACTGCGCCCGTTCGTGGACATGCCGTCCACCGGCATGATGTGCTCCGTGCGCCGCCATCAGGGCGAACTGGTGAAGCTTTTTCTGATGGGCAACAAAGCCGGCGCCGGGCACACCCACGAGGACAAAGGCAGCTTCGTCCTCGAGTTTGCCGGCGACAGTTTCGCGATGGATTTTGGCGTGGTGGACTACAGCAACCCGCTCGTCCCGGAACTGAAAACCGCCCAGCGCCACAACATGCTAACCCCCTGGTCGCTCGGCGCGCGAGCCTGTCCCAGTAATCCGATCAACGCCGACATCCGCGCCGCCGGCCGCGGCGACGCGACCGCGTTTCACGCCACGATGGATGCCACCGCCGGCTGGGAAGGCTGGTTCACGAAATGGCAGCGCACCTGGGATTCGCCTACACCCGACACGCTGGTCATCACCGACGAGTGGGCCGTCGCGCAGGGCGAAGGCGCGGTGTTTCACTGGACCACCCCGGTGCCCATGCATCGCGAGGGCGACAGGATCATCGTCACTGGCCGTCGCGGGTGTGCTGAGATCACGATCCCGCCCGACACCGAGGCCATCCTCGAGGAACTGCCGCTGATGAATCCGGAACGTCGCGCCATCGACGAACTCCGCCGCGAACTGGTGCGCTTCGGTATTCGCCACGCCGACACCCAACCCCGCCTCACGATCCGCCAGCGCGGTTCCTCCGGGATGTTGCGGGTCGAAGTGCGCCTGCACCGGTTGTGAATGAAAAAGGCCGACCGGAATCCGGTCGGCCTTGGCAGAAGTAACGGGAGCCTCGCGGTGTTTATGCCACCCGCTCGACGATGAGCGGCGGGGGCGTCGGGCGCTTCGGGGCGAGACGGTAGGCGTTTTTGAAATATTCCAGCGCCTGTTCGAGCTTCGACTCGTCGTTGTAATGGATCATCATCAGCGGCTCGCCCTGCTTCACCTGCGTGCCGACTTTTTTGATCTCGGAGACGCCGACCGCGTAATCTATCTTGTCGTGCGCATGCATCCTGCCGGCGCCGAGCAAATGCACGCCGCGGGCGATCATCGCCGCGTTGATGGTGTGCACGTAGCCGCGCTTCGGGGCGGGCAGTTTGCGGATGTGTTTCGCCGCCGGGAACTGGTCCGGATGGTCAATGAACGTGGTGTCACCACCCTGCGCCTTGACGAGATCCTTGAACTTCGCGAGCGCAGAGCCGTCGGTCAGGTGGCGCTGCACGGTCTGCTTCGCTGAGAGCGTAGAGCCAGCAACACCGGCCAGTCGCACGATTTCCATGCCAAGCTTGAGCACCAGTTCCTTCATGTCCGCGGGGCCTTCGCCCTTCAGCAGCGCGATCGCCTCCTTCACTTCCAACGCGGTGCCGACGGTGTCGCCGAGCGGCTGGTTCATATCGGTCACGAGCGCCACGCAGCGGCGCTTCATCGAGCGGCCGACCCGCGTCATCGAACGGGCAAGCTGCTTGGCCTGCTCCAGATCCTTGATGAAGGAGCCGTTGCCCCATTTGACGTCAATCACGAGGCCCTCAGAGCCCTCGGCGAGCTTCTTGGAAAGGACGCTGCCCGTGATGAGCGGCAGCGACGGGATGGTGCCGGTTTCCTTGCGCAGGGCGTAAAACTTGGCGTCGGCGGGCGCGAGGCCTTCGTTCTGCTGCACGATCGCGCCGCCGATCCGCGCCAACTGCGCCGTAAACTGCTCGACGGTCGCGGTGGTCTTGAACCCGGCAAAGCAGCCAAGCTTGTCGAGCGTGCTGATCACGTAGTCATGCTCGACACCGCACATCATCGGGACCACCACGCCGCTGGCCATTGCGAGTGGCACGAGCACCAAGGCCGTCTTATCGCCGATACCGCCGGTCGAATACTTGTCGATCTTCGGTTTCGCGATGTGCGAAAGGTCGATGACTTCGCCCGACAGCATCATTTCCTCAGTGAGGTCCGCTGTCTCCTGCGCCGACATGTTGGAGAAATAGATCGCCATCATCAGCGCCGCCAACTGGTGTTGGGGCATCTCGCCATCAAGCGTGCTATCAATGATATAGCGGATTTCCTCCTGGGTGAATTCCCCGCCGTCGCGCTTCTTCTCGATCAGAAACTCAAAGGTGGGCTTGATGAACCGGCGGGCCGGAATGGTGCGTTTCGTCATGTGTATAGGGTGTGAACAACCGCGGTAGCCCGCGGCGCGGAAAAGGATTCGATCAAGCCTACTTATAGTGATTTGTCGAGTTAAAACCACCCGCTGGTCGCGGCCAATTCCAACGGCTGCAACATGCCGCCCCAGTAATTTTTTCCCGCGCACATTCTATTTAGCGACCATAAGACGCTCACAACAGGTGAGATGATCGACTTTCATTTTGGAGTGCGGCGCATAGAAACGCTCGCGGGCGACTTGCTGCACGTTTTGCCTGATCGCCGACAGAGGTAAAAGCGCGCGCCAACCGGCGACCGCGAGTCTATCCCGTGCATACCGGTCAAACGTGGGCCCCGGGCTGGCTTTCGAGCCTTCCGAGCAAGAGGCTTGCCTCGAGCGCACGGGTTTTCGTTTCCTCGCGGGATGCAAGTTGCCTTCAACCTCGCCGCCGCGCTCGACACGACCCTCCAGGCTGCCGCCCACGCAGCCGGTCTCGCCGCCGCCGAAGCTTTCCGGCCCGAGGTGCGCACTGCCGATCCTCAACACGGCGACTTCCAGGCCAACGGCGTGCTTGGCTACGCGAAGGCCCGAAAGCTCAATCCCCGCGCCGTTGCCACGCAACTGGTCGCCGCCCTCCCCGCCGCCTTTAGCGAACATTGCGCCGTCACCGTCGCTGGCCCCGGTTTTATCAATTTCACCCTGAAGCCAGCCGCCCTGCTCGCCTGGCTGTGCGCCCACGATTCCGCCGCGCACCTCCGTGCCGGGGCCGCCGCCGCGCATGCCGTTCAGACCTGGGTGGTCGATTACTCATCGCCCAACACCGCGAAGCAGATGCACGTTGGCCATCTCCGCTCCGCGGTAATCGGCGAGGCCATCTGCCGGCTCCTCGCGTTCACTGGCGCCCGCGTCATCCGCGACAACCACCTCGGCGACTGGGGCACAGGGTTCGGCAAACTGCTCTGGGCTTACGAGCGCCATCTCGATAGCAACTCGCTCGCGACCGACGCCCTCGAAGAATTCGAGCGCCTCTACAAGATTGGCCACAATGCCGCCGAGTCAGACCCTGCCGTGATGAACCAGGCCCGCGCTGAGCTCGTGAAACTCCAGTCCCGCGATCCGGTGAGCCTGGCACGATGGAAGACGATCAACGACTGCTCACTCGCAGCTTTTCAACAAATCTACGACCGCCTCGGCATCAATTTCGACTGTCACCTCGGCGAATCCTTTTACTACGACAAGGTCGACCGCGTATACCGCGAGCTCACGGACACCATCCCACCCCTCGCCGAAATCAGCGAGGGCGCGCTCGTGGTTTTTCACCCCGAGCATCCGCGGTTCAAGACGCAGCCCTTCCTCATTCGCAAAACCGACGGTGCCTCGAACTACGCCACCACCGACCTCGCGACCGCGCTCTATCGCGCCGAGCATTTCCATGCCGACGGCGTCGTCGTTCTCACCGATTTTCGCCAAGGCGATCACTTCGAGCAGCTGTTTCTCACGGTGAAAAAATGGTTCGCCGCGAAACACTACCGCCTGCCCGAGCTGCACCATGTCACCTTCGGCGCCGTCACCGGCGAGGACGGCAAGGCGCTCAAGACCCGTGATGGCGATGTGATCAAATTGAAGGACTTGCTCGACGAGGCCGTGGAGCGCGCCTTCACCATCGTCACCGAGAAGAATTCCGAACTACCCGAGCCTGAGCGCCGCGACATCGCGCGTGTCGTCGGCGTTGGCGCTGTGCAATACGCCGACCTCGCGCAAAATCGCAACAGCAATTACGTCTTTTCGTGGGACAAAACACTCGCCCTCGACGGCAATACCGCGCCCTACCTCCTCTACGCCGTCACGCGCGTCCACTCGATTTTCCGAAAACTCGGTGTCGCGCCCGGCGACCCCGCGACTGAATCGCTAGCCTCGGCGCTCGAAACGCCCGCCGAGCTCGCCCTCGCCCGCCAGCTCGTGAAGTTCCCCAACGCGCTCGACACCGCCCTCGCCACCCTGCGCCCGCACTTCCTCTGCCTCTACCTCTACGATCTCGCCGGCGAGTTCAGCTCGTTCTACAACGCCGACAAAGTCGCCGTGGACGATCCCGCCATCCGCGCCCGCCGGCTGCTCCTCTGCGCTCGCACTTTGCTCCTGCTCGAGACCGGCCTGGACCTCCTCGGCCTCCGCACGCTGACGCGCATGTGATTCACATCATTTATTTTCCGTTTTTCAGCAGCTAATTTCTTGATTTGAATGTTCGCGTAAACTCCATTTTCACTCGTGAACACCCCTACCCCATTATGCTTTCTACAATTGCTATTGGCAGCCTGCGTGACCCTCTCGGCCAGAACGCCTCACGTGCTCAAACACCGGTCCTAACTTCGAACGGTTTGGAAAAAATTGAGGACTACCAGCAAACTGGGGCCAACAGCACTACCGGACCATTTGGCTATCGCTTCAATCTCGCTGTCGGTGGTTCCAATCCCGGGAGTCTTACCGCCACATTGACTCCGCCCTCCAACACGCCACTCGGGCCATCTTCCCTCGCGCCGAAATATAGCGGACCTTATTCTGATTCATCTTTTTCCACCACCGGCCTGCCCACCCTAGCCGATGGAAACTTCACCATTACTGTTGGCACCTCTAGCTCGACACTGAACTCTACCAGCGACCTATTTCCTTCTGCCATTCCCCTCGTAAATGGAGCCGGCATGACGTGGAGCGGAGAAAACCTCATCGTGAATGCCGACATAGCGAACACTTTCAACTTCAACACCCGTGCTTCAAATTTCGCGACCAACGGGTTTCCAAAAAATTCTATCTCATTAACCCAATGGGGCGGCAGCATTTCTTTGCTCATCTACGACGCCCAGAATCAACCTTTCGCTGGGACCGGTTCAACTGCGCTAAAGGGCCAAAGCGCGCTCACTTCGTTTGATCTCCCCGCAAACACATTGACAGCGGGCATGACTTATACTGCCACGCTCGAATTCAATATTCTCGTCGCGGTGGACACAACAGGAGCGATAGCCAGGGATTTTTAAGGCGCCGCTACCTACGCGCTCTACGGCACGCAGACGCATCTCACAATCATTGCCGTGCCTGAGCCCGCGAACGCCGCGGTCATTGCGGCGTCTGTTGCTTTTATCGCCATGTCTGCTCGCACCTACTGGCAGCGCCGTAGATCTGCCGCGTGATCGTTCGCCCGGCGTTTTCTCGGTTTATCACTAAACTCTTGCCGCTCTCCGCCCCGGCGGCCACAGTCGCCGTCCTATGGCCATGGAGGAACTTTACATCCGCAATCCCACGGAAACCGAGGCCCGCGGCCCGTTCAATCTCGAGAAGGTCACCTCGCTCGTCGAGGCTGGTCAGGTCACGCCCGACACCCTGTTCTACGACACCACGACGGAGCAATGGACCGCCATCGGCACCAACGCCGTGATGAAAGACCTGCTGTTTCCCGAGAAGAAGAAACTCACGGTCCGGGCGAAACCAAAGATCGAGGCGCTTAACCAGGAAAAGGACAGCCGTCCGCCCATCACGGTTGACGACATGCTGGCCGCCGCCGAAGGCCGCACCGACGACACCAAGGACAAGGCCGACCCCACCGAGGCCATGGCCCGCGCGGCAAATCTCGGCCGCTGGGCCGCGATCCTCATGCTCCTCGTCAGCGCTGCTGGCGAAGTGCTCCCCTCGACCGATGTGGCGATGTCTATGGACCCGATGAAAATCCTCGGCAGCCCGCTAGTGATTCTCGGCGCCCTCGATCTGCTGCTGGCCGTCATGCTGAGCCTCGGCGTCGTCACGCTCTACCCGTTCGTGCGTTTTCGCGCCGCCCTCGGCCTCGGCTTTCTCGGTTTCATATTTTGGACGCACGGACAAGCCGCTTCGCTGCTCCTGCTCGCGGCCGGTTCGAGCGGCCTCTACTTGAGCACCGTGTTCGTGAGCTACCTTCCGGTTGGCCTTGCGGCGCTGGCCGGGCTCGGCGGGCTCGGCTTGCTGACCTGGAGAATGATTTCCTGATCGCGTTTCTGTTTTCGCTCCCCGCATGCCCTCGCTGGCCGATCACTGGGGAAAAGCTGTCCGCCACTACCGCGAGACGATCTGGCAGCCGGATCACCTGAAAGACCAGTCGCTGCGCGGCCGCATTTACGCGATGCTGCGGGTGTTCTCGATCACGTTCACCGTCTTCAGGGAGACCAACGCCGCCAGCCGTGCCGCCGCACTCAGCTTCAGCTCGCTGCTCGGGCTCGGCCCGGTCATCGCCCTCGTGGTGCTCGTCGCCGGCTTTGCGCTGGGCACGAAGGAAGATCCCGACCGCGTCGTGAACACGCTTAACCGCATCATCAAGTTCGTCGCCCCGCAGATCAACCAATACGAAAACCTCTCCACCCCGGCCCAAGGCGCCGCCGCGCTCGCCGCCGATGGGCGCGCGCCCACGGTGATGCTCAACGCCAAGCTCGTGGACCTCCTCAACGGCATCATCGACGCCGCCCAGTCGGGCTCCGCCGGCGTTTACGGCGCCCTCTCCCTGATCCTGATTGTCCTGCTGCTGTTCAGTTCGATCGAGGATGAGTTCAACGCCATCTGGGGCGTGCGCACCGGCCGCACCCTGCTCATGCGCGTGGCGTTCTACTGGACCATCCTCACCTTGGGCGCCGTGCTCTTTTTCGCCGCCATCACCCTGCTCGGCGCCGGCACGTTCATCAACGTGTTTATGGAGCGCCTCCCCTTCGGCGCCGAACTGCTCCGCGTCCTCGGCTGGTCGCTGCCGCTGTTTTCCTTCACCCTGCTCGTGTCGCTGCTGACACTGTTCTACCGCGTCGTCCCCAACACCCGCGTGTTCTGGGGTGCCGCGGCCACCGGCGCGTTGGTGGTGGCGGCCTTGCTACTCCTCAATAATTACATCGCGTTCCTCTACCTGCGCCGCGTTTTCCTCACAAAAAGCCTCTACGGTTCGCTCGGCCTTCTCCCGGTTCTGATGCTGGGCCTTTTCATCTTCTGGCTCTATGTCCTGATCGGCGGCATCATCAGCTACGCCGTCCAAAACGCCCACGTGCGCAACAGCCAAGCGGCCTGGTCGCAGCTCTCCGAGGCCATGCGCGAGCGCCTCTCGCTTGTGGTGCTGCTCACCATCTGCCGCCGTTTCCAAACCTGCCTCCCGCCCATCACCGCCTCGGCCCTCGGCATCCTGCTCAATCTGCCCACGCAGCTCCTCAACGAATGCCTCAACCGCCTCGTCGACATGCGGCTCATCACCCCGCTGCCGCCGGCCACTGGCACGCCCAGCACCGCGCTGCTTTACCAACCCGCCCGCCCCCTCAACCGCATCAGCCTCCTCGAATTCAAAAACCTCAACGCGCACCTCGGCAATGATCCCCCGGGTGCCACGCTCGAGTGCATCGATCCCATTTTGCCCTGTTACCAAGCCGTCTGCGACAGTCTCGGCCAGCAGGAACTCTTTCAGAAATCCTTAGAGCGACTCATCGAAGAATTCGACTTCGACATCTCCCGCCCCCCGTTTGCCCTCGGGGAACGGCCGGCCAGCCACTGAGGACTGACCGTCAGCCACTGCATGCAACGGTAACGGCCCCGCCCCACTTCGCCCTTGCCACACGCCCGGCGCAACCTACCGTCCGACGTTTTCTCCCCATGATTTCCTGGATTCAGCGCTACTTCCAACATCACTTCAAACTCGTCTTTGCAGTGCTGCTTTTCATCATGGCCCTCCCGCTTGTGTGGGTCTTCAACCCCTCCTCCGGCGTCGGTAGGGGCGACCAGCGCTCGGTCGAGCGCCGCTTCTTCGGCTACAACCTCGGTTCGCAGGAAGATCAGGGCCGGCTCATCGGCGACGCCAGTCTCAGCGCCCAACTCCAGGCCGGCTATGCCGCGCTCGAAGGCGACCAGCTCCAGAACTACGCGCTCCAGCGCGCCGCCGCCCTCGCCCTCGCCGACCAACTCCACGTGCCCGTCAGCAGCAAGCAGGAGGTAGCCGACTACATCAAAAATCTCCGCCTCTTCGCCGGCGACGATGGCCAGTTCGACGCCCAGCGCTACGCCGGCTTCCGCGACTCCCTAAAGACCAACCCCCGCATGACCGAAGCCACTGTCAGCCGCGTCCTCGCTGACGATGTGCGCTCGGAAAAAATTCAGAAACTCATCACCGGCCCCGGCTACGTGCTGCCGGCCGACGTCAAGACCCAGCTCGACCGCGCCGACTCCGTATGGACGCTCGGCGTCGCCAGCGTTGACTTCGCGAGCTTTAATCCCGCGATTGCCACGCCCGCGGCGGAGCTTGAAAAATTCTTCGCTGAAAATTCCTTCCGCTACGAGATTCCGCCCCGCATCGTCGTCAGCCGGGCCGATTTCTCTGCCCTCACCTACATAGGCGCCGTCAGCGTTACCGAGAGCGAAGTTCGGGCGTTTTACGACGCCAACCCCGAACGCTTCCCAAAACCGCCCGCCAACCCCAAGGCCACGGCACCCGCCAGGACCAATGCTACCGCCGAATACACGGCCGTGCGCGGGCAGGTCGAGTCCACCCTGAAGCTCGACCGCGCCCGGCGTCTTGCCGCCAAAGCCGCCTCCGACCTCTCCTACGCCCTATATGAGGGCAAGATCACCCCCGGCACCCCGGCCTTTGAGCAATTGCTCGCCGCGCAAAAAATCACGCTCCGCCCTCTCGCGCCCTTCACGCAGCGCGAAGGCCCCCCCGAGTTCACCGGCTCCCCCGAAGTTGCCACCGAGGCCTTCAAGCTCGGGCCGGGCCGCGCCTACTCCGACGCCGTGACCGTCCCGACCGGCGCCGTCGTGCTGTTCTGGAAGGAACTTCTCCCCGCGCGCAAACCGCTGTTCGCCGAGGTGCGCGTGAAGGTGGCTGCCGACTACGTCGCCGGCGAAAAGACCAAACGCTTCGTCGAGCTCGGCCGGACGCTACGCGCGCTCCTCGAAACCCGGCTCAAGGCCGGCGACACCTTTGTGAAAGCCGTGACCGCCGCCGCGACCGGCACCAGCGCCAAAATCGAGGGCACGATGCTCGCGCCCTTCACGCGCCGCCAGCCGCCCAAGGACATCGACCAATCGGTCGCGGCCACCATCGACCGCCTCGAAAAAGGCCGCTTCAGCGACATGGTCATCGGCCGCGAAAAGGGCCTGCTCGTTTACGCTGCGGACAGGAAATCCCCCGACCTCAGCGAGACGAGCCCGGGTTTCGCCTCGATGCGCAACCAGATGGCGCTGATGAACGCCCGCATGAGCGCCAGCAGCTACCTCGGCGAAATCGTCGAGCAGGAGCTCAAGAAGTCCGAACCCGCGGTGAAGTGAGTTGACGGCCCTAGGCGCCCGCCGCCGCATGGCCGACCACTCATCCCCCCAGCCAACCGCTCGCCCTGTTTCGCCTCGAAACCGGGCCGGCGGGCCCTGAGTCTGTGCGTGCCATGCCGCCCGCTTTCCACGCCCCTCCCGCCCGTCTTGCCGCCGCGCCGGAAGCTGGCCGCGAAAAGCAGTAACTTTTCGACACCGGCTGTGTTCTCCCTCTCAATCGCCGCTCACTCCATTTTTCTTATGTCCCGCCCATTTGCCCGCGCCCTCTTTCTTGTCCTCAGTTGCACCGCCCTTGCCTGCGCCCGTGCCGAAGAAACCGCCGCCGCCCCGGCGCCCGCACTAACCATCGACGCCTGCATCGCCCGCGCCATGCAGAAAAACTTCGACCTGAAGATCCAAAGCTACTCGACCGACATCGCCAAGGAGGCGCTCAACGTCGCCAACACCGTCTTCGAACCAACCTTGACCGCCGCGACCACCCGCACCCTCACCCAAACCTCCGCGGCCCTCGGCCCCGCACTGCGCTCGGACTTCACCGACACCCGCGTCGGCGTGCAACAGGTCATCCCGAGTGGTGCCACCATTAACCTCACCACCACGCTCGACCGCAGCGCCTACAGTCCCGCCGTCTCGACTTTCAACCCTTCGTTCAACAGCGACGTGGCTATCAACATCAGCCAGCCGTTGCTCAAGGGCGCCGGCTCCACCGTCACCCGCGCCGGCATTGAGCGCTACCGGCTGGGCGTCACCATCGCCAATCTCTACTACCGGGGAAAAATCCTGCAGGTGATCCACGACACCGAGGCGGCCTATTACAACGTCGTCTTTGCGCGCGGCCAGCTGGGCGTCAAACTACATAGCCTCGATCTCGCGGAGAAGCTGCTCGAGGAAAACAAGACCCGCAAGCTCACTGGTGTCGCCACCGATCTCGATGTCCTCTCCGCTGAGGTCGGCGTGGCCAACGCCCGCAACGGCGTTCTGCTTGCCCGCCAGAGCGTCCACGATACCGAGGACGCCATCACCGCCCTGATCGGACAGTTCGAATTTGACCACGAGGTCGGCGCAGTGGCCCTGCCCAACTATGAGGAGGCCGTGCCGACGTTTGCCCGCACCTACCAGCTCGCCCGCGACAACCAACCCGACTACGTCGCCACCCAGGAAAACATCAAGCAGCTCGAGATCGACGCCACTACCGCCAAAAACGGCAGCCTCCCCACGCTCAATCTCGGTGGCACCCTCGGCTTCAACGGCACCGACCACTCCTACGGCAGCGCCATCGGTAATGTTCCCAACGGCGACGGCTACAACTGGCAGGTCGATCTCTCGCTCAGCGTGCCGTGGGGCCTCCATGCCGACAAGGCCCGCTACCGCAGCGCCATGGCCAGCCTTCACCAGCAGCAGGCCCACCTCCAGCAGCTCGAACAGAACCTCATGGTCAGCGTCCGCACCGCAGTGCGTGCAGTCGAGACCAACCGCCAGAGTGTCGATATTTTTGCCAAGGCAACCGAACTCGCCGGACGCCAATACGAGCTCGAACTCGCCCGATTCAAGGCGGGCCTCTCCACCAGCCGCCAAGTGCTGCAGACGCAGGACGACCTCGAGGCCGCGCGCGTCAATGAGTTGCAGGCCCGCGTCAACCTCCGCACGGCAGTGGCGAATCTGCACCAGCTCGACAGCACCTCGCTCGCGCGTTACCATATAGCGCTGGCCGAATAAACGGCACTCCCTGCGGTAGGGCTTGAACAGGGCGTTGTAGCCTGCCTAGCTTGGGCCGATCTCCGCCGTTCACGAGCACATGTTCACCTCTTCCAGCACTCGCGCCCCAGCCCGCCGCTCCCCCCGAGCCGCCTTCTCGCTGGTGGAGCTTTCGGTGGTGGTGACCATCCTCAGTATCCTCATCGCCATCGCCGTGCCGACGACGAAGAATCTTACCTTCCGCGCGCGTTCCAGCACGATGCAGAACGACCTGCGGGTTTTCTCTGCGGCGTTTTCCCTCTATGCCCAGGAAAACGGCGACTGGCCAACAGGTGACGGCACGCCCGGGGCGATCCCCCCAGGAATGGAAAGTTACCTCAACAACACCGCCTGGCAACGCAACACCCCCATCGGCGGCAACTACGCCTGGGACCCCAACAGCATGCAGCAGGGCGTGCGCTATCGTGCCGTTATCGGTATCTACTCCACCACCAACAATCCGGTCACCTCCGATCGCAATCAGTTGCTCGATCTCGACCGCCTGACCGACGACGGCGATCTCACCACGGGTAACTTTCTCCTGGGTTACCGCAACTACCCGATCTACGTGCTTGAGCATTGAGTTCACCTGATTCTCCGCGGCGCCATGTTCAAAATCACCCTAGTTAACCTTTCGCCCGACGACCTGAGCCCCAATGCGAGCTTCGGTTCGCATGCGGTTGGCGAAATCGAGCAGGACCAGTTCATTACCCTGCTGGAGTTATTTCGCACATTCGAATCCCAGCAGCTTCTCGAAGCCGATCCGCATATTATCGTCGAAAGTCATCAGGGGAAATTTCTGATCCGCACCGGCCAGGGTAAACTTTTCCTTTACGACGCCCGGGACAGCGCGAAGCCTTACACCGAACTTGCGGCTGCCGAAATAGTCCAGTTGATCTCCGCCGCTCCCACCGTCGCCCAGGAGGAAGCTGCCTCCATGCCCGAGGCCTCGGCACACACGCCACACCGGGGAATCGCCATTGCGATGCTCGTGGCCGGCCTCTGCCTCAACGGCTACACCCTCTATTCCGTCTTCTACATCGACGACGTGAACCAAAAGCCGGCCATCACCCTGATCACCGACCCAATCGAACTCGCAGCCCGCCAGAGCGCCTTGGTCGGCCGCTACGCAACCGGCAACGAGCCTGGCGACCGTCTCATTGTTGTCGGAGCAGACGGTAGCGTGCACTTCGGCGAAATCGCCGAGAAAGGCCACCGGCCAGAGTCAAATGACACCTATCACATCGGTCACCATGAGGACAAACTCTGCCTGACCACGCCCGAAAGCGGCGTGATCGACGTCACGGGTCTCAACACCCTCTCCTACTACCGCGATATTTACCGGCGCATGAAATAGCGGTGCGGTCGTTGCGTCAGCTCACCTCAAACAGCCCATCGCCACGTTCCAGCGCCTCCGCTGTCACGACCCGATGGGTGGGCAACTGGGTGCGAAACCAAGTGCGCTGTTTCTTCACGAGCGCCCGGGTGTTTTTCGTGATCTCCTGCGCGAGCTGGTCTTCAGGCAGCTGCCCTTCCAGCAGCGCGATCACCTCCCGGTAGCCGATCGCTCGCGCCGCGCTCGGATTTTCTTTAAACCCCGCCCCAACCAGCCGGCGCACCTCGTCCACCAACCCCGTGCGCACCATTGCTTGCACCCGCGCCTCGATTCGCCGCTCCAATTCCTCCGCCGGCCGCTCGATTCTCGTCAGCCGCACTTCCCAACCGGTGAACGCTGGCGTCAGCCGTGCAAAATCCGCCGCCAGCGCTGCCAGTGTGCGCCCCGAGGCGCGGCAGCGCTCCAGCGCGCGCACCACCCGCCGCGGATTGGCAGTGTCGAGTGCGCCGAGTCCCTCTGGGTTTAGCGCGCGCAGCCGCGCCAGTGCGACCTGCAGCGGCAGCGCCGCCACCTCAGCCCGCAACTCCGGCGACACCGCCACCTCATCGGCCACCGGCGCAAAAAACGTCTTCAGGTAGAATCCGCTACCGCCCACCACGAGCACGTCGCGCTCGCGCCCCGCGATCTCCGCCACCGCCCGCTGAGCCAGTGTCACGTAATATGTGACATTCATCGGCTCCGTCACCTCGCGGATGTCGATCAGATGGTGCGGCACGCGGGCGCGCTCGGCTGCCGTCGGCTTGGCCGTGCCGATGTCCATGCCGCGGTAAAATAGCAGCGAGTCGCACGACACAATCTCGGCGCCGCGGCGCTCCGCCCAACGGAGCGCCCACTCCGTCTTGCCGACAGCGGTGCAGCCGGTGAGCACTCGCAAAATGGGTTTCATCGGCCGGAGCGAAACGACTATGCGCTGCGGGTGCGAGCCGAACAAACGGCCTCGGCGCTCGCCCCGCACGCCGCCACCTGCCTGACTCGCACCGTGAAGACGCGGTTCATCGTAAATCCGCACTCCGGCCGCGCCCTCCGCGCGCTGGCCGCAGTGCGCGTTTTCGCCGGGCAACAGGGCGCGACCGTCGTGCTCACGGAACGCCCGGGCCAAGCCGCCCAGCTCGCCGCCCAGGCCCTGACCGACGGCTGCGCACTCGTAGTCGCGGTCGGCGGCGACGGCACGATGAACGAAATTGCCGGCGTGCTCACCGGCACCGGCGCCACGCTCGGTCTCGTGCCCTGCGGCTCCGGCGACGGCCTGGGCCGGCACCTCGGCATCCACGGATCCCTCGCGCACACCTTCACTGTGCTGCGCTCCGGCCGTTCACGGTTGATCGACACCGGGCTGGCCGACGGACACCCGTTTTTCACCGTCGCCGGGCTCGGCTTCGAGGCGGAAATCTCGGCGCGGTTCAACCGGCTCGCGCCGCGCGGATTTCTGCGCTATCTCACCACCAGCGCTACCGCCCTGCGGAACCACGTTCCGGAAATCTTCCGCATCAGTCATGTTGGTGAAACCGTTTCCATGTGCGGCTTCACACTCGCGGTCGCCAACGCCGCCCAATACGGCAACGCCGCCCGCATCGCGCCCGGCGCCCTTGTGGACGACGGGATACTCGATCTCGTGGTGGCGCCGCCGGTCACGCCCCTCAACGCCCTGCCGCTCCTCACGCGCCTCTTCGCCGGCACGCTCGACCGCGATCGCAGCGTCAGGCGCTGGCGCGGCGCGCACTTCGTGGTCGAGCGCGCGGGGCCAGGCCTGATCCACACGGACGGGGAAACGCACAGTGCCGGAGCGCGGGTCGAGTTCACCGTCCGTCCGCGCAGCCTCCGCGTGCTGGTGCCCGACACGTAAGCGTCGCCGCTCGCCTCACAGCTCGCTGAAAGCAATCACGCGATTCCTGCCGGCGGCCTTGGCAGCGTAGAGCGCCTTGTCCGCCGCCACCACCAGCGCGTCACCGGCTTGGGCGTCCTGCGGAAGCAACGCTACCCCCGCGCTCACGGTGATGTTCAACGGCAGCGTTTCCTTCGCCAGCACCGGATCGCGCCGCACTGTGGCGCAAATCCGCTGTGCCGTGCTAGACGCCATCGCCTGGTCGGCCTCCATCATTACGACGGCAAATTCCTCTCCACCAAACCGGGCCACGCGATCCACGCTGCGCACTTCGCTCGCGATCCGCCTCGCCACCTCACGCAGCACCGTATCGCCCGCCGGATGCCCATGCGTGTCGTTGACCGACTTGAAATGATCGACGTCGAACATCACGAGCGCCATCGGGTGTCCGAAACGTTGCGAGCGCTCGCACTCCTCGGCGAGGATGCGGTCGAACTCTCGGCGGTTCAGCAGGCTGGTGAGCTGGTCGTGCGTCGCCAGCTGGCGCAGCGCCTCCAGCGTCTCGCCCAGCTTGAGCGCATAGCGGAGGGAGCGCTCGAGCGTGCGCGCCGAGATCTCGCCCTTGACGAGATAGTCGAGCGCGCCGGCATTCATCGCGAGGATGTCCACGCGCTCGGAGGAATCGGCGGTGAGAAACACGATCGGCGTGCGGCAGCCCCGACCGATCGCCTCGTGGATGAGCGCGAGCCCGTCGCGCTCGCCCAGTTGGTAATCGAGCAGGCAAGCCGCGTAGTCGCCGTTGAGAAGTTTCGCGAGCCCATCCTCGTAGGTTCCGGCCCAGTCGAGGGCGAACGTCTCCGCGTGGAAACTCCCAAAATACGCCTGCGTGAGCCGGAACTGCATCCGGTCGTCGTCAATCAGCAAAATGCGGCGACTCATGTCCGTGAGGTTGCCACCAGTTCAGCGAGGCCGTCGGCCACGCTCGTGGGAGCGGTGAAACCGAGCTCCGCGGCCGCCACCGCCCGAGCGCCCAGCGAGTGCCGGATGTCGCCCGGGCGCATAGGGGCCAGCACCGGCGCCGGCGCCCCGGGACGGAGCTGCGCGAAGATCGCGGCGATTTCGAGCAGCGACGTCGCGCGGCCGGTGCAGATGTTGGCCGCACCCGGGGCGAGGCCGGGGTGCGTGGCCGCGAGCACGTTGGCCCGCGCCACGTCACGCACGGCGATAAAGTCGCGGGTCTGCCCGCCGTCGCCGAAAATCGTCACGGCCTGGCCCTCGCGATACCGGCGCTCGAAGATCGAGATGACTCCGGTATACGGCGACGCCGGATCCTGGCGCGGGCCGAAGACGTTGAAATAGCGCTGGCAGCGCACCGTGAAGCCGTAGGCCGTGCCATGGCCCAGCAGCAGCGCCTCCGAGGCAAGCTTGGCGGCGCCGTAGGGGCTGATCGGCATTTTCGCCGCCGTCTCCCGGATCGGCAGATCGGTGGTGTCGCCGTAAATCGCCGCCGAGGAGGCAAACACGACGCGCGCCACCCCGTGCCGCCGCGCGGCCTCCGCGACGAACTGCGTCGCCTGGACGTTCAGCCGGAAATTCAACTCCGGGTCGGCGATGCTCTCCTGCACGCTTACCAGCGCCGCCAGATGGATGATCGCTGCCGGCCGCTCTTTCGCCACCAGTCGGTCGAGCGCGTCGAGCTGCGCAACGTCGAACTCATGCAGCGAAAACGCCGGCGCACGCAGCGCCACCGCGAGGTTCTCGCGCCGGCCGGTGCGGAAATTGTCCACGCCCACGACGGCGTGCCCCGCCGCCAGCAGGTGATCCACCGTGTGGCTGCCGATGAATCCAGCGGCACCCGTGACGAGAATCTTGGCCATGGGCTGAGGTTGAGTGGGCGTCAAATTCGGGGCAAGAATACTCGTTTCAGCGCTGCGTGCCGGCCGCCAGCTCGGCCACGACGGCCGCGAGCCGCGCGGTGATTTTTTCCGGCGAGCCGAGGTGGTCGCGGATGCAGTTGACCAGCACGCTGCCCACCACCACGCCGTCGGCGTGCGTGGCCACCTGCGTCACCTGCGCCCGCGTCGAGATGCCGAAACCCACGGCCACCGGCAGCGCGGTGCGCGCACGAATTCGGGCGACTGCCTCGGGAATGTTGGCGGCCACCTGCTCGCGCACTCCGGTCACGCCCTCGCGCGACACATAGTAGATGAACCCGGTCGTCGCCGCCGCGATCCGGGCAATTCGCGCGTCGGGCGTGGTGGGCGCGACGATGAAAACCGTGTCGAGCCCGTGCGTGCGGCACGCCGCCGCCATCTCGCCCGCCTCCTCAGGCGGCAGATCGAGCGTGAGCATGCCGTCCACGCCGGCCTCCTTCGCGGCGTGGAGGTAGGCCTCGACGCCGTTCGAGAACACGAGGTTGTAGTAGGTGTAGAAAACGATCGGCGCCGCGGGAAACTCGGCGCGGATGCGGCGCACCAGTTCGAACACCCGCGCAGCCGTCATGCCGCCCGCGAGCGCACGCTGGGCCGCGAGCTGGTTCGTAGGCCCGTCGGCCAACGGATCGGAGAACGGCACGCCGAGTTCCAGCACATCGACGCCGTTGGCCAACAGCGTGCGGCAGGCCGCCAGCGACCTCTCGAAATCCGGATCGCCTGCGCAGAGGTAGGCCACGAGGGCGGCGCGGTTCCGGGCGCGGGCGAGTTGGAAGGCGGAGGCGAGGCGGGACATGAGGCGCCAACTCAAAGACAAAGTCCCCGCGGCGCAACGGCAGTTTTCGCGCCACTCATGGCAGGGCACCTCTCAGTTTTCTGGTATCGTTGCGGAACGGCTTCCCGTTCCGTGCGGAGCCAGGAGCGGCTTCGCTACGACGCGCCTTGGCCACGCAGAAAACGGAGATACGCCGTTCAAGGTAGCTCAAAGTCCACCAGCACCGGCCGGTGGTCTGAGAGCATCGAGCGGACCACCTTGCTCGCCCCGCAGCCGCAGGCGACCGGCAGAAAGACAAAGTCGAGCAGCCGGCCCGGCAACGGCGACGGAAACGTCCGCCCGCTCGCCGGGTGGAGCGTGTAGTCGCCATAGTCCGAGAGGTGGCTGAGCAGCGAGGCCGTGACGTCGGCCCCCTTGGCGGTGTTGTTGAGGTCGCCACAGACGATGGGCGAGATGTGCCAGGCCGCCCGGCGCTGCCGCTGTTTCTCGCGCAGCCACGCCAGCAAGCGTGCGAGCTGGCGAAAACGGTGGGCGCGCGAGCTGAAATGCAGGTGCAGGTTGACCAACGGCACTATCCGGCCGCCCACGTCGATTTCGACATACAGAAATCCCTTCTCCCCCACCCGTTTCTGGCCAAACACCACTGTCTCCGTCGCAACGATCGGGTAGCGCGACAGGATGGCGTTGCCATAGCTCAGGTTGAGCAGGCCCGCGCGCCGGTTGTGGATGCCAAACACGGCGTGCTTGAAGCCGGCGAGCAGGCGCAGGTAGTCGAGCTGGTCGAAATTGCCCGCCCAGCGCGAGCGCTGGTCGATTTCCTGCAGCGCCACGACATCCGGGGCGAGTTCGTCCAGCAGCCGCGCGATCCGTCGGAGGTTCACGCGGAGTTTGCGCTGCGACGTCAGACCCTGAATCGGGTTCAGGCCGCGCGCATGGGCAATGTTGAACGTGACGAGGCGCAAGCGCGACATGAGCAGGCCGAGCGTAAAACCCAGCGGCCATGACGCAACGGCAAAGCCGGGGACGATACGTTGCGGGAGTGGCTCAAACTTGCCAGATACGGACGGGAGAGTCGACGGAAATCACGGACATCCTGAGAAAAAGCATAGGCCTTAGACCCTCATTGATAACCAGTCACGTAATACAACAACCTGATGCAGAATCCTACAGGCTATGAACTTTGGTTAAATTTCATCAACATGCTCTGATTTAGGTGTTAACGAAACAACACTCTAGTTTATTTTACAAATGTTACATAGGTCATTTAAGAAGTCATTGCCCTTGTCGTCAACGAGGATGAATGCCGGGAAATCCTTCACCTCGATTTTCCACACCGCCTCCATGCCCAGTTCGGGATACTCGAGCACCTCGACTTTTTTGATGTTTTCCTTGGCGAGAATCGCCGCCGGCCCGCCGATGCTGCCGAGATAAAACCCGCCGTGTTTCTTGCATGCATCGGTCACCGTTTTGCTGCGATTGCCCTTCGCGAGCATGATCATCGAGCCGCCGTTCGCCTGGAACAGATCAACGTAGCTGTCCATCCGGCCCGCGGTCGTCGGCCCGAACGATCCCGACGCGTAGCCCTTGGGCGTCTTCGCCGGTCCCGCGTAGTAGACCGCGTGATCCTTGAGATATTGCGGCAAACCCTGACCGGCTTCGATGCGCTCCTTCAGCTTTGCGTGCGCGATGTCGCGCGCGACAATCAGCGGACCGGTCAACGAGAGGCGCGTCGTCACGGGATACTTCGAGAGTTCGGCGAGAATAGCTTTCATCGGCCGGTTGAGATCGACCCGCACGATGTTGTTGTCCTTCCACAGGCGGGCCGCCGCGGGAATGAAGCGGCCGGGGTTGGTTTCCATTTTCTCGAGGAAGATGCCGTCCTTGGTGATCTTCGCCTTGATGTTGCGGTCGGCGGTGCAGGAGACACCCATTGCGACCGGGCAGCTCGCACCATGGCGCGGCAGGCGCACGACTCGCGCATCGATCGCAAAATATTTTCCGCCGAACTGAGCGCCGAGGCCCGTCGCCCGCGCGATTTCCATGACCTTCGCCTCCATCGCGAGGTCGCGGAACGCCCGGCCGTGCTGATTGCCGGTGGTCGGCAGCGCATCGAGATATTTTGCCGAGGTGAGCTTCAGCGTCTTCATGCACGCCTCGGCGCTCGTGCCGCCAACGACGAACACGAGGTGGTAAGGCGGACACGCCGACGTGCCGAGGAGCGGAAGTTTGTCGGCAACAAATTTCTCGAAGCTCTTCGGGTTGAGCACCGCCTTGGTCTCCTGGAACAGAAACATCTTGTTCGCGGAGCCGCCGCCCTTGGCCACGAAAAGGAACTCGTATTTCGCGCCCTCTGTGGCGAGCACGTCGATCTGCGCGGGGAGATTCGTGCCGGTGTTCACTTCCTTCCACATGTCGAGCGGCGCCGTCTGCGAATAGCGCAGGTTTTCCTTCGTGAAGCACTCGTAAACGCCCTTGGAAATCCACTCGGCGTCGTTCGCGCCGATCCACACCTGCTGGCCCTTCTTCGCCATGATGGCGGCGGTGCCCGTGTCCTGGCACATCGGCAGGATGCCCTCGGCGGAAATCTCGGCGTTCTTCAGGAACGTGAGTGCGACATAGCGATCGTTCGCCGACGCCTCGGGATCGTCGAGGATGGCGGCGATTTGCTCGAGATGCTTGGTCCGGAGCATGAACGCCGTGTCGTGAAACGCCTGCTGCGCCAGAAACGCGAGCGCCTCCGGCGCCACCTTTAGTATCTCGCGCCCCTCGAAGGTCGTCGTGCTGACACCCTCCTTCGAGAGCAGGCGATACTCGGTCGTATCATCGCCGAGGGGAAACGGTTCTTGGTAGAAAAACGGCGGCGTAGGCATACCTCCAACTTGGCGGGAAACGCCGCCGAGACAAGCGGGCAGGCGGCCTCGCCGCCTTTTGCAGAAAAAGTTGGCGGGCGCATTAGCCCGCCGGGGCCGGACCTGTGCTACGGGTGAGCGGCCACCGCCATCGCGGCGATCACGGCATGGAAACGAGGCAGATCGGCCGCCGTCACCACTTCGCCCGGATCGCGCAGCCAGCCGTTGGCTCCGGGCCAGAGGCCGCGCACCAGAAATGCCTCCTGCGCAGCCTGTATCCCGGCGACATCGAGATAGTTCTTCTGCTCTTTCATCTCATGCACTCCCATCACGAGCGCCGCAGGAATGGGCGCGATGCGACCGCTGGAAACGTGAGCGAGATCGTTGAGCACTACGAAGGGGCGGGAATCGGCCAGCGTCGTGGCGGGCCGTGCGCTCTCGCCGCGCAGGTAACGGTAGTATTCGAGGTGGTTATCAGCTAGACCGTCGAACGTCTCCGGGGTGAGCCGCTCGACCTTCCCGTCGGTCCAGCGCACCTCCGCCTGTTGGCCGATGATGTAGCGCACGGTGGCCTTCTCGCACACGATCGTCTCGGTTTGCGAACTCGCGCCCGCGCAGGCGTGCGAGAGCGCGAAGCGCAGCGTCTCGCCGGCCGCCGTGTCAGCCTCGACAAAAAACGTGTCGGCCCCCTCGATGGCGTGGGCCCGGTAAAGCTCGGCGCGCACCGCCGTCGGCTGCGCCCAGCTGAAGAGCTGGTCGCGGCCGACCCAGAACAGCAGGTTGTGGACGAAGTGAGCGAGGGCGTTGCCGAAACAGGAGTCGAGCACGACGCGGCCGTCCATCATGAGCCGCCCGGCCCAATTGTTGCGCCGGAAATAGTCAGCCGGTCGCGGCCAGAGCGCGGCGAGCGTCGCCCCGCGCACGGCGCCGAACTCGCCGGCGAGGATGCGCGACTTCAGGGCCAGCCGCGTTTTCTCGATGATGAAATTGAAGCCGACGAGCGACGATTTTCTCGCCAGTCGGTCGCGGGTGATCATGTCCTCCAACTCCGCGTAATCGAGCGTCGGCGGTTTTTCGAGATAGACGGGCAGGCCGAGTTCGACGCCGGCGCGGTGCATATCCGCGTGCAGTTGGATCGGCGTGGGCACGACCAGCATGTCGAGATCGTGGTGGCACGCTGCAAGCATCGCGCGATAGTCGTCGAACACGCGCACGCCGCGGCCAGCAAACCGCCAGCTTTCCCGCTGCGTGACAAACAATGGTGCATGTGGATCGCAGGTGCAGATGAGCTTCGCTTCGCCGCGCTCCTCGAGCCGGGCCACGGTGTTGTGGTGCCAGCCGGCGAAGCCCCCCATGCCGATGATCCCTATGCGCACCGGGTTCATCATACGATTTTGAGCTTGGGCAAATCCTGGCCGTCGATCAGCCCGACGGGCCGGCCGCGTGCGTCCACCACGATCAGGTCGTCAATCTTGTGCGCCTCGAATAGCCGCAGCGCATCGACGCCCAGCGCGTCCTGGGCAATGACCTTCGGGTTTTTTGTCATGAACAGCGCCACCGGTTTCTGCAGGAAATCCGGCCCGGTCAGCGCGCTGCGGCGGAAATCGCCGTCGGTCAAAATGCCTGTGAGCCGGCCGGACTTCGCCTGCACGAGCGCGATGCTGCCCGATTTCGCCCGCGTCATCGTCAGAATCGCGTCCTGCGTCGTCACCGTCTCGGCGGCGACGGGCAGCCGGTCGCCCGTGCGCATGATGTCGCGGACCTTGAGCAAGAGCGCCCCGATGTTACCGGCGGGATGGAATTTCGCAAAATCGTCGCGCGTGAAGCCGCGTTCCTCGAGGAGGACCATCGCAAGCGCGTCGCCAAGCGCGAGGGCGGCGGTCGTGCTGGCAGTGGGGGCGAGCGCAAGCGGACAGGCCTCGCGGCGCACCCGGTAAAACAGGTGGTGCTCCGCGTTCTTCGCCAAGTCGGATTCTGGGTAGCCAGTGAACGCGACCAGTTTCACACCCACGCGCTTGAGCACGGGAATGAGCCGGAGGATCTCCTCGGTCTGGCCGCTGTTGCTCAGGAGGATCGCAAGGTCACCCTCGGCGCAGAGGCCGACATCCCCGTGCAGTGCCTGTGTGGCATCGAGGAAACACGAGTTGACCCCGGTGCTGTTGAACGTGCCGGTGAGCTTCTGCGCAATATGCGCCGACTTGCCGACGCCGGTGAAGATGAGCTTGTTGCCAGCCGCGACGGTGGCGGCCACTGCACGGGCGGTTTCGACAAATTCAGCCCCTAAGCCCTTCGCAGTCTCGGCAAGCGCAGCTGCCTCGATGCGGATGCAGTCACGGGCACGGGCGAGGACAGATTTAAGTTGCAGTGCCATTTATAGTTTGAGTCGCCGAAGGAGAGTGGGAATTTACGGCGAACCGCTATTCGTTCAATCCCTTTCCCTCGTCAGATGAGAATACGTTCCCTTGCCTCCGTTTGGCTGACTGCCGCACTTCTTTTGCTTGTGGCCGGCTGTGACCGTGGCGACGGCCCGAGCCTCTCCTCCGAGACCGACGAGCCCGGCTACCGGCAGGGCCAGCAACTCGCCAAGCAGGGCCGCACCCAGGAAGCGCTCTCCTCGTATCTCAAGGTCATTGCCAAACGTGGCGACGCTGCGCCCGAGTCGCACCTTGAGACGGGCCTCATCTACCTACAGAGCATCAAGGATCCGCTCGCGGCGATTTATCATTTCCGCAAGTATCTCGAACTGCAGCCCAACTCCCGGCAGGCAGTCTATGTGAAGGGTCTCGTGGACACCGCCAAACGCGAGTTCGCCCGCACCTTGCCCGCCCAGCCGCTCGAAAATCAGGCGGAACGGCTCGACAACCTCGACCAGATCGACCGCCTCCAACGGGAAAACGAGCAGCTGAAGGCTGAACTCTCCTCCCTCCGGTCGGGCGGTGCGCTCCCGACCATCACCACCCGCGCGACTCTAGGCAGCCCCGATGCCGGGGAAAACCACCCGCCGCCGTTCGTCGCGCCGCAGGTCGGCGCCGAGGAGTCGCCCATCAAACTCGACTCCGAACCGCCGAAGATCGTGGCCACCTTGCCACTCGCACAGGCGTCCCCGCAGTCGTCCGGTGGCGAACATGCGGTGCGGGCCAAGCCCACGCCGCCGTCGGGCACGCGCACCCACACCGTGCAACGGGGCGACACGCTGTTCAACCTCGCCCAACGCTACTACGGCTCCTCCTCGAAGTGGCGCGCAATCTACGACGCCAACCGTGATCAGTTGCCCAGCCAGAACTCGCTCCGGATCCGTATGGTGTTGAAGATTCCCTGACGCATGCCCGCCACCTCCCGCCGCACCTCCGTCTTCACGGAGTCGCTCATCCGTGAGATGTCGCGCGTCGCCGCGCGCCACGGCGCGATCAACCTCGCGCAGGGCTTCCCCGACTGGGATCCGCCCGCCGCGCTCGTGCAGGCGGCGAAGGACGCGATGGACGCGCACCGCCACCAATACGCCGTCACCTGGGGCTCCGCCGAATTGCGCACCGCCCTCGCCGCGAAAATCACACGCTTCATGGGCGTGCCGGTCGACGCCGAGCGCGAACTCGTTGTTACCTGCGGCGCCACCGAGGCGATGATGGTGGCGATGCTGACCGTCTGCGATCCGGGCGACCGCGTTGGTCTCTTCTCACCGTTCTACGAAAACTATTCAGCTGACGCGATCCTCACGGGCGCCACCCCGGTGCTCGTGCCGCTGCACCCGCCGCACTACCGCTTCGATCCGACGGAACTGCGCGCCGTCTTCGCAAGCGGGCTAAAGGCGTTTGTGCTCTGCAACCCGTCGAACCCCTGCGGGCGGGTCTTCACGCGCGAGGAACTCCTGCAGATCGCCGCGCTCGCGGAGGAATTCGACGTGTGGGTGCTGACCGACGAGGTTTACGAGCACATCGTGTTCGCGCCGCACCGACACGTTTACTTCGCGACCCTCCCCGGCATGGCGAAACGCACGCTGATGTGCTCGTCGCTCTCAAAAACCTTTTCGATCACCGGCTGGCGGCTCGGCTACGTGCATGCCGCGCCGGAGGTCATCGCGCAGGCGCGCAAGGTCCACGACTTCCTCACCGTCGGCGCCGCCGCGCCGCTCCAGCACGCGGTCGTCACCGCGCTGAATTTTCCCGCGAGCTACTACGACGGGCTCTGCGCGGAATACGCCGCCTCGCGCGACGTGCTGCTCGGCTACCTCGACCAAACGGGCCTCAGCTACACGCGACCCGAGGGCGCCTACTTCGTGATGGTGGACATTTCGCGCTTCGGCTACGCGAGCGACGTGGAGTTCGCGCATTGGATGACGCGCGAGATCGGCGTCGCGCCGGTGCCCGGCTCGAGTTTTTTTGCGCCCGGCGAGAATCGCTACATCCGGCTTAACTTCGCGAAAAAACCCGCGACGCTGCACGCCGCGGGCGAGAGATTGCTCAAGCTCAGGCGCTGACTCAGAGCGCGCCGATCGCCTCGTCGAGGACGGCGAGGACGAAGTCGGCGTCGGCCTGCGTGATGTTCATCGGCGGGGCGAAGCGGATAGTCTGGCCCCAGAGGCCGCCTTTGCCGAGGAGCAGGCCGAGTTCGCGGGCGTTTTCCACGGCCTGCGCGCACTCTTCCTTGCCGGGCGCCTTGGTCGCGCGGTCCTTCACGAACTCAATGCCGAGCATCAGGCCCTTGCCTCGGACGTCGCCGATGACCGGGTATTTTCCCTTCAGCTTGTTCAGGCCAGCGAGGAGGTAGGTGCCGAGCTTCAGGCAATTTTCTTGCGTTTTTTCCTGTTCGATGACCTCGAGGACGGCTTTGCCAATGGCGCTGACGACGGGGTTGCCGCCGAAGGTGTTGAAGTGGACCTTTTGGGTCATCACAGCGGCGATCTTCGGCGTGGTGACGACGGCGGCGAGGGGCGCGCCGTTGCCGATGCCCTTGGCCATCGTGACGATGTCGGGGATGACACCCTGCGTCTCGAAGCCCCAGAAATGCGTGCCAGTGCGGCCGAAGCCCGTCTGGACCTCGTCGGCGATGCAGACGCCGCCGGCGGCGCGGACGTGAGCGTAGACCTGCTGGAGGTAGCCCTGGGGAAACTCGACGAAGCCGCCCACGCCCTGGATCGACTCGGCGATGAACGCGGAGACCTTGCCGGGCGTGGCGTATTCGATGAGGTTCTTGACGTCGTCGGCGTATTTGCGACCGGCGTCGGGGTCGTCGTAGCCAAAGTTGCCGCGGTAGGGGTAGGGAGACTGCGCGTGGTGGACGCCGAAGGAGTGGGGCGTGTTGAATTTCCAGGTGCTGTGTGCGGTGAGGCCCATTGAGGCGGGGCTGCCGCCGTGGTAGGCGTTGCGGAGGGCGATGGCGTCGTAGTTGCCGGTGTAGAGGCGCGCCATGAGCATCGCGAGGTCGTTGGCCTCGGAGCCGGAGTTGACGAAGTAGCAGACCTTGAGGTCACCGGGCATCTTCGAGGCGAGTTTCTCCGCGTATTCCGCGATTTTCGGTTGGAGATAAATGGTGGTGGAGTGCTGGAGCGTGGCGTTCTGGGCGTTGGCGGCGGCGAGGACGTGCGGGTGGCAGTGACCGACGCTGACGGTCACGATGCCGCCGAGGCCGTCGAGGTAGCGTTTGCCGGTGTCGTCCCAGACATACTGCATTTTCCCCTCCACGATCATGATTGGCTGCTTGTAATAGAGGAAGAGGCCGGGGTTGAGGTATTGCTTGCGCAGCGCGAGCACGTGGTCGGCGGACGGGCCGGTATAGGGCGCGGGAGTGTGCGCGGTGGGAGGAAGAGGGATGGATTTCATGGGACTAGTGAACAGCGAAATGGGGCGGGTGACGAGCGGGTTCAGCCGCGGGGGGCGAGTTTCCGAAGGACGAGGTAGACGAGGAAGGCGACGCCGAAGCCGACGAACCAGGCGTAATTGTAGAGCGAGAGCAGGAACGGGGAAACGTGGGCGCCGTCGATGACCTTCACGTTCGCGAGGAAACCCGGCAGGCTCGGGAGCACGCCGACGGTGAAGGCCGCGATCGCGACGAGGCTGAAGCCGCCTTGGTAGCGATACTCGCCCTCGGGGAGGTAGAGGTTGAGCACGTCGAGGTGCCGGCGGCGCACGACGAAATAGTCGGCAATCATCACACCGCCGATCGGCCCGAGCAGGCCACTGTAGGCGATGAGCCAGGTGAAGATGTAGCCGTTGGGGTCGGCGACGAGTTTCCATGGCATCATCACGATGCCGATGAGCCCAGTGATGAAGCCGCCGACGCGGAAGGAAATTTTTTTCGGCGCGAGGTGGGCAAAGTCGTTGGCAGGCGAGACGACGTTGGCGGCGATGTTGGTCGCAAGCGTGGCGATGCAGAGCGCGAGCATCGAGACGACGAGGAGCGCGGGATTCTTGAACCGCGTGAGCACGTCCACCGGGTCCCAGATTGTGGTGCCGTAGATGATCGTGGTGGCCGAGGTGACGGCGACGCCGATGAAGGCGTAGAGCGCCATGGTGGCCGGGAGGCCGACGAGCTGGCCGACGACTTGGTCGCGCTGCGTGTAGGCATAGCGCGAGAAGTCGGGGATGTTGAGCGAGAGCGTCGCCCAGAAGCCGACCATACCGGTGAGCGCCGGGAAGAAAAACGTCCAGAATTGTCCGGCCTTGGGCTGGCCGGCGTCGAAGGCGGAGGGCTGCGAGAGGATGGGGCCGAAGCCGCCGGCGTTGCGGTAGGCCCACCAGAGCAGAAGCAGGCCGAGGGCGATGAGGAGCGGCGCCTTGATGTTCAGGAGCACGCGGATGGTGTCGATGCCGCGCCAGATGACCCACATATTGATGCACCAAAAAAACAGGAAGCAGAGGAACTGCGCGCCCGTGATGCCGAGAAAATTGGCCGTCGAGCCCGACGCGAGCGACGGCCAGAAGACGGCGAGGATTTTGTAGATGGCGTTGCCGCCGATCCACGTCTGGATGCCGAACCAGCCGCAGGCGACGAGCGCGCGGAGAAGCGCGGGGAGGTTAGCGCCCGCGGTGCCGAACGAGGCGCGGCAGAAAACGGGAAACGGAATGCCGTATTTCGTGCCGGCGTGGGCGTTGAGGATCATCGGCACCACGACGACCAAATTGCCGAGGAAGATGGTGACAATGGCCTGCGACCAGTTCATGCCGCCGCCGATGAGCGACGAGGCGAGCATGTAGGTGGGGATGCACGCCGACATCGAGATCCACAGCGCGGCAAAGCTCAGCAGTCCCCACTTGCGCTGGGCGCGCGTAACGGGTGCGAGGTCGGCGTTGTAGAGGTGCGAGTGCTGGATTTGCGCGAGGTCAAACTCGACGTCGGGGGCGTTATGAACGAGGCCGGGGTTGGTGGGCATGTTTGGGGTAGCGCCGGCTCCCAGCCGGCAGGGTTGAGATGGCCGGCTGGAAGCCGGCGCAACTAGAAGTGGCTCGGTTTGCGTTGGAGGAACTGGCCGCGACCGAGGGTGCCGGTGAACCGGCCGTCGCGGGCGGCGACTTGGCCGCGGACGGTGACCACGCTCGCGCGGCCCTCGATCGGCAAGCCTTCGAACGCGCTGTAGTCGACGGCCATGTGCTGCGTCTTCACGGAGATGTTCCCGCGATAGTTCGGATCGAAGACAACGAGATCGGCGTCGGCGCCAGGCTGGATCGCGCCTTTGCGCGGGAAGAGGTCGAACTGTTTCGCGACCTGAGTGCTGGCGGCGTTGACCATCGTGTGGAGGTCGATCTTGCCGGTCTTCACGCCGTAGGTGTAGAGGAGGTTGATGCGTTCCTCGAGCGAGGGGATGCCATTGGGGATCTTGGTAAAGTCGTCCTTCCCCATCGGCTTTTGTGTCTTGAAGTCGAACGGCGCATGGTCGGTGGCCACGGTGTTGATGAGGCCGTCGCGGAGACCGCTCCAGAGGACGGATTGGTTCCCCTTGTCGCGCAGCGGCGGCGACATCACGTATTTCGCTCCCTCGAACTTCGGCTTCTCGGCGTAGGTTTTGTCGAGCGTGAGATATTGGATGAGCGTCTCGATGCCGACGCGCACTCCGCGCTGGCGGGCATTAATGGCCTGGTCGAGCGACTCCTTGCAGCTCAGGTGGACAATGTAGACCGTGGCACCGGTGAGCTCGGCGAACGTCATGAGGTGGTGCACGCCCTCGGCCTCGACGGCGGGCGGGCGACTCTCGTGGTGATAGGAGGGATCGGTCTTGCCCGCGGCGATGAGCTCGCGGCAGCGCTCGGTGACGAGAGTCTCGTTTTCGCAGTGCGCGGTGACGACGACGCCGAGTTCATTGGCGAGCTTAAGCGTCCGGTAGAGTTCGGTGTCGTCGACGCCGAAGGCGCCCTTGTAGGCGAGGAAAATTTTAAAGGAGCTGATGCCGCGTTTCACGATCTCGCGAAGTTGGGATTCAGTCTGTGCGTCGTAGCGGGAGACGCCCATGTGGAACGAGAAATCGCACGCGGACTTGCCGACGGCCTGGCTCATCCAGAGATCGAAAGAGGCGAGGGCGTCATCCTTCTTCGCGGGGCAGCACATCTCGATGAGGGTGGTAGTGCCGCCGACGAGCGCTGCCTGCGAGCCGGTGACATAGGTGTCTTTCGAAAACGTCCCCATGAAGGGGAGGTAGATGTGGACGTGGGGGTCGATGAAGCCGGGGAAGACAAATTTGCCCGTGGCGTCGATGACCTCGGCGCCAGCGGGGGCGGAGAGGTTCTGGTCGATGCGGGTGATGGTGTCGCCTTCGCAGTAGATGTCGGCGACGTAGCGCGAGTCGGCCGTTACGATTTCTCCATTCTTGATCAAGAGTGCCATGGTGAAGGTGGGTTAAGGTTATTTTTTCCAGACGTCGCCGACGTCGCCGCCGAACCAGCGGGAGCTGACGACTTTTTGCTGGGTGTAGAACTGGATGCTTTCTTTGCCCTGGATGTGGAGGTCGCCGAAGAACGACTCGTCCCAGCCGGTGAAGGGAAACATCGCCATCGTGGCGGGCACGCCGACGTTCACGCCGACCATGCCGGCTTTCACGCGCATCGTGAACTCGCGGGCGGCGCGTCCGCTGTTGGTGAAGATCGCCGCGCCGTTGCCGAAGACGGACTTGTTGGCCTGCTCAATGGCGGCGTCGAGATCGACCATCCGCATGACGTTGAGCACAGGGCCGAAAATCTCCTCGCGGGCGAGGGTCATGTTGTTCCGCACGCCGTCGACGACTGTGGCGCCGAGGTAGAAACCGCGCGGGGCGTCGGGGACTTTCACGCTGCGGCCGTCGGCGATGATCCGGGCGCCCTCGGACTCGCCGCTGGCGAGGAGGCTGAGCACGCGGTCGCGGTGGGCGGCGGTGATGACGGGGCCCATGTCGGGCTGCGCGGCGCGGTCGGTCGGGCCGACCCGGATGGCGTTGGCGGCCTTGACGAGATCGGGGAGCACGCGTTCGGCGGCGGCGCCGATGGCGATGGCGGTCGAGCCGGCCATGCAGCGTTCGCCGGCGCAACCGAAGGCGGCGGTAGCGAGATTCTCGACGGTCTTGGCGACGTCGGCGTCGGGCATGACGACGATGTAGTTTTTCGCGCCGCCGTTGGCTTGGACGCGTTTGCCGTGCTTGATGCCGGTTTCGTAGATGTATTTCGCGATGGGGGTGGAGCCGACGAATGAGACCGCCGTGACCTTCGGGTGCATGAGCAGGCCGTCGACGACGGCGCGGCCACCGTGGACGAGGTTGAAGACGCCCTTGGGCAGGCCGGCCTGCTCGAGGAGCTGGCCGAGAAGGATGGCGCTAAGCGGGACTTTCTCGCTCGGCTTCAGGACGAAGGTGTTGCCGCAGGCGAGGGCGACGGGGAACATCCAGAGCGGCACCATCGCGGGGAAATTGAAGGGCGTGATGCCGACGCAGACGCCGAGCGGCATGTTGATGGTGTCGCAGTCCACGCCGCGGGCGATGTTGCGGAGCGAGTCGCCGAAAAGGAGCGTGGGGATGCCGCAGGCGTATTCGATGTTTTCGAGGCCGCGGAAGATGGAGCCGCGGGCCTCGGCGTGGGTCTTGCCGTGCTCGCGCGAGACGGTCTGGCAGAGCCGATCGAAGTTGGCCTCGACGAGCTGGCGGTAGCGAAAAAACACGCGGGCGCGTTCAATCGGCGGAGTGTCACGCCAGGCGGGGAAGGCGGCGTTCGCGGCCTCAACGGCGGCGTTGACCTCGGCAAGGCCGCCCGCGGGGCACTCGGCGATGACGTCGCCCGTGGAGGGATTGAAGACGGGCGTGGTGACGCCGGAGGGCGTCTGCCATTCGCCGCCAATGAAATTGGGGCAGGGTGCTAGATGATTCATAGATTAGGGGTGCGGCGGGATGGGCTGCATTTCACCGGCGGCGAGTTTTTCCTGGTAGTTGCTCCAGCTCATCGGGGGTTGGCCGTTGTCGATCACGGTCATCTTGATGCAGTCGTCCACGGGGCAGACGAGACTGCACAGGTTGCAGCCGACACAGTCGTCTTCGCGGACTTTCGGGACCGGTTTGTGCGGGACGCGACCGGGGCCGAGGTCGAGACCGAGCTCCTCGGGCGTTTTCAGGTCGATGCACTGGTGGGCGCCGTCTTCGCAGGCGATGTAGCACAGGTTGCAGCCGATGCATTTCGCGTAGTCGATGCGGGCGACGCGCTGCCAGTGGAGGTCGAGCGTCTCCCATTTTTGCAGGGTGGGCACGGAGCGCCCGATGAGTTCGGTGACGGACTTCATGCCCTTGCTGTCGAGGTAGGAGCTGAGGCCTTCGTGCATGTCCTCCACGATACGGAAGCCGTAGTGCATGATCGCGGTGCAGACCTGCACGCTGGTGGAGCCGAGGGCGATGAACTCGGCGGCGTCGCGCCAGGTGGCGATGCCGCCGATGCCGGAAATGGGGAGGCGGACATCGGGGTCGGCGGCGCAGGACTGGACCATGTTGAGCGCGATCGGCTTCACGGCGGGACCGCAGTAGCCGCCGTGCGAGCTGCGGCCGGCGACGGTGGGCTCGGGCACGAACGTGTCGAGGTTCACGTTGGTGATCGAGTTGATGGTGTTGATGAGCGAGAGGGCATTGGCGCCGGCGCGGCGCGCGGCGCGGGCGACGGCGGTGACGTCGGTGACGTTGGGGGTGAGCTTGACGATGACGGGGATGGTGGCGACCTCCATGACCCAGCTGGTGATTTTCTCGGCGACGGCGGGTTGCTGGCCGACGGCGGAGCCCATGCCGCGCTCGCACATGCCGTGGGGGCAGCCGAAGTTGAGCTCGATGCCGTCGGCGCCGGCGTCGGCGGCGCGCTTGACGAACTCGTGCCACTGCTCGCGCGTCTCGACCATGAGGGAGGCGATGACGGCGTGGTGCGGCCAGCGGGCCTTCACCTCGGCGATTTCGCGGAAATTTTTCTCGGGCGAGCGGTCGCTGATGAGCTCGATGTTGTTGAAGCCGACCATGCGGTCGGGGCCGTGGTTGAGCGCGGAGTAGCGGGAGGCGACGTTGACGATGGGGGCGCCGATGGTCTTCCAGACGACGCCGCCCCAGCCGGCCTCGAAGGCGCGGTGGGCCTGGTAGCCGGTGTTGGACGGCGGGCCGGAGGCGACCCAGAAGGGGTTGGGGGATTTGATGCCGGCGAGGTTAGTGGAGAGGTCGGCCATGGGGTATAGTGATGAGTGAAGAGTGGCGAGTGATGAGCTACTTTTTCAGCGCTTCCACCAACTCGTGGGCGCGGATGGGTGAGAGGAGGCCGGAGCCGCTGGAGCCCTGCTTCGCGCCGAGGCGCGAGGGCTGGACGAGCGGCGTGGCGGTTTCTTTCGTGAGGAACGTGTGGATGCCGTGCGCGGCCTTCTTACCCTCGCCGACGGCGTTGACGACTTCGCGACCGCCGTTGGCGCAGTCGCCGCCGGTGAAGATGTGCGGGACGTTGGTCTGACCAGTGAGCGGGTCGTGGGCGATGACGCCGCGCGAGTCGATTTGGAGCGCGGGGAAGAGCTGCCGGAGCAGCGCGACCTGCTTTTCCTGGCCGACGGCCTTGAGGACGAGATCGCAGGGCTCGATATATTCGGTTTCGGGAATCGGCTCGGGACGACCGTCCGCGCCGGCGCGGGTGCGGACCAGGCGGAGGCCGATCACATGGCCGGCGCTGCCGCGCACCTCGACGGGCATGACGTTGAAGAGGAAGCGGGCGCCGTCGTGCTTCGCCAGTTGGTATTCGAAGTTGTATGCGGACATGTCGCCTTCGCTGCGGCGGTAAACGACTGTGGCCTGCTCGGCGCCGAGGCGAAGCGACTGCGTGACGGCGTCGATGGCGGTATTGCCAGCACCGATGACGACGACGCGGCGGCCGATCGGCACCCGGTCGAGGGGGTGGGTGTGGATCTGGTCGATGAAGTCGAGGGCGTCGACGACTTCGGGGAGATTCTCGCCCGGGATGCGCAGGCGGGTGGCAGCACCAAGGCCGACCCCGACAAAGATCGCGTCGAAGGCCTTTTCAAGTTGGGCCACGGTGAGATCCTTGCCGATGGTGAGGCCGCAGCGGAGCTCGACGCCGAGGGAACCGACGAGTTCGGCCTCGGCCAGGCTGACATCGGGTTTCATCTTGTAGTAGGCGATGCCGTAGGTGTTGAGGCCGCCGGGCCGGGCCTGTTTCTCGAAGACAACGACAGTGTGGCCGAGCTGGGCGAGTTCGGCGGCGCAAGCGAGGCCGGCGGGGCCAGCGCCGATGACGGCGACGCGCTTGCCGGAGGTCTGCGCAGGGAGAGAAAAGACCTTGATCCCACGCTCGGCCACGTAGTCGGTGGCGTAGCGCTGGAGGCGGCCGATCTGGATGGGTTGCTCATCGCGGTCTTCGAGCACGCAGGCGCCTTCGCAGAGGACGGAGGTTGGGCAAACGCGGGCGCAGGAAGCGCCGAGGATGTTGGCGGTGAGGATGGTTTTGGCGGCGGCGACGGGGTTGCCGTGGGCGATTTTCTTGATGAAGGCGGGGACGTCGATGCCGGCCGGGCACGCCATGATGCAGGGTGCGTCGAAGCAGTAAAGGCAGCGGTTCGCCTCGACGAGGGCTTCCTGGCGGCGCAGGGCGGGTTTCAACTCGGCCATGTTGGCCGCGATGGTGGCGGCGGGAAGGAGTGGTTGGAGTGGCATGGAGAGAATGCGCAGGAGAAATAGGCGCGGCGCTAGGACGGGAGGCAGCCGAAGAGGCGGAGGAGGGGGTTTCCGGCAACGCGGTGCGGCTGCGATCAGGAATTTTTCTTGGCGGGGACGTAAACGGTGCGTTGCATGCTGCGCAGGGAAGGCTATTTTCCAAGCAGAAACAACCCCTGCCCGCAGTGGGCAATCGGGTGAAAGAGGACAAAATCACCCCCTTGATCCATGAGCACCGAGATTGACCCCAAGCGAACCGTGGCCGAGTTGAAGGATCTCCGCCGGCTCACCGCCGACGGAAATGGCGCGCAGCGAGTTGCGTTCACGCCGATGTGGGTGAAGACGCGGGTGTGGTTGCGGCAGAAGCTCGACGAGGTTTCCGGGCTTGAGGTGCGCACCGACGCGGCGGGAAATCTCTGGGCGACGCTGCATGGCGACTCGGAACGGGCGCTCCTCATCGGCGGGCATATGGACTCTGTGCCGAACGGTGGCTGGCTTGACGGCTGCCTCAATGTGCTGGCGGGCGTGGAAATTTTGCGGCGGATTAGCGCGCAATACGGCGGCCGCCCACCGGTGACGGTGCGACTGGTCGATTGGGCAGACGAGGAGGGCGCGCGCTTTGGGAAAAGCCTGTTCGGGTCGTCGGCGTGCTCGGGTAACCTCGACATGGATGAGGCGCGCAAGTTGCGCGACCGGGACGGCATCGGCCTATCGGACGCGCTGAAGACGGTCGGCGTGGATTTCGAGCGCGTGAAGGAGAGCGGCGCGGAGTTGGTAAATGCCGCGGCGTATCTTGAGCTGCACATCGAGCAGGGGCCGGTGCTGCTCGACCTGGATTTGCCGCTGGGCGCGGTGCTGGGGACGTTTGGCGTCGAGCGACACGCGATCACGTTTCACGGGCAGGCGGCGCATTCCGGGAGCACGCCGATGAACCGGCGCAAGGACGCGTTTCTCGCGGCGGCGAAGCTGAGCCCGGAAATTTACGAAATCGCGCGGCGTAGCGGCAACGGCGTGTGCACCATCGGTTCGTGCACGACGAAGCCCGGCATCGTGACGAGCGTTGTCGAGGAGTGCCGGATCACGCTCGACCAACGGCATCTCGATGGCGCGGCGCTCGCGCGGATGTTGCAGGAGGCACGCGAGGCGAGCGAGCGCTTCGCGAAGGAAGGCAACGTGCGCGTGAACTGGGAGCGGTTGTGGCACATCGAACCGCGGCCGTTTCACCCGGAGTTGATCGAGCTGTGCAACGCGGCGATCAAGGAGACTTGCGGGGTGTCGCACCGGCTGCCGTCGGGTCCGCTGCACGACGCGGCGGAGGTCGCTTGCGCCGGGGTGCCGACGATCATGATGTTCGTGCAGAGCCTGCACGGCATCAGCCACAACAAGATCGAGGACACCAAAGAGGAGCATCTGGAGTTGTGTGTGAAGGCGTTCGACCGACTGGCGGAAGAGGCGATGCGGTGGGTGGCGGCGAGTTAAGGGCTTGTGTTTCGAGACTGATGCGGAGAGATAACAGCTGTCGTCCTTACCCCTAATGCCTCCCCTTGCACCGTTGGCGGAGATTTTTGGACAACCTGCCTATGAATTTATTGGCTTGGTTGGTGGCACCACCATGGCTTTTGCCGCTTGGCTGAAGTGGCGGCTCTCCTGGCTCTGCTCCGATGTGGAGGAGGAGGAGAAGGACGCGAAAATCACAGCGAGGCAGGCGCAAAATCGCCTGCGCGTTTTGCGCCTGATGGTTCCATTACTGATGCTAGTCGGGATGGGGCTGCTGGTGTTTGCCGCACGCAATTGGGTTCATAGGCTGCCATTCTGACCGGGCGCCACGACACGCATCGCCTGTAGGCAGGCTTCTACACCCGGGAAAGTAGAAATCAGCTGGATGCCTGTGTTACTTCACAGCGGCGAGTTCGGTGGTGAAGAGTTCGCGGGTTCTCGCTTTCGCGTCGGCGAAGACGAGCTCGCCTTTGTCGATTTTGGTGAGAAAAGCTTTTTGCGCGACGTAGTCCTTGTTCGCCACGCCGGCCTTGCCCTGGAGCATGCGCCAGGCTTTGCGGCGTTCGACGGCAAAAAGCACCATCTGGCGTGAGACGGCGTAGTATTTCATTTTGCCGTGCTCCTCGGCCTTGATGAAGCAACCGAAGTTGGGGACGAAGCTGCGGTGCTTGGGCTCAAACACGCGGCGGTGGACGACGTCGTCCTGCGTGATGAAGAGCAGGATGTCGTCGAACGGGATGAGCTTGGCGGTGTCCTCCTCCTTGACCGCCTTCACGTGCTTGCGGAAGCGGCCCTCGGTGATCGCCCAGTGGGCGACGCCGAAGCTATATTCCTCGCCGGTGGTGGAGTATTTCGTGCGCCACCAATCACGGTCGATACTCGGATTGCCCTTGAGGTCGAAGGCCTCCTGTGCGGTCTCGCCCTTCCGGGGGTTGAAGACGAATTCCGGCATGCCGCGGGCGTCGCGGACAAACTTCGCCTGATCGGCGCTCATGTTGTCGCCCACGCCGTGCTCGGGCTGGCAGGTCGTGTAGGATTGGAAGAACGCGGTGCCGCGATACTCGAGGCCGTCGAGCAGCGCCTTGTAGAGCTTGGCGGCGTTGGCCATCGAGACTTGGGCGACGAACGGCGAACCGTGACCGGCAGTCAGGATTTCGGAAACGTTTTTCTTCTCGATCAGCTTGCCCTGTGAGGCGACGCCGAACTGGTTCATGTCGTAACCGCCGAGCATCGTGGACGAGTCGGAGTTCTGGCCGCCGGTGTTGGAGTAAACCTGCGTGTCGAGCATGAGGATCTTCACGTTGGGGCGGTTCTGCAGGACGACCTTGGAGACGTTCTGGAAACCGATGTCGCCGAGCGCGCCGTCGCCACCGACGACCCAGACCTTCGGGAGTTCGCGGATTTCCTGCTCTGTCATGAGCGCGTCGTCCAGATGCGTGAGGAGGAAGTAATCCGCCTCGCTCGCGACGTCGGTGGCGCGATCGAGCAGTGCATCGGAGAGGCGCTCGGGCACGACAGAGCGGCGCGAGTGCTCGAGGATGGCCGACTCGGCCATGAGCCAGGAGATCGTCGCGCCGTCCTGGAAGAGCGAGTTCATCCACGGGTAAGGGTGCGGATTGCCCGGGGGCGTGGAGCCGTAAACGGTGTTACAACCGGTGCTCGCGCCCATCATCATCACGGACATGCCGTTCGCCCGGCGACCGTCGACGGATTGAAGCTCCTTGTGGTTGAACGCGTCCTGCTCCAGGACGGCTACGAGGCCGCCGATGAGCTGTTCGTCAGTGATCGGGCCATGCTTGGCCTCGTAGTCAGCGATGCGCAAAGCGGTGTCGGCGTCATTTTCGCCGCCGAGGCCGACGATGACGTGGGTGTAGGTTTTGCGGAAGAGCTGATATTCCTGCTCGCTGCGGGCCTTGAGGGCGGCGAGTTTTTGCATGCCTTCGGTGCGGAGGCGCGAGGCCTTGGCGCGGAGGCGATCAGCCTTCTTGTGGTAGAGCGGGCGCATGTAGGCTTCCGTCACGCTCGCGACAGAGCGAAGGATGCTCTTCTCACCGCAGCCCGCGCAGGCGCCGTCGCCGGAGACGAGGGCCTCGTAGTTCCGGCGGACCATGAGGTGATTGCGGAGCGCGGCCTCGCGGGAGCTGGCGGCGTCGCTGTCGTTGTAGAGCCCGAGGTATTTCTGCGGGGTGTCGGGGAGGAGGCGCGAGAAGACCTGAGCGGTGGTTAGCTCGGCGTTGAGGTCCTCGGTTTCGCGGGTCATGCGCAGGGCGTCGTGGTCGCCGCAGACCTGCACGCACTCGCCGCAGCCCTTGCAGAGGTCGGAGACGAAGATGGAGAACAGGCCGCCGGCGCCGGGATTCTTGGCCTCGATGGACCGGAAGATCGCGGGGACGTTGCCGTAGGCGAGGGGGAGCGTGGCGATGATGCCGGTGAACTCGGTCTTTGCCTTGTCCGAGATGCCGGCGAGCGCGGTAACCTCCTCGCGGATGATGTCCTTGAAGGGGAGCTTGGCCTTGGTCTTGACGGCCTCGTTCATCCGGGCGCGGGCGCGCTGCTCGAGGGCGGGCATTTCGGCACCAAGCTTGAGGCGCTCGGCACGGTCAGTGATGTAGTTGTTGACCGCGGTCTTGAGCACGGTGGCGACGTCCTGTGCGGTGTTGGGCAGTGCGGTGTCGGGGCACGCGGTGATGCACTCCATGCACTGGGTGCAGTTTTCGGCGATGTAGACGGGCGTCTCGCGGCGCGCGACGTATTTGGACTGCGTGGCGCCGGTGCCGGCGCCCATGAGACCGACGGAGGCGAGTGCACCGGCGGGCTGGTGATAGCCGAGCCCGGCGCGGAATTCGGAGTCGAATTTGGCGAGCGTCTGGAGCGGGGCGCGGGCGGGCTGAGCCGCCGGCATAGCGATGCTGTCGCAACCAGAAGCGGCGCAGCCGGCGGTCGGAATGATAGCGTGCTGGCCCTGGGGCGCGATGGCCGGATTGCGCATCGACGAGCGGTCGGGATCGCCGAGGCTGCCGAGCTTGATCTCGGTGACGCGCGAGAACCCTTCTGTCATCACCGTCATGTTGGAGGTGACAACGGCGTCGCCGAAGCGGCCGAATTTCTTCACATATTGCTTCCGCACGCTCTCGAGGAATTTTTCCTCGGTGATCGCGTAGGTCTGGAGGAAGGGGCTGACGCGGAAGAACGCACCGAGGAAGGAATTGCCCTGCATGCGGAGCTGGAGCTCCGCCTGATTGGTGGCCTTGCGGGCGATCTCGAAGCCGGGGAGGATGAAGACGCGGATGTTGTTTTCCTGGACAAACTGGCGGTATTTCGCGGGGATGCGCTGCCACGCGACCTCGGGGGTGTCGCTCGATTCCCAGACGAGCGAGCCGCCCTTCTTGATGCCCTCAAGAGGATTGGTGTGGGTGAAGGCCTTGGGATCGCAGCAGAGGACGACGTCGACGTGGTTCAGTTCGCAGTTCACCTTGATCTGCGAGGGGGCGACGGTGAGGTAGTAGTTGGTGGGGGCGCCCTTTTTCTCGGAACCGTATTTCGGGTTAGCCATCACGTTGAGCCGTTCGACGAGGAAGCCGCTTTCGTCGTAAACGGGGTCGCGCTCGGAGACGAATTTGCCGAACTCGCCGATGAGTTCGCCGAGGTTCTTGCCCGTCGTGATCATGCCCCAGCCGCCGATGGAATGGAAGCGCACGGCGATCGCGCCATCTGGGAGGAGCGAGGGGGTGTCCTTGCTGATGACGGCGTAAGGGTGATCGACGCCGAGCACGAAGAACGTCTCGCCGTCGGCGGCGCGGCGGCCGTCCTTGCGGGCGACGGTGCCGGTGGCAAATTCATAGGCGCCGAGTGTGTGCTCGGGGCGGAAGTCGCGGGAGCCGATGCCGTAGGCACCGCGGAAGAGGCGGGGCGTCTCGGCGGGCGTGAGCGAAGGAAGGGACGCTTCTCCGAGGCGTCCCGCGTCATTCGATTCCAAGCCCGGTCGCCTCGGAGAAGCGTCCCTACCAAAACGTGCATTTTCATTGGCCTTGCCGAGGGCGACGCGGATGTCGCGGGCGAGCGGGTTGTCGCCGGCGAGGCCCTCGTCGGTGCGTTCGAGGATGATCACGTTTTTCTTGCCGCGGAGGGCGTTGATGACGGCGGCCTCGGGGAAGGGGCGGATGACGTTGATGTGGATCGAGCCGACCTTGGCGTTGCGCTGTTCGCGGAGGTAGTCGCAGGCGGCCTCGATGTTGTCGGCGGCGCAGCCGAGGGAGACGAAGACCGTGTCGGCGTCGGCGGTCTTGAATTCGCTGATGAAGCCGTATTGGCGGCCGGTGAGGCGGCCGAACTGGGCGTAGGCTTCGCCGAGGAAGCCGAGGATGGGTTCGTTGAAGTTGTTCCGACGCGCGACGACGCCGTTCATGTGGTGCTCCTGGTTCTGCACCGGCCCGAGCAGGACGGGGTTCTTGAGGTCGATCATCTGCGGCACGCGGCGGCGTTTCGGGCCGAAAAGCTCGCGCTGGGCGGGCGTGGGGCAGTCGATCTGGTCGTCGGGCGCGCCGAGGAACTCGCGGAGCAACCCGGCCTCGGGGGCGAGATACATGCGCTCGGAATGGGTGGTGAGCATGCCGTCCTGGATGTTCATGCCCGGGTTGAGCGCGGTCTCGGCGACCTGGCGGAGGATGATGGCCTGGTCGGCGGCCTGCTGGGCATCGCGCGACATCAGCATGATCCAGCCGGTGTCGAGGACGGCGTAGATGTCGTCGTGGGCGCAATGGACGTTGAGGGCCTGCTTCGTGAGCGCGCGGGCGCCGATCTCGAGGACCATTGTCGAGAGCTTGCCGGGCGCGTGGTAATACTGCTCTGCCGCGTAGACAATGCCCTGGCCCGATGTGAAGTTGACGGTGCGGCGGCCGGTGATGGCGAAGGCAGTGGCGCCGCCCTGGGCGGCATGCTCGCCCTCGGTTTCGACGGCGATTTTTTGCTGGCCCCAGACGTTGAGCTCACCCTGCGCGTAGGACTGCTGGTAGATTTCGCCGCCCTCGGTCGATGGGGTGATCGGGTAGAAGACGCCGCCCTCGGTGACGCGCGTCTCAACGTGCTGGGCGACGAGCTGGTTGCCGTTACAGGTGACGCGCAGGCCGGGGTATTTCGGCTTGGCATGGGCGGGAGCGGACGGGTTTGTGGTGGAGTTGCTCATGTAAAAGGAAGGCAATGTGAAAACACAAAGCGCGCAAACTGATGCCGCATTCAGTAGGAGATTCAAAGGAAAAGAATGTCCTAGGCGCGAATGGCTGCCGGGAGCGTTGACGGCGGCTCCGGTTTGCAGTGTCATGCAGGGCATGAAGGCGGACTGCGACTGGCGGCGCCGGGTTTGCCCCATCCGGGGGGTGATAGGAGTGTGTCATCTGCTCATCGAGCCGGACAAAAAGGGTGCGATCCTGCTCGACACGGGGCTTGTGGACGAGCCGTGGCAGATCTGGTGACAACTGCGGCGGTTACCCCCGTAGTTAAGATGGGGCGGCCAACGGGACTCGAACCCGCGACCCCAAGATTCACAATCTTGTGCTCTAACCAACTGAGCTATGACCGCCACAAAGAGCCGTGGAACTTCGCGAGGGGCTCCGGCACTGTCAATCCCTTCTTCCCGGCTTTGCCATTGGTAGGGGGGGAGAGATTGAGGTTTCTCCTCGGTGATGTCGGGTAATGTCTTTTGACCAATCTCACCGGTGGCTCAACGATTGTGAAAATAGCGACCGATTTGCCGGAAAGTGTTTGGCATGCGTGCCAAACAGATTGGCGGGTATTTGGTGTCACGGAATGATGGTGGGAGCGATGAATGACGACCGCGACAACACGTTCTACTGGGGCGATTGGCGACTGGGTTGGTCGGGTCGGGTCGGGTTGGGTTGGGTTGGGTTGGTGGCGGGACAAATTGATAGCGAAACCGCTCTCACCAAACCGAGATGGTTCATCGTAACCTTGGCAAATCCATGAAGCGTCTGCTGATTTTGTTGTTCATTGGGGCTGGTGCGCGTCACCGGACAGGTCGCAGCCAAGTGCTCAACGATGCCGGTGTGGCGCGCAAACGCCGCCCACGGCACCAGCCCCGCCGTAAGTGTTTAATTCCTATAAGACCACTTCGCCAACGGTTGCGGTGCGTGCCTGCCTGCGAAAAATTGAGAGGCCGATGCCACCCCTGCGAACGACCCCCGCAAAAAAGCCCCGCAGGAGCGGGGCGGGAAAACGGGCGTGCCAGACGGCGCGCTCAGAATTTCACGAGCACACCGGCCCCCATGGCGTTGACACGGCTGATGCTATCGTAAAGCCGGTCCTCAGTCAGGCCACGGGAAACGCGATCCGTCGTGCGCACCGACGCCTCGCTGAGGCTGGCGATCGCCGGCAGACCGGGAGCAAGGAGACGGGCAAGTCGCGCCTCGCTGGGCGTGGCCACCTGCGCCAGCGGCTCACGCATGGATTGGCGCACACTGATCGCCCGCGCCGGATGAACGAGGACTTCGCCCAAGCCTGGTTCGGCCTCCTGAGCAGCGGCCAAATTGGCCGACATATAACGGACGGAAGGGGTGACTGCGCGCTCGCGGGCAAGTCCATCACCAAACATCGCGAACGACGCTGCCGCCTGGCGCGGCATGGTGTCAGCCGCCGCCGTCGATTGGGTTGACGCAGCCGGCGCCGCTACGGCTTCAACCGCGACCACCGGTGCCTCCACGCCCACTGTCTCAGGTTGCACTGCGACCAGTTGCTCCGTCTTGGCCGGTTCAGCCGGAGCAGTCACTTGCGCAGCAATATCAGAGCTGTAAACGGGCGCGACGTCCGTCGTGCGATATTCGCGGATGGTCAGGAAACTCAACGTCAGGATGGCTGCAGCTCCCACCGGGAGTTGATAATGCGAAAAACGGGCGCCCAGCCGGATGAAAGGAGCCCACCACGGGCGCGGCTCGACAATCGCGGCAAGCTGTTTGGCCCGCAGTTCGCAGTCAAACTGGTTCCAGAACTCAAGCGGCGGCCGCTCTGCCCGCTTGAGCCGCAGCAAATCTTCCAAAGTGACGGTGGCTTTCTGACGGTCGGGATTCATCGGCGGATATAGGGCTGGAGCTCAGACTGAAGCAATTGCTTCGCGTAATGCACGCGCGAACGAACCGTGCCCACCGAGCAATTCATGATTTCGGCAATTTCCTGATGGCTGAGCCCATCGATCTCAAAAAGAGTTATCACGGTTCTGTGATTGATAGACAGTTTTTGCATCGCCTCGTTCAATTTTTCCTGGAGTTCATGGACGAATGTATCGCGGTCGGCCCCAGTTGTGTCGGTGAGGGCGGCGATAACTTCGGCAGAGACCTTCTCGTCCTCGTTGATTTTTTCGAAGCTGAAAAAAGTTCGCAACTTGTTCTTGCGCAAATGGGAAAGCGCGGAATTTACCGCAATACGGTAGAGCCAGGTGAAAAACGCGGACTGCCCTTGAAAACGATTGATTGACTGGAAAGCGCTGATGAAAGCGTCCTGGGTCAAATCGGCCGCATCCTCGCGGTTAGAGGTTAGATTATAGACCACACCAAAGACCCGGGCACGGTATTTGTGAACGATCTGGTCAAAAGCAGCCACATCCCCCGCCTGAACCTGACGCACCACGGTCAAGTCGGCGTCGGCCTCATGCTGGCGCTCGGGCGACGCGACGAGCGTCTTGCCGAAGGTCTTGACCGCGTCCATGGCACTAAATGAAAGCCCAATAGCCGCGAAGCGCAAACGCAAATTTGATCAGACCGGGCGCTTTACAAAAAATTCAAGCGCTCCGGCCAAATGGCGGTCGCAGCGAAGCAACCTGAGCTTGCAGAACGTCGCACAAGCCAAGCAACAGCGGTGTGGGCGCTTCGTCCGGCCAGGCGCGAAGCGCGCCGGTCGCGGCGGCGATTTCAGCCTGCACGGCCTCTGTAACCGCGCCAAAAACATCGCAATCATCCATCTGCTTCAGATGCAAGGCCGGCTGCTTCGGACGCTGGCCGAGAATCTCGGCCGTCAGCTCGGCGCGCGCGGCCGCGGGGAGTCGCTCCATCAGCACCAGCAGCGGCAGAGTGAGTTTTCCGCTGGCGAGGTCGGTGCCAAGGGTTTTGCCGATGCGCTTTTCTTCGCCAAAGAAATCCACAAGGTCGTCGTAAATTTGGTAGGCGATGCCGAGATGCCGTCCGAAACGGGACGTCGCGTCGGCATACTCGGGCGAAAAACCGCTGTAGCGCGCGCCGAGACGGCAAGAAACGCGGAAGAGCTCCGCCGTCTTTAGGTCGATCACGCGCTGGTAGTCGGCACGGGTGACGTTGGTCGAGCCACGGCGCAGCGTCTGCACGATCTCACCGGCGCAGACGCGGCGGGTGGACTCGGAGACCGCGGAGCAGACGTCGGTGGTGGGAAACTGCGTGGCGAGGTTAAGCGCGTGGGCAAACAACGCGTCGCCCAGCAGCACGGCCGCCGTAGGGCCAAATTCGCGAGCGGCGGTGCGGCGGTTGCGGCGTACCTCGGCGCCGTCCATGATGTCGTCGTGCACGAGCGTGGCGAGGTGGACGAGTTCGACCACAGCCGCGATGCGCACGAGGTCGGGCACGATCACCGCGGGGCCGCGCCAGCCGCTGAAGAAAACCAGCGCAGGACGGATGCGCTTGCCCGAGGTATCGATGCAGTAGTCGGCCATCGCGCGGATCTCTGGCTCGAAGGCGTCGAGTTGCCCATGGAGAAATCTGTCGAGTTCGGCCAGGTGCGGCGACACGAGGGTGAACACGCTCGAAAACGCATGGCTGGGTGCGGAATCTGACGTGGCGGATGAGTTGGCGCTCATGGATGTCCTGACGCTAGAGCGGAATTGGAAAATGGCTAATAAATACGCCGAAGAATAAGGCGGCCAGGATGCACTATCAGCGGGATTGCTTCGGCACCGCGCTCTCGCAATGACAGGAGGGTGAACAATCCGCTGCTGCTTCTGCTCATGACCGCGGCCGGCCTTTACGTCGGCAAACTCTGGCTCGACGACCTGCGGGCGGCGCGCGCCGGGGCGCCGAACCGAGGCGCATTGCCCGGTGCGACACTGGCGACGAAGACAGCCGTGATCATCGCGGGCGCAGGTGCCTTGGTGATCCTCGTGGGCGAGACGTGGGGCGAGAACCGGCTCGGACTGACGGCGCAACAGTCACGGGTGATGTGGCTGTTCGGCGGATATACGCTGGTGGCCGCCATCATCGAGGAGGTGATTTTCCGCGGCTACTTAGTGATCGAGGGACGCGGGCCGGTGCCGCTGTGGGCCACTGCCGCGGGCGCGTCGGTGCTATTCGCGGCCTTGCATCCGTTTCTGTGGCGGTGGGACGACGCGGGGTTCGCGCTGACGCTGACCGCCAAGGGTTGGTTCAGCACCGCCGCGGTGTTGGCGACTTCGCTCTGGCTCTATGCCGCGCGTTTCGGTGCGTGGAATCCAACGCGGTCGTTGCTGCCGTGCATCGCCGGACACGCCGCAAAGAACCTGGGCGTTTTCGCGATCAAATACGCCCAGGGATTCGTCGGCGGCGGTTGGTAAAAACGCCACGCGCGCCGCCGCCGCTCACGGCACTTCGTAAACTTCGATGAGGCCGATGCCAGTGCCGCTGTTGACGCCGCTCAACTGCGCCGTGTAAACGCCCGGCGGCAGCGTCATGAGGATGACGGCGTCCTTGCTCCCGCTGGTAAGCGGGATGGCACCAACGCGGGTAGCGGCATCAGTCACGAGGGTGGCATCGTTGCCGACCTCCCAATTGTCGTTCTCGCGGATCACCAGTCCGTCAGAGGGCCGCACGATGCGAAGGATCGGGTCGGCCAGCACGCCGGTGACGCCGTAGGTCGCAAGCGTCGGACCGAGGCCGCGCACTAGCACTTTCTTAGGGGAGGTGCCGTTGACGACGAAGCCGGCGATGAGGATGTTGCTGCCCGTGCCGACCTGGCCGCGCGTCGAAATATTCACCATTTTCTGCGTGGAGAAAGCGGCTTGGTTGTCTACATCGTAGAGTTCGACCAGCGCGAGGCCGGTGGCACCGGTCACGTCGCTAACCTGCGCGGTGTAAAGGCCGGGGCTGAGCGTGAGGAGGACAGCGGAGTCCTTGCTGCCTACGGGGAGTGCAAAGGCGCCAACCTGTGCAAAGACTGTGCCGAGCCCAGCGATGGAGCCCCAGTCGTTGTTGTAACCGCCCACGACCGGTGCGCCGGCGCTGTTGAAGAGCTGCACCTGCGGATCGGGCAGCACTCCGGTGAGGCTGTAGGGCGCCTGCGCCAGCGTGGGGCCGATGGCGCGGATGAGGATCTGCTTGGGCACAGTGCCGTTGACGACGAAACCGGCGATCAGGATGTTGTTGCCAGTGCCGGCGAGGCCACGGGTTGAGATGTTGCGGAGGAACCCGTCGCTGAAGGTGTTGCCGGAGGGTAGCGCTGCGGCAAAGGTGCCGCTCGCCGCGCCGCTCAGCGTGCCGCTGAGGAACCCGGTCGCAGGGTCGGCCTTGCCGGTGAATTTGTTGCCCGCACGGGTCGTGATCGTAAACGCGCCGGTAGCGTCTACCGCGCCGGCTCCGGAATCGACGAAGGTGCCGTCCGCGAGGTAGAGCGTGATGGTGCCATCGAGACCGACCAAGCCGGTGAGCACACTCGCCGAGTGGCCAAGGATGCTGCCGCTGTAGTAGCCGGCGGCGACAGACGTGACACCGGCACTCGTGCTGGGGCCGATGAACGTGACCCGGCCACCGTCGAAGGTGCCATTCACACCGGTAGCGGAGAAGGCGCCGGAAATCAGCACCGTGCCAGAAGTGTTGCGGAGAGTGAAACCGCCAGACGCATCGATCGGCACGTCAGCATAATAATAGGTCTTGGCCGGGCTGAGGGTCTGCGTAGAGGGCACGTAGCCGATCAGGGTGGCGGTGCGGCCGTGCAGGTTGATCGCAGCAAAACCGCCGCTCTCGCCGAGGGCCGCGTAGAACCCAGTGTAAACTGTGTCAGAATTGGCCGAGCTGAGGATCACCGCAAGCACGGTGACCGCAGCCGAGGTGGTGGTGGCGCCAGCATTGTCGGTGGCGACGGCGGTGAGGCGGTAAGCGCCCTCGGCCGTGGGCGACCAGGTGGTTTGGTAAGGCGCGGAAGTCACCGTGCCGAGCGAAATGCCGTTGGCGAAGAACTGCACGCTCGCCACGACGCCATCGACATCGGAGGCCGTGGCAGTGATTGAAACACTGCTGCTCACGTTGACGGTGCGGCCGGTGACGGGGGCGGTGATGGCCACCGTCGGCGGCTGGTTGGCCACGACTGTCAGCACCACGGGCGTGGAGTTGGTGACGTTGCCGGAATTGTCGGTGGCCTGCGCGACGAGCGTGTAAGAACCGGCCCCTCCAGGTGTCCACGTTGTGGTATACGGCGCGGAGGTGAGCGTGGCGATGGTGATACTGTTGGCGATGAAACTGACCGACGACACGGTGCCGTCTTTATCGCTGGCCGAAGCCGCCAGCGCGACGGCCGTGCCGGCGACGATCGTGGTCGCCGTCGGCGAAGTCAGCGTGACGGTGGGCGGGGCATTGGGGATGACGGTGACTGTGACGGTCGACGAAGTGCCCTGGTTGCCGATGTTGTCGGTGGCGCGGGCAATGAGGGTGTAGGTGCCCGGTGTGGCTGGCGTCCAACTGGTGTTGAAGGGAGTGGTAGTGATGGGCGCACCCAAGGGTTGGCCGTTCAGGTAAATTTGCACGTTGGCCACATTTTGGCCAGCAGTCGCGCTGGCTGCGATGGGCACGACCGTGCCTGCGGTCAATGACGAGCCGTTAGCCGGGCTGGTGATGGTCGCCGTCGGAAGAACGCCGGCGGTGGGATCGATGACGCTGACCGTCACCGCTGCGCTGGTGACCGTGTTGCCGTCGTTGTCGGTCGCCTTGGCGGTGATGGCATAGAGGCCAAGGTTTTTGGGTGTCCAGACGAAGGTGTAGGGATAGGCGTTGAGCGTGCTGACGACCTGGTTGTTCACGAGGAAGACGACCGAGACCACGTTACCATCGGGATCGGAGGCATTGGCCGTGAGGGTGACGGGGGCGTTGACCGGGAAAATCGAGCTCGCCGTTGGCGACGTGACGCTGACGATAGGGGGCTGACCAATGACTGTCGTCCCGGTGCTGGTGCCGCCGTTGGTGACGTTCAGATTGCCGACCTCCACCGATTTGGTGGCGAAGCCAAGGGGGTCGGTGGCGATCACGTAGAGTGTGGACAGATCGACAATGGTGTTGCCGGCGACATCGCGGTGGGTCTTTTGCGTCGGCACAAAGGAGATGCTGCCAACACCTCCCGGCGAGGCGAGCGAGGTGCCGCCGACGTAGTTACCGTCCTGGAACAACTGGATATCGAGCGGATAGCCGTTGCCGGTCGAGGCGGTGAAGGTGACCTGCGCCTGCGCGCCGCCCGTAAGGGTGCCGCCGGCAAGGGGCGACGTTATAGCAACGACCGGCGGAGCCGCCACGATCACAGTTGTTGTGGGGGAAGCGACCAAGTTGCCGTGGTTGTCATAGGCGAGAGCCACTAAGTGGTAGGTGCCGGTAACGGTTGGCGTCCACGCAAACGCATAGGGATAGACGGAGCCGGTGCTAAACAGACTCCCCTCAATGTAAAGTTCGACTTTGGTGATAAAGCCGGCTGCGAGTGTCGTGTTGACCGAGACTGCGATGGAATTACTCCCGGTCGGAATGGCAATTTTGGCGGCGTCCAACGGATTGCCGATGGCAACGGTGGGTAGCGGCGCAATAGCGCCGACCACCGTAAGCGTGAGGCCTGAACTCATAGCCAGCGCCACACCGTTGTTGTTCGTTGCCTGCGCGGAAATCACATGGGTCGTGCCGACCGCAGTTGCCGGAGTATATACCAATGTGAAGGGCGCGTTGGTGACAGGGCTGCCAAAAGCAATCGGACCAGCTCCCGTGTTGTCGAAGAACTGCACCTGCTTGATTGTGCCCTGCCCCGCATTTGGGTCCGCCTTGACAACGACCGACGATCCCTGCGGCACCAAGGTGGTGCCGGCAATCAAACTAATGCCAGATGAGACGGTGACGGTGACCGTTGCCGAGGTACCTTGCTTGCCGATGCTGTCGGTCGCACGGGCGACAAGGGCGTAAGTGCCTGGTGTAGCTGGCGTCCAACTGATGTTGAAAGGCGAACTCGTGACCGGCGCGCCCAAGGGCTGGCCGTTCACGTAGAACTGCACGCTCGCCACACTCAAGCCAGCCGTCGCGCTGGCGGCGATGGAGACATTGGTGCCGGCGGTCAGCGAGGCACCATTGACGGGGCTGGTGATGGTCGCAGTCGGATTGCCAGGACTGGGATCGACGACGCTGACCGTCACCGCCGTGCTGGTGACTGTGTTGCCGTCGTTGTCGGTCGCCTTGGCAGTGATGGCGTAGAGACCGAGGTTTTTGGGCGTCCAGATCAAGGTGTAGGGATAAGCGTTCAGCGTATTGACGATCTGGCCGTTCACGGCAAATGTCACCGACACCACATTGCCATCGGGATCGGAGGCATCGGCGGTGAGAGTGACGGGGGCGTTGACCGGGAAGATCGAACTCGCCGTCGGCGATGTGACAGTGACGATTGGGGGCAGGCCGATAACGGTGGTGCCGGTGCTGGTACCACCGTTGGTGACGTTCAGATTGGCGATCACCACGGATTTGGTGGCGAAGCCGAGCTGGTCGGTTGCGATCGCATAGAGCGTGGAGGCATCGACCACGGTGGCGCCGTTAACGACGTGGGTTTTTTGGGTCGGCACATAGGAGATGCTGCCGATGCCGCCCGCCGACATCGACGTGCCGCCGACGTAGTTGCCATCCTGGAACAACTGGATGTCGAGCGGATAGCCGTTGGTCGTGGAGGCGTTAAAGGTGACCTGCGCCTGCGAACCGCCCGTAAGGGTGCCGCCGTCGAGCGGCGACGTGATGGCAATGACCGGCGGCGGCGCTACGATGACAGTCGTGGCCGCGGGCGCGGCGGGCACCACCGCGCTGGCCACGGAAGCGACGATGTTGTTGAAGTTATCGTAGGCCAGGGCGACGAGGTGATAGGTGCCGGTCTTGGTGGGGGCCCAGGCAAAGTTGTAGGGATAGGCCGTGCTGGAGCCGAAGAGGGCGCCCTCGATGTAAAGCTCGACCTTGTTGACGAAGCCACCGGTGGTGGAGGCGTTGACGGAAACGGTGATGGTGTTGCTGCCCGTGGGAACCGCGATCCGCTGGGCGTCGAGCGGAGCGGTAATGGCAACGGTCGTGGGAACGACCGCGGGTGCGGCGGGAACTCGGCTGACCACACTGATGGTGAGGGGCGCGCTCACGGCCAGGGCCACGCCGTTGCTGTTGGTGGCCTGCGCCGTCATCGCATGCGTGGTGCCGGCGGCGGTCTGAGGCCGGTAGAGCAGCGTAAAGGGCGCGGACGTCACCGGCGCCCCGAGCGCCACGCCGTCTTCGAAGAACTGGATTTGCCGGATCACGCCTTGGCTCACGCTCGGCACGGCTTGCAGCATAACCGACGAGCCCTGCGGCAAGGCGGTATTGCCATTGTTGGAGATGGCGTTGACGACCGTCCCTCCCGTCGCCGTCGCGACAGTGACGTTGACCGCCGGCGAGGGGCTCTTGTTGCCGATGGTGTCGGTCACGACTGCGGTCAGGGCGTAGTTGCCGATATTCGTGGGAGTCCAGGACAGGGTGTAGGGATACTGGGTGATGATGCCGAGCGACACGGTGTTGGCGAAAAACTCGACGCCGCTGATCGCGAGACTGCCCACAATCACACTGGTTTCGATGGGCTGCGCCACGTTCACCGCGAGGTTGGCGCCACCGGCGGGATTGGTGATGGTGACGGTCGCGGCGGTGCCCGGGCTGACGGTGACGGTGGAGACCGCGACGGCCTGATTGCCCAAGGTGTCGGTCGCCAGAGCGGTGAGGGAATGGCTGCCGGTCGCAGCGGGACTCCACGAGGCGGCATAGGGGAACTGGTTGTCGGTGCCGAGCGAGACGCCGTTGTCGAAGAACTGGATGCTGGCGATCGTGCCGGTCACGGCGGTCGCGGTGGCGGTCACGGTTTGGAAGGAATTGGCCACAACCGTGCTGCCGGCAGTCGGAGCGGTGACGGTCACCAGAGGCGCGTTGCCACCCGAGACGGTGACGGTGGTAATGGCTGAGGTCGTCTTGGCGCCGAGATTGTCGGTGACCTGCACGGTGAGGTTGTAGGTGCCGGCAATCGCGGGCGTCCACGCGAGGGTGAAGGGGGCGGCCGTGACGGTGCCGAGGGACACGCCGTTGGCGAAGAACTGCACGCTAGCGACGGTGCCGTCGGGGTCGGTGGCGGTGAGCGCGCCGAGGGTGTTAGTCACGCCTACGCCGGGCGTAGCGCCAAGACTTGAGGTCGGTGCGCCGACGGTCGGCGACTGGTTGGCGGCGACAGTGACCGAGACGGTGGGGCTGAGGGTCTGGTTGCCGGCGGTGTCGGTCGCGAGCGCGGTGATAGCGTAGGTGCCGTTGGCCGTGGGCGCGAAGGTCGCCGTGTAGGGGAACGTGGTGTCGGAGCCAAGGCTGACGCCGTTGGCGAAGAACTGGACGCTGGCGATCGTGCCGGTTACGGCCGTAGCCGTGGCGGAGACCGTGGTCGATGAGTTGACGGCGAGCTGAGCGGGCGCGGTGACGACCACTCCGGTGGGTGCGTTGCCACCGGCGACGGTGACGTTGATCGTGCCAGAGGTCGTGGTCGCGCCGAGGTTGTCGGTCGCCACGGCGGTCAGTTGGTAGGCGCCGGCGATCCGGGGCGTCCACGCAGTCGTGTAGGGCGGCGTGTTCACCGTGCCGAGCGAGATGGGCGTGCCGCCGCCGAGGGCGGCGAAGAACTGCACGCTGGACACCGTGCCGTCGGAATCGGCGGCGGTGGCGTTGATGGCGTTGACCGAACCGACGCCCACGGTCGCGAGGTTCGCGGGGGCGGTGATCGAGACGGTTGGTGCCGCGTTGACGCCAACGGTGACCGAGACGGCGGCGCTGAGGGTTTGGTTGCCGGCGGTGTCGGTCGCGAGCGCGGTGAGCAGATATGTGCCGTTGGCGGTGGGCGCGAAGGTCGCCGTGTAGGGGAACGTGGTGTCGGTGCCGAGCGAGACGCCGTTGGCAAAGAATTGCACGCTGGAGATCGTGCCAGTGGCAGCGGTGGCCGTGGCAGAAAGCGTGCCCGAGGAGTTGACGGCGAGCTGCGTGGGTGCGGTGACTACCACGCCGGTGGGGGCGTTGCCGCCGGCGACGATGACGGTCGTCACGGGCGAGGTCGCGCTAGTGGCGCCGAGATTGTCGGTCGCCACCGCCGTCAGTCCGTAGGTGCCGCCGATGCGCGGCGTCCACGCGACACTGTAGGGCGCGGTCGTCGCCGTGCCGAGAGACACGGGCGCGCCGCCGTTGTAACTGGCGAAGATCTGCACGTTCGCCACGGTGCCGTCGGGATCGGTAGCGCTGGGCGCGCTGATCGTATTGGCCACACCCACGCCGGATGCCGCGCCGTTGGCCGAGACTGGGGCCGCAACAGTCGGGGGCTGGTTGGCAGCGACGGTCACAGTGCTCGCGCTGCTGGTGGCCTGGTTACCGAGGCTGTCAGTGGCCAGCGCGGTAATTGCGTAGGAGCCATTCGTCACCGGTGTCCAACCGATTCTATAGGGGAAGACCGTGACTGTGCCGAGCGAGACGCCGTTAACAAAAAACTGCACGCTCGCGATCGTGCCGGTAACGGCGGAGGCCGTGGCGGTGAGCGTCTGCGCGGAGTTCACCGCCACACTGGAGCCATTGACCGGGGCCGTAAGAGTCACTGTCGGTGCGCCGCCACTGGTGACGATGATGGCGACAACAGCGGAGGTCGTCTGGTTGCCCGCGGTGTCGGTCGCGACTGCCGTCAGCACGTAGCTGCCCGCGACTATCGGGGTCCAGCTCACGCGGTAGGGGAAGGCCGTGATGGTGCCAAGCGGGGCGCCGTTGGCGAAGAACTGCACGCTGGCGATGGTGCCGGTGACGGCGGTGGCCGTGGCGGTGACCGTCTGCGCGGTGTTCACTGCGATGGTGCCGGGGGCCGGCGACGTGATGGCCACCGCGGGGGCATTACCGCCTGCCACCGTCACGATGGTGGTCGCCGAGGTCATGGTCGCACCGAGGTTGTCTGTCGCCACGGCGGTCAGGTTGTAGGTGTTCGCCGTGCGTGTCGTCCACGAAACGCTGTAGGGCGCGGTGGTCGCTGTGCCGAGGGAGATGCCGTTGGCGAAGAACTGCACGCTTGCCACCGTGCCATCCGGGTCGGTCGCCGACGCCACACTGATCGTGTTCGCCACGCCCACGCCGGGGGTCGCGCCGAGCGCCGACAGCGGCGCGGTGATGACCGGCGATTGATTCACGGCGACGGTGGTCGTGGCGGTCGCGCTGAGGGTTTGGTTGCCGGCGGTGTCGGTCGCGAGTGCGGTGATTGCGTAGGTGCCGATGGCCGACGGAGTCCACGTCGCTCTATAGGGGAACGTCGTGGTGGTGCCAAGCGAGACGTTATTGGCGAAGAATTGCACACTCGCGATCGTGCCAGTCACGGCGGTGGCCGTGGCGGTAAGCGTGGTCGAAGAGTTAACCGCGAGTTGCGCTGGCGCCGCGACGACCACACCGGTCGGCGCGTTGCCGCCGGAAACAGTGACAGTGGTAGTCGCGGAGGTCGTGGTGGTGCCGAGATTGTCGGTGGCCACAGCCGTCAGCGCATAGGTCCCGGCGATCCGGGGTATCCACGACGTCGTGTAGGGCGATGCGTTCACCGTCCCGAGTGAGACCGGCGTGCCGCTGCCGAGGGCGACGAAGAACTGCACGCTGGCTACGCTGCCGTCGGGATCAGTGGCGGTGGCGGTCACCGTGTTGACGGAGCCTACGCCCGCAATCGAGGGGTTGACCGGCGTCGTGATGTTGACTGTCGGCGCCTGGTTGGCAGCGACGAGAACTGGGACAGCCGTGCTGAGGGTCTGGTTGCCGGCGGTGTCGGTTGCGAGTGCGGTGATCGCGTAGGTGCCGTTGGCCGTCGGAGTCCACGTCGCTCTATAGGGGAACGTCGTGGTGGTGCCAAGCGAGACGTTATTGGCGAAAAACTGCACGCTGGCGATCGTGCCGGTGGCGGGGGTGGCCGTAGCGGAGAGCGTGCCCGCGGAATTGACGGCGAGCTGTGCGGGAGCGGTGACGACAACACCTGTCGGCGCGTTGCCGCCGGAGACGGTGACGGTCGTCGTGGGCGAGGTTGCGCTGGTCGCACCGAGGTTGTCGGTCGCCACGGCCGTCAGCGCGTAAGTCCCGGCGATCCGGGGTGTCCACGAGAAGTTATAGGGGGCAATGGTCGCCGTGCCGAGGGAGGCGGGCGCGCCGCCGTTGTAGCTGGCAAAAAACTGCACGCTCGCCACGGTGCCATCGGGATCGGTGGCAGTGGGCGCGCTGATGGTGTTGGCCACTCCCACGCTGGATGTCGCGCCATTGCCTGATATCGGGGCCGAGGCGATAGTCGGCGCTTGGTTTTGGTCGACCAAGACGCTCACGGCAGGGGAATTATCGGCAAAATTGCCGACGTTGTCGGTGGCCCGGGCGACCAGGGTGTGGCCGCCGAGCATGACGGGATTCCATGACACGGTATAGGGGGGCGCAAGGACAGTGCCAATCACGACCCCATTGTCGAAAAACTGGACCTGCTTGATCGCAGCACCGCCGGGGGTGGCGGTTGCCGTCAGCGTCACAACCGAGTTGGCGGCCCACGGACTGCCGGGGTTGGCAAGGGTGACGGTCGGCCCAACGCCAGCTGTGACCGTGACGGTCTGGACCGGTGAAGTGGTTACGCTGCCATTGCTGTCAGTCGCTTTGGCAACGAGGGCGTAGGTGCCTGGGTTCAGCGGCGTCCAGGTGACGGTATAGGGGGAACCCGTGGCGGTCGCGAGGGGGATATTGTTAGCGAAGAACTGCACCGAGGTGATTGCGGCTCCGGTGGTTGGAGTGAAAACCGCTGTGAGCGTTTGTGGCAAGTTGACGACCGGGCTCAGACCGCCTGACACGGTAAGCGAGGTGAAGGTCGGTGGTGTGGCGGCACCCGTGCTGACCGTGACGGTCTGGGCGGCGGACTCGTTCGACGTGTTGTTGTCGGTGGCCACCGCCGTGAGCGCAAAGGTGCCGACCGAAGGCGGCGTCCATGCATAGGTATAGGGGCCGGGGTAAGGAATCGGCGCGCCGACGTAACTGCCGTTAACCTTGAATTGAACGCTGCCGATCTGGGTGTTGGGCGTCGTGGGGGTCGCGGTCGCGGTGATGATGGTCGGCGCGCCGGGAGGGTAGGTCAGCGTGGTGCCGGTGAGCGGGCTGTTGATCCGGACGTCCGGCTGGGCATATACAGTCACCGAGAGATTGCTGGACACACCGATGTTGCCGAAGATGTCGGTGGCGAGGGCACTCAACGAGTAGGTGCCGACGGCGGTGGGGTGCCAGGTGGCGGTGTAGGGAAAGGTCGTGCTGGTGCTAAGGAGCGTGCCGTTGACGTAGAACTGCACGCTCTGAATCACGCCGATAGTCGTGGTCGCGGTGGAAGAGAGCGTGAGGTCCGTATTGACGAGCGGGGGGCTGCTGGCGGCGATGGACACCGTGGGAGAAATGCCGGCGTTGGGGAGGGTGTTGGTGCGGCGATCGTGCAGGATGACATCGCGATAGGTGTTGCTGTCGGGCGAGGTGCGGTTGGTGGCGCCATGAATGAGGCCGGCGGTGTTTTCAGCGTCGGTGGGGAGCGCAACCCAGCGGCCGTCGGCGCTGATGACGGGATAGATGTCGGAGGCGGCGGAGCTGGGCGTGCCGAGGAGTTGCTGGGTCTGGTAGCCGAAACGGTTCACGCTCATCACCGAAGTGGCGATGTTGCCGGGGGTGTCGTAGGTGCCGCTGGCGTTGACGTCGCGGTCGATGACGAAGACATCGACGGCGTTGTTGGCGTCGGGGCCGGTGACGAAGCCGTTGGGGTTAGCGAAGGCGGTGGCGGCGGCGGCACCGCTGGCGAAAACAACCGTGGGCGCGGAGGTGTAGCCGCTGCCAGGATTCGTGACGGTCACCGATACGACGGCGCCGCCGGAGATGGTGGCCGTAGCCGTGGCGCCCGTGCCGCCGCCGCCGACCAAGGTCACCCCGGGGGCTGCGCCGTAGCCGGCACCGCCTGCGGTGACGATGAGGTTCTGCGTCTGGCCGCCGGCGTCGCCAACGGCGAGATTGTTGGCGAGCGAGGCGAAAGTAACGTAGCGGCCGGTGGAACTGATGCTGGGATTGACCGACCCGAGGCGGAAGCCGACGGCGGAGGGATCTGTGGCCTGACTGCCGGCGCTGGAGACGCTCACGCGGGTGACTGCGGCGGTGGCGCGGTTGTAAACGAAAATGTCGGAGACGCCGTTGGTGTCGCCGAGGACGAGGTTCGAAGCCTCCGACCCGAAGGCGATGTAGCTGCCATCGGAGGAAACCGAGGGGGCGCGGCTGGCACCGTTGCCCTGCGTGCCGAGCGTGCCTTGGTCGGCGAGGTTGGGCACGCTAACGCGGATAGTGGTGCCGCCGACCAAGTCGCGCAGGAAAATGTCGCGCACAGTGTTGGTGTCGCCGGCAACGAGATTGGTGGCATCGGACGAGAAGACGACATACTGGCCGTTGGCGCTGATGGAGGCCTCAAGGCTGTTGCCGTTGGCAACGGCATTGGTGGTAGAGACGTCGACGAGTGTGGTGTCGGTGTTGCCAGCGACGTCGTAGATGGGGTTGCCGTTGGCATCGACGAGACCGCCGACGTTGCGGTTGCGCAGGTAGATGTGGGTGACGCCAACCGCGGTATTGGGGGTGACAAGATTGGTGGCGGAAGACTGGTAAACAACATAGCGGCCGTCGGCGCTAATCGATGGCTTGAAGTTCGAGCCGTTGGCCTGCACGCCGCCGGTGGTGACACTGACAAGCGAAATGGCACCAGTGACAGAATCGACCACGAAGATGTCGCTGAAGCCGTTGTTATCGCCGGAGAAGTTGGGGCCGGGAAGGACAAGGTTGGTGGCGTCGGAGGCGAAGGCCACGTAGCGACCGGTGGCGGAGATGGCGGGGTTATTGGAGGCGCCGTTGGCCTGCGCGCCCTGCTGTGAGAGGTTGAGGCGGCGGACAGTGGCGGTCTGGTTGTCGTAAAGGAAGATGTCGCGCACGCCGTTGGTGTCGGCACCGCCGGGCGAGCTGGCGGTGACGAGATTGGTGGCATCGGAGGCGAAGGCGACGTAGCGGCCGTCGGAGGAGAGGGCGGGGTTATCGCTGTAACCGTTGCTGCCGGTGCTGGCCCAGTAGTCGGTGGGGAAATTCGTCGGGAGGAGGTTGATGCGGGCGGCGTTGGTCTCGTTGAACCAAGTGTTGTTGCCGTTGATCGCGAGGTCGTTGTCGATGGCTTCGCTGACGTTGCCGTTGGGAACGTTGGGATCAGTGGCGACATCGATCTTCGCCATCACGTAGTAGGAACCAGCAAAATTGCCGGGGAGGAGCTGGTTCCAGTTGAGAGTGCGGTTGAGCCCGTCGGCATTTTGGACCGTGCCGATGTCGTAGCTCGTGAGCAGAAAATCGTCGCTGTCGCCGAAGGTGGGGTTGCTCGAGAGAATGATCTCGATACGGAAGAACGAACCGTCGCCGTTGGCGGAGGGGACGTAGGGAACGCAGTTGCCGCCAGTGCTGGAGACGCGGTTTGTCCAAGTGAGCTGCATCGGGATGACGTCGCCGCCTTTGTAGGCCGTGCCAGCCGGATAGGTGAGGCTGGTGATGGCGAGGTCGGGTTTGCCAACAATGGTCACGATGGCCGACGACGTGGTGAAGGTGAATACGCCAACACCGGTCATGGTAACGGAAACCTTGCAGGGACCTGCCTGACTGGTGCTAATCGGGACTATTTTGCTAATCTTGATGTCGACCGAGGCACCGCCCGCTACTACGGGGACGGTAACAGCGGTCGTGACCAAATTAATCGTTTGGCCAGTGTTTTGGTTGAGGAGCAGGATGTCGAAATTGCCCGTGCCTGACACCGACGGATTAAGGGGATCTGTGTTGAGGACCGTGATGGTGTAGGTGACGGAGTCACCGGGCTTGGGCGCAGCGTTGTCAACCGCAACAGATGAAATAGTGAGGACCTGGGCGTGCGCAGCCGCAGCCAGGAACAGGGCGAGTGCGGTGCCTAGGAGAGAGCGGAATAAGATTTTCATGATCTCACCTCGTGTTGAGAGTTAGTGAACGGGTGGTATGAGCGGCTCATTGGGCTCCGTTGGGGGCTTTGGCCTTGGCAGATTCTTCTTCGGGCGGGTCTTTGACCCAAGGACTGGAGCCGTCACGATAACCGGGCATATCCTCGTGGCGCATTTGGAGCTGGCGGACGCGAGCGGAATCGAAGACCTGCTGCACGGAAGCGCCCTCGGCGCTGATCGACTTGGCCGTGATGAAGATGATCAGGTTGGTGCTGGAGATGTTTTTGCTGTCGGAGCTGAAGAGGCGGCCGAGCAATGGGAGGGAACCGAGAATCGGCACTTTGGAAATGCCTTTGTTCGTGTTGGTGGTCAGCAGGCCGCCGATACCCATGGTGAAACCATCCTTGAGCGAGACCTGGGTGGTGGCCCGACGGGTGCCGATGATGGGGATCTGGGCGGGGCCAAAGGTGGCGCTGCCGTTCTTCTGGCTGACCTCGGGAGTGAGGGTGAGCTTGATGAAGCCGCGGGTGTTGACCTGAGGGGTGACCTTGAGATTGATGCCGATATCCTTGTATTCGAAGCCGGAGACCTCGAAGCCGCCAGTCTGCTGGTTGTATTGGTATTTGGGAATCGGATCGGCCTCGCCGATGTTGATCGAGGCCTCAGTGTTGTTGAGGGTGACGATGGTGGGGTTGGAGACGATCTTGGTGCTGTTGAGCGTCTGGAGCGCGCTGAGGACGACGCTGAACTGGTCGGCGGAGAAGACGGCGGAAAGGGTGCGGGCGGTGTCGTTGGTGTTGGTGAGCGACTGGAGGAGGTTGAGCGAATTGGTGAGGTCGTTGGAGGTGCCGTTGGAAGTGCCGGAAGTGGCGGTGTTGGAGATGGCGCCGCTGGTGCCCGTGGTGGAGGTGGAGGTGGGGACGCCGTTGGTGGAGGTGACAGCGGCGCTGGTGTTGGAGCCGGTGGACTGGTTGGCGCTGGTGCCGTTGGAGGTGGAGCCGTTGAGGCCGTTGGAGGCGACGTTGGTGCCGTTGACGCCGCTGCTGCCGCTCTGGCCTTGGTTGCGCTGCACGGTGCCGAAGGCGCCATTCGCTCCGCCGCCGCCGACGCCGACCTTGTAGTTGGCGAGCGAGGCCCAATTGACGCCAACGTTTTTCACGTCGCTGTCGGTGACCTCGACGAATTTCGACTCGATCATCACCTGGTCGGTGGCGCGGTCGAGCTGCTCGATGATTGGGCGGATGCGGTTCATGCGTGAGGGACGCTCGGTAATGACGAGGCTGTTGCTGCGGCTATCGACCATGATTTTGCCGCCGGCCGCGTTGTCGATGAGCGAGGTGATCGTGGGCATAATGTCGGCCGCGCGAGCGTAGTTGATCATGAAGACCTCGGTGGAGACGGGCTCCTGAAGGAGGCTCTCGTTGCTGACGATTTTGATGATGTTGCCCTCCTCGACGTAGTTGTAGCCGACGGGAGTGAGGATGACTTGGAAGATCTGCCGCCAGCTCACGTCACGGAGCTTGATGGAGGCCTTGCCCTGGAGCGTCTCGGGGATGACGAGGTTGAGTTCGAAGAGGTCGGCGACGTTGCGGAGGATGTTGCGGATGTCTTCGTCGGGGAAGTCGACCGAGAGGGTGTCCTTGCCGGAGGCGTCCTTGCCTTTGGTGGCAACAGAGACATGGGGCGCAGCGGCTTCCTTGATTGTGACGTCGGAGGGCGCGGGCGCGGCGGGTGGCACGGTGGCAGCGGTCGCGGCAGATGTGGTGGTCGCAGCGGGAGTGGTGGTCGCGGCAGGCGCGGGGGTCACAGCAGCTTTGGCGGCCTCGGGGGCAGGCGGCGTGGCCGGGGCGGACTGGCCCAACCCACGGGCCAGAAGGGCGGCAAAACAGAGGGCAAACAAGGAGTGGCGCAGGCGTGTGCTCATGGGTTTTTTCCGGATTTAAGGGGGCGAGTATACTCCTCCTGGTTGAGGCGGAGGGTGAAGGTGCTCTGATCAATAGCGGCAAGCTCGAGCTGGTAGTCGTGACCGTCGTAGGAAATTGTCAGGATGTCGCCAGGGCGGAGGCGTTTCTGGCCGAAGAGAAGGAAGGTCGAATCGCCCACGCGAAAGGTGCCGGATGGCTGGATACGCGCGGCGATGTGGACCAGCAGTTCGCGGTCGGTGGCGGGTTTCGCCGGGGTGGCAACGGTGGCGGCAGCGGCCTGCGCGACGGCGAGCGCGCGCACCTCCTCGGAGTCGGCCTGCTCGAACCCGGGGGGGTTGAAGGGCTGGGGCAGGCTGGCGGACAGAGCTGCAAGCGGCGCGGGGCGCGCCAGTTGCAGCGCCTGCTGCACCGCGCCGCGGCGATGCTCCGGCGAGACGAGGTCCGAGGTGGGTTTAGCCAAGGCGCACGGGGTCTGGACAAACACCACCAGGGCGATGGCGAGAAGGGTGGGATGCGGGTGCGGATTCATGGCTGGCCGAGCAGGTCGACGGTGAGGGTGAGCCGGAGCGGGCCGCGCTCGATGCTGGTGCCGACAATGGCCGTGCCCACGAGGCGGCAGTAATGCGCGCCGTGTTCGAGGCGGCGGAGAAACTCCAGCAACTGCGTGTAATCGCCCTGCAGGCCGACCGAAAATGTCACGGGCACAAACATGGACTTAGCCCCGCCTTTCACGATAGGCACAGGCTGCTGGCGCAGTTCGATGAGCTTGGTGCCGGTCTCTGCCTCCAGTCTGTAGAAAAATTGGAGGTTTTTGGCCAGCTCGCTGGCGCGGACGAGGTGACCTTCGATCTCGTTGCCCGCCTGTGTGATCGTGGCCAGCTGTTCGTGGAGCTGGGCGGCGTTTTTAAGGTTGGCGGCGAAGCGCTGGCCCTCGGCAGATTTCTGTTCGAGGTCGGCGGCGGCCACCGGGAGGCTGTCACTGCGAAAATACAGGCCGACGGCCAGCAGCAACGTGAGCACGCCGCAGCCGACACCCACGGGGTTTTTCTTCAGCAACGCCATCAGTTCCTGATTGGTCATGGCTTATTGCCCTCTTTTTCCTGAGCTTTCAATTTGAGCAGGAGCTCAAGTGAAAGCCGGCCGGTCTGGGGGTTGCGGGTCAGGTTGAGCATCGAGATGTCATCGAACCGCGCGGAAAAATATCCATCGGCACGGAGTAGTTCGACGTAGGCCGTGGCATAGCCGCTGGCCAGATCCGGCGCACCGCGAATCGTGCCCGTGAGCTTCAGTGCGTTGTCGCGGAGGTCGAAGGTGTCGAGGGCGATGTTCTTCGGCAGCGTCTGGCCAAGGCGCAGCAGCAGGTCGGTGACTAGGGGTTTGGAACGGACGAACGCGCTGACCTCGTTGACGCGGGCCGCCTCAGCCTGGAATTTCTTGTAAAGCGCAATGGCCAGGTCGCTGCTATGCCGGTCCCGGTTAATCTGGACCTGCCACTCGCCGATCTGGCGGTTGAGGTCGTGCAGTTGGTATTCCTGATAGGAAAACCAGAGCAGGGCGATGAGAGCCACAACGATGGCGATGCCGTTAACAAAGAAAGTCGTCCGCACGACCTTGGTGTCCGGCAACCGCTCGAAATTACGGAAGTTCGGATGCCAGGGTGGCAGCACGGGGGCCGCGGGAGCGGCGGCCTCAGGCTTTTTTTTCAGCAGGGACAGCATGAGGAACGGTAGCGGAGTTATAGGTGGCCATCAGGCCAAGGAGGCCCAGCCAGCGCAGATCGAGCCCACCAGCGGGAACTCCGTCGGCCAGGGTGATGTTGCGCGATTGCAGCCAGGGGCCTAGGTCGGGCTTCAGGCTCGAAACGGATAGGGAGGCGGCAATGGTCGTGTCGAGCCAGGCCAGCTTCGGGGGCAGCAGCGGACACAGCACTTGGCCGACCGACTGACCCGTCTGCACTTCGTAAAACCCAATGGAGGACTGCAGTTCCTTCAACAGGCGACGGACGAGCAGTGGCCCCATGCCGGTAAAATCAAAGGTGTTCGAGAAAAAGAGTTTTCGCGCCGACTCCTCATCCTTGAGCCCAAGTTCCTTTTGCACGACCGGGAGCATCGACTCGAGGCCCTGCGGTATTGGGCGCGAGGCGTCCACACCGGCGGCGCTAACGATGAACGAATGCGTCGTGTCCGTTCCGATTTCCAGCACAAGGGTCGGCGTCTTCGATTTCTTGAATGTAAGATAGTCCACAACTGCCCCAAGCATCGCGACGGAGCCCAACTCCAACCGCTCCGGATAGATGCCTTGGGCGAGCAGGGCGTCCTGTATCGCGACAATGTCATCCGCCGGCAGGCCGCAAAACAAGGCCTCCTTTTGCTGCGCCTTGGCAACGTCAAAATCGGTCCCGTCCGGGGCGTTGAGCACATTGATGAGGAACTTGTCGGGCTCGATCCGGAACTGGGAAGTCAGGACCTCGGTGAGATAGCCCGGCTCCTTCACGCGTTTCAACTCGAGCGTAGCCCGGCGTAGGAGGCGTTTCCCGGGGTAAACGCCGCAGACCGCGTTCAGATAGCCGCTCGGGCTTTTTTTCGGCTGCACCTGCCGGATGGCCTCCTCGAGAGCGGCGTCATCGCCGAGCGGGCACTCCCGCATCGCCTCTATCACCAGTGGCGCTGCCGGCGCCGAGGTGCGGGCAAGCAGGAACGCCTGATCGTTTTGTTCAACGAAGTAGCCTTTGTTTTTGGCGGAAAAAAACATGCGTGATGTTTTCGGTCAGAGATATTAGGGCCGCCGCGACCCGCCGTGTGGGTCGCGTTGGCAAAACGCTGACCACACGCCAGACACGGAAACTAGAGGCAGAATTGAGATGAAAACTCCTAAAATACTCAGGGTAAGACAAGACTAATTCCTTCCGCTGCAAGCCTGAGCGCACGATTTACCATTTCCTCATCAGCGCATCCGATACAAATGGACTGCGCGATCAGCCCCGTCGGGCCGGCTCGACGCTGAAAACAAAAAGCCCGCCGCGAAAATCGGCGGGCTGCATTCGGGGAGCCGGCGGGCGTCAGCAGCCCGCCACGCGGCTCACTTCTGCCACGTGCGCTTTTTGTGCCGGTTGGCTTTGAGGCGCTTGCGGCGTTTGTGCTTCGACATTTTCAGTCGACGTTTCTTTTTCAGATTGCCCATGGTGTGGAAAGATAAAGAGGGGACCGTGCTGGCCCCGCGCCGGTGTGTAAAGCCCGAATTTACCGGGCACCGGCCTCCGGGACCGCCGCGCACCGCCGCAACCGGGTAAACACGAGTTCGCAGACGACCCCGTTGGCGTCGAGTCCGCCGAGCACGGCGGCCACGCGCCGATACAGGTTCAACTGGCCGGCATGCCGCGCCACCGCTGCCGCAATGTCCTCCACGGTTTCGACGCGATCTGTCTTGAAATCCCACACCGTGGCGCGCACCGCCCGCCCCGCGGCGTCGCGCGCCACCACCACGCGGTCAAACACGCCCGTCACCCACGCCCCGTCGAGCACGATTTCGAACGCCCGCTCGCGCCAAACTTCCGCACGTGCCGCACCGGCCGGCCGGGTCCAGACATCCGCCAGCGCCGCCGCCCGCAGACACACGAGAGCCTCCGTCGCGGCGGGCCCGCCGTCTGCCCAGGTGGCGGCCAACCGCGCAACTTCGTCGGCGCTCCCCCACTCTACCTCGGCGAACCGTGCATGCACGGCCGTCCCGAAATCCGCCGCGCCGCCACCCTCGAGTGCGAAAAGTTGCGCCGCAGCCAGCACGCCGGTTTTTTCCTCCGACGGCCGGCGCGCCTGCCGCCGCGGCGCGTGCTCCAAGCCTGCAACCGGCGCGATGGCTCGCGCATCTGTTTCCTCGCTCACCGGCTCCGCGCGGGTGAGCGCGGCATACCAGTCCGGATCTCCCGCGGTCCATGCGCCGGGTAACTCCAGCGCGCCGACGCGCACCGGGCGCCTCTCCCCGCCCAGCGTGTCGGCCAGCATGCGGGGATAATTGGCCGACGCCGATTTCCCGGCCGGCTTAGCGATCAGATACATACCACGTATCGCGCGCGTCATCGCCACATAGAGCAGCGAAAGATTTTCGTAGCACGCCGCGGCCCGGGCGGCGCCGACATGCGCGGCGAGCACGGCGTCCTGCTCGCGGAAAAGCCCCGGAGGCAGGTCCAGCACCCACTCCACGGCGCGGTCCGCGGCCCGCTGCACCGCGAGTCCCTTGCGCCGTTCTTCCAGCGTGTTTCCCTCGAGATCGGGCAGCAGCACCACGTCGAAGCCGAGCCCTTTCGCCTTGTGAATCGTCATCACGCGCACGACCGCGGCGCTCTCGGCGTCGCGCACCGTGTGCCGCGCCATGAACGCCGAAAACTCCGCCGCGTCGCGGCTCCCCGTCGCGTCGAACAGCCCCGCCGCCGCCGCGAACTGCCGCGCCCGCACCCGCGAAAACACATCGTCCACCGCGAGCCGCGGCTCCAGTTTCGCGAGCCACCACTCCGCCGTCCGCTCAAAACCCTCGGCGTGGATCTGTTCGAGCACCCGCTCCGTCAGCCGTTCGGGAAAACTCAACTCCTCCGCCGCCAGCACCGCGCCGAGCGGCATCATGCGCAGGTGCTCCCACGCGAGCGTGTCGCCCGGATGCGCCGCCGCCTGCACCAGCGCGAGCAGCGCCGCGCCGAGCGGGTTGTCGATGCAGACGTGCAAATCCGATTCCGCCACCGCTGGCAGCCCGCCCTCGCGCCGCAGAAAATCCGCCAGTGCAGTCGCCGTGTCGTTTCGGCGCACCAGCACTGCGCAGGTGAGCCCGCGCTCCAGCGGCCGGATTTCCCGCAGGAGCCGCAGCGCCACCGCCCAGCACCCAGCCTCATCGTCAGCATGCAGCAGCGCCGCCTGCCCGCCGCGCTCCGGCACCGCCGTCGTGTGCGCCAGCCACACGCGGTTCCACGCCGCGCTCGCCTCGCCGGGGAACAGCCGCGCCAGCGTTTCGCGCGCGCCGAAAACCGTATTGACCATCTCGATCAGCGGCGGACCCGAACGCCACGACTCCACAAGCGGACGCTCGATGATCGCGCCGGGTGCGGCGGCGTTGTAGTGGTTGAAAATCTTCCGAAACAGCTGCGGGTCTCCCTCGCGCCACGCATAGACCGCCTGCTTCACGTCGCCCACGCAGAAAAAGCTCCGCCGCCCCTCCGCGTCCTGCACCGCCTCGTCGATCAGGTTACGCAACACACTCCACTGCCCGAAACTCGTGTCCTGAAATTCGTCAAGCAGCCAGTGGTCGATCTCCGCGTCGAGCCGGTAGTCGATCATCAGCCGCCCCTCGCAGTCGTCGCTCTGCTGTGCCAGCAACGGCGCGCCCGCCGCCGGCGCGAGCAGCCGCTGCACGTCGGCAAACGTCAGCTTGCCCGTGCGCCGCACCGCGTCGTGGTAAACCGCCTCGTAGCCACACAGCACCGCGAAAATCCCGCGCGTTGTCTCCAGCCGCCGCCGCAACTCCGCGCCGACCACCTCCGTCACGATCCGCGCGAGCGCCGCGCACTCGTCGGGCGCCAGCACGAGTTTTTTCCGCTCGACCGTCATCTCGGCGCGGCCGGCTTGCAGCGCGGGCCAGACGGCGAGCGCGTTTTTCAACACGTATTCCAGCGGCTTGGGCAACTCCATCCCCGGCGCCCATTCGGGCAGCGCCGCAAAAAAATCCCCCCAGCGCCGCCGCTGCCCGTCGCTCAGGTCGCGGCCAGCGAGCGACGCCACCAGCGCCGCCACCGCGTCGGCCAGACGGCCCTGCGGCTCCAGCCACGCACAGCCGTCCGGCCAGATGCGCGCCGGGTTGCCCCACAATTCCACGGAAGGCGCGGCGAGAAAAGTCTCCTGATAGTCGTCCAAAAATCCGTCAAGCTGCGCGCCGAGCCGTTTCTCCTCGCGCCCGAACGTCGCGCGCTTGAACGCCTCGATGAACTCCTGCTGCGCCGGCGCCAGCCCGCCCGCCCGCGCAAACATCCGCCGCAGCACGCGCTGGCGCTCGAGCCGCGCCGCATGCTCCTGCAGAATCTCAAAGTCGCCCGTCAGCCCCAGCTCCAGCGGAAACGCCCGCACCACCTGCGCAAAAAAACTGTCCAGCGTGCCGAGTCGCAGCCGGTGCATCGCATCGGTCACCCGACGCAGCATCGCCAAGAAATCGCCCGACCCGAGCTGCGGCGCGCCGATGCGGCCCGCCAGCCGACCCGCGGCGTCCGCCTCGCGCGCCGCGTCCGCGAGCTTTTTCAAAATCTCGTCGAAGAATTCTCCCGCCGCCTTGCGCGTGAACGTCAGCGCCACGATCCGCTCGGGCTTCGCGCCGCGCGCCAGCAGCGCGACAAACCGGTCCGTGAGCGCGAACGTCTTGCCCGAGCCCGCCGATGCGAGAATCATTTCGTGACGCAGCGGTCTCATGGCGCGGCGCCTCCAAAATTCACGCTGTCTTCCACCCTGCGGTGGAAAAGCGCCGCAAACTCATCGCGCTCCTCGTCGACGTGCGCGCCCGGCGGCCAGAACTCGCCCGCGCGAATCGCCGCGCACAAGCCCGTCGCCGCCCGTAACGCCGACGCCTGCAACTCCTCCGTAAATTTATCCCAAAGCGCGAGCCCCGTATCACCGACCGCCTTCGGCAAATTGAAATAACCGCACTCGACGTCGCCGCCTAGCTCCGCCGCCAGCGCGTGCCGGTAGAGCGGCAGTTGCAGGTCGGCCCACACCCGCGCCTTGCCGTCGACGACCACCACCGACCATTCCGGCGGCGTCTCGTCGCACCGCGGCGCGCGCAGGTGCGCTGAGGCCGGCGTCACGGGCGAGTCGGAGGTTTTGTAGTCGAGCAGCCGCACCGCGCCTGTCTCCGCGTGCCGGTCGATGCGGTCGATTTTCCCACTGACGACGAGGCCGGCTATCTCCACGGCGAATTTTTTCTCCACGTCGGCGATCACCCAGCCCGCCGCCCGTTCGCGCGCCTGCACCTCGGCGACATGCGTGAGCCGCTGGCGCGCCGACTCGACTTGGATCACGAGCGGCAACGTGAGGTTGTCGCCGAAGCGAGCGCGCACCTGCTGCGCGAGTTCGCCGAGGAGAAATTCGCGCAGCACGGCGGCGTCGGTGCAGTCGCGCAGCGCCACCTCGCGGCCCATCGCCTCGAGCGCGGCGTGGCAGAGCGTGCCGAAGTCCAGCGCGTCGAGTTCGCTCTTCGCCGGGTCCACCGCCTCCATCCGCAGCACGGTGCGCAGGTAAAAACGAAACGGACACGCGAGCCACGCCTTCAGCGCGGTGACGGCGACCTTCGCCGGCGGCGGCGCGCGCCGCGGCACGAGCGGCCACGCGCGCGTCCACGGCGGATTCGGCGCCGCCAGCTCCGGCGCGGCAAAAAGAAACTCGATGCGCGTCGGCAGTTCTGCGTCGGCGCATTGCAACAGCAGGCGCGAGGGCCGCAACGGATCGCCCACCGCGGAAGTTTTTCCGAACAGCAGGTCGAGCCGCGCACGCGACGCCGCGATCGCCTGCAGTAGATAGGCGTCGCGGGCAAACCGCGCGGCGTTGGTCTTGAGCCCGAGCCGCGCTCGGAGCGACTCCGGCAAAAACGCGTCGCCCACCACCGCGTCGGGCACGCTGCCGTCGTTGAACCCGGCGACCGCGAGATGCGGCGCGTCCTCGAACAGCAACTCGAGCCAGCCCTGCAGTTCAAGCGCACCCGCGGGCTTTTCCTCCGTCCGCGCCCCGTCGCCGAACAGCCGCAGCGCCAGCTCCCACCATCCAGCGTCGTCGGGCCCGGGAAACCGCGCGCGCGCCGCCGCGCACTCGCGCAGCACCTCGGTCCACGCGCCCGCCGACTCGTGCAACTGCGCGTCGGCCTCGCGCGCAAGGTCGAGCTGGCGCGCGGCAAAAATCTCGCCGAGCGCCGCCGCCGCGTTCGCCGGAAATTCGCCGCCCGTAAGCATGTCGCGTAGCTCCGCAACCAGCGCAAGCGCGGGCGAGCCCGTGTGCCGCCGCGCCTCGGCGAGCGTGGCCGGCAGATGCTCCGCGCGCAGGTCGTCGAGTTCGCTGAGAAAACGCGCCGACGAAAACCCGGCTCCGAGCCGCGCGTGCAGCCAAGCTAGAAAATCCGGACAGCGGGCGAGCGCCTCGACGGCGTCGAACGCTGGCTCGCGCGCGATCGCCGCCAGCGTCGCGAGCAGGTGATAAAGCTGGTCGCTACGCCGCGGCCGGCCCTCGGGGTTGAACGCCGCCACGCCGGCCCGGGCGAGCCCGCTCTCGAGCAATGGCAGCACCTCGGCGTCGGCCACGCCGAGCGCCAGCAGCCCGTCGGGCTCGCCGTAGCCACGCGCCAGCGCCGCGGCCCGCTCCGCCTGCGCGGCGGGGTCGGCACAGAGGTGCACGCGCCGCTCGAACTCGTCCAGCCCGAGTTGCCGGTGCTCCCACGCCGCCGCGAGCGGCCGGCCCCATTCGTCGAAATTTTCGCTCTCGGTTATCGGCGCAAAAATCACGACCTCGATCGGCTGCGCGCTCGCGTGCGCCGCCAATGCTTCGAGCGCGAGCGGGAGCGGGTCGGGCGTGCCGAGCAGGACGACGCGGTCGTAGCGCTCCGCGACAGCAGCACTGCGCGCTGCGGCAATCTTCGCGGCCTGCGCATCGCGCAACTCGTGTGCCAAGAGGGCATCGTCGAAAAGCTCCTCCAGCGTGGCGAGCTGGCGCCAGCGCGCGGTATCCGGAAAATCCGATCCCACCTGCGCGGCCACATCGGCGAACCGCAGGCCGCCCTCAGCAAGCAAAGACTGCAGGCGCATGAACTCCTGCGCAAGCCGCAGCGCACCGGCGGCGTTGCCAGCCTGCGAGCCGGCGGGAAATACGTCGCCAAACTCTGCGGCGTCGATGTCGCACAGCACGCCCGTCCATGCGAGCAGCGACTCCAGCCGTGAGGCGGTGCCGTCCGTCGCCTCAAACGTGAGGAAGGTTTCGGGCGTGACGACGCGCGGCGGGAAAGTCGCCTGCCCACGCGCGGCGGCGTGCTCCGCCAGCGCCTCGCGCAGACGCCGGCCCGACTGGCGCGTCGGCACCACCACGAGCACCCGCGACAGATCGAGCGGCGCGCCGCCGGTCCAGCTGTCCGCGAGCCACACGGCCGCCTGCGTCAGCAGCGGGCGATCCCACAGAATGAAATGACGGCGCGTCGGGTTCACCACAAGTGGCGCGCATCATGGGCGCATCGGCGCGCAGCCGGCAAGGAGAGTCGGCGAAACCTCCGCCCGCGGGCCGCGGAGCGGACAACAAAAAACTCCGCGGCCCGGGGGCGCGGAGTTTGAAAGAAGGAAGCGAAAGCGGGCGAGTTACTTCGCGAAAACGAACTTCGCGACGTGCGCCTTGGCGCGAGAGGCGGCGTTCTTATGGACGACGCCGGACTTCGTGGCCTTGTCCATCGCGGAAACATAGAGGCTGGCGGCGGCCTTGGTCACGGCGGCATCGCCAGCCTTGATCGCGGCGTCGAGACTCTTGTGCAGCGTCTTCAAGCGGGTGTGGACGCCTTTGTTGCGGGTGGTGAGACGCACGGCTTTGCGCGCGGCTTTGATGGCAGATTTGGTGTTGGCCATGGTCGTGTGGGAGATTGGAGCCGGACAGAAACCCAAAGCGGCGCGGGAGAGTCAAGGGTTTTGTCGGAAACACCAACCGGCAGCAAAGGGCTCGTGTTTGCCTGCGCGTCTCTTTTAGTGGAGCACCATGGCCCCCACCCCCGGTTCAATGGCGATCCGCCTGCTCGTGGTCGATGACAGCACACTCGTGCGCCATGGGCTGCGCGCGGTTCTTGCCGCCGAAAGCCGCGGTTCAGGTATCGAGATCGTTGGTGAAGCCGCAACCGTCGCCAGTGCGGTAGAAGCAGCCGCGCACCTGCGGCCGGACGTGGTCCTGCTCGATATCCGGCTGCCCGACGGCACTGGCTTTGACGCGTGCCGGAGGATCTTGTCGCAGCAGCCGGACACGCGGGTGCTGTTTCTCACATCGGTGGTAGATGACGCCCTACTCGACGAGGCAATCCGCACCGGCGCGCATGGTTATCTGCTGAAGGAGATTGACAGCCACGGGCTCGTGCAGGCTATCCGCGATGTGGCCGCTGGCAAATCGATCCTCGATCCGGAGGTGACAGCGCGCGTCATGGAAATGGTCCGGGCCAGCAGCGGCAACGGGCCAGACCCGCTGGCCGTGCTCTCGCCGCAAGAACAAAAGGTGCTGGCGTTGATCGCCGCCGGCCGCACGAACAAGGAAGCGGGCAGCGCACTAAACCTGAGCGAGAAAACCGTGAAGAACTATCTCAGCAGCGTTTTCGAGAAGCTGCACGTCTCGCGCCGAGCCCAGGCAGCAACGCTTTTCGCCCAGCGAAAAGCCTGAACAGCGGCGGTCCCGCCACAGCGCGCGCCAGAGCCGAACAGGGCCGAATGGCCCTAGTGCCGCCGGGACCTCAAGGGACTATTGCCCACCTAGGCAAGCGTAGGGAATTCTGCTAGCTTCCGCCCGCAACCCTCCATAAACCGTGACCTACTCGCCCATTTTTTTCCGCCGCTCCTCCCCACGCTCTGGCATGACGCTGGTCGAAGTGGCCGTCGCCGTGGGCATCCTGGCGATTATACTCGGGGGTATTCTTGCCTCGCTGATGCAGATGCGCCGGCTCGCTGCCGTCAGCGTCGCCCAGAACGCCGCCCTCACCATCGTCCAAGGCTACATCGAGCAGTTAAAGAACATGTCACTGCAGCAGTTCGTGAACGCCGATCCGGCCGACTCCCAGAACAACCCCCGGCTGACGGTTTCGTTTGTGCTGCCCACGTTGAAGGACTCGAGCGCCACGGTCATTCCGCTCACCGCCACACCCTCGGGCGTGACCCTCACCGGGTCGCCGTGGGGCACAACCCCGACCGGAGTTTACGACAATTTGCAGACCTTCGACATGGACAGCCGGGCCATCCCCGGGATGGACACTTGGGCGACGATCTGGCCGGGAGCCAACACCAGTCTCACGCCGTATCCGACTACTGTGCCCGGCAAGACCGACCTTTGCATGAACTTCTGGGTCCAGATCACCGACCTCACGCCGACCTCCTCTTCGCAGTGCAAAGCCTACAGTGTCGTCATCTACTACACGTATCGCTACCGCGACGGCAATAGGGTGAAATACATCATGGATTCCGTCCGCACCATCCGCTCCGCCGTCCAGACTTTCTAAACCACTATGAGACCAATTTTGCCCAACCTCCACCCCGCCCACCGTGGTTTCACCATGCTGGAAATCATGCTGGCGGTTACGATCATGGGTTTTGCGACTATCGGCATCGTGGCCTTCATGCGACAGGCGCTGATGATGTATTATGCCGACCGCGCCGAGCAGATGATCAACCGCGACATCCGCAGCTTCACCAACAAAATTGAGGTCGACGCAGTCACCTCGAACTACTTCTGCATCTATCCGAATTTCAGCACGCTCACCGTCACCGTCAACGGGGTCGTCAGCGATGCCTTCGTGACCGACGGCCAGGTGGGCGACTTTCTGGTGCTGGTTTATACCGATCCCGCGCAAGCCACCACGGGCACGAGCATGATCACCGATTTGGTGGGCTATTACCGTGAAGTGACGAACACCACCCTCAACAACGGCCCCGTGCACCGGTTCGCCATCCATCTCCCCACTCCGGTGGACGCCAAGTCTGCGCCGATGTATTCCATCCTGGGCACCTACGTCACCGGCAGCATTTCCTCCTATCCCATCATCGAGCAATTGGCGCAGGGACTGGAGTCCGCTACCGTGACCCAGACCGTGCCAACCCCGCCCCTCTTCTACAATCGGCTCAATCGCTGCGTGATGATCAGCGCACAGATTTCCGAATCGCTGACCGAGAAGGGCATCACGACACAAACCGGCAACACCTATAACTTCACCGTCTCTCCGCGCGGTTGATTACAACTTATGAAAACATCCCTCCACCTTTCCGCGACCGGTCGTCGCCGTCGCGGCTCGGCCCTCGTCACGGTCATGTTGTTCTCCGCCCTGCTGCTCGCGCTGGTCGCCTCCGTGATGCAATGGTCGGTCACCGAGAGCCACCTGAATTCGCGCAACACCGCCTTGCTCAAGGCCCGCAACGACGCCGAGGCCGTGGCGGAATACGGCAGCTACCTCGTGGTCAAGGCGTTCAATTCCCATATGAACCCGACCTTCGGCGCGGGCAGCACCACACCAGTGGCTTTCCCGGCCACGCTGGCCTCGACCTTTTTTGGCAGCGACGTGTCCTCCACCAGCATCGATGTGCATGCCGGCACCGTCACCCAGGTGCCTGCCGCCTCGATGTATTACATCGATCCCCGCGATCCGAACAACACCTACGACCCCCTATCCGGCCGCTACGTGCTGCGCCGCGACGTCACCATTATCGCCAAAGTTGCGGTGACACCGAAGGACGGCAGTTCACCCGTCACCGCCTGCGTGCAGGAAAAAGTGTCGGTGCGCGGCGCGCCGCTGTTCGCCTATGCGATTTTCTACAGCGGCAACGACCTCGAGGTCAATCCCAGCCCGCAGATGGACATTTACGGACCGGTGCACGTTAACGGCAACCTGTTCGTCGGCACCGTGGGCTCGGCGGCCACGACCTTCCACGGTCCGGTGACCGCATCCGGCCACGTGTTCCACGCCTGGCGCGGCACCACGACCTCCTCCCAGGAAGGTGGCTCCAGCATGAACTCCACCACCGCCGTGAATTTCTCCACCGAGCCCACCGGCGTGAGCACCGCCAACATGCTGGCAAGCGGCGTCTGGAAAGACAGCACCATGGGTGCCGACAGCAGCACCAGCGGTCTGACCAGTCTCATGGCGCTGGTCACGGCCGCCCGAACGGCCCAATTCGTCACCTATGCCTCAGCCACCTGGAAGGGCAACCTCCAGACCTCCGCGATGGGTATTCAGGCTTACAATCCAATGGGCTTCAGCGAAATCGTCGGCCACAACACCACCGCCAACCTCGACGTGCTCGCCACCGATGACAACGCCGACGACAGCAACTATCTAGCCAGCACTACTCCTCCCGTGTATGGCCACGGCTACGGTCCCCACTCGCTCATCGAGCCCTCGATCACTCCCGCTCCGCCCAGCACCGATCCTTACCAGACCGCCAAGTTGTCAATCGAGGAGCAGAAGTTTGCCAACAAGGCCGCCCTCTACATCAAGGTAGCCGTCACCGCCGCCAATGTTGGAACCATCACTATGTATGCCGATCCCAACTCGGCTCCCGCCGGCACGCCGGCCGCCAACATCGGCCCCAACGGCGGCCTCAAGCTCGGCACCCCGCCCGCCAACGTGATCCAGTTCATCCCCTACACAGCAACCGGCTCTGGCACTAGCGCCACGGTCACAAAAGGCATGTATGACGATCACCAGGCCAAACCCGTCAACCTAGTTCAAATCAACATGGCGGCCCTGAAAACCGCCCTGACCGACATGACCAGTGCCACCACGAACGCCAGCACCGACATTCTGATGGCGGACAACTCCACCAAGTGGGGAGTTGGCACGCTCAACGGCTACGAAAAATACACTATCGGCTCCGGCGGCTGGAACGGCGGCATATACATCGAGATCAACTCCGCCAGCACCAACCACACCGGACTGCTGCTCGGCAAAGGCACGGTCGCCAACGGCAGTAGTTTGGTGCCCAGCGGCACTGCTGCGCCAAATACGGTTACCGGCCTCACCATCGCGACGAACGCCCCCATCTACATCTTGGGCAACTATAATGCCGATGGCGTGATCAGCACCGCCACCGCCACCAATTCCGCCCTGTATCCCGACGACGGCCACACTGGCGCCCTGGGCAACCCCAGCATCGAATCTCCCTGCGCGCTCGCCGGCGACGCCATCACAATTCTGTCCCCAAATTATTTCGGCACCGATTCTTCGACCGGCCCCACCAACGATCTCGCGCCCTGGGGAAGCACGGCTACGGGTGCCGTGACCACTAATCCGTCCGGCAGCTCTGCCTACAGCAGCCCGGGCTCCAGCACGCCCAATGCCTCAAACAGCGTCGAGATCGCCGCCGCCTTCATCTCCGGCAGCACCGAGACCACGCCCAGCGGCACCGGTTCCTACAGCGGCGGCGTCCACAACATGCCGCGCTTTTTGGAAAATTGGAGCAGCAAAACTGTAGCCATCCGCGGCGCCCTCGTGAACATGTATAAAAACCGCATCGCCACCGGGGCTTGGTCCAGCAGCTATTACAGCCCGCCGACCCGCCAGTGGGGCTTCGACCAGATCTTCGCCAACGGCAACTTCCCTCCGATCTGCCCGCAGGTCATTTCCTACCGCCGCGTCGACTTCACCTACCTCAGTCCCGCCGCCTACGCGACCGCGGCAAGCGGCATGTGATGAAGGGCCAAGAGGCCCGCCGGATTGCTGTTGTAAGATTTTGCCTCCGCGACTTTGTGGTCGAGCGGTGAAAATATCCGCTCTTCGCGTCAAAAACAAACCACTGTCACAGTCCGCACGCTCGTTCGGCCCGCGCTGGTATGAATCGTCGTGGCGTCGCTCCACGATCGACATGCACATCCCGGACTGGGACCCGAAGTTCATGTCCGAATTCGACGTCGAGCGCACCGTCGACGCCTTCGTCCGCTCCCGCGCCCAGTCGGTCCTCGCCTACGCGATGTCGCACACCGGCCTCTTCAATTACCCAACGCAGGTCGGCCGGCAGCACGCCGCGCAAAACGGCCGCGACATCCTCGGCGAACTGATCGACTGCTGCCACCGCCACGGCATCGCCTTCGAGGTCTACTCTAGTGTAATCTTCGACCGCTGGGCCTTCGACACCCATCCCGAGTGGCGCGGAAAAAACGCGCTCGGCCTCGACGGCTTCGAGTTCGGCGTGAACAGCCGCTATGGCCTCGTCTGTCCCAACTCGCCCTACCGCGACTACGTCCGCGCCTGGACCCGGGAGGTGTGCGAACGCTACGACTTCGAGGCCATTTTCTTCGACATGACCTACTGGCCGGGCGTCTGCTACTGCCCGCATTGCCAGCAGCGCTGGACCGACGAGGTCGGCGGCGAGCTGCCGCGCACCGTGGACTGGACCGACCCACGCTGGGTCTCATTCCAGCGCCAGCGGGAAAAATGGCTCGGCGACTTCGCCGCGCTCGCGACCGGCACGGTGCGGCGCTTCAAACCCCGCGCCGCCGTCGAACACCAGTCGTCCACCTTCCCCTCGAGCTGGCTTAAGGGCGCCTCGCACTCGCTGGTCGCACAGAACGATTTTCTCTCCGGCGATTTCTACGGCGGCCCGCTGCAGGGCTCCTTCGCGCGAAAGCACCTCGGCGAACTCTCGCCCCACCGCCCTATGGTTTTCGCGACGAGTTACTCGACCAACCTGTTCGACCACACCGGCCGCAAATCCGAGGCGCTCCTCGAGGCCAAGGCCAGCGCCGCCATCGCCGACCACAGCGCATTTCTCTTCATCGACGCCATCGATCCGGTCGGCACCGTGCATGTCGCCGCGCACGACTGCATGGGCCGCATCTACGACCGGCTGGCGCCGTTCTACCGCGAGCTCGGTGGCGAGCGCGTGGCCGACATCGCCGTCTACCACTCGCTCGACTCGAAATTCGACATGCGGGAAAACGGCCGCCCCGTCGCCGAGCTGGGAGAAAGCGACACCCATACCGCGTCGGCGATGAACGTCACCGACCGCCTGATCACGAATCATCTGCCATTCACGATCATCACCGCGCGCCAGCTCGCGCAGCTCTCGCGCTTCAAGGTGCTCATCGTGCCCAACGTCCATCACCTCTCGCCCACCGAGGCCCGCGCGATGCGCGACTTCGTGCGCCGCGGCGGCGGACTCTACGCCAGCGCCGGCACTTCGCTCGTGACTAACCGCGGTCGGCGCCCCGCGGACTTCCAGCTCGCCGACGTCTTCGGCGTCTCACTCGTGAAAGCCGACTGGTCCGGCCGCGAGCACTACCTCACGCCCACCGCCGCCGGTGCCGCGGATTTTTCCGGTTGGGAGCCAAAATATCCGCCGCTCACCCGCGGCCATGGCTTCACCGTAAAAGCGCAGCGCGGCGCCGAGGTGCTGGCCACCACCACCCTGCCCTGGCCCGCACCCAACTCGCGGGACTTTTCTTCGATCCACAGCAATCCGCCCTGGGTGGCGACCGAACACCCTGAGGTCGTCTTCCACCGCTTCGGCAAGGGTCGTGTCGTCTATTGCGCCAGCGTGTTGGAGGATGTGGAAGGCCTGCGCGAAACCTTCATCCGACTCGTGCGCCGGTTGCAGCCGACATTCGCCTTCGAGGCCGACGCCCCCATGGCGGTCGAGCTGACGCTCTTTGCCCAGTCCGGCCGCAAGCGCCACGTGCTGAGCCTCGTTAACTTCCAGCACGCGCTGCCGAACCTGCCGGTTGACGGCATCGAAGTCCGCCTCCGTCTGGAAAAACGCATCCGCAGCATCCGCCAACTTCCCGGTGGCAAAGTCATCCCGCATCGCACGCGCGCCGGCGTCGTCACCTTCACCGCCCCACGCTTACGCACGCTCGCTACATTCGCGCTCAACCACGCGTGACTTGGCGGGGCCCGGCGTGCTACCGGCGGTCGTTGTTATACGAGCGGTCTAGGCGCTCGGTCCGCCAGTCATACCCACGGATAAGCACGCGCTGCATCTCCTCCTTGAGTTCTTTGCTTCCCTTGAGGTCGCCGGTGGCGCGCAGGAGGTTAACGGTATCCTCGAGCGCACGGAAGTTCTCCTTGCGCACCTCGTCGTGCTGCATTTGCGCGGCATAGTTTGGCACGTGCTCCGTTAACGGATCGCTGCCGGGCACGACAAAGCCGGGAAACCGTTTTTTCAAATACTCTGCCCTCCCCCGTAGCGTGACCATTTGCCATTCGCTCTCGCCCGATGGCTTCGACCCGTGCACGACCACCTTGGGCAGGAAGATAATGCCCTCGGTGCTGCCCGGCGCAGTCACCGCCTCCGGCACAGGCGCGGGCGGAGCGTAGGTGGGCAAGCCGGCCCGGATGACTACCGAAATATGCGAGGGGGGTTGGACTACCAAAGCGCGATTCCACGGGGCGAGGTTCACTGGGATTCACCACGGCCTCCGCCGAAAACCCAGCATAAGGCACAAGGAAAATCACCAAAGCTTGTGGGTAGCGTCGCGGGTTCAAGAGGGGCGCGGGTGTGGGTGGCCGAGAGGAGACTGCTGGCCTACATGGTCGTTCCAAGGATCTCAATCGCGTGGAAGAATTGAGAATGGACCTTAAGCAGTTAGCCAGAAAATGATCTGGCCTCAGCAAATATCTTTCCCGCGGTTTAGAACTTGGCGGCGACTAACAATTGATAGCTGGGTTCCAGAGAAAGCGTTCCCTGGCCGCTCATCGGTTTGGATTTGACCCGGACGGCCGTCGCCCCGGCTTTGCGGCGCCGATGAAAGAAATTCTGCCGCTGGTGAGTGAGTAAAAGGTGATGCACACCGAGCCATGGCTCGGGCCAAACGCGGGCTGTTCTGCGCTGCCGTTGGCCGAGCGCAGAGTGCCCGCGCAGGTACCCGGCGACGTGCACCTCGACTACGAGCGCGCCGGGCTGATCACCGACCCGTTCTTCGACACCAACCACGATCACTGCCAGCGGATGGAGAAAAGGATTCGTGATATCGCACCGACCTCGTCCCATGCTGAGTTCGCAGGCGCTCCATCGTAACCGAAAGAGAAGATGCGCACGAACAAACTGCCCGCGGGGCATGCTGTTGACAATCCGCCTCAAGTTTGGTTCAGAAGAATACATCCCCCTATGAAAACCCTGCACCTCTTGGGCATTGCCGCCGTGATTTTCAGTGCGGCGAACACCAGTCACGCCGGTTTCTACGCCAAGGCCACCGGCTTATACACTAGCTCATCGGACATTAGCATTGATAACGCGAAGTCGTTCAAAGCCTCGCTTGGCAGCAACACCGGCATCGCCGCCGCGCTCGGTTACAAATTCTCCATGCTGCGGGCAGAGGTCGAACTGCAGAGTATGAAATCGGGTAGCAGCGGCGGGGCGAACACATCCGGCAGCGCGCTCAGCACCGGCTCATTCAAGCAATTCAACGGCTTCGTCAACGGCTTCGTCGATCTGCCGTCGTTCTTCGGCCTCGCCCCCTATGTCGGCGCTGGGGTTGGCCGAGCGGAGGTGAATCTCGCCAATTTCAACGTCCTGCAGGGCGCGTCTAACGTATTGCACATCTCGGACAAGAAAGACGTCTTCGGCTATCAACTGATGGCCGGGTTAGAGTTCCATCTCATGGGCCAGGCAACGCTCCACGCCGGCTACCGTATCATCAACCGGCAGAATATGGATATGCGTGACGTCATCAGCAGCGCCCAGCAAAGCGTGAAGTTTGGCGACAGTCACATCTTCGAGCTAGGTATTGCCCTCGGGTTCTGAGGCTCCGCCAGTTTATCGGATTTCGGCGACGCGGGGAGCGCGCTGCGGATTGGATTTGACCCGGGCGCGCCGTCGCACCCGGCTTGGCGTAGCCCATGAAAGCAATCCTGCCGCTGGCGAGTGAGTGGAAGGTCATGCACGCCGAGCCGTGGCTCGGCCCGAACGCGGGCTGCTCCGCGCTGCCGCTGGCCGAGCGCTGGATTCCGGCGCAGGTGCCCGGCGACGTGCATCTCGACTACGAGCGCGCCGGGCTGATCGCCGACCCTTTCTTCGGCACCAACCACGACCACTGCCGGTGGATGGAGGAGTGGGACTGGTGGTATCGCACCGAACTCGTCCCGCCGGTGCCCGGCCCCGGCCAGCGGCTACACTTACTCTTCGAGGGACTAGATGTTTTCGCCACCGTCTACCTCAACGGCAACGTGGTGGGAAAAAATCAAAACATGTTCACGCCCCTCCGCGTGGACGTGACCTACCATGTGCAGCCCGGCACCAACCGCCTCGAGGTTTGCCTCGGTTCGCCGGTGACTCCGCCGGGGCGCCTGCCCTCGCCCGAGGTGCGCGGCTACGGCAATCCGCTGCGCCTTCAGGTGCGCAAGGCCCAGTCGTGCTACGGCTGGAACATTACCCCGCGGCTTGTCACGATCGGCATTTGGAAACCGGTATCCTGGCTCCTCGTCGAGGCGACCGAACTCGCCGACGTCTTCGTCAGCACTGTGGCGCTGCGGCCTGACGGCAGCGCCGAACTCGAGGCGCTCGTCGAGCTGCGCCACAACCATAGCGCGCCCGGGCCTGTCGAGATCGAGCTCACCGTCGCCGGCCAGACGCGCACCTTCGGGCTGCCAGGCGATCCCGCCGGTGACCGGCACGCAGAGCGTTTCACCGTGCCACAGGCCCGGCTCTGGTGGCCGCACAACCACGGTGCGCAGCCGCTCTACGAGTGGAGCGCCGTGCTGCGCCGCGGCGGGCGCGAGCTGGACCGGCGCGCGGGCCGCTTCGGTATCCGCACCGTCGACCTCATCCAGGAGCCCGGGGCGGACGGCACCACGTCGTTCATCGTTGCGGTCAACGGCCGGAAAATTTTCCTTAAGGGCATGAACTGGACGCCCGTGGACGCGATCTACGCGCGGATCGACGCCGCCCGCTACCGCGAGCTGCTGCACGCGACGAAGGGGGCCAACATCAACGCGCTCCGCGTCTGGGGCGGCGGCATCTACGAGCATGACTCGTTCTACGCGCAATGTGACGAGCTCGGTATTCTCGTAACACACGACTTCATGTTCGCCTGCGGCTGCTATCCGCAGGACCCAGAGTTTCTCGACGAAGCGCGGCGCGAGGCGGAGTTTCAGATTCGGCGGCTGCGGCACTTCGCGTGCGTCGCCGTGTGGTTCGGCGACAACGAGAACGACGTGCTTGCCGACATGAGTTTCAACTATCCGGCCTACCGGCACAACCGACTGAGCAAGGAAATCCTGCGCGACGTAGTGCGGGCGCACGCGCCGCTCACGCCCTACGTGCCGACCTCGCCCTACTCGCCCACCGTCTATGACCAGAACTCGCCGCGCGAAGGCGACTGCCACCTCTGGGCGCACGGTCAGTCCTACAAGGCCGCGTTCTATGTCAGCCAGCAGCCGCGCATGGTGACGGAGATCGGCCACATGGGCATGCCGGACCTCGCGGTCATCGAGCGCTTCGTGAGCCCGGACCAGCGCTGGCCGATCTGGAACGAGGAATACCTCACGCACGGCTCGGACTGCACGCGGCTCGACCGCCGCGGCCTGTTGCGGACTCTGTTCGAGAGTATCACGGCACGCGGCTGGGACGAACCGCAGTCGCTGGGCGACCTCATCGCGAAAACCCAGCAGCTCCACTCCGAAGCCTCCCAGTTCTGGATCGAACTCTACGCGGGGCAGCCGGATTGCTGGGGCATTTTCCTGTGGAGTCTATCGGATTGCTGGCCGCAGATTTCGCCAGCTTACATCGCCTATCCCTTCCACCCGAAGCCCGCCCTGACCGCCGTGAAGGAAGCCTACGACCGCGTGCCGCGATAACGCCAGCGCAGACGCAAGCGCCCAGCGACACAATCGGGTTGCCAGGCGCACGGACATTATGGCTAATTCTGACGTTTCTGCCGTTCCCCAATCCGGCCAGTTCATCAGTCATGCGCCTCGGTCCTCAGCCTTTCGCAGCAAAAATCAATCCGTCGCCCGGGATGAAGTGTGTTTGCCGGCGCCCGCTTGTTTGCGGTGGCGTGATTTTTTTCCTGCTGTCCTTGGCCACCTCCGCTTCCGCCCAGTTTGCCCAACTCGAATCCGAAACCACCACCGCCGGATATATTGCCGCGTTGCTCATTAATGAAACGCCGTTTCCCGGGGAACGGGGCTACGTGAGCGAGGAGGATACCAAGGCCGCCATGCTGAGCATCCTCTGGGTGCTGCACGGCCGCCTTTGCGCCGTGCCTCCGCCATACACCCAGCGACAGGTCGCCGGTATCAAGACTACCAGCATCACCGACGTCATCACTGGCGAGGGCGACCGGCGCCAGTGCGAGGGATTTTCCCGCGATTCCGCCGGCCGCCCCGTTTGCGCCGCGCGTGTCAAGGAGCGGCTGAAATACCTCACCGGCATTGCGAACAAGGGAAACCAGCCCGGTCGTTTTTCCCGCCTGATCAACTTTGCGCAAGGCCTGACGAAGGCCTATATCGTCGGTGGCATCGAGGGCGCCGACCTGTTCGCCAACTTGCGTCGAATCGGTCCCATCGAGGTGACCGGCCGGGCTTTTTCCTGGATGACCGACAAGGACTATTACAGTCCCGGCGGCAATTTTGTGCGCATCCCCGACACCGAAAGCGGCTCCTTGGGCGGCAACCGTTTCTTCACCCTCCGAAAATCTCCAAAGTGAAAACCCTTGCTCTCGTCCTCTTCGCTCTGCTCGGCAGCGTTGCCTGCGCCCAAACCGCGACCGTGGCGCCGGACGTTCCTCAAAACACCGTGGCCCCGGCTCCGACTCTGCCTCCGGAGTTGCTGGAGCCGCGCCTGCTCAGCGAAGTGGCGCGCTATCTCTACCATTGGTATGTGGACGAGTCGGATATCGAGCAGGTTTCCAATACCCCCGACGTGGCCTTTTGGCTCGGTGTCTCGACCCCGGCGAACATGGATGAAGGGGACAAGAGCGTGTTCGCGAAAGTCCTCCTGCCTCGGCTGGGCATCACGGTGCAGCTCAAAAAATCCGACTATTTCATCGAGGAGACGAAGGTGGCAGTGAAGAGCAACGGGTTCAAGATCACCTCGGTGTCGCGCGGCCTGGTTCCGCCGGCCATGCCCGCCGGATATATCGAGATCAAGCTGAACATGGAGAAACTTAAGGAGCACCTGTTTGCCACCCGTTACCAGATGGATTATCCACAGGAAACGCTGATCACGCGCCTGAAAGCCTCGCTCGTGGCCGAATTATCCAAGGAGAAAACCCCCGTGGTGGATAATCCCACGGAAGACCAGACTGTTTACGTCGGCTCCATTTCTCCGGTCGCCAACGATCTCTGGGCCTATTGGGAGAACAAGAAGTGGCTGGTCCATTGCACATCGGACATCGACTTGGCCAATCCCACGGTCTGGTCGCAGGAAACCCTGAAGATCAGCATTTTTGATACCCTTACCCAAGTGGTGGTTTCCACGGAAGAAGCCGCCGGAAGCAACCGGTTCATGACGCGCGGCCAGATTGGCCGGGCGCTCTACAACTGCATTGTGCTTGGCAAACACATTCAGATCACCCCCTCGCAGAAGCCACCCGCACCTACCGCCCCTTCGCCATCCAGTAAGCCCTCTGTCTGAATGGGTCCTGACGGGGTCAGCCCTCTACTATTTGCCTAATGATTTGATGTTCCTTCTATGCTCCACACCTTGCCCGTGTTCTCGCACTCGCAAGAGGCGAGAGACCTCTGTGAGCCTCTGGTCTTGCGGACGACAAATTTAGCTTTGGGGCCGGTAAGCCGGATTCTGTTCCACGCCTTGCGGCGTTTCGGCTGTCATTTCTCTCGGTTGCTTGCACAACTGCGGCGCTTGCGCGCCGTGCGGCATACCCGTGGCTGTTGGGCGGGCCACCCAGCCACCTATTTTGCCTTGCACCGGACGGGGTTTTTCGTGCCGCCGGCCTCGCGGCCAGTGCGGTGGGCTCTTACTCCACCTTTTCACCCTTGCCTCGCGGTCGCCCGCGCGGCGGTTTGTTTTCTGTGACACTGTCCGTCGCCACGGCTTGACCCGTGGCGCCTGTGCTCGCCGTGAAGCTGGCACAGCATCCTGCCCTATGGTGTCCGGACTTTCCTCTCCGAATTTATCGGACGCGGCATTACCCGCGCCTTGGGATCAAAGAACTCGGAGCGACAGCCAGGCCCCAAAGCTAAGGGGCGAACCGTAGGACGCCGAGGACGGAACGCAAGGCTACGCCTCTGTCGTTCAGCGGTTCAAAAATCGGTAGTGTCCTGAGAGTTCAGCAAAAAGGCGGATCATGGTAAGTGGTTTGGTGCTGAAACCAAAAACCACCAACAAAGGAAATGCCATGACCCGCCCGAAGCGCAACGATGCTGTGATTAACGTAACGAAACAAGACCTGATGGAGATGCTGATGGAGGATAATGCCATCAATGGCAGCAGCGGGATGAAACTCATCTTCTTCGGGCGGTTTGAAACTCATGGTTGCTTCGGTGGAAATTCTTCCGCCGCTTCACGCAAAAAAGTTCTTCTTCGTCGGGTGGATTTTCTTCCCTCGTGAACCGGATGGCGAGG
>CAIRCN010000011.1 GCA_903877135.1 uncultured Opitutia bacterium
CGTGACCTCGGGGTGCGCCGCGAGCTTGGCGCGCAGGTCGGCGCGCGCGGTGGCTTCGTCTTCGATAATCAGCGCGTGCAGCATGCGGCGCCTTTACGCTGCGGGGTGAGGCAGAATTTGCAATGTCACCGTCACCCAGCCGTCGGCATGCGAAACCTCGAACCGGTGCGAAAGAGGGTAGTGGCGGATGAGCCGCTCGCGCACGTTGTCGAGACCGATGCCGAGGGAAGAAACGGTTTTTTCCTCGGCGGGCTCGATCCATTCGCCGGTGTTGGCGACCTCGACGACGAGGACCCCGTCGTTCCCACGGCGGGCGGTGAGGCGGAGGCCGACGCGGTCGGGGCTAGTGGCGCGGCCGTATTTGAGGGCGTTTTCCACGAGTGGCAGGAGCAGAAAATGCGGGAGTCGCTCTTCCGCGAGGGCCGGCTCGCTGGTGATCTCGACATCGAGCAGGTCGCCCCAGCGGGACTGCTCGATCTCGAGGTAGGCACGCACGAGTTGTATCTCCTCGCCCAGCGTCGTCCAGTCTCCCTTGTCGGCGCGGTGGAGGGTGAGACGGCAGAAATCGGCAAGGCGCTCGACCATCGTGCGCGCAGGGGAACGACCGGCCGGCAGCGAGGCGCTGATCGAGGCGAGGGTGTTGTAGAGGAAGTGCGGGTTGAGTTGGTAGCGGAGCACCTCGAGGCGGGCCTTTTCCTCGGCGAGCCGGGCGGAAGTTTTCTCGTCGAGCTCGAGTTGGTTGAGGCGGATGAGCTCGGTGTTCTGGCGGGCGAGTTCGGCGGTGCGTTCGGCAATCACGGCCTCGAGGCGCTCGGCGCGCTGGTGCAACGAGCGTGTGCGGATCCAGACCAACGCCGTAAACACCCAGTAAGACGCCGCCGCATAACTGAGAAAAGCCCAGCCTGTGAGCCACCACGGCGGCAGCACCGAAAACCCAAGCGCCGCGGGTGCACTGAGCTGCCCGTCGGCATCGCGCGCACGGACTTCGAAGCGGTAGTCGCCCGCCGGCAGGCTGGTGAAGGTGCGTGTGCGCTCCGGTGACCAGGCGGACCAGTTTTCGCCCGAACCGGTCAGACGGGTCTGGTAGGCGACCGAGTCGGCGAGTTGGTGCCGAAGGGCGACGTAGTCGAACTTGAGCGTGGCGTGCCGAGGGGCGAGGTGGTCGCCTTCGCGGACCCCTGTTGCATCGAGCTGTGTGGCGAAGGGCACCGGCGGCGGAAAAGCGCGCGCCACCTCCACACGCACCAGCCCACGCGCACCGCCAACCCAAAGCATCCTGCCCTCCGGGCCGTTTTCCTCGTGCAGGCTCGCGACCGCGCCGGCCGTCGCGCTCACCAGTTGGGGCAGCCGCTGAGGCAAGTTGCCGTCGCCGGGCACGCGTTCGATGCCGGCTGGAAACGCGCGCCACTGCGCGGCGGGTTCGCTGCTGCCTCTTCCATCCACCGACAAACATTCCGCCAAAGCATCCGACGATGTTCCCACGCCAAGCCGTTCCACACGCTGAAGGTGATGCCGCGTTGCTGCTCCACTCCCAAAGACAAGGTGAAAACGCTCCCGGTTCGGGCTCAGCACCCAGAGCGAGCCGTCCGCCACCTCGGTCACTGTGTGGGAGTTTTCGGCAAAACCCCGCAGCAATCCTTCGTCACGCCAGCCCTGCGGCGTGTGGAGCACGGATTGAATGCCGCGCGCGGTGGCGATCCACACGCGGTCCGAATCGCGTTGGGAGCGCTCCATATTTCCTCCGCCCAGCGGCAGTTTGGCCACGGCAGTAAACCCCGCCGGGGACTGGACAAAAAGATCTGTGTAACCCAGCGCCAGCAAGCCGCCTGGATGGGAGACGAGCGAATAGGCCGGCTGGCTGAGCACGCGCTCGAAGTGTGCGATCTGCCCGGCTGGGTTGGTCGCCGTCAGACGGTAAACCCCTTCGGTTGTTGCGGCGTAAAGTGCGCCTTCGTGGCGGGCGATATCGGCGACCATACCCTGGCCCAGACCGTTGACCGCGTCGAAAACCGTCAACGCCGAGGGCCACTCCAGCCGGATGAGGCCGGTCTCGGTGCCGAGCCACAGGCCGCCCTCGCGGTCCTGAAAAAAGGCCCGGATTGTTTTTACGTAGAGCCCGATGAACTGGTCGAGCGGCCCCACATAATGGCCGGCGGCATCGAAACGCATGCCCCCGTCGCCGCTGACCGAAGCGAAGGCGACCGCCAGCGAGCCATCGGTCACCCGCTGTGCGCAGATGATGTGCTTCCCGGCCAGCCAGCGATTCGCCTCGGTCGGGCGCGGAGTGATGCGCCCGCCCTCAAGTTGAAAAAAACCTCGCTTGGCGGTGAGCAGCACGAGTGCGCCCTCCAAGCCGGCCTCGATGGAAATGATCTCGTTCTCTCGCAGCACGGGATCGTCCGCGACCGCTTCGAGTCGGTCGTTCACCAGCCGGCACAACCCGTGATCCAGCGCGGTGACATAGACCGTGTCACCGACGCGATGGAGCCGCGCCCCGTGCGAGTGCGGCGGCGTGGGACAGTGCACGACCGTAAAATTCCCGCCGCGCCAGACAAAGATTTTTTCTTCGGTGGAAAAACAGACCGTGTTACCCACCGCGAGCACGTCGTAGATATTCTCGAAGTTGCGTTCCGCGGGCGGCAGCCGGTCGGCAAGCGAGACGAATTCCTTGCTTTCGCCCGCCGAGCGGATCCAGCCGATCACACTCGCGCCACCCAGAAAAATCGTGCCATCCGTGGTGGTGGCAAATTTTCTGGCCCCGGCGCACTCGGTCGGAACTTTGATCGGCCGCCAGGTGCTGCCATCGTAGAAAACAAGATTAGCCCCGTTCGCGACATAGACAAAGCCGGCCGTGTCCTGCGTCACCGCCTGGCAGAGGTGGGCCATGTGGGATCTGCCGGGCGGACAGTCCCGGAAGACCGGGTGACCGAGCTCGTTCGGCGCGGCGCGGAGGTTCGTGCCCGCGCTGGCCCCGATAGAAATAGCCGCGCCTAGCGCGAGACACCTGAGTGTCACCGGAAAAAACGAGTTTGCGGGGGGGCGCATCGCCGGCCTATTCTTGGCGTCACTCGCGGGAGCAGGCGAATGTTTTCGACCGCCCGTGTCACTCGTGCCATCCGGGGCGGCGGCAAACCCGCCAAAAGCCCAAAACGACTTTATCACGTAATACGTGACAAAGTCCGCCGGTGCCCCTCGCGGTGGGGCGCGGGGTGCTTGAGCCGCGGCGCCCTCGCCGCGGAGATCGCCACACGTCCCGGTTGCGTCGCCCAAATTTTTCGCGCAGCGTCAGGCACATGCTTCGCCGCGCCGTCCTCCTTTCCGCCCTGCTCGCACTCCCGGGCCTGCTGTGCGCCGGCGACTCAGCCTTCCGCGGCCAACCTGAACCCGGTAAAAATTTCACCGTCGAAAACCCCGCAATCGCGATGCTCTGGGTCGCGCCCGGCACATTTCTAATGAGCAGCACCCACGGCCTGGGCGACGACACGCAGGTGACGCTAGCCCACGGCTATTGGCTCGGCCAGACCGAGGTTACCCAGGGCCAATGGCAGGCGGTCATGGACTATGTGCCGCTGCCCAGTTTATTCAAAGGTTCGGACCGTCCGGTGGAACGCGTATCCTGGGAGACCGTGATGATTTTCTGCGGCAAACTCACCGAGCGGGCGCGCGCCGCCGGTCGCCTGCCCGAAGGCTACGAATACACGTTGCCGACGGAGGCGCAGTGGGAATACGCCTGCCGTGCTGGGACGACGGGCACCTATGCCGGCGAGGCCGTGGCGATGGCCTGGTATGACGCCAACAGCGGCAGTGAGACCCACCCGGTCGCACAGAAGCAGCCCAACGCCTGGGGTTTTTACGACATGCACGGCAATGTCTGGGAATGGTGCGCGGACTGGTATGGTGGCTATCCAGGAGGCAGCGTGAGCGACCCCGCAGGGCCAGCGGTGGGCCAGTTTCGCGTCCTGCGCGGGGGCAGTTTTCTGCATGCCCTGGGCACAAGCCGTTCGGCGTTTCGCTTCTGGCTTCATCCCAGTGCTGCTGCAGCGGCCACCGGCTTTCGCCTCGCCCTTGCCCCAGCGCACCGTGCGCCCGCGGCGGGAAAATAGCTGGGACCAGAGTGGCGCAGGTGTTCCCGCCCGCACCGCGCCATTGACCGCCGCCCCGTCTCTTCGCTAGACACTGTCCCCTTATGTCCACGCCCGCCGCCCCCGCCAACCTCATGGAAGCCATCGTTTCGCTCGCGAAACGCCGCGGCTTTGTCTTCGCCTCCTCCGAAATCTACGGCGGGCTCAACGGCTTTTTCGATTATGGTCCCCTCGGCGCCGAGCTGAAGAAGAACATCCGCGACTGTTGGTGGGACGACATGGTGCGCCGCCGCGACGACGTCGTCGGCATCGAAAGCTCGATTATCATGCACCCGAAAGTCTGGGAAGCGTCAGGACACGTCGCCGGCTTCACCGACCCGCTTGTGGACTGCAAGGCGAGCAAACAACGCTATCGGGCTGACCAGTTGTTTTTTGCGCCGGTCGTCGTTGACGGTGCCACCGTCGGCTACGTCTCCGCGCTCGAGAGCGAAAACACCGCCGGCGAACTCCAGACCGCTGCCGAGTCCTTCAAGCGCAAGAAAGCCATCCAGGGCACGCTCGCACCTATTGTCGCCAAGGACATGACCGAGGCCAAGCCCGAGGAGATCGCGCTGATCCCTTCGCCTGCCACCGGCGAGCCCGGCAGCCTCACGCCGCCACGCTCGTTCAATATGATGTTCCAGACGAACGTCGGCGCGATGACGGACGCCTCGTCCGTCGCCTACCTGCGGCCCGAGACGGCTCAGGGCATGTTCGTCGATTTCAAAAACGTCGTCGACACCGGCCGCGTGAAGCTGCCCTTCGGCATCGCGCAAATCGGCAAATCGTTCCGCAACGAGATCACGCCACGGAACTTCATCTTCCGCTCGCGCGAATTCGAGCAGATGGAGATGGAATATTTCATCCACGAAGATGCCGACTGGGCGAAGTGCCATGAGGAGTGGATCGTCTGGTGCGAGGCCTGGCTGAAGAGTATCGGCCTCCCCGACAGCCACCTCTCGCGCTTCACCCACCCGAAGGAGAAGCTCGCGTTCTACTCCCGCGGCACCGTGGACATCATGTTCAAGTATCCCTTCGGCGTGCAGGAGCTGTGGGGCATCGCCGCCCGCGGCAACTACGACCTCGGCCAGCACGCCGCCGCCAGCGGCAAGCTGCAGGAGATTTTCGACGAGGCCACGAAGAAGAAATTCGTCCCCCACGTCATCGAGCCCGCGGTCGGCGTCGACCGCATCTTCCTAGCCGTCCTCTGCGCCGGTTACGCCGAGGAGGACGTGAAGGACGAGAAGGGCAACGTGGAGAAGCGC
>CAIRCN010000012.1 GCA_903877135.1 uncultured Opitutia bacterium
CACCGAGTTCGCTGGCAAAATCGGCGGCGGCGGCGCCTTGACGGTCGTCGACAGCAGTGGCGGCGGCATGCTCACGCTCTCCGGTGCGAGCAACGACTACAGCGGCGGCACCACGGTGGATGGCTCTTCCGGCAGCGTCACGCTGAAGGCGAGCGGTGGTTTTGGTGGTTCTTCCTCCCTTGGCACTGGCGCGGTGGTGGTGAACAGCGGTGGCACTCTCGCAGGCAACGGTTTCATCACCGGCCTCACTACCATCAACTCCGGCGGACACCTCGCTCCTGGAGATCCCATCGCGCTGACCACCGGCGTGCTGCGATTCGACGGCGGCCTCACACTCGCGAGCGGCTCCATCCTCGATTTCAAGCTCGGCTCGGTGAGTGATCAGATCCGCGTCACTGGCGGCGAATTCAACGTGAACGGGCCAATCAGACTCAACCTTTCTGTTGTCGGCGACTTCAACTTAATCACGGGCTCCCCCTACACGTTGATTGATTTCTCGGATGTAGATTCCAGCTATATTAACATCAACGATTTCACCTTCGGCACGCTGCCCGGCGACACCTTGCTCGGCGACTATTCGCTCTCTCTTGGTGGCTCCATGCTTATCCTCAATTTCAATCTCGCCGCCGTGCCCGAGCCCTCAACCTACGCCGCAATATGCGGTGCCCTCGCCTTGGCACTGTCCGTCTGGCGCCGCCGCAGAACAGCGACGTAAGCTTACCCCAAACGGCCTTTATCGATTAGGCCTTGGTTCTGGAATAATGGGGCCGCGACACCCTCGATGCGGAGCAGCAGTCGGAACGCGACGAGGGCGTCGCGTCCCCAGTAATCGTCCCCAGGAAGTATCCCCAGCATGCGTGTCCCCAGGAAGCATTCCCAGTTATTCAGATCGGCTCGACCTGGATCGGCGACGCCCCCGTCGCCGGTTTAACTGGTCTTACGCCGCGAGGCGTAGAATCGCCTCGACCACGGCGGGTGTGATTTCGCCGCGCTCACCGAGTTTGACCATGCCGCGGGCTTCAAGCCGGCGGGCGACCTCGGGCGCGGTGGTGGCCGCGATCACGTTGTAGTCGGCCAGGCGGGTTCTGATGCCGATTGACTCGTAGAAAGCGCGCGTCTTGGCGATGGCGGAGTCGATGCGGGCGTCTTCGGAACCGCCGCGGATGTCCCAGATACGTTCGGCGTATTGGAGGAGCTTGGCGCGTTTAGCGTTGCGCCGCACCTGCAGGAGGCTCGGGAGCACAACGGCAAGAGTGCGCGCGTGGTCGATGCCATGGAGCGCGGTCAGTTCGTGGCCGATCATGTGCGAGGCCCAGTCCTGCGGCACGCCCATGCCAATCGTGCCGTTGAGCGCCCAGGTGGCGGCCAAGACGAGGTTGGCGCGGGCGGAGTAGTCGGTGGGATTGGCCAGTGTCGTCTGACCCACGTCGATCAGGACGCGCAGCACCGACTCGGCGAAGCGGTCCTGCACGGCGGCGTTGGCGGGAAACGTGAGGTATTGCTCGATGACGTGGCAGAACGCGTCGCCGATGCCGTTGGCGACCTGGCGCGGCGGTAGCGAGAACGTGGTCTCCGGGTCGAGCACGGAGAAACGCGGGAAGAGCAGCGGGTGACCGAAGGCGAGTTTCTCCTTGAGCGCACGGCGGCTGATCACGGCGAAGCTGTTGGCCTCGGAGCCGGTCGCCGGGAGCGTGAGCACGGCGCCGAGGGCCAGCGCGGATTTTACTCCGGCGCCGCCCTTGGTGAGGACTTCCCACGGGTCACCGGCGTAGGGCACCGCGGCCGCGACGAACTTCGCGCCGTCGAGTACCGAGCCGCCGCCGACGGCGAGCACCCAATCGGCCTTTTCGCGGCGGGCGAGTTCCACGGCCTGTATCAGGGTGTCGAAGTCGGGGTTGGCCTCGACTCCGAAGAATTCGAAAGTGGCCCGCACGCCGAGCGCCTTTTTCACCTGATCGTAGACGCCGTTCTGTATGATGCTGCCGCCGCCGGCGAGCAGGAGCACGCGGGCCGTGGCGGGCAGTTCGCCGCCGATAGCGGCAATCTGTCCGCGGCCAAAGTGAATGCGGGTGGGATTGTGAAAGGTGAAATTCTCCATGGCGCCAGCGTGGCCCGTGCCGGCCGGCACCGCAAGTGCATCAGACGAATTCAGCTTTGCGCCCGGTGGGCGCTGTGGCAGCTTGGGCGCACATGCCGGCCGAACCCATCCGTTTTTTCAACCGCTACACCAAAACCGTTGAAGCCGAAAAAATCTATGGTGAGACGTGGCTGCGCTTCGGTTACGAAAATCCGGCAGGCCGCTTCTTGGTGTGGCTGCTGGCGCGGCGGGCTATCTTCTCGTGGTGGTATGGACGGAAGATGAACCGGCGCGTGAGCGCGCTGCGAATCCTGCCGTTCATCGCAAAATACGACCTCGACGTGGACGAATTCGCCAAGTCGCCGTTCGACTACAAGACGTTCAACGAGTTTTTCTACCGCGCCCTGAAACCCAGTGCCCGGCCCATCGCCGAGGGCGAGCGCGTGGCGGTGCTACCGGCGGACGGGCGGCATCTGGCGTTTCCCAACATTGATGCGGCAGCGGGATTTTACGTAAAGGGCGCGAAGTTCTCGCTGGCGGAGCTGCTGGGCGAGGGACATCTGCTCGAGGAGCATCAGGTGCGCGCGCGCAAGTTTGCCGGCGGCGCCATGCTGATCTCGCGGCTCTGTCCGGTGGACTACCACCGGTTTCACTTCCCGGTCGATGGCCAGCCGGCCGAGCCGATTTCGATCAACGGCTGGCTCTACTCGGTGAGCCCCGTCGCCCTGCGGCGCAACATCCGCTACCTCGTCGAAAACAAGCGCGTGCTTACGCTCGTCGAGTCGCCGGTGTTTCACACGGTGGCGATCATCGAGGTGGGCGCGACCAATGTGGGCAGTATCAAGCAGACGCATGTCCCCGGCCGCCCGGCAGTGAAGGGCGAGGAGAAGGGGCTGTTCGCGTTTGGCGGTTCGTGCGTGATCACGCTCTTCCAGCGCGGACGCGTTCGTTTCGATGCTGACTTCGTGGCGCAGAGCGCCCAATGCGTGGAGACTTACGCGAAGATGGGCGACCGGCTCGGCGTGGCGGGGTGATTTTCAATTTTGGAGTTTTGGGGTTTGATCGGCCATGAACCGCGACTCGGCGCTTGCGTCCCCCAATCCAAAATCGGCAGTCTAAAATCGAAAATTCAGAGGCCCGGGTGGTGGAATTGGCAGACACGACGGTCTTAGAAGCCGTTGCCGCAAGGCTTGCAGGTTCGAGTCCTGTCCCGGGCACCAAATAGAGGCTGTTTCGAACTGCGGCGGCAGCGTTTAACAAAATTATCGGAGCCATTAGTTCGCAGGCGATTATGAAAGTCAGATTGTTAAACGTAGGTTCGAAATAGCCCCCTCTGCCAAGTCGCTTGGGGCGGGTTTCCACGCGTGGAAACCGCGTGGGTGTTTAACATTTCTCATTACACACACGCGAAAGAAAAATGACTTGCCAGCTCTTTTACTTCGCAGGGAAAGCCCTCCGCAGATGAGAGGGACGCCAAGCAGTGAATCGATCGCCGTCTATTTGATCATCCTACTCCGCCGACGGTATTGGACA
>CAIRCN010000013.1 GCA_903877135.1 uncultured Opitutia bacterium
GAGCTGCGTGTAGCAGTAGCCGAGCATCCGCGGGTTTTCGAGGAGCGCCGCGCACAGGCCCTCAAAGCGGGTGAAAAATTCCTCGAGCGTCTTCGGGCGGTCGCCGTAGCCCCACGAGGCGTCGCCGGGCTTCGCGCGCGGGTTCCACCAAATGCCGCCAAATTCGCTCACGAAATACGGCTGGCCGCGCCGCCACGGAATGGACTTCGTCCAGATGTCGTCGCGCTCGAAGGGCTGGTCGCGCAGCAGGCCGTCGTGCCGCGCCCGGAAGGTCTTGGGATTCTGGTCGTAGTCGTGGGCGTCGAAGATGTCCGACTCGGGCACACCGTGCGAGTAGCCGGAAGTGTCGATCACGGGGCGCGTGGGATCGGCGAGCTTGGTGGCGAGGAAGAGCGCGCGCATGACGTCGTCGTGGGGGGTGATGCGCTCGTCCTGGCGGCGCGCGGTCTCGTTGAGCGGACACCAGCCAACGATGCTCGGGTGGTTGAAATCGCGCTGCACCGCCTCCAGCCACTGCGCGACGAGCGACACCGGAAACTGCACGCCGCCGTGGTTGCCGCCGCGGACGACCTTGCCGTCGGACTGCGGCTGCCAGCCACGCACGGGCTCGGAGCCGTTGAGGCCCCAGTCGCTGAACTCGCCCCACACGAGGTAGCCGAGCCGGTCGGCGTGATGGAGGAAACGTTCCTCGAAAACCTTCTGGTGCAGCCGCGCGCCGTTGAAGCCAGCGGCGAGCGAGAGTTCGATGTCGCGCACAAGCGCGGCGTCGGTCGGCGCGGTGAGGATGCCGTCGGGGTAATAACCCTGATCGAGCACGAGCCGCTGGAAGACGGGTTTGCCGTTGAGCTTCACCGCATAGCCATCGATGCAGACGCTGCGCAGGCCCGCGTAGCTGCGCACGGCGTCAACCACCGCGCCGGTCGTGGCGTCGGCGAGTTCGAGTTCGAGGTCGTAAAGGTGCGGGTCGTCGGGCGACCAGAGCCGCGTGCGCTCCGCCGGCACCGGCAGGTCGAGCCGCGGATAAAAACCGCCGCCGCAGACGCAGCTCGCCTCGCTCACGAGGCCCTTCGCGTCGCGCAACCGGGCGCGGTAAACGAGGCCCGCCTGCGCGCCAGCCACGGGCTGCTCGAGTGAAAAACGGCTGTTGGCGACGTCGGGGATGATCTTCGGCCGCAGCAGGTGCGCGCGGAGCGGCACGGGCTCGAGCCATACCGTCTGCCAGAGGCCGGTGGTGCGCGTGTAATGGCAGCCGCTGTTGCCAAACACCCACGACTGCTTGCCCGAGGGCATGGACTCGCGGGCGTTGTCGCGGGCACGGATGACGAGCGTCACGCGTTTGCCCGGCACAGCGATTTCGGTGAGATCGCAGGTGAAGGGCGTCATGCCGCCGCGGTGGCGGCCGACTTCGCGGCCGCCGGCCCAGACGAAGGTGTCGTAGTCGCTCGCCTGAAAATGGAGCAGAATGCGCCGGCCCTTCCACGCCGCGGGGATGGCGACCTCACGGCGATACCAGACGGCGTTCAGGTAGTCGGTGTTGCCGATGCCGGAGAGTTTCGACTCGGGGCAGAACGGCACGGTGATGCGGCCCGTGAGCGGGCGGGTGATAAGGCCGCGATCGAGCCCGCTGTCGCCCTGGTCGATCTCGAACTGCCAGGGGCCGTTGAGGCAGAGCCAGTCGCGGCGCATCCACTGCGGGCGCGGGTATTCGGGGCGGGGCACGGAGGTTTTTTTCGGCATGGCGGGGACGGGGAAACTGAAACCGCCGCCGCACCCGAATCCAACACAATCCGCCGCGCCTTGGCACCAGAGTTTTTTATCTTGAGATCTGGTTCATGGGGACCCGACGCCCTCGTCGCGGCTCCAGTTCGAGCCGAAACAAAAGACCCTGATCTGCCTCGCTGTAGGGCGGGGTCGCTGAACCCCGCCGCCGTGAATTCCGTAGCCGCGCTGGAGCGCAGCGACAGCGTGGCGGACGGCCACGTTTTCGGCCGCCGGCCTCAAACGCAGCTACGACTCAAAACGGCAGGGTTCGGCGACTCTGCCCGACAACGGAATTTCACGGGCAAAGAGCCGTGCGCCTGGAGGTGGAGCGCGCTGTCCTCAACGCATTATCCGCTCACGCTGCGAGCTTCGCGGTGACTGCCTTGCGCCGGCGCCAGACGGCGAAGCCAAACACGCCCAGCCCCGCGAACATCGCATAGGTGGACGGCTCGGGAACCGCGCTGCTGCCGCCCGTGTATACGAGGTTGAGATCATTGCCGCTCTGTTCGACCGACCACGAGCCCGTGAACAAATTAGAAAACGTATCAATGGTGTTGACGGTAAAAGCATTGGGGGCGAAACCGCTGATGCCGCCAGTCGCGCTCGCGAAGGTGAAATAGTAGCTCAGGCTTGGATCGAAGTTGGCGGTAAGGCCCGCGTCACCGCCAGCCAGCGAGGTGAGGTTGATCGTGAATGTGTCACCCTCGATCGCTGTGATGTTGAGCGCGCCGCTGATGCTTAACAAATCCCAGCCGGAAGGTCCGCCGGCGGTGCCGCCGGTGGCTTGGTTCATTTCCAGTTTAAAAATGCCGCCGTCAGCAAAAGTGGTGACACCGGCGTAAATTGTGCCAACTGAGTTCCCGGGCGAGAGCGTGCCTCCAGCGGCGATCGTGAGCGCGCCCACGGTGCCCGTGCCGGAGAGGATACCACCGTTGTTAACCGTCGTCAGACTGCTCGTGGCAATGGAGCCGTTGACGTTGAGGGTGCCACCGTTGATCAACGTTTCGCCGGTGTAGGTGTTTGTGCCGGTGAGGTGCAGCGTGCCAGTGCCGATCTTCGTCAGTGAGCCACCTGTGTTGTCAGACAGACCGCCATCCTGGATTACGCCAGAAAACGTCGTGCTCAGGTCGTTGCTGCCTACGCTCAGGTTGTTGGCGCCGAGGAAGACATTTCCGGTGCCTGCGAGGGAGCCGATGGTCACACTCGCTGCGTTATTTAAACTGATATCCAGGTTGCCCGAGCCATTAACCGTCACGGTTGCCGTGCCACCGAGAGAATCTTCAGTAAATTGAATAGAGCCGCCGGAAGCGGCAGAAATATCGCCATTGGCGGTCAATGTGCTGCTGTCCGCGGTCGAGCTACCGCTGAATTGAATAACCCCACCAGTTGCGCCACTGCCTGTGCCGCCGTTGGCGACAAAGGTGCCACTGCCCGCGCTGGCGCTCGTCAGAAATTGGAGTGTCCCGGAGGCGCCGCTACCGTCGTCACCGTTGACCGTCGTGGTTCCGCTGCCCAAAGTGCCGAAAGTGGTCGTGCCGTCGTTATCAACCGCCAGCGTGCCGTCATTCACCGTCGTAACCCCGGTGTAGGCGTTGGGGCCGGAGAGCGTTAGCGTGCCGGTGCCAATCTTCGTCAGTGAGCCGCCTGCGTCGCCATAAGAAAACCATCCGCCGCCATCATGCTGGATCGCGCCAGAGAACGTCGTGCTTAGGTTGTTGCTGCCCACGGTCAGGTTGTTGGTTCCGAGGAAGACCTGCCCGCTGCCCTCTAGGGAACCGATGGTTAAACCGCCGTTGTGGCCATTGATGTCCAGAAAGCCATCGCCTTCAACCTGCACCGTCGCCGTGCCGCCCGTGGAATCTCCACTAAATATGATTCCACCGGCATAACCGCCACCGGTTCCACCCAAGGCAATCAGCGTGCTGTTGGCCGCCGCCGAAGCGAAGAAAAACTGCGTGCTGCCGCCGTAGGCACCCCAGACGGTGCCGCCGTTGTTGGTGAAGGTTCCTTGGTCCGCGGTCCCACCGGCGAATATCGTGCTACCACCCATGGTGCTGCCGTCGCTGCCGGCTTCATTAATGAAGATGCCATGATCCGCCGTCGTGCCCGCAGAAAATTGGATTTGGCCGCCGGAGGCGCCGCCGACGGTGCCGCCGGTGGTGGTGAAAGTGCCGTGGTCCGCAGATGCAGAGTTCTGAAATGTTATGGAGGCCGCAGTGTAGTTGTCGTTGACGTTGTTGCCGCTGACCGTGAAGGTAGCAGTGCCTGCCGTCGAATTGTCGGAGAATCTCAATTGGCTACCTCCAGTGCCTGTATACGTGGCACCGTCGAGGGTAAAGATGCCATTGCCCGCCGTTGAGTAGCCTTGAAAATCTATGCTGCCGCTGGCTGCGCCGTTGGCTGCGCCAGCGTAGGCGTGGAAGATGCCGTCGCCCGCCGTTGAGTTGTCGTAAAAGATGACATGACCGCCGTCGTTGCCGACGTAATTGTTGTCGCTGTTATAGGCGTCTTTGGTGCCACCGAGGCTGTAGAAGGTGCCAGTGCCCGCCGTCGAGTTTTGACTGAAATACGTGATTCCGCCGTTGGCGAGGGTGGCGGAACTGCCGTAGTTGTAGAAGGTGGCATTGCCCGCCGTCGAGTAGCCGAGGAATTGCGTGTAGCCAGCATAGGCGCCAGGGTTCGGCCAAAGGCGGAAGAACGTAGAGCCGTAGTTATTGAAGATGCCGTTGGCCGCCGTCGCGCCCAAGGTGACCACGTTGTCTATAGAGATCGAGCCGCCGGAGAATATCGTGCCACCACCGCGGGCACCTGAGTCGGCGCCGCTGCTGGCAATGGTGCCACCTTTGTTGTTGAACGTGCCGTAGGACGCGGTCGAGGTGTCGTTGAATTGCGTGATGCCGCCGCTGGCACCCGAGTAGATGCCGATGCCGGCAGCAATGCCGCCGTTGTTGGTGAACGTTGTATTGCTCCCCGCCGATGCGCTGTTAGCAAAAGTGATCGCTCCACTCTGGCTGGAACCATCAACAGCGGTGACAAAGTTCTGGCCAGCTAGGCTTTCTGGGTTGCCGCCGCTGATACCCGCGCCGCTGATGGTCAGCATGAACGAGGGGGCTGCGGTGATTTTGAAGTCAGACGCGGTGGGGGTGAAGGTGATGCCGCTTACCTCGGTGTCCGCTGAGAGGAAGATAGCTGTGATAGAAGAGGTGGCAAAGGTCGCCGTGTCTGCGGAAAAAGAAGGTGGACCAGATGTCGACCACGCTGGATTATTTGGCGCAGTGCCGTCCACCCAGTTGCTGTCCGTGTTCCAAAGGCCGCTGTCAGGAATCGCTTTCCATTTGGCGTCTATTTGGGCTATGGCTGGTCGGACGGAAAGGGTCAGGAGCAGCAGCGCGCCGCAGAGGGTTTGGGCAATGCGGTGGCAGGTCGGGGCGTGACTCGGGAAAATTTTCATGGGGCCGGTGGTTTGGCTGATAAGCAGGGCGCATAAGACTATTGCGCGGGATTAGCGTCCACAGCCGGGCGGGCACAGCGAGGTATCTGGGGCGAACCGCGGAGTCACTGTGGCCAACCGCGGAAAAGAGGCTCTGGCGATGGCGAATTTGGAGGTGTTTTCACTCTCGGTTCCGGCGGCTGCGAACGAGCCCTTGTGAACCGTCAGATGTCAGAAAACGGAAGTTAACCACAGAGGCACTGAGACACGGTCTTTTGTTTTGGCTCGAACTAAAGCCGCGCCGCCCTCGTCGCGGGATCGGGTCGCCGACTCGACGAGGGCGTCGCGTCCCCATAAACCAGATTTCAAAACCAAGGTCCTTTGGTTGAACCACACGCCGCGTCAGAGGTGAGTGCGCAGGGCACGCCACCAGCGGCGGGCGAGGGACATGGGGGCGCCGGCAAGGAACAGCCGCGTCGGCTCTGTGCCGCGTTCGTAACGGACCGCGCGCGGCAAGAGGGCGGTTTGGGCGCGCAGGATATGCGTCGGGGCCAGCGTGTTTTCCCAGGCTTCGAGGCATTGGCGGAGAAACACGCGTTCGTGGCCGGTGAGCGCGACTTCGGAGAAGTTAACCGGCAGCGCATGCAGAGCATGGGCGGCAGGAGTAGTGGAGCGGACCGAGCCCGCGGAGACGTGGGCGCCTGCAGCGCGGCGGAGGGCTTCGGCGAGGCGCGCGGGATCGATGGGCTTGAGCAGGTAGTCGACCGCGGCGCTTTCGAAGGCGCGCACGGCGTAGCGGTCATAGGCGGTGGCAAAGACGATGCTCGCACCGGGGCGCACATCGGGCAGGAGTTGGAAGGAGTCGCCGCCGATGAGCTGCACGTCGAGAAACACGAGATCGTAATCGGCGCTGGCCAGCAGGGCGCGAGCGGCGCGCACGGTGGCGGCTTCGCCAACGACGGCCACCTCGGGGTGGGCGGCCAGCTTGCCGCGCAGGTCGGTGCGAGCGGCGGCTTCGTCGTCGATAAGGAGGGCTTTGGACATGTGGGGGTATTCCCGTGCTGGCCCAGCAGCAAACGACCCGCGAGGATACCACGAGGCAATTGGGGCGAATGGCGGAGCGGCTGGGGCGAAGGGCACCACCAATTCATTTTACAGGAGGCAACGGAGAGAACGGAGAAAACCCGCGCCAGGCGCGGTGAAGATGGCGCGGCTTGTCCTCAAGACGCTGGTTCGGGAAAGCGCGTTGAGGACAACGCGCGCCACCTTCCCGGCTCGTCGGCCACCTGATTCCGCGACGAGGGCGTCGCAGCTCCAGTGACCGCGCCCGGCTCCAGATGTCGGAATTTGTGGCAGGCTACGGCGCGGGGCGGATCGCGCTCAGGCGCTCGCGCAGTTCTGTCCAGCGGTCCCGGCTGACGGAGACGGACTCGGCCACGCCTTCGACGTAGAGCTGCGTGTGCTCGTCGCCGTCGCGTTCGTAGCGCGTGACCCGCGCAAGATTTACGATCTGGGTGCGGTGAACGCGCATGAAGTGTGTGGCGGGCAGCGTGTCCTTCCAAGCCTTGAGGCTCTTGCGGAGAAAAATTTTCGCGCCGTCGGCGAGATGGACCTCGGAATAGTTGTCGCGGGCGGCGATCAGGCTGATGCCGGCCACCGGCGCGAAGCGCGCCCGCAGCCCGGAGCGAAGGTAAACAGTGTCGTCGAGCCGCAGCACCGGACCAGGCGGAATTTCTGCGAGGGCTTCCTCGGTCGGTGGCGGCGCCTCGGTTAGACGGCGGATTGCTTCGGCGAGCCGCGCGGGCGCCACGGGTTTGAGCAGGTAGTCGAGCGCGTTGATTTCGAAGGCGCGCAGGGCGTAGGTGTCGTAGGCGGTGATGAAAATGAGGCGTGCGCCGGGGCGCACGTCGGGCACGAGGTCGAAGGCGCACCCGCCGATGAGCTGGATATCAGAAAAAACCAGATCGTAGTCCGTGCGGGCAAGGAGTTGGCGGGCGGCCTTCACCGTGGCGGCCTCGGCGAGGATCGTGACCTCGGGGTGCGCCGCGAGCTTGGCGCGCAGGTCGGCGCGCGCGGTGGCTTCGTCTTCGATAATCAGCGCGTGCAGCATGCGGCGCCTTTACGCTGCGGGGTGAGGCAGAATTTGCAATGTCACCGTCACCCAGCC
>CAIRCN010000014.1 GCA_903877135.1 uncultured Opitutia bacterium
AGCGTTCGTTGAACTGCCCGGCCTCGGCTCGGGCCAGGACCGCCTGCAGGGTGTTTTCTCCCAAGGCTTCGACCAGCCGGAGCGCGTCGTTGAATTCCCCGAGGTTCATCACCTGTGCCACAATCCGCGCCGGGTATTCCAAGGCTTCGGTCGGGGTCATCCACCAGATGTATTTGCGCGCAAATCCCCCCAGCAATGCCTCATGGCCCGCCAGTGCCGGTAACGACAAATTGGGGGCGAGCACCGGGGCCATGGGCGATGCGTTCTGCACGCGCCTAACCTATCACTCCCCGGGCTGAAAACAAACCGGCATCTGGACGTCCCGCGCACATCTCCCCAAGGAGGTGTGCGCTACCCTCTCTCGCCAGAAGGCACAAATCTGGCAGGGTGACGGCTGAAATCCCGCTTTCCTCTATGAACCTTACACGCCAAGTGCTACCCGCCAAATCGATGTCCGCCCAGCAGGCATCCGTCCCAAGCATCGTCTCATCCGCCCAGGTCTCGATGGTGCGGGGTCTGCTGCCTAACCCCAAGTCGGCAGTGATCGACGTTGACCCATCACACCGACTGGCTAGGTTTGGATCAGTGAAACTGCGGCATCTAGTCAACAAACTCTCCCGGCTCAATCTGACAAAAGCCGACAGGGAGGTTGCTGCCCTGAAGGCCCAGTTCCGCCGGGAAGATCAGGAACTGCTTCGGCAGGGTCGCGGTGAGGAGATCGTGCTCCGCAATCGCCGGCTGATGGGAATCAAGGATGGGGCGAAGACGCGTCTGGTCGGATGGGGCGGGGTCCGTTTCGAGTGACACCCGCGCGGCCACAAACAACGCCACATGACTTTCGTGTGGTTTGTGAGCATGAGTCTGCTCCCACGGTAGTGGGCGGGCACGCGGTCAATTTGTGGGCCATCAACTATCTCACGCCCCAGGTGCCAAAGGCGAATCTGGTCAGCAAGGATCTGGATATCATCGTTTCCAAGGAAGGCCTGCCGAAATTGCAGCAGGTGCCCGGGTGGGTCTTTCAGCCGCGGGAAACCAAGAATTGGATGGATTCCCGCCTGGGTGCGCTCCGCAGCACGAGTCCGGATGGGCGGCCCCTGTTGGTGGAAATCCTGCATAGCGTGCATGGCCTCGACCAATCAGACCTTGAAGCGTCCGCCTATATCAAGGCGGACGGAGTAGTCTATCGCGTGCTCGATCCCATCGCCATGCTCAAGGCGAAGGCCGCGAACGTCCGCGACATTCCGCAGGATGACTCGCCACCCCGGCAGGATCGGTTGCATTTGCAGCTGATCGCACGATGCGTGCCGGAATTCCTGCGCGATATTCATGCCGGCGCGGTGGCCGAGTCGACGAAGGAAAAGCAAACGCTGGACGTGTTTTCCCGGGCGTTCAAGACGCTCCAGAACCGGAAAATCACGCACATTCTCGTCCAGGAAGGGATCTCGCCCCGCTCGCTTCTGCCTCTGGAATTTGCCGAATCTCCGCTGGAACGCATCCGGAAGGCTTTTCACTGGCAGTTGAAATTGGTGCCTGAATCGGAAGCGCAAACGCCGCGCAATCCTGCGGCTGGAGCGAGCGAGGCCGTTCAGCCCCAGAATGAGCCAAAGTTCAATTTGGGTGCGGGCTATGGCACTGGACCCAAGCAAGACCGTGGACCCAGAATGGGCATGTAAGCCCGGACAGCAGACGGATCACAGGAACGTGGCATATCTCGACACCCAGCGCTTTGACCGCTTGAGCGAGGATGAAGTCCTCCAGCGCATCGGGGCGTTGCTCGCGACGGCGATCACGCGCAGCGGGCGGTTGCTGCGGCCACCGGGCGCACCCGCGAGCAGTTCCAATAAGCTCGCCGCGGCGCGCCTCGAACCATGGGATTTGGCCGGTGACCCGACGGAGCGGCAGTTAGTGCGTTTTCTCCACCACGCGGGGCCGACCGCGCCGCGAGATTTGGCCAGCGCGCTGGGCATCGCCCGCCGTTCGGTGGCCCGGAAACTGCGGCGCCTGCGGATCAACGGCCTTTGTGAAGTCGTGGGAAAAACCAAGGCCGCGCGCTACCAACTCCGCACCGACCAGGGCAGAAACTGAACCGACCTCCGCCCTTACGATCGGAAGCCCCAAAAACAACTACCATTATGTTATTGGTTAGATGGAGAAATAGCACTCTACTGCCAAAATGTTAGCTCTAAAAACCGAGTTGGAGGTAGCGCAAGAACTGGCGGCCAGAGTGCGGACTGCGCGCCTGCAACTCGGCTGGTCGCAGGACGAGCTGGCGCGTCGGGCCGGGCTGAGACCGGCCACCTATCGTCTTTTCGAGCAGTCCGGGCGGATCGCGCTGTTGCGCCTGTTGCGTGTGCTCTCGGTCTTGGGTCGCTTGCCGGACGTCGATCAGGTGTGCGCGCTCAGCGATGCGCCGCGTTCGCTCGATGAACTGCTCGTGCCTGAGCGGCAGCGCGGCCGGAGGACCAAACGTGCTTAACGGCGGCGAATGGCGCGCGCCGACCCTAGACCAGATTACCCGTGTGGCGCAGGACGCCGGCCTGGAGCCGAAGGCGCTCCGGTCGATCACGGAACAAGTGGCCGCCGCGGTTCGACGCTGGCCGCATTTCGCGGAGGAGGCGAAGGTGCCGGCGGAGGAGGTTGAGCGGGTGCAGCGCGTGCTGACCGCACAACGCGAATCCTTCGCGCTACGGAATGTGATTGCGACCACGCCATCGGGGGCGATCCGTCCGCAGGCATCGCCCCGCCCGCGCCCGTCGCGGGGAATTTCGCCGGGTTGAATCGCTCCCAGCAATGCGCATCCTGCACGTCACCGATTTTCATTTCCGCGAGCAATGGTTCCATTGGCTCGCGGCGCAGGCGTTGCACTATGACGTGTGCTGCTTTAGCGGCGATCTATTGGACATGTTTCCCGGCAGCCGGATCGGCCTGCGGCCGCAAACCCGCTGGGTGCGGGATTGGCTGCGAGAGTTTCCGGGCTGCCTCTATGTCTGCACCGGCAACCACGATTGGTGGCCCAGCGATGAACGGGTGGTGGACAACGACGCCGACGGCGGCTGGCTGCGGAAAGCGGCACGGCCCGGCGTGATGGTCGACGGGGCGTCGGAGTCCCGCGACGGCTATCGCTTTGTGTGCTGTCCGTGGGCGCACACTCCCGTCGTCGAAGGCGAAGAGCCGGCCGTGTTGTTGGTCCACGCGCCGCCGCTGGCGACGCCGATCTCGTCGGACTTGGGGCGGGAGGTGGGCGATCCCGATGTCGCCGTTGCCGTCCGGCAATTGCCGCCGGGCAGCCTGGTACTGTCGGGGCACATCCACGACCCCCGGCGGTGGCACGCCCGCCTGGGTGGGACGTGGTGCTTCAACCCCGGCGTCGATCGCAGTGCCGAGGTTCCGAACCACATTGTCATCGACACCGCTGCCAAGGAGGCGACGTTCCGCGGTTGGAGTAAGCAAATCGGTCCGATTCAGTTGGACTGAGGTTCGCGAAGCGTTGGCCGCGACCACAATGTGCCCGAGGGCGGACATGGCTGAGTCTGTCAACGACACTGCGACAACGCGAATCATCGACCACCGCGCAGACGCACAAACGCCGCGGTCGATGTGCGCTCCGCCAACTTTATCTTTTCCGGCGACGTGTTCCAATTCGCGCCATGCAATTGACCACCTTTGCTCGACGCCGGCGAGAGCGCCTGATGTGGCTGCGGCGCGCGAGCCGCCGCCTATTGGAACCGACTTCCGCCTTGGAATCGGTGCGCCGCCCGCCTATCGTGCGTTTCATGATTGGGATCTCGTCCAAGCGGAGCAAAAAGCGCGCGGTCAGTCCGCGAGCCGGCGGAGCGTTGACGCGAAAAGTCTCCGTGCGTCTGCCGGCGGTGCCGCCGTCTGCGGAGGAGATCGCGCGCCGGCTGGAACCGTTTTGCCGGGTGCATGGCATTGTGCGGCTGGACGTGTTTGGTTCCGTCGCTCGGGGCGACGCACGGCCGGGCAGCGACATCGATCTTATCGCCACGTTTCGCGAAATCCCCGGACTGCGTTATTTCGGCATGGAGCGCGAACTCGCCCGCTTGCTCGGCAGTCGCGTCGATTTGCTGCTGGCGGAAGACGTGGCGGAGATGACCAACGCGCATCGCCGCGCCACCATTCAGCGCGACCGGCGGACGATCTATGTCGCTTAAGCCCGGGAAAGATCAGCAGACTTATGTGCAGGACATGCTCGAATCGGCCCGGCAGGCGGCCGGTTACGTGCGCGGTATGAGCTTCGATCAATTTTGGGACGACCACAAAACGCGCGACGCGGTGGCCATGCGACTGCAGGTCGTGGGCGAGGCCGCCCAGCACGTGACGGCCGAGACCGCGGCCAGACTGCCGCACGTGCCGATCCAGGACGTTCGCGGGATGCGTCACCGCATCTCGCACGACTACGGACGCGTGAATTTCCGGGTCGTGTGGAAGACCGTGCAAGAAGATTTGCCGCCGCTCATCGCGGAATTGGAAAAATATCTCGAACGGCAGCGCGTCGCGGCGGAGCTGGCACGAAAGATCCACGGCCTGGCGCCGGAGGCGCCGCGGCCGAGGCAGGGACCGCGTATGGGTATGTGATCGGTTGCGGCTCGCCGTGATTTCAGTTTCGCGTCGCGGCTGACGAGAGCGCCGCAAACCGCCGCAACTGCTCGTCGTGCGGTAGCTCGGCGAGGGCCTTCATCCGGTTGAGGCCGTAACGGCGCACCTCTTCGGCGTGCGTCAGGTTGAGCAGCTTCGCTTGAATCGCCTCGGCGAGTTGCAGCAGTTTCATGTGGTGCGTGACCGAGCCCGGTGACAGCCCCTCCTCAGCGGCGAGTTTCAAGCGGTTGAGTCCGCGCTCGGTTTCCAGCCGGCGCTCCCATGCGCGAGCACGGTGGATCGGGTGCAGCATCGGAGCCAGTTCAGGCTTCGGGACCGGCGTACGACGCGCGATCCCCAACTCACAGCGAAACGGCGTCAGCAGCGTCACCGGCTTCGATGTGCCCGAGGCCGGCGCCAGTGCGACGTTGAGGGTGAGAACCATCAACCGACCCGGCGCAACGGAGGCGGCGAGCGCCGTGCGTTCCTCGATGACGAGCCTTTCGGACATGCCGGTAATCAGCCGCCCAACGCGCAATTTCAGGCGCAGCTCAAGCAGGCGGATGCACGCGCCGAGTTTGGCGGCAGGCCGGTCGGAGGGACGGACTTCGACGCGCTCAAGAAACAGCATGACCAGGTCGCGCTGCTCGTTCGGCGAGAGGGTCGGCAGGAGTTCGCCAAATTTGTTCAGCGCGACACGGACGCGCTCGGTGTCGATGTCGCCTTCCTCGCAGGTGGCGAGTTCGAGGCGGACTTGCTCGCGTTCCACGAGCAGCCGCTGCTTCTCGACCTGCAACGCGTCGGCTTGCTCGCGCAGGACTTCGTCGAGCGCGGTGACGTGTCCCAGCACGAGGGCTTTTGCGCAGTTGCGCAGTTGATCGGTAATCGCGGCGAGCCCCTTTTCGGCCTCGCTGAGTCGCGCGCGCAGCGGGGCGCGGTCCGTCTGGCGGCGCGCGCGCACACTGGCGGTCGTGGCGGCGAGGACGTCAGGGTGCTGACTGCACGCGCCGAGGAAACCGACGACGGCCGTTTCGAGGGCGGTCGCGGAGACGTGCCGCACGGGACAATTCGCGTCGGAGCGCTCCTTATGGGCGTAGCCGCAGGTGTAGTAGCGGTAGGGCTTGCCGTCGGGGTCGAGCTTGCCGCTGGCGTTGGGGATCATCGCCCGGCCGCAGCACCCGCAGTACGCAACCCCTTTGAGCAAATGAAAGTGCTTGTCGCGGCCGCGGAACCGGCGGGGCGCGGGTTGCAACGATGGGCGGATCGCGGCGTTGGCCCGTTCCCACAGGTCATCGGTAACGAGTGCCGCGTGCAGGCCGGGAAACTCGTGTCCGTTCATCCGCACGCGACCGGCGTAGAGCGGACGCGTAATCAGGCGGCGGATAATGTCCGAGCGAAAACGCTTCTCGCCGACGTTTTTTTTGGTGCCGTCGCGCTTTTGGAAGATGCGGGCACGGGTGCGGAGCCCTTCCGCGTTGAGCGTGTTGGCGATTTCGGTGAGCGATATGAGACGGGCGGCCATCTCGAAGATGCGGCGCAGCGTGGCTGCTTCCGTCGGATGCGGGTTCAAGCCCTGCAACGCTTCGTCATAGTTGTAGCCGAAGGGCACCTGCCCGCCGGTCCAGAATCCGCGCTTCGCCTGCTCGTTGAGCTTGATCCGGATTTTCTCGGCGGTGTTCAGCCGCTCGTATTCCGCCACACTCATGAGGAGGTTGTTTTTCAGGCGACCAGAGGGCGTTTCATCGGAGAGATCTTCCGTGGGGCTCAACAGGCGGCAGCCGTGTTGCTGCAGAAACGACCGGAACGGTCCCCATTCGTCGGTGCTGCGCAGCACCCGCTCCAGTTTGAAGATCAGGACGACTTTGATTTCGCCGGCCTCGATCTGGCGCATGAGCGCACGGATGCCCGGTCGATTCATCGAACTGCCCGAGTAGGCCGGGTCGGAGAAGCAGGCGACTTCGAACCAGCCGTCGGTGGCGTGTTTCGCGATGAAGTCGCGACAGACGGCGGCTTGGCTCTCACAAGAGTCGAAGCGCCCTCCGACCTGATTGGCGGTGGAGACGCGGCTATAGATGGCAACGGGCACCGTGCAGGCACGGCTCCGCAAAGAATCCGATTGGATCGCAGGCATGGGAAAATCCTTTGTTAAAGGTTGCCGAGGGAGTCCAAAAAAGGCCTCTACCCCGAGGTGAGTCTGACTGCCGGAATTATCGCAGAAATCGGGGGAAATTCACGCGCAGAATTTTAACGGCACTTGAAATCCGGGGGTTTCGCGATGGTTTTTGGCCATTCGCCACGAACCCAAAACGAGAACTTATTTCGTCACCGTTAAAACAGCCTTCCCACTCGTCTATTCCGCGCAACGAGTTGCGCAGCTTTAATCCCGTATCACGAGGTTCGTGATACGGGTAAAATGGCGGAGAGGGAGGGATTCGAACCCTCGGTAGCCTTTCGACTACACGCGCTTTCCAAGCGCGCGCATTCGACCACTCTGCCACCTCTCCGTGTAGTTGCCGTGTTGGGCGCAAGAAGCACCGTTCGCGGGTGTAAGAGGCCCAGATAAGGGGGAAGCGAAAGCGCGGGTCAACGGTAATTCCCACCCAATTTTCGCGGCCTCACCACCGGCGCCGACGTGCGGAAATTTTTTCGTAAAAGCTCCTTGCGCGACCTTCCCGGGTTGGTAGCCTGCGGCGATTTTTTGACCTTAACTGACCGCCCTTCCCATGGTTTCCGCAAACACCGAACTGGCTTTTGACCGCAAGATCGAGGGGGACGTCATTGTCTCCCGCGTGGATGCGGTCATCAACTGGATCCGCACGAACTCTGTGTGGCCGATGCCGATGGGGCTGGCCTGCTGCGCCATTGAGCTGATGGCGGTGGGCACGGGCCGCTTCGACATCGCGCGTTTTGGCGCCGAGGTGATGCGGTTTTCGCCGCGCCAGGCGGACTGCATGATCGTGGCGGGCACCGTCACCTATAAAATGGCCCCGCAGGTGCGCCGCATCTACGACCAGATGTGCGCACCGAAGTGGGTAATCGCGATGGGTGCCTGCGCCAGCTCGGGCGGCATGTATCGCAGCTACGCCACGCTCCAGGGCGTGGACCGGATCTTGCCCGTGAATGTGTATATAAGCGGCTGTCCCCCGCGCCCGGAGGCGCTGCTCGATGCGCTGATCAAGCTCCAGAGCAAGATCAAGCGCGAGCCGTCCGGCAAAAACCTCTTCGTGGCCTGACGCCGATCATCTCCCGCTCCACCATGTCCGCCGCCGCGACCGCCCTGAAGACCCGATTCCCCGAGGTGACCGACCGTGTCAGCGGCGACCACGCCGCGGTCAACGTCCCTTCCGACGGCATCCTCGCGGCGCTCAGCTTCCTGCGCGACGAGCAGGGGTTTGACCATCTGGCGGACCTTACGGCGATCGACTGGGCCGAGGGCGCGGTGCCGCGGTTCACCGTGGTTTACCATCTGTTTTCGACCGCGCGGCACGACTATCTTCGCGTGGCGGCGGCTTGCACGGGCGACGATTCCGCTCCTCTGGCCCCGAGTGTAGTGAGCCTCTGGCCGGGAGCCAACTGGCATGAGCGCGAGGCCTACGACATGTTCGGCATCAAGTTCGAGGGCCATCCCGACTTGCGCCGCATTCTGATGTGGGACGGTTATCCTTACCACCCGTTGCGGAAGGAATTCCCTCTGGCCGGCATCGAGGCCCCGTTGCCCGACCTCGAGATCGCCGAGGAAACGAAGGCGAAGGTTCTCGCGGCGCCGATGGCGGGTGGACCGTTCGTCGCGTCCTCGGGCGAGATGAACCTCACCGAGGCCGAGCCCCGGGCCAAGGACCAGAGCTGGAACGAACGGAAAGAGAAACCCGAATAAGCACCGGAATTTCGATGGCCACTGAACTCAAATTTCCCGACAGCGCGGCCAAGGCCGCTGGCGCCGAGCAGGAGTTCTCGCCCGAGCAGATGTCGCTCTCCATGGGCCCGTCGCATCCTTCCACTCACGGCGTGCTGCGCCTCCAGTTGGAACTCGACGGCGAGATCGTGATCAAGTGCGACCCGGTGGTCGGCTACCTGCACCGCGGCGACGAGAAGATCGCCGAGAACATGACCTACAACCAGTTCGTGCCCTACACGGACCGGTTGGACTACCTCGCGCCGCTCGCCAACAACATGGCCTACGCCATAGCCGTCGAGCGACTGGTCAAACTCGAAGTGCCGGCGCGTTGCCAGGCGATCCGCGTGCTCACCGCCGAGATGGCCCGCATCTCCTCGCACCTCATGGGCCTCGGCGCATTCGGGCTCGACGTCGGAGCCTGGACCGTGCTCGTGCATTCGCTCAACCAGCGCGAGCACCTCTACAAGCTTTTCGAGGAACTCACCGGCGCGCGCTTCACCACGAGCTACACGCGCATCGGCGGCGTGTCGCGCGACGTTCCCGCGGGCTGGCTCGACCGCGTCGGCGCGTTCTGCGACCAGTTTCTGCCGGCGCTGGAGGAGATTCTGGCGCTCCTCACGCGCAACAAGATCTTCCTCGACCGCACGGTTGGTGTCGGTGTCATCACTAAGGCCGACGCCATCGCCTACGGCATCACCGGCCCCAACCTCCGCGGCTCGGGCATCGCGCTCGACCTGCGCAAGGACAAGCCATACTCCGGCTACGAGCAGTATGAATTCGACGTGCCCGTCGGCACCAAGGGCGACAGCTACGATCGCTATCTCGTCCGCGGCGAAGAGATGCGCCAATCCGTCCGCATCGTCCGGCAGATCATCAAAAACTTTCCCGGCGGCGATTGGTTTGCGCGGGACGCGCGAAAGATTTTCGCTCCACCGAAGGACAAGATCCTCTCCTCGATGGAGGAGCTAATCCAGAATTTCATGCTCGTGACCGAAGGCCCGCAGATGCCGGCCGGCGAAGTGTATTTCGAGGCGGAGAACCCCAAGGGCATTCTTGGCTTCTACGTCGTGAGCAAAGGTGGCGGCGTGCCGTGGCGCCTGAAGATCCGCTCCCCGTCGTTCTGCAACCTCTCCATCCTCCCCAAAATCTGCGTCGGCTGCCTGATTTCCGACGTGGTGACGCTCCTTGGCTCGCTCGACTTCGTCATGGGCGAGTGCGACCGCTAATCCTTTCCCGCGAACCGCGCCGATGAATCTCAAGCTCGAAACCCTCACCAAAATCGACGAGGTGATCACGCATTACCCGGAGAAACGCAGCGCTACGCTGCCGCTCCTGCACCTCATCCAAGAGGACGTCGGCTGCATTCGCGAGGAAGCCATCGAATGGATTGCGCAAAAACTCGGGCTCCAGCCCATCAACGTCTACGAAGTGGTCACCTTTTACCCGATGTTCCGGCGCCAACCCATCGGCCGCCGCCACATCAAAGTCTGCCGCACGCTCTCCTGCGCGCTCATGGGCGGCTACAAGACCTGTGAGACCTTCGAGCAGGAATTCAACACCCGCGCTGGCCCCACTGAGGTCTCGCCCGACGGCGAAGTGACGGTGGAGTTCGTCGAGTGCCTCGCCAGTTGCGGCACTGCGCCCGTCGTGCTGATCGACGACGAACTGCACCAGAAGGTTGACTGCGCGAAGGCGAAACAGCTCGCCGCGCAAATCAAAGCGGAGGCGAAGAAATAACATGTCCGCCCCCGAACAATGCCGCATCATCTTCCGTCACATCGACGAGCCCGGCTACTCGAACGACCTCGCGTGCTATGTCCGCCACGGCGGCTACGAAATCCTCAAGAAGTCCGTGGCGATGAAGCCCGAGGCCATCGTGGACGAGGTCAAAAAATCCGGCCTGCGCGGCCGCGGCGGTGCGGGCTTCGGCTGCGGCCTCAAGTGGTCGCTGCTCGACCGCAAGAGCGGCAAACCCGTTTACCTCATCGTCAACGCCGACGAGTCCGAGCCCGGCACCTTCAAGGACCGCTACATCATCCACCAGGATCCGCACCAGCTCCTTGAGGGCATCATGATCACCTGCTTCGCGAACAACGTGAAGCTGGCCTACATCTACATCCGCGGCGAGTTCCCGCATGGCGCCCGCATCCTCGAAAAGGCCATCGCCGAGGCGCGCGCGGCGAACTTCGTCGGCCCGAACATCTTGGGCACGGCCTACGGCTGCGAAATCTACATCCACCGCGGCGCCGGCGCCTACATCTGCGGCGAGGAGACGGGCCTGATTGAGTCGCTCGAGGGCAAGCGCCCCAATCCGCGCATCAAGCCCCCGTATTTTCCCGCCGTTCTCGGCCTCTACCAGTGCCCGACGATCGTCAACAACGTCGAGACGCTCTGCCACGTAAAGCACATCGCCGATATGGGCGGCGAGGCGTTTTCGAAGATCGGCACGCCCGGCAATACCGGCACGCGCATCCTCTGCGTGAGCGGCCATGTGCAGCACCCCGGCTATTACGAGTTCGAGGTCGGCAAGATCACGATGGGCCAGCTGCTGAACGACGTCTGCGGCGGCCCGCTCCCGGGTCGGAAGTTCAAGGCCGTTATCCCCGGCGGCTCCTCGGCGAAAATCCTGAAGTTCGGCGAACGCTTCAAGGGCAAGCGCAAGGTTGGCGCCGAGATGGTGGACTACGACTGGGGCGTCGAGGATGTGCCCATGGATTTCGACTCGCTCGGCATGATCGGCACGATGGGCGGCTCCGGCGGCGTCATCGTCATGGACGACTCCGTCAACATGGTCGAGGCACTCGCGAACATCAATGCCTTCTACGCCCACGAGAGCTGCGGCCAGTGCACGCCCTGCCGCGAAGGCTCGCTGTGGATGAAGAAAATCACCTCGCGCATGGTCCACGGCACGGCCCGCACCGAGGACGCCGCCCTCCTCAAGAGCGTCGCCGACCAGATTCCCGGCCGCACCATCTGCGCCTTTGGCGAAGCCTGCTCTTGGCCGACTCAGAGCTTCCTCGCGAAGTTCGGCGATGAGTTTAAGCAATATCCAGAGACCAAGAAAGCTGCGAAACCCGCCGGCGCCCTTGAACTCGTCTAACCTTTCGCTCCGATGATCCAGCCCGCCAAACCCGACCTCGTCACCGTCAACATCGACGGCAAGGAGATCGCCGTGCCCAAGGGCACCAACGTGATCGAAGCCGCCCGCCTGGTCGGCGTCGATGTGCCGCACTATTGCTACCACCCGAAGCTCTCGATCGTGGGCAACTGCCGCATGTGTCTCGTCGAGATGGGCCTGCCCGCCGTCGATCCCGCCACCAAAGCTCCGGTCATCGACCCGGCCACCGGCAAGCAGAAGGTTAACTGGATCCCGCGCCCGCAGATCGGCTGCGGCACCAACGCCTCGCCCGGTCTCCACATCCGCACCACCTCGCCGATGGTGAAGGACTGCCGCGAGGGCGTGATGGAGTTCCTCCTCATCAACCACCCGCTCGATTGCCCGATCTGCGACCAGGCCGGCGAGTGCAAGCTCCAGGAGCAGTCCACCGGCTACGGCCGCGGCTACTCCCGCTTCATCGAGCAGAAAAACGTGAAGCCGAAACGCACCGCCCTCGGGCCGCGCGTCATGCTTGACGACGAGCGCTGCATCCTCTGCGCCCGCTGCGTCCGCTTCGCGAAGGAGATCGCGAAGGACGACGTCCTCGGCTTCATCGACCGCGGCAGCTACTCGACGCTCACCTGCTACCCGGGCAAGAAACTCGAGAACAACTACTCGCTCAACACCGTCGACATCTGCCCCGTCGGCGCGCTCACCTCGACGGATTTCCGCTTCAAGATGCGCGTCTGGTTCCTCAAGCAGACCGACAGCATCGACACAGAATCCTCGGTCGGCGCCAACACCGTCGTCTGGTCGCGCGAGGGTCAGATCTACCGCATCACCCCGCGTCGCAACGACGCCGTGAATGACACCTGGATGGCTGACAGCGGCCGCGTCCTCTTCAAGCAGGTTACTTCGCTCGACCGCCTGACCGCCAGCGGGTCTATCGATGCGCTCGTTGCGCGCGCCGCCGACCTCCTCAAGCAGGGCTCCGTCGCCATCGTCGGTTCCGGCCGCAGTTCCGTCGAAGAGCAGTTCCTCACCAAGAAACTCGCCGCCACGTTCGGCGCCACCGTATCGCTCGTGAGCCGCGTGGGGCAGGGCGACAGATTTCTCGTCTCCGCCGACAAGAATCCCAACCTCCGCGGCGCCCTCGTCACCGGCCTCATCTCCGCGCTGCCGGCTCCGAAACTCACCGAACTTGCCGCGCAGATCGACGCCGGCAAAATCAAGACCGTGGTCACGGTCAACGAGGACCTCACCGCCGCTGGGCTGACCGCCTCGCACCTCGCGAAGGTCTCGGTGATTTTCGTCGGCACCCACCGCGTCCCCACCATCGCGATAGCCAAGGTCGTGATCCCGTCGCTGACGGTTTTCGAGAAAAACGGCACCTTTGTGAACCAGCAGTTCCGCCTCCAGAAGTTCGCCAAGGCCGTCCCAGGTCCCGTCGGCGCGACCGATGACCTCATCATCCTTGCGAAACTTGCCGGCCTCGCCGTCACCGACGTCGCCGCCGTCTGGAAACTCCTCGCCGCCGAAGTCCCCGCGCTGGGCACGATGAGCTACGCCAACCTCCCTGACACCGGCCTCCTCCTCGACGCCACGCCGTGGGCCGCGCTCCCCTTCGCCGAGGGCGCGACGCTCCACTACCAACCCGCCGCCGCAGCCACCGCCTGACCTGACGCGCCGCCATGTTCGATTTCTTCTTCAACCTCCCCGTCATCGTCCAAGGCCTCATCAAGGGTCTCGCCGTCATCTGTGTGATCTTCCCGATCGCCGGCGTCTGCTCGATGGCTGAGCGCAAGGTCGCTGCATGGATTCAGGACCGTCCCGGCCCCAACCGCGCCATCGTCCCGTGGATCGCCTGGATTCCCTTCGTCGGCACGTTCCTCCAACGGCTCGGCCTGTTCCACGTCATGGCCGACGGCGGCAAGATGCTCTTCAAGGAAGACTCGCTGCCGGGCCATGTGAACAAATTCTACTTCATCGCCGCGCCCATCCTCGCGATGATTCCGGCCCTCACGACTGTGACCGTCGTGCCCTTCGGCGCCTATCTCTCCGCGACCGGCGAGGTCATGCCGCTCGCCCTTGCGCCGCTCGACGTCGGAATGCTCGCCGTCTTCGCCGTCGCGTCGCTCGGCGTCTATTCGCTCATCCTCGCCGGCTGGGCCTCGAACTCGAAATATCCCTTCCTCGGCAGCGTCCGCGCCTCGGCGCAGCTCATCTCCTACGAACTCTCGATGACGCTCTCCGTCATCCCCGTTTTCCTCTGGATCAACGCCCCCGGCCGCGAGGCCACGCTCGGCTTCGCCCGCGCCGTCGAATTCCAGAGCCAGCCCGGCCTTTGGGGCGGCGCGTGGTTCGGGTTCCTCATGCCCGTCTCGGCCTTCATCTTCCTCGTTGCGCTCTTCGCCGAGACGAACCGCACACCCTTCGACACCATCGAGTCCGAGGCCGACCTCGTCGGCAGCTTCCACACGGAATACGGCGCGTTCAAGTGGGGCCTCTTCTTCGTCGCCGAGTATTCGCACATGATCGTGGGCTCGGCGGTGTTCGTGCTGCTCTTCTTCGGCGGATGGAATCCGCTCCCGTGGGTGCCGCTCGCCACGCTGGTCAACTGGCTCGGCCACTTCCTCCCCTGCGCCCACGCGCCGCTCTTCGTGGGCGTGCTCTCCATCGCCATCTTCCTCCTAAAAACCCTCTTCATGATCTTTTTCTTCATGTGGGTGCGGTGGACGGTGCCGCGGTTCCGCTACGACCAGGTGATGAAACTCGGCTGGCAGAAACTCCTGCCGCTCTCGATCGCCAACCTCCTCTTCTACGCGGTCGCCATCGCGTTCATCCAGAAGTAATCCTCTCTCGCGCCATGGCTGTCCTCACCCTCGAACGCAAACCGCTCACCTTCGCGGAGCGCACCTATCTCCCCCAGATTTTCGGCGGGCTGAAGACGACGTTCGCGCACCTGGTTCGGAAGAAACAGACGCTCGAGTATCCCGAGCACCGTCCCGCGATTCCGCCCGGCTACCGCGGCGTCCCCACGCTGGTGATGGACCCGAACGGCCGCGAGAAATGCGTCTCCTGCCAGCTCTGTGAATTCGTCTGCCCGCCGAAGGCCATCCGCATCACGCCCGGCGAGATTTCGCCCGACGCCCCCAACAGCCACGTCGAAAAGGCCCCGCAGGCCTTCGAGATCGACATGCTCCGCTGCATCTACTGCGGCCTCTGCCAGGAAGTCTGCCCCGAGGAGGCGATCTTCCTCCAAAACCAGTTCTCGATGTCCGGCTACACCCGCGCCGAGATGGTCCACGACAAGGCCCGCCTCTACGAACTCGGCGGCACGCTGCCCGACAAGCACCTCAAATGGGACCACAAGAAAGCCGCCGCCGCCCACGGCAACGCGCACTGAGCCGCCGCCCCGATTCCCATGACCCAAATCATGTTCAACTTCCTCGCCCTGCTGGTGGTGATCAGCGCCATCGGGGTGGTCGTGGCCAAGAACGTCGTCCACGGCGCGATGTGCCTGCTGCTCTGTCTCGTCGGCGTGGCCGGCCTCTTCGTGGCGCTCGACGCCTACCTGCTGGCCTTCGTGCTCCTGCTGGTTTACGCCGGCGCCGTCGTCGCGCTGTTCCTTTTCATCGTCATGCTGCTCGACAACCGCGGCGACCAGCGGCCGGGCGTGAAACACCTCCCGCTCTACGCGCGCCTTGTGGCGCTGGTGCTGCTGCTCGCCGGAACTGCGTCCTTCCTGGCCCGCGCCCACCTCCCATCGCCCGCGCTGGGTGCCGCCCCCGGCGTCGGCGCCTCGCTGAAACTCTACGCCTACCAGTTGTTCACCACCTATCTGCTGCCCGTGCAGGTGATCGGGTTTCTGCTCCTCATCGCCATGCTCGGCGTGATCGTCCTCAGCCGGAAACACGAAGTCGCGGAGGATGCCCCATGATCTCTGTCTCGCTCAACGCCTATCTCGCCCTCAGCGTGATTCTCTTCGCGCTCGGCTTCCTCGGCGTGCTCGTGCGCCGCAACACCATCGTCATCTTCATGTGCCTCGAGCTCATGCTCGTGGCCGCGACCATCGCCTTCGTCGCCTTCTCCTGTTACAACGGCACCATGGACGGCAACGTCTTTGTCTTCTTCATCCTCACCGTCGCCGCCGCCGAGGTCGCTGTCGGCCTGGCCATCATCGTCGCCCTCTTCCGCCGCCGGCAGACGATCCAGGTGGACCAACTCGATTCGCTGAAAAACTGACGCTCCGCCCATGACGCCCGTCCAGCTCGCTATTGTCACCCTGCTCGCGCCGCTCGCCTCTGCGGCGGTCATTGCGCTGTTCCTGCGCCGCGCCGGCGGCTTGGCGTCCGCGGTGTCCGTGCTCGCGGCCACGCTCATCGCCGGCGCCGCGCTTATGCTCGCGCTCGGCAACTTCCGCTTCGAGGCCGCGCACGAATGGTTCCAGCTCGGCGGCCTCAGCCTCTCGCTGGGCATCAAGTTCGACGACCTTGCCGCCCTCATGCTCAGCGTCGTCGGCGTCGTCGGCTGGTGCATCCACGTCTTCTCGCTCGGCTATATGCGCGACGACCCGGCCCACGCCCGCTACTTCGGCGGCCTGTCGATCTTCATGTTCTCGATGGTCGGCATCGTTCTCGCCGACAATCTCTTCATGCTCTTCATTTTCTGGGAGCTCGTAGGTTTCAGCTCCTACCTGCTGATTGGCCACTGGCACGAAAAGCAGTCCGCGAGCGACGCCGCGAAAAAAGCCTTCATCGTCAACCGCGTCGGTGACTTCGGTTTCCTCCTCGGCATCGTGATGTGCTACTGGTCCAACGGCACCGTTAACCTCACCGCGCTCAGCTCGCATCACGTCTTCAGCATGCTCATCCCGCTGCTCCTCTTCTGCGGCGCCGTCGGCAAGTCCGCCCAGCTCCCGCTCCAAATCTGGCTGCCCGACGCGATGGAGGGCCCGACGCCCGTCTCCGCGCTCATCCACGCCGCCACGATGGTCGCCGCCGGCATCTACATGCTCTGCCGCATCAACGTCCTCATGGTGCCCGACGCGCTCACCGTCATCATGTGGACCGGCACCGCCACCGCGCTCTACGCCGCCCTCTGCGCCATCACCCAGAGCGACATCAAGAAAGTCCTCGCTTACTCCACGCTCTCCCAACTCGGCTTCATGGTCGCCGCGTTTGGACTCGGCCCAACCCAGTTTATCTACGACAATTTTTCTGATCCAAAGATCGGCATGCTACTCATGCAAACCGGCGTCGGTGCCGCGATGTTTCACCTCTCCACCCACGCCTTCTTCAAGGCGCTGCTCTTCCTCGGTTCCGGCTCCGTCATCCACGGCTGCCACCACGAGCAGGACATCTTCAAGATGGGCGGCTTGCGCACGAAGATGCCGCTGACCTTCTGGACCTTCACCATCGGCGTCGCCGCCATCATCGGCTTCCCCTATCTCGCCGGCTTCTTCTCGAAGGACGCGATTCTCTATCTCGCCTACGCGAACAACCGCACCGTCTTCGCCGTCCTCGCCTTCACCGCCATTCTCACGTCGCTCTACATGGTCCGCCTCTGGAAACTCACCTTCCTCGGCGCGCCCCGCAGCGACCACGCCGCACATGCCCACGAAGGCGGTTTCACGCTCACCGCGCCGCTCGTCATCCTCGCCGTACTCTCGGTCCTCGGCGGCTACACCAGCCTCTATCCGAAGGTCTTTACCGGCGTCTTCTCGCTCATTCCCGAGGCCGAAGGCTCGGCGCATACCGTCATCGTCCTGACGAGCCTCGCCGTCATGCTCATCGGCGCCGTCGGGGCGTTCGCGCTCTACCGGCCTGCTGCCACTGACTCGCTCGCCCAGAAATCTCCCGGTCTCTTCGGCGCGCTCACCGCGCTCAAGGAGTCATTCGACGCGGTCTACGACTACTATGTGGCGAAGGTGCAGCAGCGGTTCGCCATGCTGCTCAATTTCCTCGAACAGATCTTTCTGTCCGGCCTGATCGTGCGCGGCCTCGCCGGTGTCGCCGGTCTCTTCGGGCTCGGCGCCCGCGCGTTGCACGTCGGCAACCTCAACGTTTACGTCTATTGGTTCCTCGGCGGGCTAACGCTCTTCTGGGCATGCGCGGCCGGCCTCCTCTGATTTCGCGATGATCCACTCGCTCTACGATCCTCTCCTCCTGTCCATCGCTGTGCCCCTGGCCGTCGCGGTGGCCATCGCCTTCGGCCTGCCGAAGCGCTGGTCGGTGCGTCTCGCTTACGTCGGCTTCGCCGCCCCAGCGCTGCTCGCGCTCTGTGTGTGGACGCGCTACGCCGGCGGCCCGCAAGACCACGGCTACGCCTTCCTCACCCACTACAATACTGGTCTCAGCGGCCTCGGAATCACGCTCACGCTCGGCCTCAACGGCATCTCGCTCCCGCTCTTCGTGCTCGCGAGCCTCGTGGGCCTCGCCGCCGGCCTCTACGCCATCCAATCCGGCGCCGAGCGGCTCAAAATCTACCTGATGCTGCTCCTAGTCATGCAGGCCGGCCTGATGGGCGTGTTCGCCAGCGTGGACATCTTCTTTTTCTACTTCTTCCACGAGCTGGCGCTGATCCCCACTTTCATCATGGTCGGCGTCTGGGGCGGACGCGACCGCACCTACGCGGCGATGAAGCTCACGATCTACCTCACGCTCGGCGCGATGCTCTCGCTGGTTGGCCTGATTGCCCTTTACGTGAAAAGCGGCGCGACCTCCTTCGACCTCATCACGCTCCGCGACTACCTCGCCGCCCACCCGCTCGGTGAGACCGTGCAGAAAAACATCTTCGGCCTGTTGATGTTTGGCTTCGGCATCCTCGTCTCGCTCTGGCCACTGCACACGTGGGCCCCGCTCGGCTACGGCGCTGCGCCCAGCTCGGCGGCGATGCTCCACGCCGGCGTGCTCAAGAAATTTGGCCTCTACGGACTCATCCAAATCGCGCTGCCGCTGCTCCCCGCCGGCGTGGGCCATTGGAGCCACCCGCTCGCGCTCCTCGCCGTCGTCGGCAACGTCCTAGTCATCGGCCTGATCACGATGGCCCAGCGCGACCTCAAGCAGATGATCGGTTACAGCTCCGTAATGCACATGGGCTATGCCTTCCTCGGCGTCGCCTGCTTCTCGGCGCTCGGCGCCGGCGGCGTCGTGCTCCTAATGGTAGCGCACGGCCTCTCGGTCGCACTGCTGTTCCTCCTCGCCACCTCCATCCACCACCGCACCCACACCTTCGATATGGATGAGATAGGCGGCCTCGCGCAGAAGACGCCCGTTCTTGCCGCGTTCTTCGTCGCCGCCACGCTCGCCAGCATCGGGCTGCCGGGCTTTGCCAACTTCTGGGGCGAGCTGACAATCTTCATCGCCCTCTGGCATTTCTCGCCGCTCTACGCGACCCTCGCCGTCATTGGCGTCGTCATCTCCGCCATCTACGGCCTGCGCGCGGTGGCTCGCGTGTTCTTCGGCCCATCCACCGAGGCGCTCAGCCAAGTCACCGTGGCAAACCCGCCCGCGGACCTCCGCTGGAGCGAGAAAATCCCCGCGCTGATCCTGCTTGCGGCGCTGCTCTTCATCGGCTTCTGGCCGAAGTCGCTCTCCACGCCGCTCAATGCCACGCTGGCTGCCGCCTATCCCGCGCCGGCCCAGGCTGCCGCCAAGTAAGCCGTATGACCACCGACCTCCTCCAACAGGCCGCCGCGTCCAACCAGTGGGCCGCCATCTTTCCCGAACTCTCTCTCGGGTGCCTCGCGCTCCTCCTGCTTGGCCTCGAGATGGTGCTGCCCAAGGACAACCAGCGTCAGATTCCCCTCGTCGCGCTCGTCGGGCAGGCCGGAATTCTCGTTGGGTTGCTCATCAATTTTTACACGGCGACACTGGACACCGAAACCTTCAATTCCCTCCTGCGCCACACCCATCAAGGCCAGGTGATGCGCGTGTTCTTTCTCGTGGCCTCGCTGCTCGTCACCATGCTCGGGATGATTAGCCTGCCGAAGCAGAAGGTGCCGCGCGTTGAGTTTTACCACATAGTCCTCGTGATCTCGGCGGCGATGATGCTGCTGGCGCAGAGCAACCACTTTGTGATGCTCTTCGTCGCCCTCGAAACCGTCACGGTCGGGTTCTATATTCTCGTCAGTTATTTCCGCACGAGCCCGTTCTCCCTCGAGGCCGGCCTGAAATACCTCGTCATGGGCGCGCTCAGTTCCGGCCTGCTGCTGTTCGGCATCGCGCTGCTCTACGGCGTCGCCGGCAACCCCGCGCTGCCGGGCCACACCGCCGAGCCGATGGGTTTCTCGGGACTCCACTCCTTCCTCGCGACCGGTGCCAACGCCCACCACTTCCTCGCCGCCTCGGGCGTCCTGCTCGTGCTGGCCGGCATCGCCTTCAAGATAGGCGCGTTTCCCTTCCAGATCTGGATTCCCGACGTCTATCAGGGGGCCCCAACGCCAGTGACGGCATTTCTCGCCGTGGGCTCCAAGGCCGCCGGTTTCGCGGTCCTGTTCAACCTCCTTCAGGTTTTTTCGCCCTGCTCCTGGCTGCTCGTGCCGGTCATCACGGTGATGGCCGCGGCGACCATTCTCTTCGGCAACTTCGCCGCGCTCACGCAGCACAACGTCAAGCGCCTCCTCGGCCTCTCCGGCGTCTCGCACGCGGGCTTCCTGCTGCTCGGCGTCGTCGCCTCGGTGACGGTGCCGATGGCCGTCGGCGCGGTGCACTTCTACCTTTTTGCCTACCTGCTCGCGTCGTTCGCCGTCTTCGGCGTGATGGCTCACGTTGCCGGCGCCAACGATGCCGACCAGGAACTCGACCACTACGCCGGCCTCGCGAAGACCAATCCGTTTCTCGCCGCCGTGCTCGTGATCGGGCTCGGGTCGCTCGCCGGCATCCCGCCGCTCGCTGGTTTCATGGGCAAACTCTTCATCTTCGTCGCGGCCTTCAAGGCCGGCCACTACGGCCTGCTCGGCGTCGCGATCGTCGGCGTCGTCGTCTCGATCTACTACTATTTCGGCTGGATCAAAGCCGCCTTTTTCGAGACGCCGACCGCCTCCGGCGACGAGTGCCAGGCGAGCCGGCCGCAGATCTCCGTGGGCTTGGTTGCGCGCGTCGTCCTGACGTTGCTGGCCATGGCCACCGTGGTCCTGGGTTTCTACCAGGGTCCTCTGGGTGTTTGGGTTGCTTTGCGATGAACCGCCGGCCTCCGGTGTTCAAACCGACGCCGCGCCCGGCGTGGCATAGCCGAAGAGTCCGCGCCGCTTGATGGCGGACGCGACGCCGGCGGGGACCATCTGCTCCCACGACGGATCATTCTCCTTGATGCGGCGGAGGACGTCGCGTGAAAAAATGTGCAGGATATCGCGTTCGAAACCGACGATGCTGTCGATATAGTGGTTTTCGAGGAGGTGATTGTAGAGGTTGCGCAGGTGGTCCACGACCTGGACGTTTTTGGCGTTGATCAGCACGTTCGAGGCGAAGGAATGATTGCCGGTCGCGCCGGGCACCGAGACCGCCTGCCCGGTCATGAGGAACTTGTCGTAGGCATCCTGCCGCATCGGGTAGATATAGAGCCGGACGGCATTGCGGAAGAGGCGGCCGAATGACTCGAGGATGCCGCCCTCGAGGTTCTCGTAGTATTTCTCGTTGAAGATCTCGATGAGGTTGTTGATGCCCATCGCGACGCCGACCATCTCCTTCGTGTAACGGCGGAAGTAGGTGGTGAGGCGGAAATATTCGGAGTAGTTCGAGATGAGGACAGTGAAACCGATGTCGCCGAGCAGATCGACACGGGCGAGGAAGTCCTGCGCGTCGAGTTCGCCGGCGGCGAGGAGGTTGTTCATCGTGATCTCCATCAGGACGACGACCTCCTTGCCCTTGACGAGTGGTTCCTGAACGAACTGCGCGGTGGCGCAATTGAGCATGTCGACGTTGACGAGGGTGACAGGGCGGAAGCTGCCGCGTTCGACGAGGATCGCTTTTTTGAAGAGCACCTCGGACGGCTGGAGCACGTCGCCGCCGGGGCCGAACATCACGGCGTTGGTGAGGCCGCACTGGACGAGGTGGAGCGACTTCAGCCGGTTGTCCACGCCGGCGAAGGCCGGCCCCGCGAACTTCAGCATGTCGACCTCGATGCGATCGGAACTCAGGCTGTCGAGAAGCGACTCGATGAACTGCCGCGGATTGTCGCGGTAATAAAACGCGCCGTAGATGACGTTGACTCCGATGATGCCGAGGGCCTGCTGCTGGAGGACGTTCTCCTTGTCCCACATGCGGACGTGGAGGATTATCTCGCTCGGCGGGCCGCCGGGTTCGGTCTGGAAGCGGATGCCCATCCATCCGTGGGCCTCGTTGCCGCCCTTGAAATTTTTCGTGGCGACGGTGTCGGCGAACACGAAAAACGTCGTGCGTTCGCCGCGCTGCGCCGCGAGGCGCTCGATGAGCAGATGGTATTCGTGGTCGAGCATCTCTGAGAGGCGCTCGCGCGAGACGTAGCGCGGCGCCTTGCCGTAGATGGCGTCGCTGAACGCCATATCGTAGGCGGAAATCGACTTGGCGATCGTGCCGGAGGCGCCGCCGACCTGGAAAAACATGCGCGCCACCTCCTGCCCGGCGCCGATCTCGGCGAACGTGCCGTAGATCGGCTCGTCGAGATTGATCGTCAGGGCCTTGCGGTTGGTGGTGAGTAGCTCCTTTTGCTCGCTCATACCGGCCAAGTTGGCGCAATGGTCCGGCGAAGCAAATCGTTCATCGAAATTGGCCATGATGCCCGGGTAAAGTGCGCGAGCAGTGAGAGCGGCTTTGACGAACGCGGGGCGGCGGTTCATCCGTAACGGCCATGCTGCAGTCCCTCCGCATCCGCAACCTCGCCTTGCTCGAGGAAGTCGCGCTCGATTTCGAGGCGGGTTTCACCGCGGTCACGGGCGAGACGGGCGCGGGCAAGAGCATTCTGCTCGGGGCGCTGAGCCTGCTGGCGGGCGAGCGGGCGGACAAGACGATCATCCGGCAGGGCGCCGCGTCGTGCGAGGCGGAGGCGGCGCTGTTTTTCGAGGATGCGCGCGCGATCGACGCGGTGCTGGCGGGCCTCGACCTGCCGCCATGCGAGGACGGCGTGCTTATACTCAAGCGCAGCCTGCCGCGCGACAAGGCGCCAAAGATCACCGTCAACGGTGGCCTCGCCACGCTCTCGACGTTGCAGCGATTGGGCGAGCACTGGGTGGATTTCCACGGACCGAGCGAGCCGCGCCGGCTGCTCAAGGAGAGTTGCCAGCTCGAACTCCTCGACCTCTTCGGCCGCGCCGGTGCGCCGCTGGCGGGCTACCAGAGCGGCTATCGGGCCTGGCGGGACCTGCTGGCGGAACGCGAGCGGATCGCGCAGGAAACGAAACTTTCGCCTGACCAGATCGAATTTCTGCAGAACCAGCTCGCGCGCATCGACGCGCTCGAGCTCACCGACGAGGCGATCGAGACGCTGGAACGGGACTTTGCGCGGATGAGCCGGTCGCAGGAGCTGATCGCGCTGGCCGAGACGCTCGCGTCCGGCTTGACCGGTGACGACGGCATGCAGGGGCGCATTGCGGCGTTGCTGCGCGAGGCGCGACAGGTCGAGGCCATCGATGCGGCGAGCCGGTCGCTTGCCGAACGGCTGGCGTCGGTGGCAGTCGAGTTGAACGACCTCGGCGTGGAGTTCTCGGCGCTGGGCCAGCAACTGCATTTCGACCCCGAGCAGGCGGAGGCGCTGACGGCGCGGATGAACACCTGGCTGGAGATGAAGCGGAAGCACGGCGGCGATCTGCCCACGGTGCTCGCGGCCCGCGAGGACCTGCGACGCCGGCTCGAGGTGCAGGGCGATCTTGAGGGCACGATGCTGTGTCTCGAGAAACAGATCGCCGACGCCGAGCGCGCCGCAAAGAAGGAGGCGGCGGCGCTGCGCAGCGTGCGTGAGAAGGCGGCGAAGGAGCTGGCGAAGGTCGCGGTCCGCGGCATCGCACAGCTGGGCTTTCAGAAGGCGGATTTTCAGGTGCGCGTCGTGCCGCTGGGGGCACTGGGCGCGACCGGCGACTGCGGCTGCGAGTTTTTGTTTTCGCCGAACCTCGGCGAGGCGTCGCTGCCGCTGAACCGCGTGGCGTCGAGCGGTGAACTTGCGCGCGTGATGCTCGCGCTGAAAACTGTGCTGGCCGATCTCGATGGCGTGCCGCTGCTAGTGTTCGACGAGGTCGACGCCAACGTGGGCGGCGAGGTTGGTCGCGTTGTGGGCGAGAAAATGGCCGCGATTGCGAAGAACCACCAGGTGCTGTGCGTGACGCACCTGCCGCAGGTGGCGGCGCAGGCGACGTGTCACCTAGTCGTCACCAAGGACCAGTCGAAGGATCGCGCGGTGGTGGCGATCGAGGCGATCCAGGCGAGCCGGAAGGCCCGCGTGACGGAGCTGGCGCGCATGCTCGGCGACAGCCGGGCGAAGAGCGCGCTGGCGCACGCCGAGGAACTGCTGGGGCGGTAGCCGGCGGCCGGAGCGACACCAGCGGGTGCAAGTGAAACTTGCCATAGCGGCCCGGCCGGCAATAACCGCGGCATGACGTTTGCCCCGCTGGGTGACCATGCCGTCGTCGTCATGCTCGGTGCGAGCGTGGACGAGGCGGTGTTGATGCGGGTGCGGGCCTTGGTGGCGGTGCTGGAGAACGGCCGCACGGCGGGCTTTTCGGACATTGTGGCCGCTTACGCGACGGTGACGGTGTTCTACGATCCGGCGGTTTTTGGCAAACGTGGCGAGGCGGCGCCCTACGATGAAGTCTGCCGGGTGATCGCGGACGCGGTCGCCAAGACGGAGACGAGCTGGCCGGGTTTGTTCTCATTTGGCCGGTTTAATCGGGTGGAGCGAGAGGTTGCCGCAGTGGTGGAGATTCCAGTCTGCTATGGCGGAGAATTAGGGCCGGACCTTGAGGTAGTGGCTAAGCATAGTGGTTTGCCCGAGTCGGAGGTGATCGCGGCGCACTCAGGGGCGAATTACCAGGTGCATGCGGTGGGATTCTCGCCGGGTTTTCCCTATCTCGGCGGGTTGCCGGAAAAGTTGCGCACACCGCGGCGGGCGACGCCGCGCACGAGCGTGCCGGCGGGCTCGGTCGGCATCGGCTGGACGCAGACGGGGATCTACCCGCTGGTCTCGCCGGGCGGCTGGCAACTGATCGGGTGCGCGCCGCTGGTGCTTTTTGATGCCAGGCGGAATCCGCCCGCCCTGCTGCGGGTCGGCGACCGGGTGAAGTTCAAGGCGATTACGCCGGAGGAGTTTGCCGCATGGAAATGAGAATCCTCCGCGGCGGGATGCAGACGACGGTGCAGGATCTGGGGCGGCCGGGCCACCGGGCGGCGGGCGTGCCGCTGAGTGGTGCGATGGATCCGTTTGCGCTGCGCGTGGCGAATCTGCTGGTGGGCAATCCGGAGAACGCCGCCGCGCTGGAGTGCACACTCGTGGGGCCAGAGCTGGAGTTTTCCGCCGAGACGGTGGTCGCGTTGGGCGGAGTGGAGTGGGAGTGCATGCCGAGTTGGAAGCCGCTGCGCGTGCCCGCCGGGGAGCGGGTGCGGCTCGGCGGCTGCCTGCGTGGCTGCCGCGGCTATCTGACTGTGGCCGGAGGAATCGAGGTCGAGGCGGTGCTCGGCAGCCGCAGCACTTATTTACGGGCGGGATTCGGCGGACACGAAGGGCGGGCGTTGCGCGATGGCGACATGCTGGCCGTGCTGGCAGCGGCGCGGCAGGTCGGCAATAACTGGCGGATCGACGAGCGAGTCCTGCCGGCCTACTCAGCGGGCCCGACGGTGCGCGTGATTCGCGGGGCGCAGGCCGACGAATTTGGCGCGGCGCTGTTTGAAACGGAGTTCAAGATTTCGGCGCAGTCGGACCGGATGGGGCTGCGGCTAACCGGGGCAAAGCTGATGCGCACGAGCGCGGAGGAATTGGTTTCGTCCGCGGTCGCGCCGGGCACCGTGCAAGTGCCCCCGGACGGCCACCCTATCGTGCTGATGGCCGATGCCCAGACGATCGGTGGCTATCCGCAGGCGGCCCACGTGATCAGCGCCGACCTGCCGCTGATGGCACAGCTGCGCCCGGGCGACGCCGTGAGGTTTGCCGAGGTGACGCTGGTCGAGGCGCAGCGGCTCGCGTTTGCCGCCGAGCACACGCTGGCGCTGCTGCGCGAGGGGCTCGCGCAGAAATTCCGCTGACGTGCGCCGCATCGACCTCAACTGCGACCTGGGCGAGGGAAGCGGACACGACGTGGAGCTGATGCCGCTGATCACCTCGGCCAACATCGCCTGTGGCGCGCACGGAGGGGAAGCGGCGACGATGCGCGCCACGGTCGCGCTTGCGCAGAAGCATGGCGTCGCCATCGGGGCGCATCCGGGGTTTGCGGACCGGGAGAATTTCGGCCGGCGGGAGATGGTGCTGACCGAGGATGAGCTGGGCCGGCTGGTGGCGGACCAGATTGCCGCCTTGCGCGAACTCGCCCCAGTGCGCCACGTGAAGCCGCACGGCGGGCTCTACAATCTCGCCGCGCGCGATCGGAGGACCGCCGAGGCGGTCGCCGCCGCGGTGCGCAAGGTTGACGTTTCGCTCGTGCTGTTCGCACTGGCGGGCAGCGAGTTGGTGCGGGCGGGCCGGGCGTGCGGCCTGCGTGTGACCGAGGAGGTTTTTGCCGACCGCACCTATCAGCGCGACGGGGCGCTGATGCCGCGGTCGCAGCCTGATGCGCTTATTTGCGACGAAGAGGCCGCGGTTACCCAGGTGCTGCGGATGATACGGGAGGGCGTGGTACGCGCGACGGACGGCACGGATGTGTCGATTGTCGCCGACACGGTTTGCCTGCATGGCGACGGCGCGCATGCGGTGGCGTTCGCGCGACGGTTGCGCGCGGAGCTCGCCAAGGCGGGCGTCGCAGTCCGAGCATTCGGGACATGATCAAGCTGATCGGCATCCTCGTCGTCGCAGTCGGGTTCGCGCTGCGGTTCAACACGCTGCTGGTCGTCATGGCCGCCGGTATCGTCACCGGGCTCGTGGCGGGGATGTCGTTTAACGAGATCATGGGGCTGTTTGGGAAATATTTCGTCGAGAACCGCTACATGACCCTGCCGGTGGTGCTGATGCTGCCGGTGATCGGGCTGCTGGAGAGGCACGGGCTGCGCGAGCGGGCGGAGGCGCTCATCCGGCGCGCACAGGCGGCGACGGCCGGGCGTGTGCTGCTGCTCTACACGGCGGTGCGCCAGGTCTCGATCGCGTTTGGCGTCAACATCGGCGGGCACGCGGGCATGGTGCGGCCGCTCGTCGCGCCGATGGCCGAGGCGGCGGCCCACGCGCGCCACGGCGAGCTGCCGGACGAGACGGTGCAGGTCATCCGCGCCCACGCCGCCGCGGCGGAAAATGTCGGAAATTTTTTCGGCGAGGACACGGTGTTCGCGGTCGGCGCGGTGCTGCTGATCCAGGGCGTGCTGGCGGCGCAGGGCGTGAAGGCGAGCCTATGGATGCTGTCGCTGTGGGGCATTCCCACGGCGGTGGCGGCGTTCGGGGTGATGTGGTGGCGGGTGCGGGTGCTGGACTGGCGGATTGCGCGCGAGGTGGCGGCGCAGCCGCCGCGGGAGGACGCGCGGTGAAGCTGCTCAACCTCGACACGTTCTACGCCATCGCCGGCGTGTTTCTGCTGCTGGTGGCGGGACGGGCGTTGGCGGACCGCACGCAGCCGAAGCGCTGGGGCTCGGCGCTCTTCTGGGGTTTGCTCGCGGTGGTGTTTCTTGCTGGAAATCACCTGCCGGCCGTGGTTGTCGGCTACATGGTGCTGGCGATGGTGGTGCTAGCGGCCACGAAGCAGATGGGCGTGCCGCTCGCGCGCGGCGTGCCGGCCGGGCAGCGCGCCGCGGAGGCGGCACGCTTGAAGAACCGCATTTTCCTCCCGGCGCTGCTCATCCCCGCGACGGCGGTCGTCGGGACGCTCGGGCTTAGCAAGATTCACGTCGGCAACCTCTGGCTGCTCGACTCGGCCAACGTCACCGTCACGTCCGTCAGCCTTGGCGCCTTGGTGGCGCTGGTGGTGGCGCTGCGGCTCACGCGCGCCGCGCCGCTGACCCCGGTCGACGAGGGCAGTCGCCTCCTGCAAATCGTGGGCTGGGCCCTCATCTTGCCACAGATGCTGGCGGCGCTCGGTGGCATCTTTTCCCAGGCCGGCGTCGGTGCGGTCGTGGCCGATCTCGTCGCGCGAGCGCTGCCGACGCAGTTTCCCTTCGTGGCCGTGCTGGCCTACTGCGCGGGCATGGCGCTGTTCACGATGTGCATGGGCAACGCGTTCGCGGCGTTTCCCGTCATCACGCTCGGGATCGGGCTGCCCTTCATCGTCACCCGGCACGGCGGCAACCCCGCGATCATGGCGGCCATCGGCATGCTCTCCGGCTACTGTGGCACGTTGATGACGCCGATGGCGGCGAACTTCAACATCGTGCCTGCAATGCTGCTCGACCTACGCGACAAGAACACCGTGGTGAAAACGCAGCTGCCCATCGGCCTCGCCATCCTCGCGGCGAACATCGCCATCATGTATTTCTGCGTCTACCGCTTCTGATGAAAACGGTCCTCGTCACGGGCTTTGAGCCGTTCGGCGGCGAACTGCGCAACCCCTCGCAGGAAATTGCGCGGGCGCTCGACGGCCGCGTGATCGCGGGCCGGCGCGTCGTTGGCGCGGTGCTGCCGTGCGTGTTCGGCGCGAGCATTGCCGAGTTGAATAAACTCCTGCGCGAGCATCGGCCCTCGCTCGTGCTTTGCCTCGGCCAGGCCGGGGGCCGGGCGGAGATCACTCCCGAACGGGTGGCGATCAACGTCGACGATGCGCGCCTCGCCGACAATGCCGGCGCGCAGCCGCTCGACCGGCCCATCGTGCGCGGCGGCCCGGCGGCCTACTGGTCAACGCTGCCGATCAAGGCCATAGTGCGGGCGCTGCAGCGGCGCGGCGTGCTCGTGGCGGTGTCGCAGACGGCCGGGACGTTCGTTTGCAACCACGTTTTCTACGGGCTCATGCATGCACTGCGCCGGCGGCGTGGCGTGCGCGGTGGGTTTATCCATGTGCCGTTCGTGCCCGAGCAGGCGACGCGCGGTCAGCCGAGTCTGCCGCTGGCGACGATGACCGAGGCCGTCGCGCTCGCGGTGGAAACGGCTCTGACCACGCGGCGCGACGCGCGGTTGCCCGGCGGACGCGAGAGCTGAAAGCGCGCGGCGCCCCGCGACCGGTCAGTGCCGCTTGGCCAGGATGGCCTCAATCTGATCCATGATGGAGTTCATCCGTCCGATGAGCGCGCGGTAGGGCGCGGGGGTGGCAAGGTCCACACCGGCGCGTTTCACGAGGTCGTAGGGATGATCGGAGCCGCCCGCCTTGAGCAGGCCGAGGTAGGTGTCCACTACACCGGGCTCGCCCTTCAGAATGCGCTCGGCGAAGGCCGTCCCCGCGGCGATGGAGGTGGCATATTGATAAACATAGTAGTGCCGGTAAAAGTGCGGGATGTAGGCCCACTCGACGGTCACCAGATCGTCGATCTTGAGAACGCCCTGCGCGTCGCCGTGGTAGCGGCGGAGGATGTCGCCATACATCTTGCTCAGCTTGGGGCCGGAGAGGGAGCCGCCTTTTTCCACCGTCTCGTGGATGGCGAGCTCGAACTCGGCGAACATCGCCTGCCGGAAGAACGTGCCGCGCATGTTCTCCAGCGCGGAGCCGAGGTAGTAGAGTTTTTCGTCGTCGGACTGTGCGACCTTGAGCATGTGGTCGAGCAGCAGGACCTCGTTCTGCGTGGAGGCGATCTCGGCGGTGAAGATGGAATAGCCCGCGGTCGTCGAGGGCTGGTGGGCGTGGGCGAGGACGGAGTGGATGCCATGGCCCCACTCGTGCGCGAGGGTGGAGACGGACTCATAGTCGTCGTTGTAGTTCATCAACACGTAGGGGTGCGTTTCGTGCACGCTGCCGTTCATGTAGGCGCCGGCGCGTTTGCCGGGCTGCGGGTAAACGTGCGTGTAGCGGCCCGCGAGACTGTCGGCGAAGAGCTTTTGGTAACCTGCTCCGAGCGGGGCGACGGCATCGGTGGCGAGCGTCTTGCCGGTGTCGAGCGGGAATTTTTTGTCGAGCGCGACGATAGGCGGGTAGATATCCCAGTAGTGCAGGTCGGGTATGGCGAGGAGGCGGCCGCGGAGTTTGAAATATCGGTGGAGCGTGGGCAGGCCGGCGTTGGTCTCGGCGATAAGCGTGCGATAGACGGCCTCGGGAATGTTGTTTCGGTCGAGGGTGTAGGCCAGGGTGCTGGGGTATTTGCGCGTGCTGGCATTGAACCAGTCGGCCTTGACCTGCGAGAAGAGCGCGACGCCGAAGGTGCGCTCGTATTCGCGCATTTTTTTCCAGAATGCCTCGAACACGGCCTGGCGGTCGGCGCGATTGGAGGCGGCGCGCCACTTGGTGTAGCCGGACTGGTCGAGGCGCGCCTCGGTGCCGTCGGTCAGCTTGACGGTGGGCCAGGGCATGTCAGCGTTGGAGAGGATGCCGTAGAGCGAGCTGGCCGACCCGGTCACCAGGCTGGCGGCGGAGAGCACGTTTTCGGCCTCGGCGCCGAGCGTGTGGGGCGCGGCTCGGAGGGTTTCCATGAGGCCGAATCGATGCGGCGCGAGCCGAGGCTCGGCGGCGAGGAACGCACGGATCTTCGTCTCGCCCACGGTTAGCAGCTCCGGATCGACGTAACTGGTGGCGAGGCCGAACTTAGTGCCGAGCAGGCCGATTTCTTGCGAGCTCTCGAGCGCGGGAGCCTTGCGGGTGTCTTCGTCGAGGTTGAGCGAGGCGTAGACGGCGAGGCGGTCAAATTGATCGCGGAGACGCTGGATATGATCGAGGGCGGCTAGCAGTGTGGCGGGGCTTTCGCCCAGTTTGCCCTGGTAGGATTTTAGTGCGGGCAGCTCGGCGGCGAAATGATCCTTGGCGGCGCGATAGGCCGCGTCATCGGCGTAGAGCAGAGTGAGATCCCAGACGTTGGCGGGGCTGGGGACGGGTTTGGCGGCTGGTTCGGCGGCGGTCAGCGTCGCGGCCAACCACGGGAGACAGGCGAGGAATGCAAGGAGGCGGGGAGACTTCATATGCCCCGATAAATGAACCGGCCGCGCGCGGAGGCCAATGGAAAACGCGCCGTGGATGACCGCTCAGGTGTTGAAGCGGAAGTGCGCCACGCAGCGCCCCGTGGGCGCGGCTGACGTGGCGGCCTAGATGGTGTAGACGGGCGCCGGGCGCACGGCGCACGAATTGCCGGTGGACTCGACGGTCAGGGCGCACAGATCGTCGTCGAATTCCTTTGCCCCAGTGAACCCGATGACCTCGCGAACGAGATCTTCAATCAACCCCGTGCTGCCGCGGCCGGAGTTCCGGACAAGCACGTCGCGCAGCCCCGCCTCCCCGAACATGGCACCGGCGGCATTGCGCGCCTCTAGAAAACCGTCGGTGTAAGCTAGCAGGGTGTCGCCCGGTTGAAAAGCGGCGGTCCGGTTGGTGTAGACGAAATCCTCCATGAGACCAGCCGCCGGTTCGGGACTGGGGAAGGCGAGCGATTCGATAACACCGGTGTCGCGGTGCGACAGGAGCGGAGGCGGATGGCCGGCGTTGGCGTAGCAGAGGGTGGCGGCGGCGGTGTCGATGACCGCGTAAAAGGCGGTGGCGAAAACCGGCTGGCCCGTCTGATGGATGATGGGCATGAGGCCGTGACTGATCGCTGCCAGCACGAGGGCGGGATTCGCGGCGCGCGGGGCGAATTCCTCGACGACGCCGCGGATGAGCGCGGTGAGCAGACCGGCCCGGACGCCGTGGCCCATGACGTCGCAAATCAGAATGCCGCACTGCGTGTCAGACAACGGGACGACATCGAAGAAATCGCCCCCGAGGGTGGCGGCGGGGAGGTAACGGTAGGCGAAGCGCAGTTCGCTGGCTTCCGCGGGCACCCCGGCGGGAAACTCGGGAAAAACGCTCGGGAAAAACGCCTCCTGAATCTGCCGCGCCATGTGCAGGTCGCGCTCCATCTCCTCGGTGCGGCGCTGCAGCTCCAGCTCGGTGCGCTTGCGCGCGGTGATGTCGTGGCTGATCCCCACGAGGCCGGTGATTTGGCCGCGCAAGTCCCGGAGCGGAACCTTCGTGGTTAGGGACCAGCGCACCTGCCCCTCGTCACCGAAGTCGGACTTTTCCTGACTGAGAATCGGGGTGCCCGTGGCCAGCACCTGCTGGTCGTCGGCGAAGGCCTGCCGGCCGCGTTCGTTGGGAAAAAACTCCGGCGTGGTGCGCCCTAGTGCGCCGACCTGGCGGGCGACCCCGAGCGAGTTGAGATGAGCCTGGTTGTTGAGGACGTAGCGAGACGCGAGGTCTTTCACGAAAATCCGGCTGGGCAGGTGATCGATGATGGTGCGAAGGAGATTGCGCTCCTCGGTGAGGTGCTCCTCGGCGGCGTGGGCGGCGGTGACATCGCGGGTTAGCCCGAAGGTGCCAACGATCTTGCCGGTAGCATCGCGCCATGGCATCTTGGTGGTTGAACCCCAGGCCTTGGAACCATCGCGCAGGGTGATGAGCTCGGTCTGGTTGATCACGGGCTGCCCGGTGCGGATGATCCGCTGCTCGTCGGTGAAGGCGCGTTCCGCATGCTCGCGCGAGAAAAAATCGAAGTCGGTCTTGCCGATGCAATCATCCGGTGAAGCCACGCCGAGTTCGCGCGCATGGGCGGCGTTGTTGCGGACAATGCGGCTTTCGAGATCCTTGAAGTAAATCCGGTCGGGAATTGTCGCCATCAACACCCGCAGAATCGAGGAATCGAAGATGGAGCCGTCCGGGGGCGGGGGGGAGGCGGTTTCGTCGCTCATGGCTGGTGCGGGGTCGGTGTCCGGCGAGGGACCAACCATCAGTAATTGCCCGTCACCGGAAAGCGACTCAGTTGTTGAACCGGAAGAGGGCGACGTCGCCGTCTTGGAAGACGTAGTCCTTGCCTTCGAGGCGATATTTTCCCGCTTCGCGCGCGGCGGCCACGCTGCCGAGGCGCGTGAGATCGTCGTAGGACACGATCTCGGCCTTGATGAAGCCTTTTTCAAAATCGGTGTGGATGACGCCGGCGGCCTGCGGCGCCTTCCAGCCTCTCTTGATCGTCCAAGCGCGGACTTCCTTCTCGCCGGCGGTGAAATAGGTCATCAGGCCGAGCAGCGCGTAGGTGCCCTTGATGAGCGCCGAGACGCCGGAATCGTCGACGCCGAGATCCTTCAGGAACGCCTTCGCCTCCTCCGGCGAAAGGTCGACGAGTTCGCTCTCGATTTTCGCGCTGATCGGCACATAGGCAGCGTCGTGGTGGGTGCGGACGTAGCCGGCCACCTGCTGGACAAACGGGTTTTGCTCCGCGGTGGCGAGGTCGTTCTCGGCGACGTTGCAGGCAAAGAGCACCGGCTTGGCGGTGAGCAACTGGAAGAGCTTCATCAATGCGACCTCCTCGGGCGTAGCGCCGAGCGTGTTGGCGGTCTTGCCGGAATTTAGGTGGGGCTCGAGTTTTTGGAGCAGCTCCATCTCGATGATCGCCTCTTTGTCGCCCGACTTGGCCTTCTTTTGGGTCTTGTCGATGCGCTTGGCGACGGATTCGAGGTCAGCGAGCACGAGTTCGGTCGTGACCACCTCGATGTCGCGGATGGGATCGACGCCCCCCATGGTGTGGACCACGTCGTCGTCGACGAAGCAGCGGACGACCTGCACGATGGCGTCGACCTCGCGGATGTTGGCGAGAAACTGGTTGCCGAGCCCCTCGCCCTTGCTGGCGCCGGCGACGAGGCCGGCTATGTCGACAAACTCGATCGCGGCGGGGACGACGACGTTGGTCTTGGCGATTTTCTGGAGCACGTAGGCGCGGTCGTCGGGCACGATGACGACGCCGACGTTCGGATCGATGGTGCAAAACGGGTAGTTGGCGGCCTCGGCCTTGCGGGAGCGGGTGAGGGCGTTGAAGAGGGTGGACTTGCCGACGTTGGGTAGACCGACGATGCCGGATTTGAGCATAAGGGGTCACCACAGCGGGGGACTCGGGGCTTGACAAGCCATTTGCGGGGCGGTCTTGTCCTCAGCTTTTCCAAGCAAGAAACGCTCCGCAAAACATCCGTCATGGCTCTCAAAATCCGTCTCACCAAGGTTGGCTCCGTGCATCAACCACTCTATCGCGTGGTTGTCGCCGAAGCGCGTTCGCGTCGCGATGGCGATGCCGTCGAAAACCTCGGGACCTACACGCCCAAGACCAAGGGTAACCCGATTAAGCTCAAGCTCGACCGCGTCGACTACTGGCTCAGCAAGGGCGCCCTGCCGACCAATACCATGCACTCCATGATCAAGAAGGCTCGCAGGACCGCCGCCGCCACGGTCGAAGCGGCCCCCGCCGCCCCGGCGGCCGCGGTTTGAGCTGATTGCCGGCACTCTTTTTGACTTTCATCGCCCCTGCCGCCTAGGCTCGGGCGATTTTTTATTTTTCCCCATCGCCATGCTGCGCATCGACGTCCTCACCCTTTTCCCGCGGATGCTCGACGGCTTTCTCGCCGAGAGCATCCTCGGCAAGGGGATCGCGGCGGGTCGCTTGGGCGTGAGCGTCCTCGACCTGCGCGCTTGGACGACCGACAAGCACCGCACGGCCGATGACCGGCCGTTTGGCGGCGGCGCCGGTATGGTCATGAAGCCGGACCCAGTATTTGCGGCGATCGAACAGCTGCAGACGCCGGATTGCCGGCGAATCTACCTGACCCCGGACGGCGTGCCGCTTTCACCGGCGCTGGCGGACGAGCTCTCGCGGCAGACGCACCTGATCCTGCTCAGCGGCCATTACGAAGGCATTGACCAGCGCATCCGCGACACGGTCATCGATCAGGAGATCAGTATCGGCGACTACGTGCTCACCAACGGCACTTTGGCGGCCGCCGTGCTCATCGATGCGCTGGCCCGTTTCATCCCCGGCGTGCTCGGCGAGGAAAAGTCATTGACGCACGAATCTTTCACCAGCAAGTTGCTCGACTTTCCTCAATACACGCGTCCCGCAGAATTCCGGGGCATGTCCGTTCCGGAGATCCTGCTCTCCGGAAACCATGCCGAAATCGAGAAATGGCGGCATGCGCGACAGGTGGAAAAAACCCGTCAGGTCCGACCCGATTTACTCAAATAACCAGCCATGAACCCGATCATCAACGAAATCACCTCCGCCCAGGTGAAAAAAGACATTACGCCGTTCAAAGTCGGCGACGGCGTGCGCGTGCACACCAAGGTCCGCGAGGGCGACAAAGAGCGCGTGCAGATCTATTCCGGCATCGTGATTGCGCGCAAGGGCCATGGCATCCACGAGTCGTTCACGGTCCGCCGCATCAGCTATGGCGAGGGCGTCGAGCGTGTATTTCCCGTCAATTCGCCCAACATCGAGAAGGTCGAGGTCGAGCGCGAGTCCGAGACCATGAAGGCCCGCCTCTACTACCTTCGCCACCGCACCGGCAAGGCCGCCGTCGCGATCAAGGAGAAGGACCGCTCCGCCCAAATTCATGCCGCGAAGCTGGCCGCAACTGCCGCCCATGCGGAACCGGCGGCGCCTGCGGCGCCGGCCGTGAGTTGAACGCTGAGCCAATTTCAGTTTTCCCCACGGGTGGACCGGCAACGGTCCGCCCGTTTTGTTGGTGCTACACGGAACCGCCATGACGGGCAAAAATGCCCGGTGACGGGAGATTCTGCTTCCCCGCCTGAACGCGGCTCCCTAGCTTTGCGGCGACTTTCCATGACGCTGCAAACCCTCCTCCTCGCCAAAGCCGCTAACCAAGCACGCGGGCTCGCCATCGACGCCGTCCACGCCTGCTCCTCGGGCCATCTCGGCCTCCCGCTCGGGTGCGCCGAGATCGGTGCAGTGCTCTACGGCCACGTGCTCACGCACAACCCTGACCGCCCGCGCTGGCTCAACCGCGACCGCTTCGTCCTCTCCGCCGGCCACGGGAGCATGTTTCTCTATTCGTGGCTGCACCTGAGCGGTTACGATGTGCCGCTGGAGCAGGTGAAAAAGTTTCGCGTGCTGCACAGCATCACGCCTGGCCACCCTGAGTTTCGCGAGACGCCTGGTGTCGAGGCCACCACCGGCCCGCTGGGCCAGGGCATCGGCAACGCCGTCGGCATGGCCGTCGCGGGTCAGATGGCGGCGGCGCGTTTCAACACCGCCGAGCAGGCCATCTTCGATTACCACGTCGTCTGTCTCGCCGGCGACGGCTGCATGCAGGAAGGCGTCGCGATGGAGGCCGCCGCGTTCGCCGGGCACCAGAAACTCGACAACCTCATCCTCATCTATGACTCCAACGACGTCACGCTCGATGCCATGGCGGTGAAGACGCAGAGCGAGAACACCGCCGCGCGCTTCAAGGCCATCGAGTGGGACGTGCAGACCGTCGATGGCCACGACCTGACGGCGTTCCTTAAGGCCTTCAACAAGGCGAAAAAGGCGAAGAGCGGGAAGCCGCACCTCATCATCGCAAAGACGATCATCGGAAAAGGCATTCCCGAAGTCGCCGGCACAGCGAAGGGCCACGGTGAGGGAGGGGCGAAATTTTCCGAGGGCGCCCGCGCCGGCCTTGGCCTGCCCGCCGACCAGCATTTCTTCGTCAGCGACGATGTCCGTGCCTATTTCGCCGGACACAAGGAGCGCCTGATCAAGGCCTGCAACCGCTGGAACAAGCGCTACAAGGCCTGGCGCGCCGCCAACCCCGAGAAGGCCGCGCTGCTCGACTCGGCGGCGACGCCGCCAAGCGCCGCGCATCTCCTCGGGAAGATTCCGCTCTTTCCCGCCGACGCTAAACTCGCCACCCGCGCCGCGGGCCGCGATGCGCTCCAGCCGCTCGCCGCAGAACTGCCGCTGCTCATCGGCGGCAGCGCCGACCTCTACGGCTCGACGCTAAACTACATTGCCAGCGACAAGGATTTCGACGCGACGAATCGCTCCGGTCGCAACATTCGTTTTGGCATCCGCGAGCACGCCATGGCGGCCATCGCCAATGGCCTCGCTTACGACGGGCTATTCCGCCCGAGCGTGGCGACGTTCCTCGTTTTCGCCGACTATTCGCGCCCGTCGATGCGCCTCGCCGCGCTGGCGAAACTTCCGGTCGTCTATATCTACACCCACGACTCCATCGGCGTAGGCGAAGACGGCCCCACACACCAGCCCGTCGAGACAGTGTCGGCCCTGCGCCTGATCCCCAACTTCGACGTCATCCGTCCGGCTGACCCCGAGGAAACCGCCGGCGCGTTCGCCGCCGCGCTGGAACGCACCGACGGCCCGACGCTGCTCGCGCTCACGCGCCAAGTCGTGCCAATGCTGAACGACATTCCGCCGCACATCCGCCGCGCCGGTGTGCTCAAGGGCGGCTACGTCGCCGTGCAGGAGACCGCTCCGCTCACGCACATTCTCCTCTCGGCTGGCAGCGAACTGCAGCTCGCCCTCGCCGCGGCGAAAACGCTCGGTGCCGGCACGCGCGTCGTGTCGATGCCGTCGTTTCTGCGCTTTGACCGCCAGCCGGCCGAGTATCGCGAAAGCATTTTGCCATCCTCTTGCCGCAAGCGCGTCGCGGTCGAAGCCGGCGTCAGCGGCCTCTGGTCCAAATACATCGGCCTCGACGGCAAGGTCGTCGGCCTCGACCGATTCGGCCTGAGCGCGCCGGCCCCGATCGTTTACCAGGAACTTGGTATCACCGCCGCCGCCGTGATCGCCGCCGCCCAGTCGCTGTGAGGCGGCCGGGGTGCGGCGCGGTTGTCATGCCGTTTCTTTTCGGCTGTTTCTGCATGTAGGCGGCGAGGCACTCACGGGTGATAGGAATCGTTTTCTCGGCGAGGAACTTGACGCCAACGGAAAACCAGATTGGAAAATCAATGAATAGAAGCCAGTCCGCTTCAGATTGGCCTCGCCGGGCGCTGGGTCGTGGACATACTCGGTGGAGTGAGCGGCCCGTTTCGTCTCAGGAAGAAATTCGTCCTCGCCGTCGTTATCCTCCTCGCGATTGTCGTAGCGGGATGGTTTTCCTTCACCAGCGGGCTGACCCCGCACCAGCGCCATCGGCGGGTGCTGGAGAGAATTCAGCGCTGGACGAAGACTCACGGCAACCCGTGGGCCCTGCCGGAGGGCAGCGAGGCACGCGGTATTAACGAGGTTAAGCGAGCCATCTTTACGGCAACGGGCAATTGGCCGCTGTGGTATCCGGAAAATGCGCCGACGGAGAAACTCAAGGCGGTCGCCGACTATCTCGATCGGACCAACGGGGCCGATTTCTCCACCTACGCGAGTGCCCTGCATGTCCTGAAGTTGCTGGAGGACGTTTCGCCGACATTGCACGACTATCCCTGGGTTGAGCATCTCCGCGAAATGCAGGACGACGGCGAGATACCCAAACCACCACCGCAGCGAACAGGCGAAACGCCGGCGCGAAAGTAGCGACTCACGCGTTCACTCGTCTCCGTCGCCACCAACACTCGCCGGTGAGTTCCGGCAACACGGCCTCCCGCCTGCCACTCGCCACGCGCGCGCCCTTCGTAGCCTCGGCGAAGCAGGGTCACTGTTCGGGTGTCGCCCGCCAAAGTTCGAGACTTGGCGCGGCCGTTGTCTCGGAGGCGAACGCCTCAAGCTGGGCTTGGCCATGGGATGATTGGATGGGATCGGGTCGCGTAGTCGACGCTCTCTCCGGGCTGATTCGCGACATCATTATCTGCGACCTGCCCCCTTTGGCTTTTTGTCCGTCTCCGATTTTCCGGCGCCATTGTTTCGGTCCGCTGCTCGCACACCAGCCGACTACGAGGGGGTGAGGGTATCTGCCCAAGTGATGGGTTGCATCAGGATTTATCAATTTACGCATCGGCCCCGATTCGTGTATTCTCTCTGTGTCAGCCTGTCTCGATGATAACGACCATTTGTCCAGCGAGGAACATACATCCATGAAAACAACCAATTCTATTCTGCTGCTGTTAGTTCAGGCCGCGTCGTTGTTCCTCGCGGGCTGCTTCGATTGGAAACACGATGTGACGGTTCAGGGCGTGGCTTTTAGCAAGGTAAGGATCGAGGATAATGGTCTTGTGATTGGCCAGCTCAAGGAGGACACGCTCATCGGTGGGCGTCCGTGCAAGCAAGGCTGGGTCCATCTCCGCCCCAACAGCGTACCTGTCGGCTTCACGTCTTCTAGGGAAATCAATCTTGGCCGGTTCACGATTCCTGCCGACACTTGGGTGTTCCAAGATGAGAATGGTGTCGTCACCGTCTGCGCATTCCCGCGCGACACGGAGGTGCAGGGTCACCTGTGCCGGGGCAGCGGCGGATCAACAGGCGTTCAGGCCGCGTTCTTTCCGAGCGGATCGCTCAAAGAATATTTTCTCCGCCACGACACCCGCATCCAAGGGATCCCCTGCAGAGGCGGTCTCGTCAACCAATCGATCAAACTGCACGAAAACGGCCGGCTCAAGGAATGTGTCCTCAGCGAAGAGCTCGTGCGTGATGGCCACACTTACCCGGTGGCCACGCTCCTCCGCTTCGAATCCGACGGCCACATCATCCCATGATTGTTGAACATCGGGCGAGCCCGATGAGGAAAGTCGGAGCGGATTGAGGTTCCCTTGTGAAGCACGCCACTCTCGCTGAATGTCCTTCGTTTATCTGTCGCTGTTGCGGGTCCCCTCAACTGTGTAGTCCACCTCGGTATGGTCGGGTAAAACCCGTTCGATACGGAAACTGTTGTTCGCGACAGGAACACCCCGACGCGGCTGCTTCAGGCGCAGGCGATGGCGGGGCGGCCGTAGAGGGCTCGGGCTGGCAGGAACCACTCACTGGGCGCGGCCTCGGGCGCGAACTCGGGGCAGACGGCGGCGAGCCGGGCCCGCAGATTTTCGCGGGCGCGGGAGAGGCGACTTTTCACGGTGCCGACGTTGAGACCGAGCGTGGCGGCAATCTCCTCGTAGGGTCGGCCGAGCACGCTGCGCAGCACGAGAATTTCGCGGTGCATCGGGTCCAGTTGCGCGAGGCATGCGTCGACGAGGGCGGCGAACTCGCCGGCGACGGTTTGCTGCGCGGGATCATGCTCCGAGCTGGCGATCAGGTCAGAAAACGTCGCCGCGCTGTCGGTGCCGAGCGCGTGGTCAAACGACAGCGAATCCTGCCGGTGCCGGCGGCGGTAATACCAGTAGCGGTTCCGAGCGAGGTTGACAGCGATGCGGTAGAGCCAGGTCGCGAGAGACGAGTCGCCACGAAAATTCGCCAGGCCGCGGTGCGCGCGGATGAAGGTGTCCTGTGTGATCTCCTCGGCATCGGCGCGGTCGCGGAGCATGCCGAGCGTCAGGTTGAAAATCTTGTTGCGGTAGCGCGTCATGATCTCGGCGAATGGGGCCTCATCGCCCGCCCTAAACCGGCGGACCAACTCCGCATCGAGTGTGGCTTCGGTTACGGCAGTCGGATTTTTTTCAAACTGGCGGGAACTGGCGGACTTGAACAAGGGGTCGGGGGAGTTTGTCAGCATGGGGAGAACGGTGATCGTGTCGAAATGCGTTCTCTCTACCTCGCGGCGTGCCAGCGGCGCTGCGCATGGTCCAAGTCATTGTGGGCGAGCGCGGTAAAATTCACACTGGCGGCGGGATGGGTTCACGACCGGGCTAATTCCGTGCAAATTGACCGACCTGCCCGCCGTGATTCGCGCAAAGTGCCCGGTGAACCCTTGCCGCCACGCCGTCCAGTTCCCTCTGGAATTTCGCCCGTCGCTCCGCAAGCATGCGCGGATGAATCCTCCCCTCGGTGCCGGACTGCTTCCGGGTTTCCGTCGGACGCTCGCATGACCACCCCCCAACTCGAACTCGCCCGGAAGCTCCTCTGCGCGTTGCAGAACACGATCCGCGACGCACTGATCGCGGCGCGCCAACGCAGCGCCCACCGCTTCGCCCGGGTCGCCGCCGTCACTGCCGCCGACACCATTTACGAGGTCGACAAGATTTCCGAGGAGGCGATTTTTGCGTGGTTCGAGGAGCACTGGCCGCGCGCGTGGCCGGTCGAGTTGGTGATGGAGGGCATCGAGGACAACGAGGCGGTTACGTTTCCCCGCGGCACGCCGGTGGCGAAGACGATATTGAAGTGCATCCTCGATCCCATCGACGGCACGCGAAACCTCATGTATGACAAGCGCCCCGCCTGGGCACTGGCCGCGCTCGCGCCACAGCGGGGGAAGAAGACCCATCTCGGCGACATCGTTGTCGCGGCGATGACCGAGCTGCCCACGAGCAAGCAATGGCGCGGCGACCAGCTCAGCGCTGTGCGCGGCCGTGGCGTGGTGGCGGAAGCCATCGATGTGCGCTCCGGCACCGGTCGCGGCCGGCGCTTCAGGCTGCAGCCATCCCGGGCGCGCGATTTCCGGCACGGCTTCGCCTCGCTGGCACGGTTCTTCCCCGAGGGCAAGGCGCTCACCTCGCAGCTCGAGGAGGCGTTGTGGGACCAACTCTATGGGCTCGGTGCGACGACGCCGCTGGTCTTTGACGACCAATACATCTCCACTGGCGGCCAGCTCTTCGAGATTGCCATCGGGCACGACCGGATGATCGGCGACTTGCGCCCGCTCGTGTTCGCCAAACTCGGCTACACCTCGCCGCTCGTCTGCCACCCCTACGACATCTGCACGGAGCTGATCCTGTGCGAGGCCGGTGGCATCGTGGAGTCGCCCGACGGACGGCCGCTGCGCGTGCCGCTCGACACGACGTCCGCCGTGGCGTGGATGGGTTATGCCAACCCGACCCTGGCGCGCACGGTGCGGCCGGTCCTGCGCCGATTGATCAGGGAATACCTCGGCTGAACCGTCGCGTCTCCCCGGCCAACGCCGGTCTTTACTCCCGGGCTCCGGCGCGCGTAACCTGCGCGCCGCTATGGCTCCCACGTTTACCCTCGGGTTGGACTACGGCACAAACTCAGTGCGCTGCCTCATCGTGCGCTGCGCGGACGGCAGGGAATTCGGCTCCTGTGTCGTCAACTATCCCAGCGGCCGGCAGGGCGTCCTGCTCGACGCCCGAGACCACCACCTCGCGCGCCAGCATCCCGGCGACTATCTCGTCGGCCTGGAGAAGAGCGTACGGGGCGCGCTAGCGCAGGCGCGCAAGCAGCGGGGTTTCGCTGCGGCGCGCATCATCGGCCTCGGCGTCGACACGACCGGCTCGAGTCCGATTCCGGTCGACGCAAAAAACGTGCCGCTCGCGCTCTCGAAGAAGTGGAAGCGAAATCTGAACGCGCAATGCTGGCTGTGGAAGGACCACACCGGCTGGCGCGAGGCCGCCCAGATCACGGCGCTCGCCGCGCAGCACCGCCCGCAGTTCATCGCGAAGTGCGGCAACACCTATTCCTCCGAGTGGTTTTGGTCGAAGATCCTGCACTGCCTCAATGTCGCGCCACAGGTCTACGACGCCGCTTTTTCCTGGGTCGAACTGGCCGACTGGATCCCCTCCGTGCTCGCCGGGGTGACCGACCCGGTTCAGATCCAACGCGGCGTCTGCATGGCTGGTCACAAGGCGCTTTACTGCGACGAATGGGGCGGGCTGCCCGACAAGGAATTTTTGGGAAAACTCGACCCGAAGCTCGCCGCCCTGCGCGACCACCTCTACCCCAAGGCCCACGATGCCACCGCGAGCGCCGGTCGTTTGAGCGAGGCCTGGGCCGCGAAGCTCGGCCTGCCTGCTGGCATTCCGATCGCCATCGGCGAGATGGACGTGCACTATGGCGCGATCGGCAGCGGCGTGCGCGAGGGCACGCTCGTCAAGGTCATTGGCACCTCCACCTGCGATTGCGGCGTGGTCTCAGCGGATAAGAACGTGCCGGACATCCCCGGCATCTGCGGCATCGTCAAAGGCGCGATTCTCCCCGGCTACTACGGGCTCGAGGCGGGGCAGTCCGCCGTCGGCGATATTTTCAAGTGGTGGGTGGAGGGCGTGTGCGAAGGCGACGACGCCACGCACGCGAAGCTCACCAAGGCCGCAGCGAAACTTGCCCCCGGCCAGAGCGGCCTCCTCGCGCTCGATTGGAACAACGGCAACCGCACGATCCTCGTCGATCCCACGCTTTCAGGCCTGCTCGTTGGCCAGACGCTGCACACGACCCAGGCGGAGATTTACCGCGCGCTGATCGAGGCGACGGCCTTTGGTGCCCGCGCCATCATCGAGCGCTTCAAGGAATACGGCGTGCCGATCGACCGCGTCGTTTGCGCAGGTGGCATCGCGGAAAAAAATCCACTGCTCATGCAAATCTACGCCGACGTTACTGGCTGCACGATGTTCGTCGCAGGCTCGTCACAAGCATGCGCGCTCGGCTCCGCGGTCTCCGCCGCGGTGCTCGCTGGCGCGCATCCTGACTTCCCGACAGCCCAGGTGGCGATGACCTCGCTCAAGAAGATCTCCTACAAATCGAAACCCGCCGCGCGAACCCCCTACAATCAACTCTACGCGCTCTATCGCCAGTGTCACGACGCGTTCGGCGGTGTGACGATATCTGCCGACCTCTCGCGCGTGATGAAAGACCTCCTCGCCATTAAAGATGCGTCTCACGCCTGACCTCGCAAAATGAAACTCCTCGCCTCTCCTCAAATCTGGTTCGTCTGCGGTTCGCAGCATCTCTATGGCCCCGGCCCGCTCAAGCAGGTCGCCGCCAACGCCCGCGAGGTAGCCGCCGCGCTCGCCGCGTCGAAAAAACTCCCGCTCAAGACGGTGTTCAAGGCATTGCTCACCACGCCCGACGAAATTGCCCAGCTCTGCATCGACGCCAACTCCAACGCCGACTGCGCCGGGTTCATTCTGTGGATGCACACGTTTTCCCCGGCGAAAATGTGGATTCGAGGGCTCACCACGCTGAAGAAGCCGTTTCTCCACCTGCACACGCAGTTCAACCGCGACCTGCCGTGGGCAACGATCGACATGGATTTCATGAACCTCAACCAAGCCGCGCACGGCGACCGCGAAGCGGGGTTCATGCACACGCGGCTGCGGCTCGGCCGCAAGGTTGTCGTCGGCCACTGGTCCGATCCGGAGGTGCACGACCGCATCGGCGCGTGGATGCGCGCCGTGCGCGCATGGCACGACTGGCAGGGCGCGAAATTCTGCCGCTTCGGCGACAATATGCGCAACGTCGCTGTGACCGAGGGCGACAAGGTCGCGGCCGAGATGCGCTTCGGTTTCGCGACGAACGGCTATGGCATCGGCGATCTCGTTGCGAAAATTTCCGACATCGGCATCAACTCCAAAAAAATCGACAAACTCTGCTCCGAATTCGAAGCGCTCTACGCCGTTGCGAAGGAACTCCGCGCGGGCGGCGTGCGCCACGAGTCGCTTCGCTATGGCGCGCGCATCGAGCTCGGGCTGCGCGCCTTCCTGGCGGAAGGCGGCTTCAAGGGTCTTACGACGACGTTCGAGGATTTGCACGGGTTGCGCCAATTGCCCGGTCTGGCGGTGCAGCGGCTCATGGCCGACGGCTACGGCTTCGGCGCCGAGGGTGACTGGAAAACCTGCGCACTCCTCCGCGCGATGAAAGTCATGGGTGAAGGCCTGCCCGGCGGCACCTCGTTCATGGAGGACTACACCTACCATCTCTCGCCGCAAGGCCACCAAGTCCTCGGTGCACACATGCTCGAAATCTGCAAATCAATCGCCGCCGGCAAGCCTTCCCTGGAAGTCCATCCGCTCGGTATTGGCGGCCGCGAGGATCCCGTGCGCCTCGTGTTCGACGCGCCCGCCGGCCCCGCGCTCAACGCTTCGCTCATTGATCTCGGTAACCGTTTCCGTCTCATCATCAACGAAGTCACCGCCGTTAAAACACCGAAGCTGCCAAAGCTCCCCGTCGCGCGCGCTGTGTGGGAGTGCAAGCCGGACTTCAAGACCGCGTGCGCCGCATGGATTCTCGCCGGCGGCGCGCACCACACGGGCTACAGTTACAGCGTCACGACGGAGATGCTCGAAGATTTTGCTACCATCGCTGGCATCGAATTCGCCGTGATCGACGCCGACACGCGCCTCGCCGACTTCAAGCAGACTCTCCGCAACAACGAGGTTTACTATCACCTCGCCCAAGGCATCAGGGTTTAGCAGTCGCTCATAGGCGGAAGCGATTTCCGCTTGTCATATGGAGCTGTGTCGCCACGTTTGGCCTTCCTCCCGCCAAAAATCCCATGTTGAGCTTTGCTCCGTGGGGTTTACGCCCGGCCCTCACCGGCCGGGCGTTTTTTTGGAAAAAATTCATCCCCCCACAAATCTGCTTGTATTACACGGAACGATGGTGATTTTCACCCCTCCCACTAATCCTTCCGCGCGTTTTCAGTTTCGCTGATGAACGCTTATCACTCGCGAGCCGGGGCCTAATCCCGGGAATTCGCGAAACTAGCTGCTTTTAGCCAAAAAGTTCTTGCCCAGCATTTGGCACTTGGTAGCGTCTTCCTCTTTTCTCCAATTTTCACTCTCCATCATTCGTATGCCGACCATTAACCAACTCGTGCGCAAAGGCCGTCGCAAGGTGCACACCAAGTCGAAATCCCCAGCCTTGGCGGGCAATCCTTTCCGCCGCGGCGTCTGCGTGCAGGTAATGACCCGCACCCCCAAGAAGCCCAATTCCGCCATCCGCAAGGTCGCGAAAGTCCGTCTGACCAACGGCAACGAAGTTATTTCCTACATCCCCGACGAGGGCCATAATCTTCAGGAGCACTCGATTGTTCTCGTTCGAGGTGGCCGCGTGAAGGATCTTCCCGGCGTTCGTTATCATATTGTTCGTGGCACGCTCGATGCCACCGGCGTGGAAAAACGCCGCCGCAGCCGTTCCAAATACGGCGTGAAGCGCCCCAAGGCCGCCAAGTAATCGTTCTTTCCCAAACACCATCTCGTCATGTCACGCCGCCACAGAGCAGATAAACGCCACGCTGAACCGGATATTCGCTACAAGAGTCCGCTTGTGGCCCACCTCGTCAACGTCATCATGAAGAGCGGCAAGAAGAACCTTGCCCAGCGCATCGTTTACGGTGCGTTCGAAAAGGTGTCCGAGAAGCTGGAAAAGGGCGATCCTGTGGACCTGCTGCTCGGGGCGCTGGAAAACGCCCGCCCCCGCCTCGAGGTGAAGAGCCGCCGCGTGGGTGGAGCGACCTATCAGGTGCCCGTGGAAATTTCGTTCGAGCGCCAGGAGAGCCTCGCGTTGCGCTGGATCGTCGCCGCCGCCGGCAGCCGCAAGGGCATCCCCATGAAGGACGCGCTCGCCGCCGAAATCATCGACGCCTATAACAACACTGGTGGCGTCGTGAAGAAAAAGGAAGACACCCATAAGATGGCCCAGGCCAATCGCGCCTTCGCCCACCTCCGCTGGTAAGTCCAGCTCATCGCGCATGTCTGCTGCCTCCGCACCTGTCATTACTGTCGTCACCGACAAAGCCAAGATTTCCTCGGCCAACGCCAAGGATCGTCCCTTTCCGCTTGAATGGACGCGTAACATTGGCATCGCCGCGCACATTGATGCGGGCAAGACCACGACGACCGAGCGCATCCTTTTCTACTCTGGCGCCGTCCACAAAATGGGCGAAGTCCACGAGGGCACCACAGTGACCGACTGGATGGAACAGGAACGTGAGCGCGGCATCACCATCACCGCTGCCGCCATTTCCTGCGCTTGGAACGCCTCGTGCGGTCCGTGGAAGGGCATCAAGCAGCGCATCAACATCATCGACACCCCCGGACACGTGGACTTCACGGCCGAGGTGGAGCGCTCGCTCCGCGTGCTCGACGGCGCCGTCGCCGTCTTCTGCGCCGTTGCCGGCGTGCAGCCGCAGTCCGAGACCGTCTGGCGGCAGGCCAACAAATACAAGGTTCCGCGCGTCGCTTTCATCAACAAGATGGACCGCACTGGCGCCGACTTTTTCCGCGCCGTCTTCGAGATGCGCGAGAAGCTAAAGGCCAACGCACACCCGATTTTCCTGCCCATCGGCAAGGAGGAGAATTTCTCCGGCCTCATCGATCTGGTGCAGAACGTCGCCTATTTCTTTGAGGAAAACCCGGACGATGTGCTCGGGATGAACCCCGTCACGCACCCGGTGCCCGCTGACATGGTGGCGCAGACGAAGGAATACCGCGACAAGCTCATCGAGGCCGTCTCCGACTTTGACGACGTCATCGCGGAGAAATATCTCAACGGCGAGGAAATCAGCGTCGAAGAGCTGATGCTCGGCGTGCGTAAGGCGACGATTTCCCTCCAGTTCACCGGCGTCATCCCCGGCTCCGCGTTCAAGAAGAAAGGCGTGCAGCGCCTCCTCGACTGCGTTGTCAACTACCTGCCGAGCCCGATCGACGTTCCCCCGATGCAGGGCCAGGACAGCGACGGCAACACCGTCGAGGCTGTCGTCAGCGACAAGGCCAAGATGGCTGGGCTCGCTTTTAAGCTCTGGAACGACCCTTTCGTCGGCCGCCTCATCTTCTTCCGCGTTTACACCGGCACGCTGCCCCGCGGCATGTCGCTTTACAATCCGCGCACCCGCCGCACCGAGCGCGTCTCCCGCCTCGTGCTGATGCGCGCCATCGAGCGCGAGGAAATCGACCTCGCCTATTCGGGTGATATTTGCGCCGTCGTCGGCATCAAGGACATCATCACCGGCGACACGCTGTGCGATGAGGATTTCGACATCCGCCTCGAGCCGCCGTCCTTCCCGGAGCCGGTCATCTCGATGTCCATCGAGCCCAACTCGAAGGCCGACCAGGAAAAGATGGGCAACGCCCTCCAGCGCCTCGTCGCCGAAGATCCGACCCTCAAGGTCAAGACCGATCAGGACACGGGCCAGACCATTCTTGCGGGCATGGGCGAACTCCACCTCGACATCATCCGCGACCGCATGAAGCGCGAGTTCAAGGTCGAGGCCACCGCCGGTAAACCGCAGATCGCCTACCGCGAAACCGTGAAGAGCCGCGCCGAAGGCGAGGGCAAGTTCATCCGCCAGTCGGGCGGCAAGGGCCAATACGGCCACGTCTGCATCACACTCGAACCGAACGTCAAGGGCAAGGGCATCGAGGTCGTCAATGAAATCGTCGGCGGCTCCATCCCGAAGGAATTTATCAAGCCGTCCATCGAGGGCATCATGGAAGGCTCCAACAACGGTGTCGTCGCCGGCTTCCCGGTGGTCGACATCATCGTGCGCATTACTGACGGCTCGTTCCATGAAGTCGACTCGTCCGAACTTGCGTTCAAGATGGCCGGGATCTTCGCGTTCAAGGACGCGATGAAACAGGCCACGCCGATTCTCCTCGAACCGATCATGGCCGTCGAAGTCACCACGCCCGAGGAATACCAGGGCGACCTCATGGGCGACATCAACCGCCGCCGCGGTCAGATTCAGGGTATGGAGAACAAGACCGGAGCGTGCATCATCACCGCCCACGTTCCGCTCGAACTGCTCTTCGGCTACGTCACCGACATCCGTTCGCTCTCGAAGGGCCGCGCCAGCGCCGGTATCACCCCGTCGCACTTCGAGCAGGTGCCGAATTCTCTCCTCGCCAAAATCGTCGAGCTCAATGCCAAGGGGCCTGCCCGCACTTAAACCTTCGTTCTTTTTACCGACATGAAAGGCCAACGCATCCGCATCAAACTCCAGGGCTTCGACTATCGAGTGATCGACCAGTCCGCCCAGGACATCGTCGAGACCGCCAAGCGCTCCGGCGCCCGCGTCTCAGGCCCCATTCCGCTGCCCACCCGCATCGAGAAGCTCTCCGTCAACCGCTCCCCGCATGTGGACAAGAAGTCCATGGAGCAGTTCGAGACGCGGACGCACAAGCGCCTTATCGATATCATTGAGCCCACCGCCCAGACGGTAGACGAGCTCAAGAAACTCAACCTTCCCTCTGGCGTCGATATCACCATCAACGTCTAATACTTTTTAACTCACAACATTGGCAGTTGCCTGTGTGCCCTGTGGCACCGCCAGGCCTCGACTAATGTAGGTTATTAAACGGAACCCTTCCACCTACCACTTAGCCCATGATCTCATCGCTCCTCGGCAAAAAACTCGGCATGACGCAGGTCTACGACGCGCAAAACGTCTTGGTCCCCGTCTCCGTGGTCGAAGCTGGACCCTGCTCGGTCGTCCAAGTCAAGACCGTCGCCACCGACGGCTACAACGCCGTCCAACTCGGTTTCGCCACCAAGAAAACCAAGAACGCCAGCAAGGCCGAACTCGTCCACGCCCAAAAGGCCGGCCTGCAGTCCGCCCCCCGCGTGCTTGGCGAAGTCCGCCTCGCGGCCGCCTCCACGCTCAAAGTCGGCGACGTCGTCACTGTCGCGGCCTTCACCGAAGGCCAGCTCGTCGATGTCAGCGGCATCAGCAAGGGCAAGGGCTTCCAAGGCGTCGTCAAACGCTTCCGCGTCGCCGGCGGCCCCGCCGCGCACGGCTCGATGTTCCACCGCCGCATCGGCTCGATCGGCATGCGCCAGACCCCCGGCCGCACGTGGAAAAACCAGTCGATGCCCGGCCACATGGGCGGCGACTCCCGCACGATGCAGAATCTGCGCGTCATCAAAATCATCGCCGAGAAAAACCTCATCCTCGTGAAGGGTGCGATTCCTGGCGCCAACGGCGACGACGTCGTCGTCCGCTCCGCCATCAAAGGCCAGCCCAAGGCTGCCGCCAAAGCCTGAACCGGAGATACCCAGCCATGAAACTCACCGTATTTAGCTCCGACGGCGCGACCAGCAGCGAACAAGAGTTCGCCGGTCTGCCCGTCTTCGAAGGCGACAAGGGCCTGCAGGCCGTGAAGGAAGTCATCGTCGCCATCAACGCCAACAACCGCCAGGGCACGCACTCCACGAAAACCCGTGGCGAAGTCCGCGGCGGCGGCAAAAAGCCCTGGCGCCAGAAGGGCACCGGTCGCGCCCGCGCCGGCTCCATCCGCTCGCCCTTGTGGGGTGGTGGTGGTGTCGTGTTCGGCCCGAAGCCCCGCGATTACTCGAAGAAAATCAACGCCAAGGTGAAGGATCTCGCGTTCAGCCGCGCCCTCTTCGACCGCGCAATCGCCGGCGAAATCGCTGTGATCGAGCAGTTCGTCGCTCCCACAATTAAGACAAAGGCCATGAACGTCGTCGTCACCCGCATCGCCCCCAAGGGCAAGGTGCTGTTGGTCGACGCTCCGTTCGCCGTCGCTACCGCCCGCGCCTCGCGCAACCTTGAGCGTGTCTCCCTGCAGGATGCGGCGAAGCTCAACACGCTCGATCTCGCGCAATACAAGAAAATCATCGTCAGCACCAAGGCGCTTGAGACGATCCTCGCCCGCGTCAACGGAGGAAAAAACTGATGCAAGCCGACAAAGTTCTCAAACTCGTCCGTCTCACGGAAAAGTCCAACAAGCTCTCCTCCGAACTCGGACAATACACCTTCGAGGTCTTCAAGAGTGCCACCAAGCACACCGTTGCCACGGCCGTCGAGCAGACGTTCAAGGTCACCGTGCGCCGGGTGAACATCCAAAACTACCGAGGCAAAAACAAAAAGAGTCGAACCGGCCGCCCGAGCATCGGCTCCGACTACAAGAAGGCGATCGTGACGCTCAAGGCCGGCGACAAAATCGAGCTCGTCTAAACGCGACTTCGCACCTCTGGAGAAATCCCATCATGGCAATCCATTCCTTTCGTCCGCTCACGCCCTCGGGCCGCTTCACCACGCTGAACCGGCGCGAAGGCCTGTCCAAGAAACGCCCCCAGAAGGCTCTTACCGAGCCCAAGCCCAAGACCGGCGGCCGCAACGTCTACGGCCGCGTGACCACCCGCCACATCGGCGGTGGCCACAAGCAGCTCTATCGCATCATCGACTTCAAGCGCGACATCCTCGACCAGCCCGCGACCGTCGAGGCGCTGGAGTATGATCCCAACCGCACCTCGAACATCGCGCTCGTGTGCTACTCCAACGGCGTGAAGAAGTACATCCTCGCGCCCGAGGGCCTGAAGCCCGGTGCGAAGATCGTCGCCTCGAACAAGGCCACCACCAACGACTTTGTCGTCGGCAACAACTTTCCCCTCTCGCTCATCCCGCCGTCCACCAAGGTGCACGCGGTCGAGCTCATCCCCGGTCGCGGCGCGCAGATCGCCCGCTCGGCCGGCACCTCGCTCGAGCTGATCGGCGTCGAGAACGGCCAGGCCCAGCTCAAGATGCCCTCCGGCGAGTTCCGCCGCGTGCATGCGGATTGCCGCGCCACCATCGGCATCGTCGGCAACGGCGACCACAACAAGCAGTCCCTCGGCAAGGCCGGCCGCAAGCGCTGGCTCGGCGTGCGCCCGACCGTCCGCGGTATGGCCATGAACCCGGTCGATCACCCCAACGGTGGCGGCCAGGGCAAGTCCAAAGGTGGTGGCGGTCGCCAGCAGCTCGTGTCCCCCTGGGGCCAACTCGCCAAGGGCTTCCCGACCCGCCGCCGTTCAAAGCTCTCGAACAGCCAGATCATCGTTCACCACAACGGCCGCAAACCGCGTGGCCAGAAGTAACCCCGACCCCTTCGCACCACCATGGCACGTTCAATCAAAAAAGGCTTCTTCGTCGATTACCACCTGCTCGAGAAAATCGAGAAGGCAGTCAAGACCGGCGTCAAGAAACCCATCCAGACCTGGTCCCGCCGCTCGACGATCACGCCCGACTTCGTCGGCCACACGTTCAGCGTCCACAACGGCAAGGCCTTCATCGCCGTCTACGTCACCGAAAACATGGTCGGCCACAAACTCGGCGAGTTTGCCCTTACGCGCGTCTTCAAGGCGCACGGTGGCATGACCCGCAAGGAAATCTAAGCTCCTTTAACCCTTACCACGCCAAACCGAACCCAAAGGGCAGGGCGCACCCGCGCTGCTGTCGCCGAACAGTCGGAATCGTCACCACCAACATGGAAGTCCAAGCCCTCACCCGTTACGCGCGCATGTCGCCCAAGAAAATGCGCGACATCTCGCGCATCATCCAAGGCCGCAAGGCCGTGGAAGCCATCGAATACCTCGCGCTCATCCCGCGCAAGTCCGCCCGCCTCATCGCCAAGACGCTCAAGAGCGCCATCGCCAACGCCGAGAACAACAACAACCTCTCGGCCGACAGCCTCACCGTGAAGCTCGCGCTAATCGAGTGCGGCCCCGTGCTGAAGCGCTTCAAGGCCGGTGCCCGCGGCACCGCGATGCCCCGCCGCAAGAAAATGTCGCACATCCGCATCGTCCTCTCCGACGGCAACACCAACTAATTTACCACCATGGGCCAAAAGACCAATCCGATCGGCTTCCGTCTCGCTGTTCGCCACAACTGGCAGTCCCGCTGGTATGCGACGAAGAAAGATTTCCCGAAGCTCCTCCTTGAGGACCAAATCATCCGCACCAAGCTGATGGAGAAGCTCAAGCAGGCCTCCGTGCCGCGCATCTTCATCGAGCGCGCCTCGAACCGCGTTCGCGTCAAGATTTACACCGCCCGCCCAGGCATCGTCATCGGCCGCAAGGGCCAGGAGATCGAGAAGATCAAGGACGAGCTCGCGAAGCTCACCGGCAAGGAAATTCTCCTAGACATTCAGGAAGTGAAGAAGCCTGAGATCGAGGCGCAGCTCGTCGCCGAGAACGTCGCGCTCCAGCTCGAGCGCCGCATCGCCTTCCGCCGCGCCATGAAAAAAGCCGTCGAAATGGCCATGACGCTTGGCGCTGAGGGCATCCGCATCCAGTGCTCGGGCCGCCTCGGCGGCGCGGACATCGCCCGCCGCGAATGGCAGCGCAAGGGCCGCGTGCCCCTCCATACCCTCCGCGAGAACATCGATTACGGTTTCTCCGAGGCCCTCACCGTTTACGGCAAGATCGGCGTCAAGTGCTGGATCTGCAAAAAAGAGTCCGACAACAACTGATCCGTTTCTCGGATAATACAATTCTCAGGAGAATTCTCCCATGGCTCTCGCTCCCGCCCGCACCAAATACCGCAAATCCCAAAAAGGCTCCCGCGCCGGGAACGCCAAGCGTGGCAACACGCTCGCCTTCGGCGAATTCGGCCTCCAGTCGCTCACGCGCGGTCCCATGACTGGCCAGCAGATTGAAGCCGCGCGCGTCACCATCTCGCGCCACCTCAAGCGCAAGGGCAAACTCTGGATCCGCGTGTTTCCCCACAAGCCGATCACCAAGAAGCCCGCCGAGGTCCGCATGGGCCAGGGCAAGGGCCCGGTCGAATACTACGTCGCCGTCATAAAGCCCGGCGCCGTCCTTTTCGAACTCGCAGGCGTGTCCCTCTCCATCGCCAAGGAGGCCTTCCGCCTCGCCGACGCCAAGCTGCCCTTCCACTGCCGCTTTATTGTGCGCGAAGGCACCGTCGCCTAAGCTGAAAAACCGAAAGACGCTCCGTCATGACTTCCAAAGAAATCCGCGACCTCGCTCCCAACGAGATCACCACCAAGATTCGCGACACCCGCGAGCAACTCCTCCAACTGCGCCTGCGCAAGCAGACCGGTCAGGTCGAGAAGACCGACCAGCTCCGCACGCTCCGCAAGGATATCGCCCGCCTCGAGACCATCCTGAACGAAAAGAACCGCAAGCCTGCCGCCGCCTGAGCGACCGCTGCCTAACCCGCCTCCTTTACCATGTCTTCCTCCGCTCCCGGCTCGCGCAACAAGCGCAAAACCCAACTCGGCTTCGTCAGCAGCCGCTCCGGCGACAAGTCCGTCAAAGTCACCGTCGCCTACAAAACGCCGCACCCCCTCTACCACAAGGTCGTCAACCGCCAGACCGTCCTTCACGTCCACGACGAGAAGAACGAGACCAAGGTCGGCGACAAGGTGGAGGTGATGGAAACCCGCCCGCTCAGCCGCCTCAAGCGTTGGCGCGTCGTCTCGATCGTCCAAAAAGCTGTCACCACCGACGCCGTCGCGATCTCCGAGCAGGATGTCGCCGAACTCGTCCCCACCAAAATCACGAAAGCCTGAGGCTTTCTCCAACCTACCCGCCACAGGAGGCTCCCGTCATGATTCAACTGCGCTCCATTCTCGAAGTCGCCGACAACACCGGCGCTCGCAAAGCCGCGATGATTAGTAAAAAAGGCCAGATCACCGCCACAGCGGGGGTTGGCGACATCATCACCGTGCACATCAAGCAGAGTGCCACCGAGGCCACCGTGAAGAAAGGCGAGGTCGCCAAGGCCGTCGTCGTCCGCACCAAGGCCCCCATCCGCCGCACCGACGGTAGCTACCTGCGTTTCGACAGCAACGCCATCGTCATTATCGATCCGGCAACTAACAATCCCCGAGGCACCCGCATCTTCGGCCCCGTGGCCCGCGAACTTCGCTCGAAAAATTTCATGAAGATCATCTCGCTCGCTCCGGAGGTTCTCTAACATGACCCAGAAATTCCACGTCAAACGCGGCGATCAGGTCGTCGTCATCGCCGGCTCCCACAAGGGCAAGTCTGGCAAAATCCTCGAGGTGCTCGCCGCCAAGTCCCGCGCCCGCGTCGAAGGTGTCGCGATGATCAAGCGCCACCTAAAAAAATCGCAGGAGCATCCGCAGGGCACCATCGCCGAGCGCGAAGGCTCCGTGCACATCTCCAACCTCATGCTCCAGTCGGTCTTCGACGCGAGCAAACGAAAGAAAGCCGCCCCCGCCACCGTCGCCTGAGTTTGCGCGACAGCGCGCTTGCCAACCCGGCCCTGCGCCTGCGTTACTGCACCCTTTTCCCATAAAATCACCACACTCAACGCCTCCGGGTCGGTAATCCGGTCGCAACGAAAATGAGCTACGTTCCCTCCCTTAAAAAAGTCTACATCGAGCAGGTTGTTCCTGAGTTGGTGAAGACCCGCGGCTACAAAAACGCGCACCAGGTGCCGAAGATCGTCAAGATCAACCTGAATTCGGGCATCGATGCCGAGGCCGACAAGAATCAGATCGCCGACGTCGCCCGCGATATGGCCCTGATCGCCGGCCAGAAGCCGATCCTCAACAAGGCGCGCAAGGCCATTGCCAATTTCAAGCTGAAGCCCAACCAAGTCGTTGGTTGCAGCGTCACCCTCCGCGGCCCCGCGATGTGGGAATTTCTCTACCGCCTCCTCGCGGTCGCGCTCCCCAGCATCCGCGATTTCCGCGGCGTCGGCTCCAAGCTCGACGGCCAGGGCAATTACAATCTCGGCATCACCGACCACACGATCTTCCCGGAAATCTCCGTCGAAAACGTGAAGAAGCACATCGGCCTCGATATCACGATCGTGACGACCGCCGAGACCGACGACGAGGGTCGCGAACTGCTCAAGCTGCTCGGCATGCCCTTCCGCCGCATCGAGGTCGTGCCGGTCAAGCCCACCGATCCCCACAAACCTGCTGTCCCCGCCGTCGCTTAAATCCGCCAACTCATCCTTCGAACATGCCCAAGACCTCCGCCATCGAGCGTAATAAAAAGCGCATCCGCCTCGTTGCCAAATTCGCCAAGCAGCGTGGCGACCTGAAGGCGACCCTCGCCAACCCGGCCATTTCCGACACCGAGTTTTTCGCCGCCCAGAAGAAACTCGCGAAACTGCCGAAGAACTCTTCGAAGATCCGCATCCGCAACCGGTGCTCCCTCAGCGGCCGCCCGCGCGGTTTCATCGGTCAGTTTGGCGTTTCCCGCATCACCTTCCGCGAACTCGCCCTGGCCGGCAAGATTCCCGGCGTCACCAAGTCCTCCTGGTAAACCCTTTGGCCACGGGGGTCGGATATGACCCGCGCGCCTCCACCCAACCACATCCACCATGACCGATCCGATCAGTGATTTCCTGACCCGCCTCCGCAATGCGTCGAAGGCCGGTCTCACCGAGTGCGCTTCCCCGCACTCCAAGCTCCGTGAAAGCATCGCCGCGATTCTCAAGGCCGAAGGCTACATTACCGACTACAAGGACGGCGTCGACGCGCAGGGCCACAAGGCCCTCGTCGTTACCGTCAAGTATGTCGACGGTGCTCCCGCCCTCACTGGCCTCACCCGAGTCTCCACGCCGGGTCGCCGTCTTTACTATCGCTATACCGAGATTCCGCGCGTCCTCAACGGTCTCGGCATCAGCATCCTCTCAACTTCGATGGGCCTGATGAAGGACCAAGACTGCCGCCGCCACAAGGCCGGTGGCGAACTGATCTGCAACGTCTGGTAAGGAACCAAGCACCATGAGCCGCATCGGCAAACAACCCGTTCTCATCCCCGACAAGGTCAAGGTCACCGTCACCGACGGCACCGTCTTGGTCGAGGGGCCCAAGGGCAAGGTTCAGAAAACCTTTTCGCCCGTCGTCAAAGTCACCGTGGCCGACAATAAGGTCATCTTCGCGCCGGTGGAGCACACCCGCTTTGCCAACGCCATGTATGGCACAGCGCGCTCCATTGTCGCCGGCATGGTCAAAGGCGTGACCGAAGGCTACGTCAAGGACCTCGAAATCCAAGGCGTCGGCTTCAAGGCCAACCTCAAGGGCACAGCGCTCGATCTCGCGCTCGGCTACTCTCATCCGATCGTGATGGAAATCCCAGCCGGCATAAAAGTCACCGTCACCGACCAGACGAAAGTCAAGGTCGAGGGCGCGGACAAGCAGCTGGTCGGCGCCGTCACCGCGGAAATCCGTAGCTACTATCCGCCCGAGCCCTACAAGGGCAAGGGTGTCCGCATCGTTGGCGAACGCGTCCGCCGCAAGGAAGGCAAAACCGTCGCCTAAGGGTCCGCGCCATCCTCCTCCTATCCATCATTTGTCCGGGACCAATCCCATGAGCACTTCCAAAGCCATCCTCCTCCAGAAACGCCGCTGGAGAATCCGCAAAAAAGTCAAAGGCACCGCCGCCCGTCCGCGCCTCTGCGTCCGCTTCACCTCGAAGCACGTCTACGCGCAGGCGATCGACGACGATGCTGGCACGACGCTCGTCTTCCTCGGCAGTCTCGACCCCGAGCTCCGCAAGGGAAAACTCAAGGCCAACCTTGCCGGCGCCAAGACGCTTGGCGTCGCTTTCGCCGCCAAGGCCAAGGCCGCCGGCCTCGCATCGGTCGTATTCGACCGCAGCGGCGCACCGTATCACGGCAAAGTCAAAGTGTTCGCCGACGCCGCCCGCGCCTGTGGCCTTCAATTCTAATCAAGCATGAGCACCGAACCTACTTCTGTTCCCGAGACCCCCACGCCCGCTGCTCCTGAAGCCGCTGCATCCGCACCCGAAACCGCCGCTCCCGCTGCCGCCGAGCGCCGCGCCCCCCGCCAGTTCAACCGTGGCGGTCAGGGTGGCAATCGCGGTCCCGGTGGCAATCGCGGCCCGCGTCGCGACAACCGCGACGCCAAGCCCGAGGGCGACGGCCCAACGATGATCGAGAAGGTCGTCTTCATCAATCGCTGCGCCAAGGTCGTGAAGGGCGGACGACGCTTCTCCTTCGCCGCCCTCGCCGTCGTCGGCGATGGCAAGGGCAAGGTCGGCATCGGCTACGGTAAGGCCAACGAAGTCCCCGACGCCATCAAGAAAGGCACCGCCAACGCTCACAAGCACATGGTCAATGTGAAGCTCAAGGGTGACACGATTCCCCACGACGTCCTCGGTGTTTACGACGGCGGTAAAGTGCTGCTCAAACCCGCCTCGCCCGGCACCGGCCTCATCGCCGGCGGCGGTGTGCGCGCGGTCCTCGAGGCGGCTGGCGTGAAGAACATCCTCACGAAGTCGATGGGTTCCTCGAACCACATCGCCGTCGTCCACGCCACGCTCAACGGTCTCCTCCAACTCCGTCTCGCCGAGAATATCGCCGCTGTGCGCAAGATCAGCTGAGTTTTTCCAACGAACCAATCCGAGTCCTGCTCCGCGCATTGGCGGGGTGGGGCGCCCCCACTGAGGAACCATCATGAAACTCCACGAACTCAAGAACGTTGCCGGTGCGGTGCACCGCAAGAAGCGCGTCGGCTGCGGCGAAGGCAGCGGCCACGGCAAGACCAGCGGTCGCGGCGGCAAAGGTCAGTCGGCCCGCTCCGGCAGCAGCATCCGCCCCGGCTTCGAAGGCGGCCAGATGCCACTCTATCGTAAGCTCCCGCATCGCGGCTTCAACAATTACAACCATCGCGTTGAGATGGCGGTGCTGAATGTCGGCGACCTCGCTTCCCTCGATGCCAGTGTCACCGAAGTCAATGCCACCTCGCTCGCCGCCGCCGGCCTCATCCGTGCTGGCGAATTGGCCGTCAAGATTCTCGGCGACGGCGAACTGAGCCGCGCGCTCAAGATCACCGCCGCCAAATTCTCCGAATCCGCCAAGGCCAAGATCGAGAAGGCAGGCGGCCAAGCCATCGTCGGCTGACGTTTCTCCCCATGTTTTCCGCGTTCACCAATTCGCTGAAGATTCCCGAGCTGCGCTCGCGCATCTTCTACACGCTGGCGCTCCTCTTTGTGGCCCGCGTGGCTGCGCACATTCCGCTGCCGGGCATTGATCCGCACCCGCTGCAGAATTTCTTTGCCGAACAGACGGCCAGCGGCGGTGGCTCGTTGGTGGGCCTCTACAACATGTTCACAGGCGGTGCGCTCGTGAAGGGCGCCATCGCGGCGCTTGGCATTATGCCCTACATCAGTGCGTCGATCATCTTCCAACTGATGACCGCGGTGGTTCCGATGCTCAGCCGTCTGCAGCAAGAGGGCGACGTCGGCCGCCAGAAACTCACCCAATATACCCGCTACGCCACGCTGCTCATCTGTCTGATCCAGGGCACGCTGCTGATTCTCGCCTTGGAGAACCCCGGCCGGCTCTTCCCGGGCTACGACGTCAACGTTTACGGCCATATCGTGATCGTGAGCAAACTGAGCTTCCTCATCACCTCGGTCATCTTCATGACCGCCGGCACCATGTTGCTGATGTGGCTCGGTGAACAGATCACTCAGCGCGGCATCGGCAACGGCGTCTCACTCCTAATCACCGTCGGCATTTTGGCCGACATCCCCGGCGCTGCCGCGGCGACCTACCAGATGTTTGTCCGCCCCATTGGCACCGGCTCCAACCTCGGTGTGCTGCAGGCGGTGATCATGCTGGCGCTCTTCCTCGCCGTGACGATGGGCATCATCCTCGTCGTTCAGGGCCAGCGAAAGATTCCCGTCCAATACGCCAAACGTGTCGTCGGCAACAAAGTCATGGGCGGCCAGAGCTCGTTCCTGCCCCTCAAAGTCAACTACTCCGGCGTCATGCCCGTCATCTTCGCCAGCGCGATTTTGCTTTTCCCGCAGCAAATCTTCTCCTGGGCTGGCTCCGCGATGGACATTAAGTTCCTGCGCGAAATCTCCGCTGACCTGCTCCGGGGCCACTGGACCTACTACGCCCTTTATGGCACGCTGATCCTCTTCTTCAGCTATTTCTGGGTCTCCGTCATGTTCAAGCCGATCCAGATCGCCGACGACCTCAAGAAATACGGCGGCTACATCCCCGGCGTGCGCCCCGGCGAGCCGACCGCCCAGTTCCTCGACTTCATCATGACGCGCCTGACCCTGGCCGGTGCCGTCTTCCTGACGATCATCGCGGTCATGCCCGACGTGCTGCTCTTTGAACTCGAAGTTCCCCAGCGCATAGCCGTCTTCTTCGGCGGCACCGGCATGCTGATTACCGTCGGTGTCATTCTCGACACCATGCGCCAGGTCGAAACCTTCCTCCTCCAGCGCCATTACGACGGCTTCCTGAAGAAGGGGCGCCTCCGCGCCCGCAGCGCGACGCCGATGGGCATGACGGGCGAGGCTCTCAGCTCCGACTCCCTCCTGAAACTGGGCGTGCCAGTGCTCCTCATCTTCTTGATCGGCATTATTTCCTGGGCGATCCAAAAGTTCGCCCTTTAGTTCTTTACTCTGGTCGCGATGGCCTTCATCACCGACCCCTTCGCTCGGTCCGGCCCTCCGGCCAAGACCAAGCTCATTCTCCTCGGTTTACCCGCTTTTCATCCTGAAAATCTGATGACCTGGGTTCGTTCTTTGAATCTTGAGCACGTCTCTCCCGCCAAATTGATGCGGTCGGAGATTTCGCGCCGCCCCAGCTCCACCGGGGCGGATGAAGCCACCACCTTGGCGCTGCTGCGCCGGTGGTTCTTCGCGCGCAAACCTGATGCGGGTTTTGTCCTCACGGACTTCCCGGCTACGCTGCTCCAAGCCAAAGTGTTCGACGAATGGCTCGATGCCCGGGATGAGGCGCTTAACGCCGTCATCGCCGCCGAGTCCGGTGCCCCCGGGCCGGTCGTCGCTCACTATTGCACGCTCGGCCTCCTCACGGAGCCGGGCGCTCTCGCCCAATGACGATCCCGATCAAAAACAAAGATGGGATCGCCCGCATGCGGGAGGCGTGTGCCATTGCCGCCGCGGTGCTTGAGTCGCTCAAGCCCCTCGTTCGGCCCGGTATCACGACGCAAGACTTGGAAGAGGCGGGTCGCGATGCGATCGCCCGCCATGGCGCCCGCAGCGCCTGTTACGGTTATCAGCACGGTTCGCGTCGCTATCCCGCCCACACCTGCATCTCGGTCAACGACGAGGTCGTTCACGGTATCCCTTCGTTTCGGCGCATCCTGCGCGACGGGGACATCGTTTCCCTCGACATCGTGGTCTGGCACAACGGCTACGTCGGCGACAACGCCTGCACGATGCCGGTCGGCCCGGTGGCCCCGGAAATCGCGAAACTCCTCCGCGTCACCCGCGAAGCGCTCGACCTCGGCATCCGTCAGGCCCAGATCGGCAACCGCATCGGCGACATCTCCTCCACCATCCAAATCTATGTGGAGTCGGCCGGTTTCAGCGTGGTGCGCGACATGGTCGGCCACGGCGTCGGCCTTGCGATGCACGAACCGCCCGAGATCCCGAACTTCGGGCGCAAGGGCACCGGCGACAAAATCAGGCCCGGCATGACGCTCGCGATTGAGCCTATGGTCAACCTCGGAGGCCACAAGACGAAAGTCCTCGCAGACGGCTGGACGGTGGTCAGCACCGACGGTTCACCCTCCGCGCACTTCGAACACACCGTCCTCACGACCGACCGCGGTCCCGAGATCCTCACACTCCCGCGTCCCGGCCCAGCTCAAGTTTCCGCTTAAAATTTTCCCGCCTTTCAACTTTCAACCATCAACTTTCAACCAAACTAAAACATGCCACGTCTCCTCGGTGTAGAAATCCCCGCGAAAAAGAAAGTCGCGTATTCCCTCCGTTACATCAACGGCATCGGAACCACCCGTGCCGAAATTATCGTCAAAGAGGCAGGCCTCGACGCCAACATGCGCGCCCAAGACCTCACGGAGGAGCAACTCAACAAGATCGTGCATGTCATCACCGAGCACAAATGGGTGCTTGAGGGCGATCTCCGCCGCGAAATCGCGGCCAATTTGAAGCGCCTGCAGGCCATCAACTGCTATCGCGGTGTCCGCCACCGCCGCTCCCTCCCGGTCCGCGGTCAGCGCACCCGCACCAACGCCCGCACCCGCAAGGGTCCGCGCAAGACCGTTGGTGTCACCAAAGTCAAGGAAACCGCTACCGCCGCCTAATCCCTTACGCTCATGGCCGAAGAAAAGTCAGCTCCCAAGAAAGAAAAACACGCGAAACCCGCCGCCGCTGGCGCGCCCGACGCTCCCGCCGCCACGCCTGCCGAGAAAAAGGCGAAAGGCCTCAAGGCTGCCGCCGCCGCTGCTGCTGCTGCCGAGGGCGCTGCCCCCGGTGCCGCCGCCGCGCCCGCTGCCGCCGCGCCTGGCGTCCCGGCCAAACCGGTCGAACTCATCGGTGGCGTGGCCAAGCAGCCCACCGCCGAAGATCTCCTCAAGGAGGAACTCGGCACCATTAAGGTCCGCAAGGCCAAGGGCTCCAAGAACGTCGTCTCGGGCTTCGCCAACGTGCTCGCCTCGTTCAACAACACCATCGTCTCGATCACTGACCACAAGGGCCAGGTCATCGCCTGGTCCAGCGCCGGCAAGTGCAACTTCCGCGGCTCGCGCAAATCCACCGCCTACGCCGCGCAGATCGTGGCGCAGGACGCAGCCCGCAACGCCATGTCGCATGGTCTCAAGGATATCGTGATCCGTGTCTCGGGCCCCGGTCTCGGGCGCGACTCCGCCATCCGCGCCTTGCAGGCGATCGGCCTCGAAATCACTTCGATTGTCGATGTTACGCCGATTCCGCACAACGGCTGCCGCCCGCGCAAACGCCGCCGCGTGTAATCCGCCGGCAATCGAAAATCCAAAATCTAAAATCTAAAATTCCATGGCTCGTTATACCGGCCCCACCACCCGCATCAGTCGCCGCTTTGGCGTTCACATTCTTGGCTCTGGCAAGGCGTTCGAACGTCGCCCGTATCCCTCCGGTGTGCACGGCGCAAAGATGCGCCGCAAGGTCTCCGAATACGCCGTCGGCCTCAACGAAAAACAAAAGCTGCGTTTCATCTACGGCCTGCTTGAGCGCCAGTTCCGGCGCGTCTTCGAAAACGCCAAGAAGGAGCGCGGCGTCACCGGCGAGCGCTTCCTCCAGCTCCTCGAGACCCGCCTCGACAGCGTCGTCTATCTCCTCGGCCTCGCCAAGAGCCGCGCCGCCGCCCGCCAGTTCGTCAACCACGGCCACATCCGCGTCAACGGTCACAAGGTCGACATTGCCAGCTACAACGTGCAGCCGGGCGACGAGATCGAGGTCAAGAACTCGCCCGCCTCCCGCCAGCTCGCCACGCGCTGCCTTGAGGAAAACCGCATCCGCAATGTCCCCGGCTGGCTCACCATGAACGCCGAGGCCTTCAAGGCCGTCGCCAATCGTCTGCCCACCCGCGACGAAATGGAACAGGGCGTCAACGAACAACTCATCGTCGAGTTCTACTCGCGCTTCTGAGCCCGCTCTCCATCACACTTCTTCACTTCTCCCTTAACCGTCAGGGTTCATCACCATGCCAAAACGCCTCGGAAAGTTCGAACTGCCCAACAAACTCACCAAGGTCGAGGAAGGCGCCACGCCAACCTACGCCAAGTTCATTGCCGAGCCCTTTGAGGCCGGTTATGGCCACACCGTCGGCAACTCGCTCCGCCGCGTCCTCCTCAGCTCCATTGAGGGCGCCGCGATCTCGTCGATCAAGATCGACAGCGTGAACCACGAGTTCCAGTCCATCGACGGCGTCGTCGAGGACGTCACCGACATCGTCCTGAATCTCAAAAAGATTCTCATCGTCTCCCAGAAACGCGAACCCATCACGCTCCTGATCAAGGTCACGAAGTCTGGCGCGGTCACCGCCGCCGACATTCAGGCCGACGCCAATATCTCCATCGTCAACCCCGATCAGGTCATCTGCACCCTCGACCAGAAGCGCACCTTCGAGGCCGAGATCGAGATCAAGACCGGCCGCGGTTACTATCCCGGTGAAGCCAACAAGAAGGAGGAGCAGGCCATCGGCGTCATCCCAATCGACTCCCTCTTCTCTCCTGTCCGCCTCGTGAAGTATTCCGTCGAGGCCACCCGTGTCGGCCAGATCACCGACTACGACAAGCTCGTCCTCGAAATCTGGACCGACGGCCGCATCACCCCCGACGACGCCCTCAAGCAGTCCGCCTCGATCCTCAAGCACCACCTCGACGTGTTCGACCGCGTCAGCGAGGAGACCTTCGAGTTCGACAACCAGCAGAGCGAGGTCAGCGAGGAGCAGAACAAGCTCCGCAAGCTCCTCAACATGTCGGTCAACGAAATCGAGCTTTCCGTCCGCGCCGCCAACTGCCTCAACAACGCCAACATCACCACCGTCGGCGAGCTGGCGATGAAGACCGAGCAGGAGATGCTCAAGTATCGCAACTTCGGAAAAAAATCCCTCAACGAAATCAAGGAGAAGCTCGAAGCCCTCGGTCTGTCGCTCGGTATGAAGTTCGACGAGCGCCTCCTCGACACGAAGAAGGAACCCTGAGTCATTTCAATTTCGGTGCTCGCGCCGTCCGCTGCCGCGCAACGCTGCGACCGGATTGCCGATCGGGCACCGCTTAAAACCAAAAAACAATGCGTCATAACAAACACCACGCTTCCTTGGGAGTGACCGTCGAGCACCGCCGGGCGATGATGTCCAATCTCGCCGCCGCGCTCATCACCCACGGTCGCATCCAAACCACTTTGGCCAAAGCCAAGGCCCTCCGGCCCTTCATCGAGAAGGTCATCACCAAGGCCAAAAAGGCCGCGGGCAAGGCCGAGCGCAAGGACGCCATTCACCTCCGCCGCCTCGCACTCAGCGACGTGCGCGACGAGACCGCCGTCACCAAGCTCTTCAACGAAACCGTCAAGGAATTCGCCAACCGCCCCGGCGGCTACACCCGCATCTACAAACTCGGTCAGCAGCGCCTCGGCGACGCCGCAGAGCTCGCGCTCATCGAGTTCGTGAAGGCCGAGGATGTCGGCTACACGAAGTCGAAGGGCAAGCGCGCTGCCAAGGGCAAGAAACCCAAGGTCGCTCCCGCCGAGTCCGCCCCGGCCGCGACCACGGAAACCGTTACTGCGGCTCCGGACGCGCCTGCCGCGCAGGCTTGAGGACCGGGCGCGCGTCCCCCCGGACACGCCCTGCATTTTTCCACGCGCTGAAGTTTACCTTCGGCGCGTTTTTATTTTAGCTTGCCCCTATGTTCGATCTGACCGTCGCCACCGTCGTTTACGGCCTGCTGGTCGCTGCGCTGTTTCTCGGCCTGTGGTTGTATTACGACCGCCGCGACCACCGGCGCTTCGAACGCGAGCGCCGCAAGACGACCTTTCACTGCATCCGCTGCGACCACCTCTACACCGCCCGGGCCAGCGTCGAACTCAGCCCCTGTCCCCGCTGCGGCCACGAGAACGCCCGCCTGAAATTCTGATGCCATAACACCGGAATGCGCCTGTGGGCGCGACAACGCGCTGATCTCTCTTGCGGTCGCTCCGGGATTAGCGTTGTCCTGTTCCTTTCCCACCACGCCACATGCCTCAGACCATCGCTGTCCTTGATTTCGGTTCCCAGCTCACCCAAGTCATCGCGCGGCGCATCCGCGAGTGCCAAGTTTACTCGAAAATCTACCACTTCTCGACGCCGGCCGCGCAATTGCGGGCCGACGGCGTCGTGGGCATCATTCTCTCGGGCGGCCCGCAAAGCGTCTATGCGAAGACCGCGCCGCATCCCGATCCCGTCATCTTCACCCTCGGCGTGCCAGTGCTCGGCATTTGCTACGGCGTGCAACTCATGGGCCATTTCCTCGGCGGCAAGGTCGCCCACAGCCAGGCGCGCGAATACGGCCACGGCCACCTAACTATCAAAAAACCCGGCAAGCTCTTCGCCGGGTTGCCACGCCGGCTGCGCGTCTGGAATTCCCACGGCGACAAGCTCACCAAACTCCCGCCCGGTTTTGTCGCCACCGCCGTCTCCGAGAACTCGCCGTTTGCCGGCATCGAGGACGCCAAGAGGGGTTTCTACGGCATCCAGTTCCACCCCGAGGTTTTTCACACCGAGCGCGGCGTGGATATGATCCGCAATTTTCTCCTCCGCGTGTGCGTCGCGCAGCAGGACTGGACGACGAAGGATTTCATCGCGCACACGGTGGCGGAAATCCGCGCCAAGGTCGGCAAGTCGCGTGTCATCCTCGGCCTCTCGGGCGGAGTGGACTCTTCGGTCGCCGCGGCGCTGCTGCACAAAGCCATCGGCCGCCAGCTCACCTGTGTCTTCGTGGACAACGGCCTCCTCCGCAAGGGCGAGCGCGACTACGTGCAGCAGCTCTATGGCCGGCATTTTCATATCGACCTGCGCGTCGTGGACGCCTCGCGGCTGTTCCTGCGCCGGCTCAAGGGCGTCACCGAGCCCGAGAAGAAGCGCAAGATCATCGGCCGCACCTTCGTCGGGGTGTTTGAGAAATCCCTGAAGTCGATCAAGGGCAGCGCCGAGTTTCTCGCCCAGGGCACGCTCTACCCCGACGTCATCGAGAGTGTTTCCATCGGCAACAACCCGGCCTCGCTCATCAAGACCCACCACAATGTCGGCGGCCTGCCCGCGCGGATGAAGCTCAAGCTCGTCGAGCCACTGCGCGAGCTGTTCAAAGACGAAGTCCGCCGCGTCGGTGCCGCGCTGGGCCTGCCGAAGGAGGTCGTTTGGCGCCAGCCCTTCCCCGGTCCCGGTCTCGGCGTGCGCGTCATGGGCGAGATTACCGAGCAGAATCTCGAAATCCTCCGCAACGCCGACCATGTGCTGCAGGAGGAAATGATGGCCTCGGGCCACTACTGGAAAGTCTGGCAGTCCTTCGCGGTGTTTCTGCCCGTGCGCACCGTCGGCGTCTTCGGCGACGAGCGCACCTACGACTACGTCATCGCCCTCCGCGTCGTCGAGAGTGTCGATGCCATGACCGCCGACTGGGCCAAGCTCCCGCACGACCTGCTGCAGAAAATCTCCAGCCGTATCACCAACGAGGTCCGGGGCGTCAGCCGCGTAGTCCTCGACATCAGCTCCAAGCCCCCTGCGACCATCGAGTGGGAATAATCTCGCAACGCGGTCTTTTCACGCGCGCAAAACTTTCCCAAACTCCCTCCCATGACCAAATCCCGCTTCCGCCTTTTCTTCCCTACTTTGCTGTCGCTGGTGGTGTGCGCGGTCTCCGCCCGGGCTGAGTTGCCCATCATCGCCAAGGCGCGGGCTTACTTGGGCACCGAAGCCGCGCTCAAGGCCGTCAAGTCCATCCACTATCTTGGTGCGCTCACCGCCGCCGACCCGGCCGACAAGACGCAGGTCGCGATCGAGATCATTTTCCAAGCCCCTTTCCGGCAGCGCATCACCGCCACGTCAGGCAAAGGCGTCGAGATCACTGCGCTCGACAACTACGATGCGTGGCAGCGCACCCAGGAGCCGAAAGATCCGGCGCGCTGGAGCCTCCAGTTGCTGGGCAAGGACCAGATCAAGCGCCTCCGGGCCAACACCTGGCAGAACCTCGCGTTTTTCCGCGGTATCGAGCGTGAAGGCGGCAAGGTGGTCGATCAGGGTGCGGTCACTTTGGACGGAGTCGCCTGCCGCAAAATCGCCTTCATGCACTCCGACGCCATCGTGTTCACCCGTTATTTCGACCAAGCCACCGGCCGACTCGTGCTCACGGAAACCGAGTCGGGGGGCAGCATTCGCGAGCAGGGCGAGATCATGGTCAACGGCGTCCGGTTTCCCAAAACCATCACCAACACCAGCAAACTGCCCGACGGAGGCACGCAGCAGATTAACATCACCTTTTCCAAGATCACCCTGAACGAGACCTTCCCCGACAGCCTTTTCGCGATTCCGTCGCTCTCGACGAAATGACTGCTCGCGCTTGCGGCAGTGTCCGCTGAGTTTTCCCTGCTGCCGTGCGCCTACTGAAATTCACTGAAAAAGACTTCGCCGACGAACTCGCCGCGTTTTGCCGCGGTGCCGTCGTATCGCGTGAAATCGCCGACTCGGTCGCCGCCATTTTGGCCGATGTCCGGACGCGGGGCGACGAGGCCGTCGTCTACTATGCGGCCAAGTTCGACGGCGCCAAGCTGCGCGCCCGCGAATTCCGCGTGCGCCCCGCCGATCTCGCCACCGCGGCGAAACGCCTCTCGGCCGCCGAGCGCCGCGCCCTCGTGGCCGCGCTCGACAGCATTGTGGCATTCAACCGCCGCGGCCTCGCCCAAGGCTGGACGGCGCGCAACCCGCATGGCGCGCTGGTGGGTGAGAAATTTGACCCCATCCGCCGCGTCGGCCTCTACGTGCCCGGCGGCCAGGTGCCGCTCGTTTCGACGGTGCTGATGACCGTCGCTCTCGCGAAGATCGCGGGCTGCCCCGAAGTCGCGGTATTCACGCCGTCGGACGCCACGGGCAAAGTCGCCGGCGGCCTCCTCGCCGCGCTGCACCTGCTCGGCGTTGACGAGGTCTATCGCGTCGGCGGCGTGCAGGCGATCGGCGCCATGGCCTTCGGCACCGCGACGATTCGGCCGGTGGACAAAATTTTCGGCCCCGGCAACGCCTACGTCTGCGAGGCCAAGCGCCAGGTCTTCGGCACCGTCGGCGTCGATTCGCTGCCCGGCCCGAGCGAAGTGATGATCATTGCCAACGAACACGCCCGCGCTGACTATGCCGCTGCCGACCTCCTCGCGCAGGCCGAGCACGGCTCCGGCCGAGAAAAAATCTATCTCGTCGCCACCTCCGCCAAGATCATCGCCGCCATCGCCGCGGAGGTCGAGGTGCAGTTGCCCCTGATCACACGCGCCGAAAAAACGCAGCGCGTCCTGTCCGAAGGTTTCCTCGCCATCGAGGTGAAAACTCTCGCGCAGGCCGCCGAGGTCGCCAACTACGTCGCCTCCGAACACCTTGAACTCCTCGTCGGTGACGCGGCGGCCGCCAAGCTGACGAAGGCGATCACCACCGCCGGAGCGATCATGCTCGGCAACCACACGCCGACCGCCCTTGGCGATTTCACTGCCGGCCCGAGCCATGTGCTGCCGACGGGCCGCGCTGGACGTTTCTTCAGCGGACTGCGCGTGGCCGACTTCCAGCGCCGCACCAGCCTCATCCGCTACGACCGGGCCAGCGTCAAAAAGGGCGAGCCCGTCGTCGCCGCCTTCGCCGCGATGGAGCGCCTCGACGCCCACGGCCGCTCAGTCAAAATCCGCCTGTGAACCCGTCCGACCTCGCGCTTCCGCACGTCGCGAAGCTTCACGCCTACACGCCGGGCCTGCAGCCGACCGAACCCGGTTGGGTGAAACTCAACACCAACGAGTGCCCTTATCCGCCGAGCCCGCGCGTCGCCGAGGCCCTGCGCAGCGAGATCGGCGACGACGGCGCCTCGTTGCGGCTCTATCCCAACCCGAAGAGCCTCCCGCTGCGCGCCGCCGTCGCGTCGCTCCACGGCCTCCGCGAGGAAAACGTCGTCATCGGCAACGGCTCCGACGACATCCTCAACCTCCTCATCCGCGCGTTCTGCACGCGTGACGCTGCCACCGGTTACACCTTCCCCAGCTACTCGCTCTACCCGGTGCTCGTCGAAATCCAGGACGGCCGCAGCGCCGTGATCCCGCTCGACCGCTCGATGGCGCTGCCGTTTGAGCGCATCGCCGCCTCGACCGCGCGCGCGTTTTTCCTCACGTCGCCCAACGCCCCGACCGGCGTCGCCTTCGCCAACGCCGACCTCGAGCGCATCCTCGCTACCTTCCGCGGCCTGCTCGTGGTTGACGAAGCCTATGCGCCTTTCGCCCGCGAAAATGCCATTCCGCTCCTCGCGCGGCACCCGAACCTCGTCATCGTCCGCACGCTCTCGAAGGCCTACGCACTCGCCGGGATCCGCGTCGGCTACGCCCTCGCGCATCCCGGGATCATCGACGTGCTCGACCGCGTGCGCGACAGCTACAACGTCAACCGGCTCTCTCAGGCCGCAGCCGTCGCCGCCCTCGGCGATCCCGGCTACTATGCCACCGTTGTCGAGCGGATCAGGGCGACGCGCGACGCCGCCGTGAGCGCGTTCGCCGCCCGCGGCTGGTTCACCTATCCTTCGCAGGCCAACTTTATTTTCACCGAGCCGAAAAACGCCCACGGCGAGAGCGGCCCGGTGGTCGCCAAGGCCGCCTACGACTTCCTCTGCGCCCGGAAAGTGCTCGTCCGCCACTTCCCGAGCCACGCCTTGACCGCAGCGTTTCTCCGCGTCAGCGTCGGCACAGACGCGGAGATGCGCGTCCTCAACGACACCCTTGACGCATGGCTAAAGGCACTTCCCAACGCATAGCGACCGTCACCCGCAAGACGGCCGAAACCGACATCGCGCTCACCCTCGCGGTGGACGGCACCGGCACGGCGAAGATCGACACCGGCGTGCCGTTCCTCGACCACATGCTCACGCTCTTCGCCAAGCACGGCCTCTTCGACCTCACCGCGAAGGCCAAGGGCGACACCGACGTGGACTACCATCATACCGTCGAGGACGTCGGCCTAGTGCTCGGCCAGGCCTTCAAAGAGGCGCTCGGCGGCAAGCTCGGTATCCGCCGCTACGGCTGCTTCATCCTCCCTATGGACGAGTCGCTGGCCCGCGTCGTCGTCGATGTCGGCGGCCGGCCCCACTTGGTTTACAACGTGGAGTCGCCCACGATGTTCGTGCGCGATTTCAATATCATCCTCGTGAAGGAATTTTGCCGCGCGTTCAGCAACGCGCTCGGCGCCAACCTGCACGTCGAACTCCTCTACGGCGAGGAACCGCATCACGTGGCCGAGGCAATCTTCAAGGCCTTCGCCCGCGCGCTCGACGCCGCCACGCAGATCGACCCCCGCACCGCCGGCCAGTTGCCCTCGACCAAGGGTATGCTGTAGGAGCGGCTTTACGCCGCGATGGAATTGCATCGCATTCGGGTCGCGGCATAAAGCCGCTCCTACACATGTCCACCATCGCTGTCATCGACAACGGAATCTGCAACCTCCGCAGCGTCACCAAAGCCCTTGAGGTGATCGGCGCGGTGCCGCGCGTCGTCCGCACGCCCGCCGAGGTCGCCGCCAGCGGTGCCACCGGACTCGTGTTGCCGGGCGTCGGCGCGCTACGCGACTGCGTAGCCTCGCTCCGCGCCACGGGTCTCGCCGCGACGGTGCGGGACTGGATCGCCACCGACCGGCCGTTTCTCGGGGTCTGCCTCGGCATGCAGGCACTATTTGAAAATTCAGAGGAAGGCAGCGTCACCGGCCTGGGAATCTTGCCCGGCCGCGTGGTCCGGTTCCGCCGCCCGTCCGAGTTCAAGATCCCGCATATGGGCTGGAACACCGTGCGCTTTACGCAGCCCCATTCTCCTCTCGCCTCCGGCCTCGCGCCTGACGGCGAAGCCTTCTATTTTGTCCACAGTTATTACTGCGTGCCGACGGACCCCGCGCTCGTGCTCGGGGAGTGTGATTATGGCGGCGCCTTCTGCGCGGCGATCGCGCGCGGGCGTTGCTTCGCCACCCAGTTTCACCCCGAAAAGAGCCAGGCCAAGGGCCTGCAGATCTACCGGAATTTCGCCGGGTTGGCCGCCACTGGGACATAACTTTTTCACCTCGGCGCACGCTGTGGGCTTATTTTCGGCGGTTCCGGCTCTGTTGGCGCGCAACGCGCTTGGCAAGCGTCCCGCAATCGCTTCATTTCAGTTTATGCCCAACGACGCTGTTCTCAAAATCGAAGGTAAGGAATACGTTCTCCCCACCATCGTCGGTTCCGAAGGTGAGAAAGCCATCGACGTCCGCAACGTCCGTGCACAGACCGGTTATATCACCTACGACGACGGTTTCGGCAACACCGGTTCGTGCCTCAGTGACATCACGTTTATCGATGGCGATGCCGGCATTCTCCGCTACCGTGGCTATCCGATCGAGCAGCTGGCTGAGCATTCCACGTTTGCGGAAACGGCCTATCTCATCATCAATGGCACGCTGCCGACCCCGGCCCAGCGCCTGCAACTCACCAACCTGCTGTGCGAGCACGCGCCAGTGCACTCAGCGATGGACCATCTGTTCGAAGGATTTCCGATCGGCTCGCATCCGATGGCGATTCTGTCCGCGCTGCTCAACTCCCTCGGCTGCTACTATCCGCACCTCGCGACCAACCGCGTGCAGGAGGACCTCGCCAATTTCGATGAAGCCGCCGCCATCGCCATCTCGAAAGTCCGGACTATTGCCGCGATGTCCTACCGCAAGAGCCGCGGCCTGCCTTACATTTACCCGAAGCGCTCGCTGCCCTACTGCGAAAACTTCCTGCACATGATGTTCTCGCAACCCTACGAGGACTATCTGCCGACGCCCGAAGTCGCGCAGGCGCTCAATCTTTTTCTGCTCCTCCACGCCGACCACGAGCAGAACTGCTCGACCTCGACGGTGCGCATGGTCGCCTCGTCAGGCGCCAACCTGTTCGCCTCTGTCGCCGCCGGCGTCTGCGCACTCTGGGGCCCCCTTCACGGTGGCGCCAACATGGCGGTCATTGACATGTTGGAGAGCATCCACGCCGAGGGCGACGACGGCACGAAGTTCATCGAGGCCGCGCGATTGGGCAAGGGCGGTCACCGGCTCATGGGCTTCGGCCATCGCGTTTATCGCAACTATGACCCGCGGGCGAAGATCATCAAGGCGAGTTTTTACAAGGCGCTCGCCTCGCTTGGTATCAAGGACGACCCGTTGCTCAACATCGCCATGAAACTCGAGGAGGTTGCCCTGAGCGACGACTACTTCATCTCGCGCAAGCTCTACCCGAACGTCGATTTCTACTCGGGCCTGATCATGCGCGCCCTCGGCATCCCGCAGAACATGTTCACCGTGATGTTCGCCATCGGTCGCATGCCTGGCTGGATCGCCCATTGGAAGGAAGTCGCTTCCAATCCGAAAAACAAAATCTACCGCCCGCGCCAGATCTACGTCGGCCCGGTCAAGCGGGACTACGTACCGATCGACCTGCGCAAGTAACCCCGGTTCGTCAGCCGGAGAAAGTCTCAGGCGGCCGGCCCGGTCGCCTTTTTCTTTGGCTCCGGGTGGAAGAGATCTTCGGTCGCCAGTGCCGTGAGTTCCTTTAGTCCATGGATGAGCCGCCACATGGCCAGCATCATCATGATCATGCTGGGCACGACGATCACCGGCCAGCTCAGCAAGTGCATCTTCGCCAGCTCGGCGTTGAACTCTGCCGTGCCGCCCGGGCTTTTCAGCAGGTAGCGGGCAAGGACGTAGGCCAGCGCGGCGCTAATGAAGAACGCTGCGGCCACGATGAGCGTGCATTGCCGCAGCAGCCCCGCGAAACGCTGCTCGTTGCCGCGGTCCCGTAGCGCCGCCTCCACGCGCGCCACATCCATCACGGCATCGTTGAATAGCAGCGTCTTCACGAAGGGCTCGCGCGACCGTAGGGAAATCAGCAGCGCCAGCCCGATGAGCGAGGGGATGGCGGCGTCTTTCACGGCGAACCACTGCCCGTCGAGCTTGAGCAGGCCCAGCACGCCGCTCAGCAGCACGCCGATGAAACCGAGCACCGAGATGAAGTTGGTTTTTTTCCGGGCGACAAAGTCATAGACGCCGTAGCTGAGCGGAAAAAGCAGCGCGAGCACGAGGCCCCACGCCGGTCCGAGCCGGGTTTCCTTGCTCAACTGCGCCATGATGACTGCGGGGATCGCAATGTTAAATGCGAGGTTCACGAGCATGTTTTCCCGCGGGGCCGGCGGTCGCGGCTGCGCGGCGGGAACGGGGCTGGCGCTATCTGGCGGTGTGGTCATTTCGTTTTTGCGTTGGAGAATCACCGGCCGCTTAATGGCGTCAAACCTTCGCCCCATGATTCTCCTCGGCGTCAATATCGACCACTGTGCCACCCTGCGGCAGGCGCGCTACCGGCAAGCTGTTGCCACCGCCGGCGGCGCCATCGAGCCTGATCCCGTCACGCTGGCCGTCCTGGCCGAGCGGGCTGGGGCCGACGGCATCACCGTGCACCTCCGCGAAGACCGCCGGCACATCCAGGAGCGCGACGTCTGGCGGCTCCGTGAGACGATCGCCACGCGCCTCAACCTCGAGATGGCCTGCACGCCGGCCATGACGGCCTTCGCGCTCCAGCTGAAGCCCGACTCCGTCTGCCTCGTCCCCGAAAACCGCGAGGAAATCACGACCGAGGGCGGGCTCGACGTCGTGGCCAACCGCGACCGCGTCCGCGCCGTCGTGGACGCCATGAACGCCGCCGACATCAAAACCAGCCTCTTCATCGACCCCAACGAGCCGCAGATCGAGCTCGCGGCGCAGCTCGCGGCCCCTTGGGTCGAGTTGCACACCGGTTCCTATGCCAACGCCTTTCACACCTCGTCCCGCGCGAAGGAACTCCAGCGCCTGCGGCTTGGCTGCGCCCGTGCGCACGACTGCGGCCTCACGGTCAACGCCGGGCATGGCATCAATTACGTCAACATCGCCGAGGTGCGCACGCTGCCGCACCTGCACGAGCTCAACATCGGGCACAGCATCGTGAGCCGCGCCCTGTTCGCCGGGATCGAGGAAGCGGTCCGCGAGATGAAAACCCGGATGAACGCATGAGCGGCGGCCCGGCCATTGCCCTGCCGCCCGGCGGCGTCCTCGTGGGGATCGGTTGCGATCTGATCGAGGTGGAGCGGATTTGCGGCGTGCTGGAGCGGCACGGCGAGCGGTTCCTGCACCGCGTGTTCACCGCGGACGAGCGCCACTATTGCTCGAAGCTCGGCCACCCCTACAAGCACTATGCCGCGCGCTGGGCCGCCAAAGAGGCGGTGTCGAAGGCTTTCACTACCGGCATCGGCCCGCATCTGGAGTGGACCTCCGTGTCCGTCTATCACGGCGCGCGCAACGAGCCGCTGGTCCGGCTCGACGACAAGGCGCAGGCGCTGCTGGCGCAAGTTGGCGCGACAGGCGTGCTACTTTCGCTCTCGCACACGGAAACACACGCCATGGCGGTGGCCGCCCTGGTGCGTAGCTGACGCCCATGGATGACACCGACGCTCCGCGGCCTCCGTCTGCACGGCAACTGTCCAAGACTCCGTCGTGGATTTTGCTCGGTTTCATTCTTGGCGCTGCATTCGTCTGGTTGCTTCCGACCGACGAGCAAAAGACCGAGGCGCCGCGCCGGCGGGAGCCAACGAAAGCGGTCGCTGCTGCCGGTGAGCACGCTAAACGCGATCTCACCACGATTGAGGCAGTCTTCGCCGAGTGGGGGAGCCATGCCGTTTGGGAGCACGACCTGACGGAGGTTGCCCTCTGGGACTCGGAGACGAAGGCATTCAACCATTATTACGAGGTGCTCCGCAGTGGAGGCAATTTCTACTACCGGCCGCTCGACCGTCTGACCCGGCCTATTCTTACCCACGGCGTCAAGGATCCCGACTGTCCGCTACGTTTCACGGAGACGGAGGCGATGCGGCAGGAATGGCTGCACGAGAAGGCGCAGGAAGATTGGAAGGCCATCACTAATTCGATCCAGAAGCCATCGGCACAAATGCCGATCGATCCGAGCGGCAAACCCTGATCATGATCGCCGCGAGCCATCCCATTCTCTCCTGCGACGAGGCGCGCAGCCTGGAGCAGGAACGCTTTGGCGGCAACGAGGCGAAGGAGTGGGCGGCGATGCAGCAGGCCGGTCGCGCGGTGGCGGAGGCGGTGCTGGCAGATTTTTTGGAAATCGGCGGCTTCCCCGCCGCCGGCCGCCTGCTCGTGCTCGTGGGCAAAGGCCACAACGGCGGTGACGCGCTGATCGCTGCGGCGGAAATCCTCGCCAAATATCCGCTGGCCACGGCCGAGGCGTTTTTCGTCTTTGGCGAACGGCCGTTGCGTCCACTCGCCGCGCGGGCGTGGCGCGATCTGGCTCAAATCGCCGGGGGCCGTGTGACGGCGGGAGTCGCGCCCGCTTGCGGTTACGACCTCTGCCTCGATGGCATTTTTGGTTTCCAGTTTCGTCCGCCGGTCGAGCCGAGCGTGGCGGAATTCATCGGCCGCGTGAATGCGCTGCCCATCCGTCTGCGCGCCGCGGTCGATCTGCCGAGCGCGGGGCTCTATTGTGCCGATATTACCTATGCCACCGGCTCGGTGAAGACGCCGCTCCTCGATCAACCGAAAGCCGGCCGGCTGCGGTATCTCGACCTTGGTTTCTTTGGCGACGAAGCGCCCGGCGCCAATCGCGTGCTCACGTCCGCAGTGCTGGCACCGCTCACCGCGCTTCGATCCCCGGCCACCGACAAGCGCACCTACGGCCACGTCTTCGTGCTCGGTGGTTCTATGCATTATCCCGGCGCGGTGCTGATGACGGTGTTGTCCGCGCTGCGCAGCGGCGTCGGGCTCGTGACCGCGTTCGTGCCCGAATCGCTGGTGCCTGCCTATGCGGCGCGCGCGCCGGAGGCAATGTGGGTCGGCTGGCCGGAGGCGCCTGAGGGCGGCCTCGCGCTCGAGGGTTTTCATCTCCTAGGGGAGCGAATTGACCGCGCCACGGCGCTCGTGCTTGGCCCCGGCCTCGGCCGAGAACAGGAGACACTCGCGCTGGCGGCGGAAATTGTGAAATCGGTGACCGTTCCACTGGTGATCGACGCTGATGCGCTGCAACCGGACATAGTGCGCGCGGGCAAAGCTGCGCGCGTGCTCACGCCGCACGCCGGAGAATTCGAACGGATCACTCGAGCGAAACCCTCCAGCGCGACGCTGGTGCGGAAAGGCCCGATCACGCGCGTGTGCGACGGACCGACGGTTTATTACAGTCTTTTCGGAGGACCGGTGCTGGCTCGCGGCGGGAGCGGCGACTTGCTGGCGGGTCTGATCGGCGGGTTGCTGGCGCAAACTCCCGGCGACCCGGTGCTCGCCGCCTGCCGCGGCGTTGTCTGGCACGGACGTGCGGCGGATCTGTTGGCGCGCGACAAGGGCCAGGTGGCGGTGAACACGACGCAGTTGCTCGACTATTTACCGGCGGCGCTGCGGATCAATCTGCCATGAATGTGGAGCTGACCGAGCGACAGGCGCTGCTAGTGCTGAACGCGCTGCCCAATATCGGTCCGATCACGCTCAACCGGCTGCTGGAGGAACTCGGCGGCGACCCGCGAGCGGTGTTTTCCGCCGGGGCGCGTCGGCTGGAAATGGTCCGGGGCGTCTGCCCGGTCATCAGCGCAACGATCGGCGCGTGGCAACAACACTTCGATCTGGCTCGTGAGGAGGAACGCATGGCGCAGAGCGGGGCGGACTTCATCACGACGCACGACGCCGGCTACCCGAAACTGCTCCAGGAAATCAACGATCCGCCCATCGCGCTCTACCGCAAGGGCCGCTACGAGTTCGGGCAGCCATGCATCGCTATCGTCGGCTCGCGGCGGACGACGCTCTACGGTCAGACCACGGCGAAAAAACTTGCCGCTGAACTGGTGCGGCTGGGTTTCTGTATCGTCAGCGGGCTCGCCCGTGGCATCGACACCGCGGCGCACGAAGGAGCTCTCTCGGTCGGCGGAAAGACCGCCGCGATCCTCGGCTGCGGCATCGACATCATCCACCCGCCGGAAAACTTGGAACTCTACCGCCGGATCGAGGCGGAGGGCGTGATTCTCTCGGAGTTTCCCTTCGGTCGCCGCGCCGACCGCCAGAGTTTCCCCATGCGCAACCGCGTCGTGGCGGGCATTTGCGAAGCGACCGTGGTCGTTGAAACCGACGTGGCTGGTGGCGCCATGATCACTGCCCGCTTCGCCGGTGAGCAGGGGCGGCTGATCTATGCGGTGCCTGGGCGGATCGACCAGCCGACTAGTGCGGGTTGCCACCAGCTCATCCGCGACGGCGCCACTCTGCTCACGGGCGTTGACGACATCCTGTCGGAACTGAACTACCTCGACGGTCTGCGCCCGCAGCCGATTCCGGACAAGGAAGGTGCGCCGCCCGCGGCGCCGAGCGGGTTGTCGCCGGACGAGGCGACCGTCATCGCATGCTTTGCCGGTGGGGCGATTCTAACGCCGGACGCCCTGGCGACCCAAACGGGATTGCCCGCGGCAAAGGTGTCGGCGACGTTGATGATGCTCGAACTCCGTCGGTTCGTCGCCAAGCGCGCCGATGGCGCATTCGAAGCGCGCAGTTAATCTTACCCATGAACTCATCCATCGATCTCTCCACCATCTTTCTCAAACGCCAGGCCGAGTCGCGCTCGCTCTCGGCGGAAAATTTTCGCGGCGAAAAGGGCGCCGGCGGCATGGCCACCAAGGAAACCTCGCTGCTCCCCATCGCCGTCGAGCAGGGCCACCACCTCGGGCGCGGCTGGAAAGCCTCGCCGTGCCTGTCCATCAAGTCCGGCGAGACCGTCACGATTATGGACAATGCCGGTCCGGGCGTCATCCGGCACATGTGGATCACCTTCGACCAGAAGCTGCGCCGGCAGGTCATTCTCCGCATCTATTGGGAAGGGCAGGAGCATCCGTCCGTGGAGTGCCCGGTCGGCGACTTCATGTGCCAGTCGTGGGGGCGCGACCAGAACATCACCGCGCTGCCGGTCAACGTGAACCCGAAGGGCGGCATGAACTGCTTTTTCCCTATGCCGTTCCGACGCCACGCGCGCATCACCGTGCAGAACGACTCGCCCGTCGATCTCGCGCACTTCTTCTACACCATCAACTACACGCTCGAACCTGTGCCGGAGGACAGCCTCTACCTGCACGCGCAGTTTCGCCGGACGAATCCCGTGCCCTACAAGGAGGTTTACACGATTCTCGACGGTGTGCGCGGTCACGGGCACTACGTTGGCACGTTCATGAGCTGGCAGCAAAACACGTCTGGCTGGTGGGGCGAGGGCGAGATCAAGATGTATCTCGACGGCGACCGCGAGTGGCCGACGATCTGCGGCACGGGCACCGAGGACTATTTCGGTGGCGCTTGGTGTTTCGACGAGAACAATTTCTCGGCGCCCTTCTTCGGCTTCCAGCACGTCGTCGGCAAATCCCTTCAGACCGGGGCGCGGATGACGCTGTATCGCTTTCACCTGCAGGACCCGGTGTTCTTCAAGCAGGATCTGCGCGTGACGATGCAGGCGCTCGGCTGGCGCGAACACGGCCTGCCGAATACACGCTACCACGCCTTGCAGGACGACATCGCGTCGGTGGCCTACTGGTATCAGACGCTGCCCGGCGCGCCGTTCCCGCCGCTGCCGGACCGCGACGCGCGCGAGATCGTCTGACAGAGATAACGGCAACTCGCGTTAATCAACCTCACGCTTTGCGGTGGATGACTTGTGGGGCGGTTTCCATCTGGCCGCGGGTGACGCCGAGCTGGTTGAGGAGTTTCAGCTCGCGCCAGAGGTCGGCGCCGCTGATTTCGCCGCGCAGGAGCTGGCCATAGCGCGTCAGCGTGTGGACGACTTCGTCGGGCGGCTCATTGACGAACTCCACGCGGAAGCTGCGCGCGCCGCGGGCGAGGAGGCGGGCGACGTATTCGGCGCCGGTTTGGGCGCGGTTGTTGAACACGGTGTTGCGGCAGCCGACGTCGGCCTTGAGCGGGAGTTCGGCACCGACACGGTCCCGGAGGGTGACGCGGCGGGTGTCGCAGGGCCGGCCGCAGTCGCGGTAGTCCTTGCCGGTGGTGAGAAACGCGCAGAACACGCAGTGCTCCATGTGAAACATCGGCATATGCTGATGGATGGTGATGTCGAACCACGCGCCGGGCGCGGCGAGGAGGAGCGCCTCGAGCTGGGCGTGGTTGAGGTCGTAGCTGGCGGTGACACGCTCGAGGCCGTGGTTTTTTAGAAAATAGCCGGCGGTCCAGGGGTTGGCGACGTTGAGCGAGAAGTCGCCGCGCTTGCGGTCGGCGGCGAAGAACGCGAGGTGGTCGTAGTTGCGGACGAGGTAGCCGTCGGCTTCGCAGGAACGGACTTGGCGGAGAATCCACTCTTCGCCGGGTTTGAAGATGCGGGGCGGGGCGACCCAGATGCTGGAGGTAAGTTGAGAGTTGAAAGTTGAAGGTTCGGAGTTCTGCAGCGTGCGGAAGCGGGCGACGGCGTCGCGGTAGTGCTTGGGGTTTTCGAATTCGCAGTAGAGCGTTCGCGCACCGGCGGACCAGGCGGCGTCGAGCTGGTCAAGGGCGCGGATGACGGCGATCAGCTCCGGCGGCGAAGCTGCCGGAGCAGTTGAAGGTGGAAAGTTGAAAGTTGAAGGGGAGGAATCCGTGACGGTCCAGCGCAGCGGTGCGGTGCGGAGAGTTTCGATGGCGGAGACGGTTGCGCGGCGGAGGCGGTTTAATTCGCTGACGGGAAGAATGACGTCGCCTTCGAGGTGGGAGGTGAGGGCACCGAGCTGGAAGGGAGTGCCGCCGAGGCGGCCGAGCTGTTCGCGCAGGCGCTCGGGGGTAAGCGGTTGTTTCGCGGCGGGGGCGAGGGGAAGGGCGGAGGCGGTTTTGACGACGTGGCCGTGGCCGTCGTTGGCGATGAGCGTGAGCGGCGCGCCGGCGTGGCCGTGGACTTCGAGTGCGAGGGGGCGCTGGAAGCGGATCTGGTCGCCCTCGAACGTGGCGCGCAGCTCGCGGTCGAGCGCGGGGTCGTTGGTTTTCCAGACGAGCTGGCCGGGGCGCACGCGGCGCCAGTCGATGTCGCCGTGACCGAAGCGGAAGGTGGTCTCGGGGCCGCGAGCATCGACCTGATAGACGCGGCCGCCTTCCTCGCGCTCGTCGGGGTGGCCGGCATCGAAGACGATGCCGTCGCCGGGCTTGAGCGGCGCGGCGAGGCGGAGCGAAACGGATTCGTTTTGCACGCGGGTGACTTCGCCGAGGAAGACGCCGCGCTTGGTGCCGAAGCGGGCGTGGACGAGCGCCTGGTTGTCGGTGCCGCAGAACCAGCCGGGGGCGAGGCCGCGGGAGAAGGCCATCTGCAGCTCGTAGCTGGCGGCGGATACAGGTGCGGCCGAGTTGACAGTTGAAGGTTGAGAGTTGAAAGACGGAGCGACGACGGCGACTTCGCTGCCAGGGTTCCGGCTTTCAACTTTCAACTTGGAGCTTTCAACGCCGCAAAGCTCGTCGAGAGCCTGGCGGTAAACGCGGGTGATGCTGGCGACGTATTCGGCGGATTTGAGGCGGCCTTCGATTTTCAGCGAGGCGACGCCGGCGCGGACGAGCTCGGGGAGAACTTCGAGCCCGGAGAGATCCTGCGGGCTGAGAAGGTAGCGGCGGTCGCCGAGGGGGACCTGCTGGCCGTCGGCGATGAGATCGTAGGGGAGGCGGCAAGCCTGGGCGCATTCGCCGCGGTTGGCGGAGCGGCCGCCGAGCGATTCGCTGGTGAGGCACTGTCCCGAGTAGGCGACGCAGAGCGCGCCGTGCACGAAGACCTCCAGCGGCATGGCCGCTGGAGGAGTTGAAAGTTGAGGGTTGAAAGTCGAAGGATCGAGGCGTTGCGCCGTTTGGATCGCGGTTATGTCCGCTAGGGAGTTTTCGCGGGCGAGGACGACGAGTTGCGCGCCGAGATCGCGGGCGAAGGCGACACCGGCGGCGCTGGTGATCGTCATCTGCGTGGAGCAGTGAATCGGAAAGTCGGGCGAGAGCGCGCGAATTAGGCGGCAGAGACCGACGTCTTGCACGATGGCGGCATCGACGCCGGCGGCGATGATGGTGCGCGCGAAGTCGGTGGCGTCGGCGAGCTCGTTGGCGAAGACGAGGGTGTTAAAAGTGACGTAGCCTTTCACGCCGCGACGGTGGAGAAACGCCATCAGCGCAGGGAGGTCGGCCTGCGTGAAGTTCTTGGCGCGCATGCGGGCGTTGAAGCGCTCGAGACCGAAGTAGATGGCGTCGGCGCCGTTCTCGACGGCGGCGCGCACGCAGTCCCAGTCGCCGGCCGGCGCGAGCAATTCCGGGCGCGCGAGCTGGCGCGCCGGAAGGGCATTGGAGTTGGCGAGCGGCGCGGCAGGCATGGGAGAATTCTAGCGGAGGGGCAGTTACCGGAAACTGCGTCAATCGAGCGCGACCGGGCTTGGGGCGATGGCGTGGCCGGGGCGCGAGGCATGGGGCGCGATTGCGCGGAGGCGAGAGGCCATATAGAATGTGATGCCGAAGAATACGACCGAAATGAGTCCGACGCGGGGATAGCCGACGAGATGGCCGGTGGCATTGGTGGTCACGAGGATGCCGGCGGTTAGGTTGGCGAGTCCGCCGGCGGCCTGTTGCACGGCGGAATTAACACTCATGAAACCGCCGCGGTAGCGGGCCTCGACGGCATTGGTCAGCATCGCCATGGCGGGAGTGAACCGGCCCGACATGGTGACCATGAAGCATGACGTGACCAGCATGGCGACTCCGATGGGTGCAGCGGGGAGATTGGTGAGCGTGAGCACGACGAGCGAGGCGAAGAATGTGAGCCAGCCGAGGACGTGGAGTTTCTCGTGTCGATCGGACAGCCGGCCGACGAGAGGAGTGGTCGCAAAAGTGCAGAGACCGCCAGCGGCATAAATCAACCAGAGGTGTGACTCGGAAACGCCGACGTTGGCCACCATCGAGGGCGCGAGGAAGGGGATGACGATGCCACCGGCGAACACGAGCGCGGCGCTAAGGAAAAATCCGCGTTGGTGGATGGGATGGGAGAGGATGGCCTGCATCTGGTGCCACGGATGGGCCGGTGCGTGCAGGGCGTGCAGGCGCGGCAGCAGCCGAGCCCCGAGTGCCAGCACCAAGGCGCTGACGGCGCCGAGCAGGTAAAAGGGCGCGTGCCACTCGAAGAGTTCCGCCAGCAGCAGGCCCATGGGCACGCCGAGCACCGACGCGATGGGGAAGGCCGCCGTTACGATGCCCATGGCGCGCCCGCGTCTTTCCGGCGGAATCACGTCTCCTACCATGGCGGTCAAGACTGAACTCGACACTCCGCCGAAGGCACCGGCAGCGAAGCGCGCGATCAGCAAGGCGTGATAATTGGGCGCCAGCGCGCAGGCAAAGGTGGCGATGCCAAAACAGCCGTAGAGGACCAGTAGAGCGTGTTTCCGATCGAAACGGTCGAGAAAGAATCCGCCAACAAACCCCGTCAGGGCCGCGGCGATGCCATAGGCTGCGACGAGGTGGCTGAACTGCCCGGGCGTGATGCCGAACACCCGCATGAGGTGCGACCCCAGCGGCATGATGATCATGTAGTCGAGGATGTGCGTGAACTGCACCGCCGTGAGCATCAGCAGAATGGCGCGCTCCTTGCCAGGCGTCTGGGCGTGGGTTGCGGTGGACATGAAGGGCGCGAACGTGGAGGCTTTTTAGCAAACCGCAACCGTCAGGCGGGTTCAGGCTCCATGTTGGCTTTGGCATGCTCGCGTAGGAGAGTGAGGAACTGCTCGGCTCCGCGGCTCTGGTAGCGCTGGAGATGGCGGATGACAACGACTTCACGGATCGGCTCGCTGCCGGTCAGACGGAGGTAGGTCAAAGTCTCACGGTCTCCGTGCTGGCGAGCGAGCTGGGGCAGAATCGAGAGGCACATTCCCGTGCCCACGAGAGTTTTGAGGGTGCTGACTTGGGCACAGCGATAGCGGACCGTGGGCGAGAAGTTGTGATCGCCAAAGAAGGTCCGAATTTGAGCGGCGAGGGCACTGGATTCACCCATAGTGGCAAAGGCTTCGTCAGTCAGATCGTTGATACTGATTTCCTTGCGGCTGGCGAAGGGATGATTTTTCCCCGTGACCAAGAGCAGGGGTTCGATCATCAGCGGTTCAATGGAGACACGGGAATCTTTTACGGGCAGGGTCACAATGGCCAAGTCCAGTTCACCCTCGACCACGCCCCGCACCAGATCACTGCGAAAATCCTCGCGCAGATCGATTTGCAGGTTCGGATGGTCGCGCCGGCACTTGGCGATCAAAGGCAGGAGTAGGTAGGGGGCGACGGTCTGAATGGCCCCGACTGTGATGCGGCGATCAAGTGAGGGATGATCGCTCAGCTCCTTGGCAGCGTTTTCGACTTCGTAGATGATCCGGCGGGCTCGTTCGATAAAGACCTTGCCAGCTTCCGTGAGGACAGCGCGGCGGCCAAGCCGATGAAAAAGCTTGTGGCCGACCTCGCGTTCAAGATTTATAATCTGCTGGCTCAATGATGGTTGACTAATATTACAGCGCTCGGATGCACGGGTGAAATTGCCGGTGTCGGAGATCGCGACGGCGTAGCGAAGTTGGCTTAGTTCCATAGAAGGAAGCTATGGAATACATAGGAATACACGATTTCAACTATTGAAATATTGAGTTATCATAACCACACCAACTTCCCCGTGGAGGTTGTCATCAAACAAATATGAACAAGAACATCATCATCCTCGCGGTCACCCCTGGCGTCATCGCCTTGGCCGCACTCGTGCTTTCCATTCGTTCCCATGTGAGTGCAGACTCCCTCGTTGGCTTCGGTTGCGTGCTCATGCTCGCGGCCATGGCCACAGTGGAGTATCGCATCAATTGGAAGCGAATCTTCAGTCGCTGATTCCGCGACTGAAAGCGTAACACCTCGCAAGGGGCCCGGTAACTCGGGCCCCTTTTTTTGGCCGGACCCCGCCGTGGGCGGGCGGCGGCGGTTTTTGGGCGCAATTTTCTGGCGTTCATTTAGACAAATCAGCCGGGTCATGACGCTTAATAGGAAAACGACGCACCCTCAACACATGGAGGACGCCCACGCTCATGATTCTTGGAAAACATGGTTTCAGCTCCACGGCCCGAAACTGCTGCTTTGCGCACGGCAGTGGACACGCTCGCTGGCGGACGCCGAGGATGTCGTGCAGGAAGCGTTTGTGCGCTATTGGCGGCACCAGCGCGGGCTCGGCGGAGATCCCATGGGGCTGCTCGTCACCTCCGTGCGGCGGGCGGCGATTGACCAGGCGCGGCGGGAGTCTCGACGCACAGTGCGCGAGCAGTTGGCTGAGGAAGGTTTTGATCAGTCCAGCCCCGTCTTTGAACCGTTACTTGAAGGCGACGATCGCCGGCAGGCAATCGAGGCGGCGTTGCGGCGTTTGCCAGCTGAGCAGCGCGAAGTGCTCGTGCTCAAGATTTGGGGTGAGCTCACTTTGGAGCAAATCGCCGCTCAGCTCGACCTTTCACCGAACACCGTGGCGTCGCGCTATCGCTATGCGCTGGCTGCACTGCGGAAAGAACTGACCGTTGCCGACTGCCATGGATGAAGAATATCTAGAACTCGAAGCCGAACTGAAGCGCCTGCGCCCGGTCGCGCCGCCGCCCGAACTGGCGGCACGCATCGGCGTCGAACTGGGCGCCCGCCGCCGGCGCAACATGTGGTGGGCCTGGACGGCGCTGCCAGCGGCGGCGGCACTCGTGTTCTTGCTGGGCCGTCCCGAGCACCCTACCGAACCTTCGGCCGTGGCCTCCAGCCGTGTGTTCGCGCCGATGATTGTGAGTCCGACTTTCAAGCCGGTTGCCGCCGAAAATGTACTGCTGTCAGCGCGAGATGAAGGACTCGTCAACCTGCCAGATGGCTCGACCGCCCGTCGCGTCCGCCAATCTTACATCGACACGATCACATGGAAAGACCCGCGCAGCCAAGCCTCCCTCAAGTGGAGTGTGCCACGCGAGGAAGAGCGGGTCGTGCCGGTCGTTTTCCAGTGAAACTCCACCCAAGAATAAATCAGAATCCTCATCATGAAAAACTCCCTGTGCTACATCGCTCCCTTGTTCGGGTTCATTACCATCTCGCCGCTCCTCCTGGCCCAGGAACCGCCCAATCCACCGCCCAAGGAACAGCGCGAAATGCGCGTGATCGTCAACTCGGACGACGAGGCGCCAAATGTCCATCGTGAGCAACGCCGGATTATGCTCCGCGGTGGCAAACACGAGATGGAAACGGTGACTTTCCTCGGCGTCGAAACGAGCCCGGTGGGTCCGACAGTCTCGGCGCAACTCAATCTGCCGAGCGGCAGCGGCCTGGTCGTGGGCCATGTCGTTCCGGCCAGTCCGGCGGCGGCCGTGCTCAAGATGCACGATGTTCTCCTGAAGCTGGACGACCAGATCCTCATCTCGCAGCGCCAGCTCGCCGTGCTCGTGCGCAATCACAAGGAGGGCGACGAGGTCACACTCACCTACGTCCGCGGAGGCAAGGAGGCCACGGTGAAAGTGAAGCTGGGCAAGCACGAGGTGCCAAAATTTGCCGCCGCCGAGGTAGGGGCTGGCCCATTAGCTTTCGCGTTCAATGGCGAAGAAGGGGAGATGCCTCCGCTCGGCCGGGTCGAAATGGACCGCATGCTTTCGATGATGGATGGGCCCGGTGGCCCCGGCATGCGTCGCCTGCACGTCGAGCGCGGCGAGGGTCCCGGCGACCGCACGATCTCTGTCACGGTCAACACCGGCAACAGCAACATGGTATTTAACGACGAAAAGGGCTCGCTCGAGCTCAAGATGGCCGACGACAAGAAAAGCCTCGTCGCCAAGGGCCCCAAGGGCGATGTCTTGTTTTCCGGCCCGGTGAACACGCCGGAGGAACGCAAGGCCCTGCCCGCCGATTTGCGCGAGCGGCTGGAGAAACTCGAGTCGATGCACGAGTTCAGCTTCAAGACGGACGACGATTTCAAACCCGGCGCGGTGAATAACGTGCGCCCGCCGGGAACCAAAATCCGCTTCCTGCTGCCCGCTGAGCCGGATCGCCTGCCGCCGCCGGCATTCTGAACGCGCGGGAACGTGGAAAACAAAACGCGAAGCCATACAGCTTCGCGTTTTTCCTTTTCGAACAAGGATAATCTCAGGCCACCACCGGCGGCTCGGCGCTGGTGGCTTCGCGTTTCAAGAACGCCGCCGTGATGAGGGAAATCAGGGTGCCGAAGCACATGCCGCCGATGAAACCGAAGACGGCCTGAATGGCGGGGTGCATCATTTTGCGCATCATGGCCTCGGCCTGTTCGATCTTTGCGCTGCTCATGCCGGCGGCCTCCCATTTGTCGATCTGGGCCTGCATGAGGATGTCGGTCATGTGCGGGTTGATGATCTGGGTGTAAAGGAGGTTGGTCGCGATGCCGAACAGGGCACCGAAAAGCACGATCATCACACCAGTCCCGAGCGCGCGGCCGTAGCCGAATCCCTCGGTCGCGGGGACTTCCGCGCGGCGGGCTTTCGTGCCCAGCACGATCACGACTATGCCGATGACGAGCCCGCCCCCGCCCCCGATCCACTGGGCCGACTGCAATTTGACGGGATCAGTGTGGAAACCGAGCAGGAACAGCGCGAGCGTCAGCAGCGCTCCCGCGATGGCCATGACCAAGCCGTAGGTGAGGTAAGTTTTCATGCGCCCTCCAGCATGACGGCTCCGCCGACGAAAACAATGCCGCAGTGACTGGCGGCAACCGGGCGGGATGGGTGGTGCGCGGTCAGCGGCGGTTGTCGAATTGTAGGAGCGGCATTATGCCGCGATGGTTTGACCGAATCGCGGCGTAAAGCCGCTCCTACAGTTTTCTCCGGCGGCGGTGCGACGGGAAGGAAGCGCGTCGTTCAGGCGACGAGCCGCATGCTCTCGGGTGAGACGGCGCGGGTTTTCGCGAGACCGTGGGAGGCCGGGCCAAACGGCTGCCAGAGCGGTCGGCGCGGCGCATAGTCGCGGACGACGACAAGGAGCATGAGCACGGCGGTGGCGAGGGCGAAGAGCGGCGCGACGGGCCGGTCTGTGGAAAGCGCGAGCGCGCAGTTGGCGAGGCCGAGGAGTGAGGCGGCGGAGAGAAGGCAGATGAGTTTCATGGCGATGTTATGTGGTGGTGTTGACACGCCAATAACCCGCCGGACGCGGAAAAGTTTCACGGCACGCCGCACCTTTGGAGGAGCGGGCGGGCGCCGTGATGAAAGGCGGGCTCAGCGGCAGAGGAAGGCTTGCACGAGGCGGTCGTCGCCGTCGTTGGGCGCGGGGGTGAGGTCGAGCGCGGCGCAGAGCAGGTTGTAAACGTTCACGTTTTCGACGGGGTCGAAAACGGAGCCGTCGGACTTGAAGGAGGGGCCGTTCGCAATGAGGATGCCGCGCATGCTGGGCAGGGCGGGGTCGTAGCCGTGCTGGCCTTTGAGGAAGGTTTTGAAGCGCTTGAGCTGAGTCTCCAACTGCGCGCGGCGCATGATGTGCCAGCCTTCGTCGGGCACGATCCAAATAGGTGGCACGCGCGGGTTGCGCGGATCGACGTGAAACCGGACCGGCAGGTCTGTGGCGCGGTAGGCCTTGGCGTGGACTGTGAGTTTGGCGAGCGCCTGCATGACCGAGTCGTTGGTCGCCGGGGCGAGCGGGCGGAGGCCGGCGCAGGTCTCGTCGAAGTCGATCTGCACGGTGGCGAGATCGAGGTAGTCGTCGAACTGGAGCACCCGGTCGGGGCCGCACGAGGTCATGCCGTGGTCGGAGACGACGACGACGTTCGGGGCGACGTGCTCGGCGTGGAGCCGCTCGAGTATTTCTCCGATGCGGCCGTCGAGGAGTTTGACGGCGGCGGCGAGCTCGGGGGAGTCGGGGCCAAAGCTGTGACCGGTGGAGTTGGTTTCCTCGAGGTAGAAGGTCACCACCGCGGGACGCCGGTCGGCGGGGAGTTTCATCCAGCCGACGAGTTCTGCGAGGCGTTGCGCGAAGGGAATCTTGTAGTTGAAGGGCTGCCAGTAGGTCGGGCGCGCGCCCGCGATCTGCGCCTCGGAGCCGGGCCAGAACGCGCAGGCGCTTTTTCGGCCCTGTTTCACGGCGGTGATCCAGATCGGCTCGCCGCCCCACCAGCGGTCGTCGTGCGCGGAATCGGGGCGATTGTAGTGAAAAAAGGCGCCGAGGGTCGGGTCGAAGCAGTGGTTGTTGATGATGCCGTGGTGCGAGGGATAGAGGCCGGTGACGATGGCGTAGTGATTCGGAAACGTGTTCGAAGGATAGACGGGGATTAGCCCGCGGGCGGAGACGCCAGTGCGCATGAGCTCGCGAAGGTGAGGAGTCTCGGCCGTATGCAGGGCGCAATAGTCCCAGCGGAAGCCGTCGCACGAAATCAGCAGCAGCGGGGGCGTGGACTCTGCAGGTGCCGCCGGAGGGTCGGCGTAACCCGGGAGAGACAGAACCAGGAGAGCCAGCGCCAGAGCGCCGCCGAGGAAGCGGGGGGGATTTTTCATTGATGCAAAGTGACGAGCGTCGCGCCCCACGAGCCGGTATGCTCATCGCCGAGGCGAAATGAGAGCACGAGGGGCGAGCGGCGTAGCAGGGCGTGAACGGTCTCACGCAGGGTGCCGGTGCCCTTGCCGTGGACGATGCGCACGGTGAGGAGACCGCGGGCGCGGCATTCGGCCAGGTAGGTGGGGATGAGTTTGCCGAGGTCGCCGGGCCGAAACGTGTGCAAATCCAACTCGTCGGTGATGGGCAGCGGCACCGGCGGATCGTCGGGCGGCGGGGACGGGCTCACTGGTTGGGGGAGGCGCCGCGGTCGAAAAGCGGGGGCGACGGCAGTGGTGTGGGTGGGGGCAGGTTCGGGGGGAACGACGTCGGCGGGGGCGGCGGCGCCGGGACTGAGGGATATTTGGGGATGGCGTCGAGAATCTCCTTGGACAGAGGCTGCACCGACGGCCTTTCGGGCACTTCGTCCATGGCTCGCTTGATTTCGCGCTCGACGTCGCCGGCGGCTTTTTTGAATTCGCGGATCGTCTTGCCGATGCCCCTAGCGAGCTGCGGCATCTTGTCTCCGCCGAAGAGCAGCAGGACGACGAAGATGAGCAGCATCATCTCGCCGCCGCCGAAATCCGGCAGGAGGGCGAGGGGAGGCGGCATGGGACACATGGCGGTAGTGTGGGCTGAAATGGGGAAAAATGTAACGGGAAAAATTGCGGACAGCTAAGGAGGGGCATATGCCGCATTTTCGCGGGCGGACCGATTGCGAATTTTCCCGATTAGTGCCTATTTGGGCCCATGGCCATCGCCTCACCCCCGGTCACCAGTCAGGAAACCAGCCCGCTGAGGGAGCAGTTTGCCCGCGAGGGCTTCGCCTTGGCGCGCGGCCTCTTTTCGCCGGCGGAGGTGGAGGAGCTTCGCAGCCTTTTCGCGCGGATGCACGCCGAGGGCGTGCCTAGCCATTACGAGCCGCGCAAGCCGGCCGACGGCGTGGAAAATCCCGACGACCCGCTTTTCCAGTATCCGCGCGTAATGATGCCGCACCGTTTCAATGCCCGTGCCAAGGACTACATGCTGCATCGGGGTGTGGTGCGGCACCTGCGGGAATTATTCGGCGAGGACCCCGTGGCGGCCCAGAGCATGTTCTATTTTAAGCCGCCCGGGGCACGAGGCCAGGCGCTGCATCAGGACCAGTTTTACCTGCTGGTTGAGCCCGGGACCTGTGTCGCGGCGTGGACGGCGATCGACGATTGCGACGCGGAAAATGGCGGCATGCTCATCGTGCCGAAAACGAACGAGCTCGAAGTCGCGTGCCCTGACACGGCGGACCGCAGCGAGAGCTACACGTCCCACTTTGTGCCCGTGCCGAAGGGCCACAGGGCGCAGCTCGTCGAGATGAAGGCGGGTGACACGCTGTTCTTCAACGGCAGCCTGATCCACGGCTCGGGCCCGAACCGCTCGAAGACGCGCTTCCGCCGCGCGTTCATCTGCCACTACGCTTCGGGCAACGTGCAGAAGATTTCCGGCAGCTACCATCCGCTCACGCGTCTCGACGGCACGACTTACGAAGTAACGGCGCAGACTTCGGGCGGACCCTGCGGCGAAGGCTGGAAGGGTTCGCTGCACTGAACCGGGCGGGAGGCCGGAGCGATTGCAAGGGCGGTTGAGGACAACAGCCCCGACCGGCGCTGACACGCCAAGGATCGGGCTCAGGTCTCGATCTCGATCTGCCCGCCGTTCACGAAAACGGGGAAACACTGCAACGCGTCGATGCCCTGAAGGCCGACTGGTCGCCCGGTGGTGACATCGAACTTGATCGCGTGCAGCGGACAAGTGACGCAGGTGCCGCGCAGCGGGCCGGCGGCAAGAGAGGCGCCAGCGTGGGGGCAGACATCGTCCATCGCGTGGAGGCGACCGTCGATGTTGAAGAGCGCGATGCGCCGGCCGGCGATTTTGAAGGCGCGCTTGGACCCCGGGGGAAAGTTGTCGAACGGCGTGACGGGGTGGCGTTGAGGCATGGCGGCAAATCTTCGGGTAAGTGGCGAAAGGCCGTCGGCTTACCGGATGGCGATCGCCACCGTGAACGTCTGGGTTTTTGCGGGCTCGACGAAGTGCAGGCCGACTTTGTTTTCCGGCGCGTTGGGCGGGCCCATCCACGGCTCGACACAGTAGTAAGGCGCGGTGGTGGACTCGCTCCACGTCACAAAAGTGGCGTCGGGCGCAGGCACCCGGGCCGTGCCGATTTGGACCATGACGTCACCCGCGTTGCCGCGCTCGCCGAAGACCACGGTGTTTTCGCGCAGGCCGAGATGGATCGTGTCGCTGAGTTCGGGGTTGGCGAGGCTCTCGGTTTCCCTCAATTCGGGGCCCGACACGAGCGGGCCCTTCGGGTCGTGCCGCACGCGACGTGTCGCTGGGATGCGGATGATGTAGTCGCCGCGCGTCAGCCCCTCGGTCCACGGCACCGTGAAATAAAAATGATGGCCCGCGCTCCAGGGCAGCGGTGTGTGGCCAAGGTTGTTTAAGCTTAGCTCGCAGATCAGGCCGAGCGGCTCGAAGCGATAGCGCACCATGAACTCATAGTCGAAGGGATAGGAGGCCTGCGCCTCCGCTCCAGGCAGGAAGAGCGCGGTGAAACCGTAGGCATCGGCGTGGGTGACCCGGAAATCGCCCTGTCGCGCGAGCCCGTGCATCGGCATCGGGCGGCGCACGCCGTCGGGTGCCCGCCAGAACTGAAAGTCACTGTGGTCGTAGGACCGAGCGTTGAAGGGAAACAAAATCGGATTGCCACCGCGCACATGGTGGAAGTTTTCCAGCGAGGTCAGTTCGGGCCAGTAGAGCACGTCGCGCACCGAGCCGTCGCCCAGGGTGAGGTTCCAGTTCATCAGCCGCGCGCCCATTTCGGGCAGGGCGAGAAAAGTGGACTGGCCGACGCGCCAGCGGGTGAGGGTGTGACCGAGGTAGGAAATTTTCTCCATGTGGCGGCGTTTGTCTAACGGTGGCGCGGCGGCGCGGGCAAAGGTATTTTATCTACCGGGGCGGAAAATTAGAAACGCGGCGGCGGATTCTAACGTGTCGGGGCTTGCGCGGGCCGGGGGAGGCGGTAGCGTCGCGGCAGCAATGCAACGATTCCTCCTCCGAATTCTCCTCGGTTCGCTGGTGCTGGCCGGTCTCGCGGCCGGAGCGCCCACCGGAGAACCGTTGCCGCCGGCCAAGAAGTCGGTGGTGGTGATCCCGGTGCGCGACGAGATCGCGCGGCCCGTGCTCTACATTTTGCGCCGCGGGCTGAAGGAGGCGATTGACCAGAAGGCCGACGTGATAGTGCTCGACATCAAGACGCCGGGCGGCGCACTCGACGTGACGTTCGATATCATGGAGGCGCTGGAGAAATTCCACGGCAAGACGGTGGCCTACGTAAACAACGAGGCGATGTCGGCCGGGGCGTTCATCTCGGCGATGACCGACGAAATCTGGTTCACCCCCGATGGCATTATCGGCGCCGCCGCGCCCGTGACCTCGACCGGGCAGGACGTGGACAAGACGATGAAGCTGAAAATCACGAGCTATCTGAAGGCCCGCATGCGCGCCATCAGCGAGGGCAAGGGCTACCGGGGCCAGGTGATCTCCGCGATGATCGACGAGGACGCGGAGCTGAAAATCGGCGACAAGGTTTTAAAGGGAAAGGGCGAGTTGCTGTCGCTCACGGCGAAGGAGGCCAGCGCGACTTATGGCGAGCCGGCCAAGGCGTTGCTGGCCGCCGGAATCGCGAAGGATGTCAGGGCGCTGCTCACCCAGAAATACGGCGCGGAACGGTTCACGGTGAAAACGCTGGAGATCACGTGGTCAGAGCGGCTCGCGGTTATACTGAACTCGCTCGCCCCCGTGCTGCTCGGGCTGGGGATGCTGGCGCTGTTCATCGAGTTCAAGACGCCGGGCTTCGGGGTGTTCGGGCTGATCGGCGTCGCGTTGCTCGCGGTGGTGTTTTTGACGAACTATGTTGCGGGGCTGTCGGGGAACGAGCCGCTGATCTTTTTTGGGCTGGGTGTGCTGCTGGTGATGCTTGAACTGATTTTCTGGCATTCGGCGGGATTTCTCGGGGTCGCGGGGGTCGCGCTCATGATGGGGTCGCTCCTCTGGTCGATGGCGGACCTGTGGCCGAACGAGCCGATCAGCATCGCGTGGTCGGCGGACGCGTTTGCGCGGCCGATGCTGAACTTCGGGCTCGGGCTGGCCATCGCGGTCGCGCTCTTCATGGCGCTACTGCGCTTCCTGCCGAAAGGCTGGGTCTGGGACCGGTTCGTGGTGCAATCCACGAGCGGGGGCGTGGCGCAGGTCGCCGGGCTCGCGGCGGAGGCGGCGAAGGGGCTTGCCGCGCTGGCCGGGCAGCGCGGTGTGGCCGTGACGGCGCTGCGGCCGGGCGGGCAGGTGGAGGTTGGCGGGCGGCGCTACGAGGCCAAGGTTGAAGTCGGCGCGATCGACCGCGGCGCGACCGTCGTGGTGACGGGCTGCTCGGACTTCGCGCTCACGGTGGAAAAGGACAACGCATGAACCTCATCGCCCTGCTCTTCATTCTCGGTCTCGTGTTCATGTTTTTCGAGGTGTTCACGCCTGGGCCGGTGTTTGGCATCCTCGGCGGATTGACGCTGATGGGCGGCATCGCGGCCGCAGCGATGAAGTATGGCGGCACCGGCGGCCTGCTCGCGGGCCTCGGCGCGCTCGCGGCGGTGAGTGCGACGCTCTACGCGGAGCTTGTGTGGCTGCCGAAGACGCGCTTTGCGCAGAAATTTTCCGTGCGCTCGACGAGCGGCGCCACGATTCAGCAGCAGGCCGTCGATGCCATCATGATTGGCAAACTCGCCGAAGCCGTAACCACGCTCGCGCCGAGCGGCTACGTGCAGTTGGAGGGCAAGCGTTATGAGGCGTTTTGCCAGACCGGGCACGCGGCGCGCGGCACGCAGTTGCGCGTGACCGGGCTCGACAATTTCCGTCTCATCGTCACCAAAATCTGAAAACTCCATGAATCTACTCACCATCCTCGGCATCATCGGTGCCGTCATTGTCCTCGTTATTCTCGGGCTGATTTTCTCCTTCATCAGCGTCTGGGTAAAAGCCTTTCTCAACGGTGCGCGCGTCGGCATCGTCAACCTCGTCGGCATGCGGTTCGGCGGCGTGCCCTACAGCATGGTGGTCGATGCGCGCATCACGGCGGTTAAGGCCGGCATCGAACTCACCACGGACGAAATCGCCGCGCATTATCTGGCGGGCGGCAACGTCATCCCCGCCGTGCAGGCACTGATCGCGGCAAACAAGGCCGGCATCAAGCTCGACTGGCGCACGACGTGCGCGATCGACCTCGCGACGAAAGGCTCGGAGAAATCCGTGGCCGAGGCGGTGCGCACCTCGGTTGATCCGAAGGTGATCGACTGCCCCAACGCCGCCAGTGGCCGCACGACGATCGACGGCGTGGCGAAGGACGGCATCCAGGTGAAGGTGAAGGCGCGCGTGACGGTGCGCACGCACATCGAGCGTTTCGTCGGCGGCGCGAAAGAGGAGACGATCATCGCGCGGGTAGGTGAGGGCATCGTTTCGACGATCGGCGCGGCGAATTCCTACAAGGACGTCCTTGAGGCGCCCGACAGTATTTCCAAAACCGTGCTCGCGCGCGGCCTCGACGTGGGCTCGGCGTTCGAGATTCTTTCGATCGACATCGCCGACGTGGACGTGGGCGAGAACGTCGGCGCGAAGCTCCAGCAGGCGCAGGCCGAGGCGAACAAGAGCATCGCCCAGGCGCAGGCCGAAATCCGCCGCGCCGCCGCCGTCGCTGTCGAGCAGGAAATGAAGGCGCGCGTGCAGGAGATGCAGGCCGAAGTGGTGCGCGCGCAGGCGGAGGTGCCGAGGGCGATGGCCGAGGCGTTCCGCTCCGGCCGGCTCGGCGTGATGGATTATTACAAGATGGAAAACATCCAGTCCGACACGGCTATGCGGCAGAGCATCGCCCGTCCCGAGGAGAAGAAGTGAGCCAGTCGTGCTGACAAACCGGCAATCTGCATACCGTGAACTGGGTTTTTGAGCACATCCAAGTGATCGTCGCCATCGCGGCGGCGATCGCTTACATGCTGAACCGCGGCAAGCAGGTGCCGGAAGGCGGCGCGGAGGAGGCGGGCGAAGATTCGGAGCGCGCGCGGCGGATTCGCGAGGAGATCCGGCGCAAGATCGCGGAGCGCCGCGCAGGGGCGCCCGCGCCGCTGCAGCAGGAAACCCCGGAGGAGGCGCCGCCCGTGAACCGGGCGCCCAGCGTGCCCCCGCTCGATCCTTTTGGCGGCCCGGCGCGCCGCCAGCTCCCGACGTTGCGGCGACCCGAGCCCGTGCAGCCCGAGCCGCAGATGACAAGCGCCGAGATGTCCGCCGTGCTGGTACGGCAGGAGCAGCTCGCCGGACAAATGCGCGAGTTGGAGCGCACCCGCGGGGTGCAGCAGCGTCGCGCGGAGGAGATCAGCACCGCGGCGGCCGTGGCGGCGTTGCCGGCCGCACCGGCGAGTCGCAGCGGCTTGCTGGCCGACCTGCGGCAGGCGCAGAATTTGCGGCGGGCGATTTTGCTGCGCGAGGTGCTCGGCCCGCCAGTGGCGCTGCGGTAGCCTTGTGGGAACTCCCCGATGCCGTTGGCCCTATTGTTGTAGAAAAGCCGGAGTTCTTAGCCGGAAAATGCCCATTGCAGCGTTCTCGGGCGACCGATGAGTGATGGCGTGTTCGTGAAGGGCGGAGCGGGACAGTGTTGGGGTGGGTGGTGGCCGGCTGATTAGCGGCGCAGCGCCGGGGGACTTGGCGCAGCAGAGAATTTTATGGTAAAATTCAGTCGGAAATTTAGGTTTACAACCGAAACACCGCCCCGTTCCTTGGCGGGCGCTTCAACCTATTTTACGGCATTTCTTGTGAGTCACGACCCATCGCGCAAAAACTTTCTCGGCAAACTGATCGGCTTGGCGGCCCTGGCGGGGCTTGCCCCGAGGTTGCTTGCGAAAATCCCCTCTGCCACCCTGTCGCCCGCCTCCCCCGCCGTGACCGTCCGCGCGGAGCCGCGTGCCGTCGCCCGCCGTGGTCGCGCCGCCTGACCTCCACCCCTGGCCATGTCGCAACTTTTCCCGAAATCGGCGAACAAACTGCCGCTCCAGATCGCGATCTACCTGGTCGTGCTCGTCGGCCTCGCGACGGCGGGCGTGACCTATTACATGACGCCGAAATACACGCGCGTCGGTTACGCGCCTGTGCAGCCGGTGCCCTACAGCCACGCGCTCCACGTCGGCCAGCTCGGCCTCGACTGCCGTTACTGCCACAGCAACATCGAGCAGTCCGGCTATGCCAACATCCCCACGTCGCAGACGTGCATGAACTGCCACAACCAGGTGAAGAAGGACAGCCCCCTCCTCGCCGTCGTGCGCAAGAGCTACGAGACGGGCGAGGCGGTGCCCTGGGTGAAGATCCACCAGGTGCCGGACTATGTTTATTTCAATCATGCCGTGCACGTGAACCGCGGCGTCAGCTGCGTCGAGTGCCACGGCAAGATCAACGAGATGGAGGTCGTCGCCCACGCCCAGCCGCTGAGCATGGGTTTCTGCCTCAACTGCCACCGCGACCCCGCGACGTTCGTGCGCGAGAAGGCCGACATCTATAACCTCGATTCACCCACGATTGCCGCCAGGGCGGGCCCGGAAGCTGGCAGCAAGTTTGTGCATGACTGGAAAATCAAGCCCCCGCAAAGCTGCACCGGCTGTCATCGATGAAACGCAAATTTGAACATCCCGCCCCGTCCGAGCGCGAGCTGACCGGCCCGAAATACTGGCGCAGCCTCGACGAACTGGCCGCCACGCCCGGTTTCAAGGCGCAGTTGGAGCGCGAATTTCCCGACGGTGCCTCGCTGCCCGACGGTGTCGACCGCCGGCATTTCATGAAAATCATGGCGGCATCCTTCGCGCTCGGCGGGCTCAGCCTCGCCGGTTGCCGCCGTCCGGAGAAATTCGTGCTGCCCTACGGCAAATCCGTCGAGGGCGTCATCCCCGGCCTGCCGCGCTATTTCGCCACCGCGATGCCGCTGCGTAAGTCGGCCATCCCGCTGCTCGCCGAGACGCAACAGGGCCGCCCGACCAAGCTTGAGGGCAACCCGACCTACGCGCCCCACGGCGGCGCCAGCTCGCTCCTCGCCCAGGCCTCGGTCCTCGACCTCTACGATCCCGAGCGCGCCACCGCGCACACGCAGGACGGCGCCGTGCTCGACGCTGCGGCGGTCAACGCCCTGCTCGCCAAGATCGGCGCCGACTATGCCGCGACCAGCGGCGAGGGCCTGGCCTTCCTCGCCGAAGAATCCTCCTCGCCCACGCGCTCGCGCCTCGTCGCGCAGTTGAAGCAGGCGCTGCCCCGCGCCATCTGGGCGGAATACGAGCCGGTGGCCGACGAACCGCCGCTGACGGCCGCGCAGTCTGCGTTCGGCCAGAACGTCAAACCCCTCTACCGTTTCGCGAAGGCGAAGCGCATCGTCTCACTCGACGCCGATTTCTTCCACTCCGAGGCGGGCAGCCTCTACTACGCCCGCGAGTTCGCCAAGGGCCGCCGCGTGGCTTCCCGCGAAGACGCGGAGAAGATGAACCGCCTCTACGTCGCCGAGAGCGGCTTTACGCTCACCGGCGGCATGGCCGACCACCGCCTGCGCCTCGCGAGCAGCCACATGCTGGCGCTGGCGGCGGCGCTGGCGGTCAAGGTCACCGGCAGCAGCACGTTTGCGCCGCTCGCCGAGGGCCTCGACGTCAAGGCCCAGTGGATCGAGGAGTGCGCCGCCGACCTGCGCGCGCACCAAGGCGAGAGCCTCGTGGTTGCAGGCGCGCACCTGCCAGCGCAGGTCCACGCGATCGCCTACGCCATCAATTCCGCCCTTGGCAACATCGGTGCCACTGTCGATTTCGTTACCGTGGAAGCCCAGGGCGCCACCAACATCAAGGGCCTTGCCATCGCCATCCGCGCCAACCTAGTGAAGACGCTGGTCGTCCTTGGCGGCAATCCCGCCTACAACGCCCCGGCCGATCTCGACTGGGTGGCGTTGCAGAAATCGGTCCCGCAGGTCGTGCGCTTCGGATACTACCGCGACGAGACGTCGGCGCTCGCCGGCACGCACCTCGCCGCCGCGCACTACTTGGAATCGTGGGGCGACGCTCGCACCGTTGACGGCACGGTCGTGCCGGTGCAGCCGATGATTCTGCCGCTGTTTGGCGGGCAGACCGAGATCGAGGTGCTCGCCCGCATTGGCGGCCTCGCCAACGCCGATCCCTATGCGCTGGTTTTCCAGACGATCACCGCGCTCGCAGGCGGCGACGCCGACAAGACGTTCCGCAAATTCCTCCACGACGGCCTGCTCGAAGGCTCGGCCTACGCGCCCGTCCCGGTGGCGTTCAATGCCGACGCGGTCTCGGCGCTCTTTGCCAAGGCAGCCAAGTTCGAGGCGCTGTCGAAAGACAACCTCGAGGTGCGCTACGTCACCGACCACAAGATGGACGACGGCCGGTTCGCGAACAACGGCTGGCTGCAGGAGTGCCCGGACCCGATCACCAAGATTTCCTGGGACAACGCCATCCTCATCAGTCCGCGGCTGGCCCGCGAGATCGGCGTCTATCCGCAGGGCTCGTTCCTCCAGATCGCCCGCATCGAGGGCGTCGAGAGCGATCCGATGGGGCGCGAGAATTCCCACGTCGCCGAGATCACCGTCGGGGGGCGCAAGATTCGCGGCCCGATCCATGTCCAGCCCGGCCTCTCGAATTACACGCTGATCCTGCCGCTCGGCTACGGCCGCACGAAGGCGGGGCATGTCGGCACCGGCGCGGGCTTTGATGTTTATCCGCTCCGCACCACCGGCGCGATGGCGTTCGCCACCGGCGCCACAATCACACTGACGGGCGCGAAGATGGTGTTGGCGAACACACAGGCGCACTGGTCGATGGAAGGCCGCGACCTCGTTCGCGAGGCCAACGCGACCGGCCCGGACAGTTACGCGGAAAATCCCGCATTCGTCGAGGAGGTTGGCATGGAGGCCGAGACGCCTTCCACGATAGGGGAGGAGGGGAGGAAAATGACGCCCGCCCAGCGCGCCACACTGCTGCCGCGCGGCAACTCGCTCTACAAGACGCCGGATTTCCAGGGCCTGGAGCAATGGGGCATGTCGATCGACCTCAACACCTGCACCGGCTGCAATGCCTGCGTGGTGGCGTGCCAGGCCGAGAACAACATCCCGATCGTCGGCCGCGAGCAGGCGATCCGCGGCCGCGAGATGCATTGGATCCGTCTCGACCGCTACTACTCAGACGGCCGGGCTGACGCCGGAGCCTTTGGCGGCGATAATAACCGCGAGATTCCCGAGGATCCCCAGGTCTCGCTGCAACCCGTCGCCTGCATGCAGTGCGAGCTCGCGCCCTGCGAAATGGTCTGCCCGGTCAACGCCACCGTCCACGACGACGAAGGCCTGAACACCATGGCCTACAACCGGTGCATCGGCACCCGTTACTGCGCCAACAACTGCCCCTACAAGGTCCGCCGTTTCAATTATTTCGACTGGAATCAGCGCCAGCTCGACAGCCTCTATCTCGGTCCGGTCGGACCGCAGGGGATGCCTGAGCTTGTCCAGATGGCGAAAAACCCTGAGGTCACCGTCCGCATGCGCGGCGTGATGGAAAAGTGCACCTACTGCACGCAGCGCATCCAGAACGGCAAGATCCAGCACAAGGTGAAAACTGCCCAGGCCGGCAATCCCGCGGACGTCATCGTGCCCGATGGCACGATCAAGAGCGCTTGCCAGCAGGTGTGCCCGGTCGAAGCCATTGTGTTCGGCAACATCCTCGACCCCGAGAGTGTCGTCTCGAAAGCCAAGGCCCTCTCACAGGATTACTCGCTCCTCGGCTATCTTAATGTCCGTCCGCGCACCACGTATCTTGCAAAGCTGCGCAACCCGAACCCACGCATGCCCGACTATGCCGCCCTGCCGCTCAGCCGCGTGGAGCACGACCGGAAAAATCATCCTGGCGAGGCCCACCCGGCCGCGGAACCCAAAACCGGCCGAGAGCATGCCGCGCAACCGGTGAACCCAACCTTCGGAGGACTTAGCTGATGGCCCACGCCCAACACGCAGCCGCGCCGGCCATTCTTCAGGAAGTGAAACCCGCCGTGGTGCCCCGGGCGGTGCTCGTCCAGAACAACCGCAGCTTTGCATGGATCACGGATAAAATCTGCGGCATCATCGAGGGCAAGACCCCCACCTGGTGGTGGGTCTGCTTCATCGTTGCGTGCTTTGTCGCGTCGTTCACGGTCGCAGGAATCACCTACCTCGTCGCGACCGGCGTCGGCGTGTGGGGCCATCGCAGCCCGGTCAACTGGGGCTGGCCGATCGTCAACTTCGTCTTCTGGATCGGTATCGGCCATGCGGGCACGCTGATCTCGGCCATTCTGTGTCTGCTGCGCCAGAAGTGGCGCACGTCGATCAACCGCGCCGCCGAGGCCATGACGATCTTCGCCGTCGTCTGCGCTGGCATCTTCCCGGTCTTTCACGTCGGCCGCGTCTGGTATGCGTGGTTTCTCTTCCCGCTCCCGAACTCGAACCTGATCTGGCAGAACTTCCGCTCGCCGCTCGAGTGGGACGTGTTCGCCGTCTCGACCTACGGCACGGTGTCGGTGCTGTTCTGGTATGTCGGGCTGATCCCGGACCTCGCGGTGCTCCGCGACCGTTTCTACGCGACGGGCAACAAGACCCGCTCGTTCCTCTACGGCCTCTTCGCCATGGGCTGGCGCGGCTCCAACCGCCACTGGAGCAACTACGAGATGGCCTACCTCATCCTGGCCGGCATCGCCACGCCGCTCGTGCTCTCCGTGCACACCATCGTGTCGTTCGACTTCGCCGTCTCGCTCATCCCCGGGTGGCACACGACCATCTTCCCTCCTTACTTCGTTGCCGGGGCCATTTTCTCCGGCTTCGGCATGGTGCTGACGCTCATGCTGCCCCTGCGCGCGATCTACCACCTCGAGGATCTGATCACGCAGTATCACATCGACTGCATGTGTAAGATCACCCTGGCGACCGGCACCATGGTCGGCTACGCCTACGCGATGGAGTTCTTCATCGCGTGGTATAGCGCGAACCCCTATGAAGGCTTCACCTTCATCAACCGCGCCTTCGGTCCCTACGCCTGGGCCTACTGGATCATGATCACCTGCAATGTGGTCACGCCCCAGCTCTTCTGGTTCAAGCGGGTGCGGACGAACACCACGCTCGTCTGGGTGCTCTCGATCTTCGTCAACGTCGGCATGTGGTTCGAGCGCTTCGTGATCATCTGCACCTCGCTCACCCGCGACTTCCTGCCGTCGAGCTGGGGCTATTTCAGTCCGACGATCGTGGATATCTTCACGTTCTTCGGCACGTTTGGCGTGTTTTCCGTGCTGTTCCTCCTCTTCATCCGGTTCCTGCCCATCATGCCGATGGCGGAAATTAAGGCCGTCACGCAGCAGGCCGACGTGCACTCCGGCTCCGACCACCACTAACCGCCCCGTCCCATGTCCGCCCAACCCTATGGCTTGATCGCCACGTTCGAGACTCCCGCGGAGGTTTACCATGCGGCAGAGCAGGTGCGCGACGCCGGTTACAAGCACTGGGATGTCATCTCCCCGTGCCCCATCCACGGGCTCGACAAGGCGATGGGCCTCAAGCGCTCCATCGTCCCGCGCATCTCACTCGCCGGCGGCATCACCGGCTTCATCACCGGCATGACGCTGATCTGGTGGACCGACGCCTTCGACTATCCGCTTATCGTCGGCGGCAAGCCGCTGTTCAGCCCGATGTTCGCGTTCCCGGTTTCCTACGAGCTGACAATTCTCTTCACCGCCTTCGCGACGATCATCGGTATGTTTGTCGTCAACGGCCTCCCCATGCACTATCACCCGGTGCTCAAATACGACAAGATCCGGCGCGGGATGGACGACCAATTCTTCATCGTCATCGAGGCGCGCGATCCCCGTTTCAACGCCGCCAACACCGGCGTCCTGCTGCAGAAAATCGGCGGCAAGGAAATCACGGAGCTGGAGCCCTGAGCCATGCGTAACGTTTACCTCGTCACAGCGTTTCTCGTGGTGCTCACGCTTTCCGTGCTGGGCTTTCGCGGCACTAAGTTCACCCATCCGCCGATGGACGTGTTTCCGGAGTGGGCGTTTCCGAGCATGCGCCACCAGCCGAAATACAAACCTCAGTCGGAGAGCCAATTCTTCGCCGACGGGCGCACTGACCGCCCGTTGCCCGCTGGCGTTGTCTCGCGCGACCCGCTCCGCAACGACGACGCGCTCTATCTCGGCAAAGCTGCCGACGGCACCTGGCTTCGCGGTTTCCCTGCGGCCGTCACCGTCGATGGCAAACTCATCGCCCGCGGCCGAGAGCGGTTCACGATCTACTGTTCGCCCTGCCACGGTGCGCTCGGCGATGGCAACGGCATCACGAAACAATACGGCATGGGCGCCACGCCCACCTACCATGACGACCGCCTCCGCCAGATGGCCGAGGGCGAAATCTTCAACACCATCACGCGCGGCAAAAACAACATGCTGTCCTACGCCGACAAACTGAAACCCGAGGACCGCTGGGCGGTGATCCTGTACGTCCGTGCGCTCCAACGTGCGCAAACCGGCGCAGTGTCCGATGTCCCGGCCGCCCACCAACCGGAGCTTGGCCTAAAATGAGCACGCCCGCCGCCTCCGCCCCAGTTCATTCGACCGCCGCCCTCGCCCAAAAGGCGCTGGTCATCGGTCTCGCGGGCATCGTCCTCACTGCGCTTGGCATCTTGGTTTCCGGCCCGCAGGCCGTGGCCTACTCCTGGCTGGTGGGCATTTCGTATTGGACGGCGATCGCCATCGGCATGCTCCTGATGGTGCTGATCCACCACATTTTCGACGCCTCCTGGTCAGTCGTCCTCCGCCGCCAGCTCGAACACGGCCTCTCCGCCTTTAAGTGGCTCGCGCTCCTCTTCCTCCCGCTGGTCCTGGCGACGCTCTTTTACCGGCTCGATCTCGTCTGGCCGTGGATGAATCCGGCGCACGCGCTGGCTGGCCACGAAACCGTCGCGGGCGACATTCTCTACACGAAGAAGTCGAGCTTCCTAAATCTGAAGACCTTCATCGGCATGACGGCGCTGTTCTTCGTGGTCTGGATCTGGCTTTCCGCCCGGCTGCGCAAGGCCTCGTTCACTCAGGACGCCGACGGCGACGTCAAGTGGACGCGCATGAACCGCGTCACCGCCGCCATGGGCCTCCCGCTCGCGGCGCTCACGCTGACCTTCGCGGCGATCTACTGGATTAAGAGCCTCGAATACCACTGGTTCTCCACGATGTATGGCGTGTGGTTTTTCGCCAACTGCTTCCGTGGCGCCCTTTCTGTCAGCGTGCTCATCATGCTCTGGCTCTGGCGGCGCGGCGACTACAAGGGCATCCTCAACAACAACCACCTCCACAGCGTCGGCCAGCTCATGCTCGCCCTCACGGTGTTCTGGGCCTACGTGACCTTTTCGCAGTATTTCCTGATCTGGAACGCCAACCTCCCAGAGGAAACCTTCTGGTATAACCTCCGCGAGTATGGCGACTGGTGGGGCACCGGCCTCGTGATCCTCTTCGGCCACTTCGTCGTCCCGTTCCTCCTGCTGCTCTCCTACCGCTTCAAGGTTACCCACCGCACGATCCGCCGCATCGCCCTTTGGATTCTCGCTGTGATTTTGATCGACCTTTGTTACAACATTCTCCCGGCCATCAAGGACGCCGCCGGCCACCCGAAACCCTTCCTCTCGTTCAATCTCCTATGGGTGCTGACCTCCGTGATCGGCGTCGGCGGCATCTGCTGTTGGTCCTACTTCCGCAGTTTTCCGACCGCCAAACTCATTCCGATCCGCGACCCGCGCATCAACGAGTGCCTGACCCACCATGAGTGAGCCATCCTCCCAGTCCGCCCCGTTCCCCCTCGTGCTGACCGTGCTGGTCGGCTTCGCCCTGTTCCTCCTAGTCGTGGCCTTTGTCTATGTGCCGAGGCAGACCGGCACGTTCGTCGGCGACGGCATCCGCACAGCCGAACAGCGCCAGGCCAACCTCGCTGCGCTGCGCGCCAAGGAACTCAAGCAGGCCACCACCTACGGCTGGGCCGACCAAAAGGCCGGCATCGTGCGCCTGCCGCTCGACCGCGCGATGGAACTCACCGTCCGTGATTTCGCCGCAAAACGGCAAACCCAGCAAATTCGTGACCTGCCTTCGCACTATTAATTTTTGATGCGATGAACACCGCCTCCCAAGCCGAAGTCAGCGAAATCGACCCCTCCGCACGGTGCACGTTGACGCTGTTGATCGCCACCGCGCTCTTCTGGCTCGTTGTGAGCGGCGTGCTCGCGCTGCTCAATTTCATCCAGGCCTTCACCCCGACCTTCCTCGCTGACTGCCCGCTTTTCACCTACGGCCGCCTCCGGGCCCTGCAGGAAACCGCCTTCCTCTACGGCTGGGCCGCCAACGCCGGCGTCGCCGTCGCCCTCTGGCTCCTCGCCCGCCTCGGTGGCGCGCCCCAGCGCTCGCTCAACTGGACGCGCGCCGGCACGGTTTTCTGGAACGTCGGCGTCCTCGCCGGCCTGATCGGCATCGCGTGCGGCGAGGGCAGCTCCGCCGCCGGTCTGCACCTGCCGGGCTACATCCAGCCGCTCCTTCTGGTCGCGTTTGGCGCGATGGCCGTCCCCGGTGTCCTCGCGTGGACCGGCCGCAGCCGGCCCGTGACCTTCGCGGCGCAGTGGTATGCGGTCGCGGCCCTGTTCCTCTTCCCCTGGCTCTTTTCCGCCGCACAGGTGACGCTGCTCTGTGCGCCGGTGCGCGGTGTGCTGCAGGCCATCGCTGGCGGTTGGTTCGTGCAAGGCCTCTGGACCCTCTGGCTCGCGCCGCTCGCCCTCGCCGCGGCCTATTATCTCCTACCGAAGATCACCGGCCGCGTGATTCCCAACTACGATTTCGCCTCGTTCGGTTTCTGGACCCTGCTCGTCGTCGGCGGCTGGACGGGCGGGCGCCACCTTGTGGGCGGGCCGGTTCCCGCTTGGGTCGTCACCGTCGCCATCGTGTCCTGCACGCTGCTCCTGATCCACTACCTCGTCGTCGCCATCAATCTCCGCGGTGCGTTCGGCCAGCCGGGCGTCGTGCTCAAGTTCGTCGGCTTCGGCCTCGCCGCCTATCTGCTCGGCGGCCTCGCCGACGCTGTCACCGCGATGCGCAGTGTCGCCGTGCTCACGCAGTTCACCTGGTTCGCGCAGGCGCAAAGCCAGCTCGCCCTCGGGGGCGCCTTCTCGATGATCGTCTTCGGCGCGATTTATTTCCTGACGCCCCGCATCACCGGCCAGGCCTGGCTCTCCACGCCGCTCATCCGCGCCCACTACGCCGCCGCCGGGCTCGGCACCGTCGTCCTCATCGGCAGCCTCGCCGCCGCCGGCTGGGTGCAGGGCCACGACCTGGCCAACGCCAGCGTCTCTTTCGCCGACATCGCCGTCCACACGCGCCCGTGGCTCCAGACGGCCGCCGCCGCGCAGGCGCTGCTCGTCGTCGGCAACGCCCTCTTCGCGCTGCACTTCCTCCGCTCGGTCTGCCCCTGTAACGCCGGCGCCACGACCCTTCCCTTCCGCCAGCCTCCGACGATGGAGGCGTCCGCATCATGAGAAACGGCCTGATTTTTTTCGTTGGCCTGTTTGCCGCCCTGCTCGCCTCGTGGGCCGGCGTCGTCCTTGGCTCCAACGCCCAGCTCGGCCGCCTCGCGCCCTACTACGACGAGAACGAAGGCAAGGCCTTCCCCGAGCGCGCCCCCGGCCTCGCCGCCCGCGGCCAGTTGGTTTACGATGACCTCGGTTGCGCCGCGTGCCACACCCAGCAGGTCCGCCGGCCCGGTTTCGGCAACGACAAGGCCCGCGGCTGGGGCGACCGCCAGAACGTCGCCCGCGACTACATCCACCAGACCCGCGTCCAGCTCGGCGCCAGCCGCCTCGGCCCCGACCTCGCCAACGTCGGCGCCCGCAAGCCCCCCTACGACGCCGAGGATTTCCTCAAACTCCTCTACACCGGCAACGGCGGCATGCCCGCCTACCGATTCCTCTTTGAGACCCGCGCCGTCGTCGGTCAGGTATCCGCCAAAGCCCTCCACTTCACCGGTGCTCTCGCCCCCGCCGCCGGCCGCGAACTCCTCCCGACCCGCCGCGCCGAGGCGCTGGTCGCCTACCTGCTCAGCTTGAACAACGCCTACGAATATCCCGAGGCCCGCCCCGTCGAGCCGGCCGCCGCCCAGGAAGGGACCAAGCCATGAGCGCCCCGTCCCCCCACGATCCCCGCCTCGAACAGGCCGGCGCCACCGACGAGAGCCTCCTCGCCGCCCACGAACAGGCGCTCGGCAAGAAGCCCGACGACAAGGCGCACTACAAGCTGCTGCCGCTCGCACTGCTGTTCATTTTCAGCGGCATCATCTTCTACGCCGGCACCTATCTCAACCATTACTCCGGCGGCTACAGTGCCGCGGTCTTCGACGAGAACGGCCATCCCGCCGCCGGCGCCGCGCCCGCCAAGATTGATCCCCTCGTCCTCGGTAAGAAAAACTACGAGCTCGTCTGCACCACCTGCCATCAGGCCACCGGCTTGGGCGTTCCCGGTGTCTATCCGCCCTTGGCCGGCTCAGAGTGGGTCAACGGTTCCGAGGAGCGGATGATTCGCATCGTGGTTTACGGCCTCAAGGGCCCGCTGCACGTCAAGGGCGCCAATTTTGGTGCTGCCGCGATGCCCGTATTCGGCAAGGTCGCCGGCTCCGGCTACAACTGGAACGACGAAAAAATCGCCGCCGTGCTTTCTTACGTGCGCCAGGAATGGGGCAACAAGTCCGCTCCCATCACCGCTGACAAGGTAGCCGCCATCCGCGCCAAGGAAGGCGACCGCAAGGAATGGGCGCAGGACGAACTGCTCAAGCTACCTTGAGCGTCATCGCCGCTCGGGCGCGGTTTTCCGCCGGCCGTGTCGCCTTGTGTCCCGGTGCGGATGCTCAGTGCCGCCTGTGCGCTCAACTGTGCGCGGACTGACCGAGAAACCGGCGTCGCGCCGAGTCGTTTCCGAGAGGCTCTCTTTGGAGCTCTATATGTTCGTGCCAAACAATCAGGGACGCGTCGGAGAGCCACTCCACGACCGCTGTGATAGCCATCGGCATGGCCCTCATCGGGGTGCCGTGCCCGAGTCCATGTCCCGCAACCACCAGCCGAAACAGACCCTGAGGTAATCGAAGGTTATGTCTTTTGTGGCATTCATTGGACGACGCGGTGGGCATCGCCCTCATGCTACCGCATCAAAATTCCCCGAAGCCACGCGCAATTTCCGCGTTAGATTGGGCAAGCGACGCACAGACGCTACTGGCGAACGCGACTAAAATACACCCGTGTCGCGCGTTTTGCCACCTGGTGAAACTCATCCCGCTGACAAGCGGAGTGGAGGGCACGGCGTTATCCCTTGCGGCGAGGCCTTGCGCCCTGTCATGCACCAACGAGCGGTTCTGACCCGTAAATCCGACCCGAAGCCCGTTGACTCCGCGAGAGTCGAAGGAGCGTCCTGATGATCCGCAAAACTGTAGGGCGCAAGCTGACGACCGCCGTGGGTCTCACTGTGCTGCTGATCGTCAGCGCTTTTGCCTACGTCAACATCCGTTCGCACGAGGAAAGCCTACTCGCGGAGGTCGAGCGCCACGCGATCCAGATCAGCCAGACGGTGAAATCGAGCACCGAGTATGACATGCTGCTGAACGAGCCCAACCGCATCCACGAGATCATCCGGCGTCTCGGCGAGGAGGAGAGTATCGAGCGCATCCGGATCATGAACAAGGCCGGCAAGATCACTTACTCGTCCGATGTCCGGGAGATTGGAAAGACCGTCAACTCCCGGGCGGAGAGTTGCAGCCGCTGCCATGACGTCGATCCGCCGCTCGAACGTCTCGAAATGAGGGCGCGGACCCGTGTCTTCCGGCGTCCGAACGACAGCAGCCGGGCGCTGGGCGTTATCACGCCGATCTACAACCAGCCGTCGTGCTGGACGGCGGACTGCCACGCGCATCCGAAATCGCGGAAGGTCCTGGGCGTCTTCGACGTCGTCATGCCGCTCGCGGCGGTCGACGCGGACCTGCGCGTCGGGCGCATCGAGATTGTTGTCTTCGCGGCCAGCGCCGTCCTCGCGCTGAGCCTCATCACCGCTTTTTTTGTGCGGCGCTGGGTCAGCGAGCCGGTCAAGCAGCTGGTCGCAGCGACCCAGCGCGTGGCCGGCGGCGATCTCAGCCAGGCCATTGACGAGACGCGCCGGGACGAACTCGGCCTGCTCGCGCGGTCCTTCAACCACATGACGCGGAAGATATCGGAGGCGCGCCTGCAACTCGTGCAGTCCGACAAGCTGGCCTCGCTTGGCCGCCTCGCCGCGGGCGTCGCCCACGAGATCAACAACCCCCTGACCGGTGTGTTGACTTACAGCAGCATGATGCTCAGACGGGCGCGCACACCCGACGAGCAGGAAGACCTCAAGGTCATCGTCCGGGAGACCATCCGCTGCCGCGACATCGTCAAGAGCCTGCTCGACTTCGCCCGCCAGAGCGTGCCGACCAAGCGGGAGTCTAACATCAACGAGGCGATCCTGCGGGCCAGCTCGGTCGTAGAGCGCCAGCTCTCGCTGAGCCGCATCGTTGTCATGAAGGACCTGCAACCCGGCCTCCCGCACCCGGTCATGGATTCCAACCAGATGGAGCAGGTGTTCATGAACCTGATCGTGAATGCGGCGGACGCCATCGGTCCGGAAGGCGGCAAGATCGTCCTGCGCTCGTCGGCTGTCAGCCTCTCGCCGGTCGGCGTCGTGCAGATCAAGCACGCGGTTTGCCCGAAGCGGCACAACCTGATCGATGGCGAGGTGCGGTTCGAAGGCAAACCCTCGATCCGGATCAAGGCGCGTTGCGATGGCCAGGAGGGCTTCATCCACTTTGATCCGGTGTATGGAAACGCCGCGCACCGCCACGGGTTCATTTGCGACGACCAGAAGAAGGCCCAGTTTGTATGCCCCGAATGCTCGACCTCCCTGGTCAGCGAGGGCCGGACCTGCCCGCGCTGCGGTGGTCCCGTCCTGACCTTCGAGGCCCCGCCGAAAGGCTTCGTGGAAACTTGCACGCGCAAGAAATGCGGCTGGCAGCGCTGGATGGATATCGACGCGGCCGGCGACCGGGAATTCATCGAGATTCAGGTTCGCGACTCCGGCTGCGGCATCTCCGCCGAGGAGTTGGTGAAGATTTACGAGCCGTTCTATTCCACGAAGGGCGCCAAGGGTACGGGTCTCGGGCTCTCGGTGGCGTGGGGCATCATCGACAGTCACAACGGCTCCATCAAGGTGGAGAGCATGGTGGGCAAAGGCACCACGTTCACCGTCCGAATACCGGTCAAACCATGAGCTCTGTGCGTGACATTCTCGTGATCGACGACGAGCCGGTGGTCCTGCAGGGCGTGGAGCGAATCTGCCGCGGCGAGGGCCTGGCCGTCGACACGGCGACCGGCGGCGTGACCGGCCTGCAGCAACTCGAAAAACACGCCTACCGGCTGATCCTTTGCGACATCATGATGGAGGACCTGGACGGCTTCGGGTTTCTGGCGGAGTCCCGCCGCCGGGGCAACCGCTCGCCCGTCGTCCTCGCCTCGGGCTATTCCACCGGCGAGAATGCGATCCGCTCCCTGCAGTGCGGGGCCTTTGACTACGTCGCCAAGCCGTTTACTGCGGACGAGCTCATGGCCGTCATCCGGCGGGCGCTGAATTACAGCTCTCTGCTGGCGGAGAACCCGGAGGCGTTGCCGGCGACCGCGCCTCGCGCCGAAAATATCCACCGCCTCGGCCGCGTGAGCTGGGCGGCGTCAAAACTGGAGGGCACGGTGGTCATCGGCGTCGACGATCTCTTCGTCAATACGATCCAGGGACTGCGGAGCGTCGAACTCGCGCCCGTTGGAGCCTATCTTGTGCAGGGGACGGGCTGCGCGACGATCGTCTCGACCGACGGCCTCGCCCACAGCGTCATGTGCCCGGTGAGCGGACAGGTGCTCCAGGCTCACGCCGAGGCGGCGGCGAATATTTCCATGATCGAGAAGGACCCGTTCGGAGCGGGTTGGCTCTACCGGCTGCTGCCCTCCGACTTGGAATACAGCTTCAGGTGTCTTACTTTCCCGTCGGATCCAATTGATCAGTGGCAAGTGCATCAAAAAGGAGAAACATCATGATTATCGGCATTTTTATTATCTTCGCCCTTATTGCTTTCGCTGTCGATCTGGCGGCGCGCAAAATTCTCGAGCGCGTCCGCGTCCGACGCCGGCTCCTGGAGCGTGAGGAGGCGCTCGCGGTGAGCCTGAAACTCAATTTCTTAAGCGAGGCCCCGACGCTCAAGCGCGCCGAGGTCGACAACCCCGGCGCCCGCATCCTCTGCGTCGACGATGAGGAGATCGTCCTGGACAGTTTCCGCAAGATTCTCGTCCTGGACGGCTACTCGGTCGACACAGTGCAGACGGGACCCGAGGCGCTGGGGCTCATCCAGACGCGCCACTACGATTTTGTTTTCACCGACCTGCGGATGCCAGCCATGGACGGTGTCGAGGTGGCGAAGTCCGTCAAGCACATGCGCCCTGACGTCGACGTGGTCATCATCACCGGCTACGCGACGGTCGAGACGGCGGTCGAGTGCATGAAATCTGGTGCATTGGATTACGTGCAGAAGCCTTTCACCGAGGACGAACTGCGGGCGTTTGTGCGAAAGGCACTGATCAAGCGGCAAGACCAGATCGCGAAGCGGTTACTGCCGAAGATCCGCATCACGCAAGGAACCGAATCGGGCGCCATCCTGGCGGGCGAATTTTCCATCCCCGGCGGCGTGTGGATTTCCAAGGGCCATTGCTGGGCCAGCCTGTCGGAAGACGGCGCAGCTAGGATTGGCATGGATGATTTTGCAAAGAAACTGATCGGCCGCGTGGATGCCTACGAAATGCCTGCGCCCGATGCCATGGTGCGGGCGGGGCAGCCGTTGTTTGCAGTCCGCCAAGGCACCCGCCGTATCCAGTTTCACGCCCCCGTCAGCGGTCGCGTGGTCCGGGTCAACCCCGCCTTGCCGGCTATGAAGCAAAGACCGGGTGTGAGCCCTTATCACAACCACTGGGTCTGCGAGATCGCCGGAGAAGATCTGGGTGTTGAAATCCCGACGCTCAAGATTGGCAGTTCGGCAGTGGCTCTGTTTCAGGAAGACATCGGTCGGTTCACCGGCTTGATGCGCGATGTGGCCAAGTCGGAGTATCCTGGAGACGTCGCGGACCACGTCCTGTGCATCGGCGCGCTGGAGGCATTGACGGATGACCAGTGGAATCGGGTGGCCGGAGACTTTTTTGGCAGATCCGGTTGACTCTGTTTTGCCGCGGGCGACCCTCTTCGGCTGGGCATTATGCAGCGTCTGCGGCACAACGCAACTGCCTGACATCACAGTGGACCGTGCGATTCTGCAATAGCACTGCCCAGATCGATTCGGATTTGTCGTGTGGCAATAGGCACGAATCTGGCACACATCGTCAGACTACGCTGTTGCGGTAGGGAACTTATCCCCAAACTGACGGCCCTTTTTGTATCGGAAAATGGAGGGCATGGTGCCTGACTTCGGCCAAGGCTGCGTCGGGCATGACAACGGATGTCCCTATCAACCGGACAGGTTGATCACAAGATGAGTGACGATGGAAGACCTCGGGTATGTAGCCGCTACGCGTCCAGTTTCTTGTCCGGCACCAGATAGTTCTGCACGTAGTCGCGCACGGCGTCGGCGAGCGGGGTCATCGGACGGGTGTAGCCGGTCGCACGCAGCTTCGCGATGTCGGCTTGCGTGAAATATTGATATTTGCCGCGCAACACCTCGGGCATGTCGATGAATTCAATCGCCGGCTCGCGGCCAAGTGCCGAGAAGATGGCGCGGGTGAGCGTGAGCCAGGTGTTGGCCTCTCCGCTGCCGAGGTTGTAGAGGCCGCCCGCGGTCTTGCCCTGAGGGTGCGCCGCGAAGTGAAGCGTCATCTCTACGGCGTCCTTCACGTAGAGGAAATCGCGCTTCTGCTCGCCGTCTTTGAATTCGGGTCTGTGACTCTTGAACAACTGCACGCGGCCGGTGGCGAGGATCTGCTGGTAGGCCTTGTTCACGAGCGAGCGCATGTCGCCTTTGTGATCCTCGTTCGGGCCAAAGACGTTGAAATACTTCACGCCGGCGATGTGCTTCAGCCAGCCCTGTCGCTGCGCGTGGAGGTCGAAGAGATGCTTCGAGTAGCCATACATGTTCAACGGCCGGAGGCGGCCTAGGTCCTCGCTGCGGTCGTCCATGCCCTGCCCGCCGTCGCCATACGTGGCGGCCGAGGAGGCGTAGATGAACCGCGCCCCGTGCTCGAGCGACCAGGCGGCGAGCGCTTTGGTGACATTGTAGTTGTTGTCGATCAGGTAGCCCGCGTTGCGCTCCGTGGTCGAGGAGCACGCGCCGAGGTGAAACACGGTTGAGAACCGGCCAAAGGCGATGGGGTTCCTTGCGAGATGATCGCGGAAGACGTCGGCTTCGACGTAGTCGGCAAATTTCAGCGGCACCAGATTGCGCCATTTCTCGTCGGAGCCGAGCAGGTCGGTGATGACGATGTCGGTGTGACCGCGCTGGTTGAGCGCCCAGACCAAGGCGCTGCCGATGAAACCCGCGCCGCCTGTGACCAGAATCCGTCCGTTGAGAGTGCTCATGGTGTTACCCATCTTTTGAGAGTTCCGCGGCGCGCGCTTGTGCCGCTAGAATTGTCTCGCGCATCGTGGCGCGGAAATTGCCCGCCTCCATTTTTTTCAACCCAGCGAGCGTGGTGCCATTGGGAGAAGTGACCTGGTTACGCAGCGTTTCCGGATCAACGCCACGGCGGGCGAGCAGGCGCGCAGCACCGAGCACTGTCTCGACGGAGAGCCGGGCAGAAATTTCTGCCGGCAGGTTCGCCGCGATCCCGGCGTCGCGGAGCGCAGCCACAAACTCGAAGAGAAATGCCGGGCCGCCCGCGCTCAGCGCTGTTACCGCATCCATGTGCTCTTCGCCGATAGGCAGATGCTGGCCGAAGGCGCCGAGCAGCGCCGCAACCGCCGCGGCGTCGGTGTCCGTCAGCGGGTGCAACGGGCAGTAGGGCGTGATGGCGGCGCCGATCGCCGCCGGTGTGTTGGGCATAGCGCGGACGAGATTGCGCGCTAGCGCGAAAACCCGCGCGAGCGTGGCGAGGCGCTTGCCGGCCAGCACCGAGATGACGAGCCGGCCCGCGGTGAGCTCGGCCAGCCGCGTGTCGGCGGCGGCGAGGTGCTGGGGCTTGAAGGCCACCACCAACAGGTCGGCGCCGTCGAGCAATTCGTCGAGGGTCGTCGCCTGAACAATGCCGGTGCGCACCGCAAGGGCGCGAGCGCTGTGGCCCGAGGCGGTGAAGCACGCGAGGTCAGATTTTGCGGTCGCCCCTTGCGCGATCAGTCCGTCAACCATGGCGGCAGCCAGATTCCCGGCCCCGAGGAAGGCGATTTTACTCATCGCTAATTTTACGTCCGCGCCGCGATTCGAGCGGATGATGCAGGACGGCGCTGGTGCCGCCGCCGGGGCGGTCAAGCAGGGAAACTTCGCCCCCGAGGTTGCGCAGGGTATGGCGGGCGATGGTTAGGCCCATGCCGACACCGACAGTGCGTTTTGAGCTGATGAACGGCTCGAAAACATGGTCTCGAATTTCCGAATCGATGCCATGGCCATGATCCTCCACACGGATCTCGATGAATTTGCCCTCGTCAGGTTTCTCAAAGAGGCTGGTGCGAATCGAAATGGGATGCGGCTCGGTCGGCTTGTTGTCATAGGCTTCCCAAGCGTTGATAAGCACCTTGGCCAGCATTTCCTCGAAGACCTCTAAATTAGTGTCGAAAGCGAGTTCGCCAAGCGGGTTGTCGATGTTGACGGGAGCGGTGAGTTTATACTCGCTCTGAAAACGTAGCACGCTGCTGTCGAGGAGTCGTTGGAGATTGCCTCTCGAGAGAGGCGGGCGAGACTTTACTACCAGCGAGCTGAGCTGCTTGATGATAGAAACGATGCGCTGCACTGCTTCCTCAACGTGGCCGGCATTCTTTTTAACCTGCTCCGGTTTGTCGTAGTAGGCCTTGATGAGGTCGAGATAGCCGATGACTACGCCGAGAAGGTTGTTCAGATTATGGGCAATACCCTGCGTCACGGCGCCAATGGTGGCCGCGCGGCGCGCCTCGACCAAGCGCCGCTGCAAGTCCACCATTTCCCGGTTGACGGCGACGACACGCAACTGCGTTTGGACGCGTGCCATTGTTTCGTCGAGGTCGATGGGTTTGGTAATGTAGTCCACCGCCCCGACGCTGAGGCCCTCGATCTTGCCCTCCTTGGATGTGCGTGCGGTGATGAAGATAACGGGGATCGAGCGTGTCACTTCGTCGGCCTGCAGGCGCTGGCAAACCTCGATACCGTCCATGTCGGGCATCATGACATCGAGGAGGATGAGATCGGGTTTTTCCTTTTTGACGAGATCGAGCGCCTCAAGGCCGTTATAGGCGGCGACGACACGGAGACCGGAACGCTCCAATTTCCGTTTCAGCAGCTGGACGTTTATCGGCTGGTCGTCAACGACGAGGATGGTGGGCGCGGCCATTGGGGCAGGAAAACAATCCGCCGGCCGGGTGCAAGCTAGTGCGCGCGGGCCTGCCGATAGGCCTTCATGGTGTTTTTCATCAGCATCGCGACCGTCATCGGGCCGACACCGCCAGGGACGGGCGTGATTTTGCTCGCGAGCATGGAGACGGTGGGGAAATGCACGTCGCCGGTCAGGCGGTAACCACTCTTTTTCGTCGGGTCGGCGACGCGGTTGATGCCCACGTCGATGACGACAGCGCCGGGTTTGACCATGTCGGCGGTGACGAACTCGGCGCGGCCGATGGCGGCGATCAGCACGTCGGCCTGTCGCGTGATGGATGGTAGGTCTGCCGTGGCAGAGTGGCAGATGGTGACGGTGGCGTTGGCGCCGGGCTGCTTCTGCACCGCCAGCAGGGCGATCGGCTTGCCGACGATGAGGGAGCGGCCGAGCACGACGACGTGCTTGCCCTTCAGGTTGACGCCGCTGCGGGCGAGCAACTCCATGATGCCGGCGGGCGTGCAGGCGACGAAGCCGGTAGCATCTTCCTGCGCGACCTTGCCGAGATTCACGGTGTTGAAGCCGTCAACGTCCTTGTCGGGCGACACGCGCCGAAAGACGGCGACCTCGTCGATGTGCTTCGGCAGCGGAGATTGCACGAGGATGCCGTCGACAGTCGGGTCGGCGTTGAGCTCGTCCAGCAGGGCAAAAAGCTCGTCCTGCGTGATCGTGACCGGCGGCAAAATCACGCGGCTGGTGAGCCCGATCTCCTTCGCGGTCATTTCCTTCTTCTTCACATACGACATTGAGGCGGGATCGTTACCCACGCGCACTAGCGCAATGCAGGGAGGGCGGCCGGCGAGCGCCGCGACCTCGGCTTTGAGTTCCGCGACAATGGCTGCCGCGATTTGGTTACCGTCGATCAGTTCCATAGGCACAAGCATCCACGAATCGCACGGAAGACACGAAGCGGGAAATCACTTTCGAGAGCTTAGTGAATTTCGTGATAAAACAGATTACCGCAACTGCAGGCTCTCGACGGCGATCACGATTTCCTTGCCATCGGCGGTGGCCTTGGCGGCGCCGTAAACGACGACCAGGTGGTCGGTGTATTTCTCGATCTGCTCGGTGAGGAGAAGCTTGCTGACGTCAATATAGGCGAAGCGCACGCCGGCCTCGTCGTTGAGCGCCCAGTCGTAGGGGCGGCGCGGGTGGAACGGGCTGCGTGTAGAAACGAAACGGCCTTGGAAAAGGCGGGGCAAGGTGCTGGAACCACCGTCGCCAAGATTGACCATCGGAGCCGGCCGGCCCGCGGTGGTGACGCCGTAGGCGACAGGCGTGATCGGGGCGGGGGAGACCGAAATGGTGCTGCCGGTAGCGACGGCCGGCGTCGTGGCGATCGGCGGCAGATAGCCGGGCACGCCGCCGATCTGGATGTAGCCAACGATCTTTTTCGCGAGGCGAATCTGTGTCCACTTGCCCTGCAAGCCGGTGATTTCGGCCTTGTCGCCCGGTTCCATAGTGGTGAGCACGCCTGCTTCCGGTTTCGGGGCGAAGTGGATGGGCGCGCCTACACGCACGTCGAGGCTCTTCTGGATGTCGCGGTTGAGCACGTAGCCCTCGAACGGTCCGGGCAACTCGACGGCCAGCCAACCGGCCGGCGTGGTCGAGACGGTATTGGGTGCGACTGCGGGTTCGGAGCCGGCTTTCAGAAACGTGATCGCGGGCGACGCGTCGCTGGGCTGGGTGTGCACCGCCGTCGTGGCGGTGAGGGGTGCGGCGGCGAGCGAGCCGGCCGCGGCGAGCAGCGTGGCGAGCAGGGCGAGTTTAGTCTTCATGGATGTTTTCGGATTTTGCGGCGGTGGCCTCGAGGGCGGCGTGCGGTGTGAACGGCACCTGGAAGAGCAATTCGATCTCCTTGCTAGAAAGTTGTTTCACCGCGTGCAATGGGATTCCTTTCAGACGCAACGCGCCGATTTGGTAGCGTCGCAGGCGTTTCACGTCGTAACCGAGAGTGGTGAAGAGCTGGCGGATTTCGCGTTTCTTGCCATGGTGCATGTGGACGTCGAGATTCGTGGACGCGCCGGCGGGGCTGGGGTTGATGAGCGCGGCGCGCTCGACCTTCAGGCGCTCGCCTTCGATCACGATGCCCTTCACGAGCAGCGCCAGCCGGCTGGCGGGGTAGGGCTTCTTGAGGATGACGTGGTAGCGCTTCACCACGAGGTTCGACGGGTGCATCAGGCGGTGGGCGAGGTCGCCGTCGGTCGTGAGGATGAGCAGGCCCTCGCTGTCCTTGTCGAGGCGACCGGCGCAAAAAAAACGATACCGCGCAAAGTCGCGCGGCAGCACCGTGAAAATGGTGTCGGCGTTGAACGGGTCGTCGTTGGTGCAGACGAGGCCGCGGGGTTTGTTCATCGCGAGTGTGATGCGCGGCTGGGCGGTGGCCCGCACGGTTTTGCCGCTGGCGGTCACGCGGTCGGAGCCCGGCACGATTTTCTGGCCGAGGACGGCCTTGGCGCCGTTCACCCAGACTTCGCCCTGCGCGATCATAGCCTCGGCGGCGCGGCGGGAGCACACTCCCGCGTCGGCGAGGTATTTTTGCAGGCGAATGGGCTCGGCTGATGACATGGGCAAAGGAGAGTGGGCGGGAAAAGTCACGGCCCTGCAAGCTTGTGTGCGGAGGCCGTGACGGCGGACGCGTCGGCGGCGCGGATTTTCCTTCCGGCGGGGAGTCGTTTCGTTCTTTCTCTTTCCCCATCATGCCGACCTTCAATAATCGCACTGCTCTCGTTACCGGCGCTGGCCGCGGGATTGGCAAAGCCATCGCTGAGACGCTCGCCCGGCAAGGAGTGAACGTCATCTGTGTCTCCAAGTCGGCCGATTCCTGCGGTGCGACCGCCGCTGCGATCAGCGCGGCGGGCGGGAGGGCGAAGGCTATCGCGGTGGATGTGGCCAATGGCGCGGCCGTCGCGGCGGCCGCCGAATCGTTGCTGAAGGAATTTCCGCTTATCGACATCCTCGTCAACAACGCCGGCATCACGCGCGACGGCCTGCTCTTCCGCATGAGCGAGGCGGATTGGAACGACGTCATCGCTACCAATCTGTCGAGCTGTTTTCACTGGACGAAACCGCTCGCCCGCCCGATGACGCGCGCCCGCTGGGGCCGGATCGTCAACATCACTTCGGTCAGCGGCATCATGGGCAACGCCGGCCAGGCCAACTACTCTGCGGCCAAAGCCGGCATGATCGGGCTCACCAAGACCTTGGCGCGCGAGTTCGCCGGCCGCAACGTCACGGTCAACGCCGTCGCCCCCGGTTTTATCAAGACGGACATGACGTCGGAGTTTGTGAACAACCCTGAGGTCTCGGCCAAGATTCTGGAAGCTGTTCCGCTGAAACGATTCGGCGAGGCGGCCGACATCGCGAATATGACCGCTTTCCTCTGCTCCGAAGAGGCGGGCTATATCACCGGGCAAGTTTTTGCCGTTGACGGCGGCATGGCGATGTGAACCCTCCAAACCACTTACCCCTTTTTTACATCATGGCCGACCAAAAATCCATCGAACAGCGCGTCAAAGAGATCATCATCAACCAGCTTAACGTGAACGAAGAGCAGGTGACGCCCACCGCCTCGTTTCTCGACGACCTTGGCGCAGATTCGCTCGACACGGTCGAACTGATCATGGCGTTCGAGGAAGAGTTCAAAGACGAAATCAAGGGAGAAATTCCCGAGTCCGACGCCGAGAAACTGCAGACCGTTGGTCAGGTGATCGACTACATCAAGGGTAAGGCCGGTCAGGCCTGAACTGGCGCGTGTCTTAATTTTGGCGTTCCGTCGGTTTCCCGGGGGGAAATATCTGGCGGAACGCCTTTTTGTTTTCGGAAATAGTCGTCATGCCCACTGAGCTGATGGAATCGCCGTCCACGCAACGCCGCGTCGTTGTCACGGGCCTCGGCGTCGTCACTTCGCTCGGACACGACGTCGCCTCGTTCTGGGCCAGCCTGACTGCGGGACGCTGCGGCGTTCGGCGTGTTACACTGTTCGATCCCTCGGCATTCGCCTGCCAGATTGGCGCCGAGGTGCGCGACTGGGTGGCGGCCGAGCACATGGATCCCAAGGAGGCGCGGCGCAACGACCGCTACACGCACTTCGGCTTTGTCGCCGCGACGCAGGCGGTGAAAGACTCCGGACTCGACTTGGCGAAAGAAAATGGCGACCGCGTTGGCGTGATGGTGGGGTCAGGCATCGGCGGCATGTATACTTACGAGTCGCAGCTGAAGGTGCTCGCCGAGCGCGGCCCGCGCAAGGTGTCGCCCTTCACCATTCCCTCGCTTATCGGCAACATGTGCTCGGGGCTCGTCGCGATCGAATTGGGCGCCCGCGGGCCGAATTTCGGCCTCGTTTCCGCCTGCGCCACCGGCACCCACGCGATCGGCGAAGCCGCCCACACGATCCGCCGTGGCGACGCCGACATCATGGTCGCGGGCGGCAGCGAGGCCTCGATTACGCCCTTTGCCTACGCGAGCTTCTGCGCGATGAAGGCCATGAGCACCCGCAACGACTCACCGCAAACCGCTTGCCGGCCGTTCGACGCGAGCCGCGACGGTTTCATCATGGGCGAGGGAGCCGGTATTCTGGTGCTCGAATCGCTGGCGCATGCCCGGGCGCGCGGGGCACGCATTTATTGCGAGCTGGCTGGCTACGCGGCTACATGTGACGCCTTTCACATCACGCAGCCTGACCCAGAAGGGAAGGGGCTCTCGATGGCGATGAAACGCGCGCTGTCGAGTGCGGCGGTCGCCCCGGAAGAGATCGACTACATCAACGCCCACGGCACCTCGACTCCCTACAATGACAAATATGAGACCCTCGCGATCAAGCAGGTCTTCGGCGAACACGCGCGGAAGCTGACGGTGAGCTCGACGAAATCCATGACGGGTCATTTGCTGGGCGCGGCGGGCGGCATCGAGTCGGTCATTTGCGCCAAGACGATCGAGACGGGCGTGATCGCACCCACCATCAATCTGGAGCAACCCGACCCGGATTGCGACCTCGACTACGTGCCCAACGCCGCCCGGCCGGCCGCGATTCGCACGGTGATGAGCAACAACCTCGGCTTTGGCGGCCAGAACGCCGTGGCGATATTTCGCGCTCTTTAACCGAGCCGGTAGGCTCAGCTTCCGCCGACGGCCCGGCAGAGTTCCCGTAGCCCGGCGAGATCGACAGCGGGCTCGCCATGGCGGCGGCAGGTTCCGGCGAGCCATGCGCGGACGGCGTGGGCGGCAGAGGGCTTGGCTGCAAACGGCAGCGCGCTGCGCATGAATTCTGCGTCGCGGGCGTCGGCGATCGCGAGGTAGCGCGTGTGCTCGGCGAGGCCGTGGGCGAGGACGGCCGGAAGATCGCGGAACCATTGCGTGTAATGAAAGCCGGCTTGGTAGAACCCGAGCACGAGTGGGAAAATTCTCCGGGCGTTCGGCCGCACGGCGAAATGCAGCGCGGTGAGTTCGGGGAAATCTGTGCCAAACACACCCACACCGATGCGCGGCTCGACCTCAGCACTGACGGTGGTCGCATAGCCGTGCGTGGACCCGAACGAAAATCCCATGAGATATTCGTTGGCAATCTGGCTGGCGCCACCGTCGAGCCCAAAAACGAGTTCGGCCGTGGTGTCGCTGTGGGTGTTGTCGTATTCGAGGTAGCCGCAGACGACCGGGGCATAACGTAATTTTTCTCCGTCAGGATCGGTCGAGAGAGCGAACGGCGTGGCGAGTTTGAGCACGAGCGGGCCAATCATCCATTTGTCGCCGGCCCAGCCGAGAAAGCGGCCAAAACGGCCCTTGGGCAGAGGTTGCGGACCGTCGGTAGGCGGCGTGAAAAACGGGAGCAAACTCCACGGTTCCTCACAGCTCGGCCGGCAGCCGATCAGGACGTTCTGCGCGACGGGAGCGACAGTAGGCAGCGCAAAACCGGCTGGGGCGCTGGCGGGGCCGAGGTTAAAGCTTACATTGGCACCGAGTGGCGCGTGAGGCGTGGGACTGAGGTTCATGCAGGCGCTTCGGGCCGCAGCGCCAGCCACTTTTCCAGGCAAAGGCGGAGCTGTTCCTGATGCACGGGCTTGGCCAGAAAATCGTTCATGCCTGCCGCCTCGCAGGCAGCGCGGTCGGAGGCCATGGCGTTGGCCGTGAGCGCGATGATGTGCAGTTGCTCGCGGCTGAATTTGCGGCGGATTTGCCGCGTGGCCTCAAAGCCATCCATGCCCGGCATCTGGCAGTCCATCAGCACGGCATCCCACGGCCCGTGCTCGGCGGCGGCCACCGCTTCGGCGCCTCCGCCAACCACGACGCAGTCCAGGCCCAGCCTCTGCAGGAGGAGTTGGATAACGCGCTGGTTGATGCGGTCGTCTTCGGCGACTAGCAGGCGACCGATCAAGGGCTGGCTTGGTGAAGAAAGTGCAGCGGCCGGAGCCGGTTCCAAGCTCGTCTTGAATGGCAGTTCGAAGCTGAAATTCGAACCTTTGCCCAGAGCGCTGGTCACGGTGATTTGTCCGCCCATGTGTTGCACCAAGCGCTGGGAAATGGCTAGGCCAAGGCCGGTGCCGCCAAAACGCCGGCTCATCGAACTGTCACCCTGCGTGAAGACTTGGAACAGCTTTTCCCGGGTGGCCTCGCTCATGCCGATACCCGTGTCGCACACGCTGAAGCGCAGGGTCACGGAAGCGGGCTCGCGCTGGACGATGCTCACAGCGATTTCGACGCGCCCGTGCTCGGTGAACTTGATAGCGTTGCCGCTGAGGTTGAGCAAAATTTGTTTCAGGCGCACCGAGTCGCCGACCACATAATCCGGCAGATCCGGCGGCAGACGAAGGGACAATTCGAGCGACTTTTCCGTGGCCCGCGGCCGTAGCAGAGAAAAAACATCCTTCACGGTGGAGGACAGGTGGAAGGGGATGACCTCGAAATCGAGCTTGCCGCTCTCAATCTTGGAAAAATCGAGGATATCATTCAGCAGCCGCATGAGCGCTTCGGCTGAAGTGCCGGCGATCTCGACTTGCGCCTTTTGGTCTTCGGAAAGAGGGGAATTTTGCAGCAGCTGGAGCATGCCCATGATCCCATTCATCGGGGTGCGGATTTCATGGCTCATGGTGGCGAGGAAATCTCCCTTGGCCTGGCTTGCAGCCTCGGCGCGATCCTTGGCTTTGCTGAGTGTCACGACCAGCTCCTCGTTTTCAAAAATCAACCGGAAAAGATGCTTCACCGAGGCATGGTGCAGGTGTGCGGTGTGCAGCAGAAAGACGGCGTAGATGACAGTAATCAACAGCAGGCCATAGGCCCCGGTGTCGGGCAGCAGGTAAAACCGAATCAGGATGGGCGTGAACGTGCAGACCACATAAAGCCAGTAACTCACGAGGACCGAAGCCAGCGAGCGCGCAGCCCCGGCGGCCATGCCAACGAGGATCAGCGCAACAAGCAGCCGAGGCAGGAACTCCGCGCAGTCAAAATAATACCAACCGGCCAGGCCCCAAGCTATGCCGGCGCCGCCGAGACCGAGCAGAAAAAACAGCCTCCAGAGCGGCAACTCCCCCGGGGCCGGCTGGCGATACTTGTAGGTCAGGTTAATTCCGAGGCGGACGAGCGAGATCAGTAGAATGGCTCCAAACCAGAGATGGTTAAGCCGGGCGGGGAAGTAGGGACCCACCACGATCATCAGGATCACGGCCAAGGCGAAATTAGAAAACAGCCCGAAGCTGGCCGACCGGTAGAGGATCCGCGTCATCTCGGCCTCAACCTTGCGCTCGATCATCGGATTGATCGCGGATGTTGTATTAGACGAAACTGGCAGATCCATAGGATAGGCCCAATTTGCCCGAAATTGTCGCGGGCGGAAGTGAATTCCGCCACAGGCGGACAATAAAAAGCCCGCGACAGACGGTTTGTCGCAGGCTGAAAAAACAGGACGGACGAACTCAGGCCTTTTGCACGAGACCGGCCTTGATCGCCTTGACGGAGACCAACATGCGTTTGGTGCCGCCATTGGGCAGCTTGACGCGGATGCGCTGAAGATTGGGGCGGAACTTGCGCTTCGTGATGCTAGTCACGTGCGTGCCGATGCCGCCGCTCTTCTTCGACTGACCCTTGCGGTTGATGATCGAGCCCTTGACGGGACGGCGACCGGTGATTGCACAGATTCTGGCCATGGTGAATTCGAGTTGGTTAAAGGGTCAGAGGTAAAAGGCGGCGTTGCGACGAAGCAAGGGCAATTTTGCCCACTGGGAAAAAGCGCTGACCGGGTCGTGTGCCGCCACGCTCAATTGACGACGTAGAACTCGATCACCAACTCGCCGGCAGCTGTGCCGGAGCCGAAACCTTGCACGGTGTAAGCGCCGGGGTCGAGCGTGACGAGAAGCGCGGCGTCGGGCTGGTCGCTCCAGTTGTCGTTCGTCGCGACAATGCTAGGGCCGTTTGTTTACAACGACGACGTCTGCTGACCCGGTTGGAAATGAAACCAATTCGCGATCTGGAAGCTTGTCAGAATGAGTGGGCCGGAAATTGCCCGTAGGTCGCAGGACACAACGATATTCGCCGTTACGCGAAGTTCACGCCATTTGCCTGAGTCCCGGTCGGTAGCTGTGAGGTTCCGATTCCTTGCACTCAGGTGTGAATAACTATTCGCGATTTTCCCGCGATATCGGCTTGACCTATGTGGGTTAAAATGGGTTGAAATGGGGCACTCTGGGGCAAGTAGCGATCCCCTCCAAAATGGCGCAACCTGGCAAAGCATTCTATACCGGCCTTTTCAGGCACACGCTTGACGACAAAGGTCGGCTCACGATCCCGTCGGCGTGGCGGTATGTGCACGAGGAGAGCGACTCGTTTCTCGCTCTGCCCGTGGCCGGCTACATTGCCGTGCTGCCGCCGGCCGAGGTCGAAAAAATTTACGCGCAAATTGCGGCGATGAAACTGAAGGATGCGGCTACCCAGGCGTCGGCGGCGAAATTTTTCTCCGAGACGCAGTCGTTCTCATTCGACAAGTCCGGTCGCGTGATCCTCGACGCCGGGTTGCTGGAGCGCACCGGCATCAAGCGCGACGCGGTCCTCGTCGGCTCCCTCACGAAGTTCAACATCTACTCGCCCGCGCGTTGGGAGCAGGAGCACAAGCTCGCCGCAACGCAGGACGACGGCGGTCTCCTGCATCGCCTTGACATCTGACCATGAGCCGCGCCGTCAAGACCTTTCGCGCGCCGGCCGCACCGCGCAAGACCGCGGGCGTGGCGACGGGCCGGAACTTTCCCGCGTGGATTGACGGCGATGCGCGGGCGGTGGCGTGGCCCGCGATGGTGGAGCCGCGGGTGCGCGACAACCTCGTGCTGCGCATCGTCGCCAAAGGAAAAAACGTTCATCCGCGAACTTCGTCCGATGTGCGCCGCGCCAGCTAGCCAACTCGTCCCGACCATGACGCCCGGCCATCACCCCGTCCTCCTCGCCGAGGTCTTGGGGTTCCTCGCTCCGCGCGCCGACGGCCGCTTCCTCGACTGCACATTTGGCGGTGGCGGTCACTCACGCGCACTGCTCACGGCGGCACCCGGCGTCAACGTCATCGCCCTCGACCGCGACCCGGCGGCGCAACCGCGGGCCGATGTGTTGCGGGAGAAGTTTGCCGGCTGTTTTGCGTTGATCGACCGGGATTTTGGCCGGCTCGCCGAGCTGCCGGTCGAGGGATTTGACGGCATCCTGTTCGATCTCGGCGTGTCGTCCTTCCAAGTCGACGACGTGGAGCGGGGCTTTTCCTTCCGGCAGGATGCGCCGGCCGACATGCGCATGGATCCGCGCAGCGGCGTGGCGGCCAGCCAGTGGCTAGAGACGGCGACCGAGGAGATGCTCGTGCGCGCCGTCCGCGATTTCGGCGAGGAACAACACTGGCGCCGTGTTGTGCGCGCCATTCTCTCGGCGCGTGGCACGGGCGTGTTGGCCCGCACTGGGTCGCTCGCGTCGCTCATCGCCGAGGCGATCCCGGCCCGCGACCGCCACGCCTCGCGCATCCACCCGGCGACGCGCGCGTTCCAAGGCATCCGCATCGCGGTAAACGACGAGATCGGCGCCATCGAACGCGCGCTGCCGGCGGCGTTTGCCAAGCTCGCGCCCGACGGCGTGCTCTGCGTGATCAGCTTCCACTCGCTCGAGGACCGGCCGGTGAAGCAGTTTTTCCGCCGCCAGTGTGGCCAGCCCGAGAGCGCCGATGACGCCACGCCGCAGGATTATCGCGTGAAGCTCGCCGAGCCGCTGACCCGCCGGCCGGTGACGCCAGGCGACGTGGAGATTGCCGCCAACCCCCGCAGCCGGTCCGCCAAGCTCCGCGCGCTGCGCAAACTCTGAGCCGGTTTCCCCGCCACTTTCAACCCCGCCAACCCAGTGCGCACCTCCACCAATCACGCCTTCGTCAACCAGTTCCTCGTCTATACGCTCGTCACCATCTGCTTCAGCGGCTCCATCGGCCTTGGCACCGTGTGGATGCGTCACCAGATTTCGCTTACCGCCAACGCCAACCGCGCGCTCGAGGCGCACATCGCCGAAGTCCAGCGGCACCTCGCCGAGGCCGCCACCGCCATCGAGGGCGAGCAGGACTCGGATGTGCTGTTGCAGCGCAACGCCGCGTGGCACCTCGGTCTTGTGCCGCCAAGTCAGGCGCAGGTCGTGCACCTGGCCGAGGATCCGGTCATGCATCTCGCCACCAAGCGCGACCGCGGCCTCTTCGGCGACGGCCGGGTGGCCATTGCGTTTCCGACCGCGCTCCGGCGCTGAACGCTTTCCATGTCCAAGGGCTTCGCGTCCAATTACCGCATTGTCCTGCTTGCCGTTGGCATGCTCGGGTGCTTCGGCGTCCTGGGCACGCGACTGGTCTTTTTGCACGCGGTGGACCGCGAAAAATACCTGAACGTCATCGACCGCGCCCGCCGGCAGATCATCGTCGAAAAGGCGCGCCGCGGCGACATTCTTGACGCGCGTGGCAGCATCCTCGCCACCAGCCGCTCGCTCATCGTCCTCGGTGTCGATCCGCAGTCGCTGCGACGCGAGGATCAGAAGAAATGGCCGCAGCTCGCCGCGCTGATCGGGCTGCCACTCGCGGAGCTCACGCGGATCTTCAACACCAAGACGCGTCCCGCCGCCCCGATCTCGGCGCCAACGGCCACGCCGGCCGCGCATACCGCGGGCTTCGTGATCAATTTTCCCTCGCTGACGGCAGATTCTTCCTCGGCCACACCGGTCGCTCCCGCCGCCGCTGCGGCCGATTCGGCCCCCGTGGCCGACGACGACACCGAGGTTGAAGAACAGGCGGACGAGAAAGGCGCGCACCAGATCCGCTGGGCGAAACTCAGTGAGTCAGTCGAGGAATCAACCTACGCGCAGGTCCAGAAACTCGGCGTCAAGGGCGTTTACGGCAGCCGCGTTTACCGCCGCGCCTATCCGCACAACGCCCTCGCGGCGCATGTCATCGGCTATGTCAACAAACAGGGCGAGCCCGCCGCCGGCATCGAGCACTACGCCGACTTTTACCTGCACGGCCGCGACGGCTGGCGCGAGGGCGAGCGCGACGGCCTCCGCCGCGAGCTCGCGCAGTTCCGCACCCGCGAAGTCCCTGCCGCCGACGGCTACTCGGTGACGCTCTCGATCGACGCCACGGTGCAACATATCGCCGAGGAGGAGATGGATTACCTCGCGAAAAAATTTCAGCCTGAGAAGGCGACGATCATCGTCAGCGACCCGCAGACGGGCTTCATCCTAGCACTCGCAAACTACCCGACCTTCAACCTTAACGAATATAACAAAGTCCCGAAGGTCGAGCAGGGCGCCCTGCGCAACATCGCTGTCGCCGACATGTATGAACCGGGTTCCTGCTTCAAGATCGTCGCGGCGTCCGCCGCGTTGAACGAGGGGCTGGTGACGCCCAACACGATGTTCGACTGCTCGCTCTCGAAGGTCGACTACCGGGGCAAGTCGCGCAGCCTCGCGCCCGAGGACCACCATTTCGAGAATCCGCACGCGGTGCCAGTTTGGCAGATCATCAGCTACTCGAGTAACCGCGGTGCGGCGCAGCTCGCGATGCTGATGGGCGAGCAGAAATTCTACGACTACGCCCGTGCGTTCGGTTTTGGCCAGCGTAGCGGATTCCCCGTGGGTGGTGAAATTGACGGCATGATGGCGCCGCCGAGCAAGTGGGACGGGCTCACCATCACGCGCATGCCGATGGGCCACGCCATCGCCGCGACCCCGCTCCAGATGCACATGGCGATGAGCGTGATCGCCAGCGGCGGCTATTTGCAGCGCCCGCAGGTCATCCGGCAGATTCGCGATGCCTCCGGCGAGCCGGTTTACCGCTACAGCGGCATGAACAAGCACCGCGTGATCGCCGAACAGACCGCCCGCACGATGGGCCGGCTGTTGATGGGCGTCGCTTCCACCCAAGGCACCGCGCCCGAGGCCGCGATCCCCAACTACGAGGTTGCGGGCAAGACCGGCACCACCCAGAAAATCATCGGCGGCCGCTACTCCGAGCATCATCACGTCGCCTCGTTCGTGGGCTTTTTCCCGGCGAGCCGCCCGCAGGTCGCCATCTCGGTGATCATCGACGATGCGGATGCGCAAGCGCCCGGCGGCGTCGCCTACGGGGCGAAGGTCGCCGCGCCGTCGTTCAAGCGCCTCGCCGAGCGCCTCATTCCCTACCTCGACATCAAACCCGTTTCGTCTATGGCCGGCACGAGCCTGCTCGCCCTGGAAGGAGGCCGCCGGTGATCGGTTATCTCACGCAAAACTACCCCCTGATCCACGCCTTCCGGCCGCGCCCACCCGCCCGCCGCACACGTCAGGAAAACCTCGTCCGCAATCGCGTTTTCAAAATGGCGCCGAAACTCTCCGACTACTTTAGCGAAGGCGAAATTCTCGCCGTAAAGGGCAGTCTCGACCGTCCGATCTCCGGCCTCGTGATGGACAGCCGTCGCGTCGTCCCCGGCACGCTTTTCTTTGCCCTGCCGGGCCGGCGCACCGACGGCGCGAACTTTATCGACGAGGCCTGCAACCGCGGCGCCGTTGCCGTGGTCACGGCGAAAATGCCCCCGCACCCGCCCGCCCGGGTCACCTTCATCCAGGTCGCCGATCCCCGCGCCGCGCTCGCCCGCGTCGCCCAGCGCTTCTACCAGTTTCCCGACCGCGACATGACCGTGGTCGGCGTCACCGGCACCAACGGCAAGACCACCGTCGCTCACCTCCTCAAGTATTTCCTCAACGGCGACCAGCGCGTCGGCCTCCTCGGCTCGATCCACTACGACCTCGGCGCGCGCACCGTGCCGTCGTATCGCACCACGCCCGAGTCGGTGGATATTTACGGGATGATGGCGCAGATGCGCGACGCCGGTTGCCGTCAGATGGTGATGGAAGTGAGCTCGCACGGCATCGACCAACACCGTGTGCTCGGCCTGCAGTTCGGTGCGGCGGTGTTCACTAATCTTACGCGCGACCACCTCGATTATCACCGGACGCTCGACGCGTATTTCGCGGTGAAAACCCGTCTGTTCGACGGCGGCACCGGCGCAGTGCCGAAAATCGCCGTCGTCAACCTCGACGACCCCTACGGCGCGAAGCTCGCCGACTCGATCGCGCGTGACTACGCCGGCGTGCGGCTGGTGACGTTCGGCGAAAATCCCGCCGCCACCGTCCGCGCCGAGCAGGTCACGCTGAATTTCCAAAGCTCGACCTTTCGGCTCGTCTGGCCCGGCGGCGAGATGCTGCTCGAAACGCCGCTCCTCGGCCGCTACAACGTCAGCAACCTGCTCGCCGCCGTCGCCACGGCGTGGAGTCTCGGCCGCGATCCGGTGGTATTCCTCGCGCGGCTGCGCGCCTTCCCGGGAGTGCCCGGCCGCATGGAGCGCATCGACGCGGGCCAGCCCTGCAACGTCCTCGTGGACTACGCGCACACCGGCGACGCGCTGTGCAACGCCCTCGGCATGCTCCGCGCCATCACGCCCGGCCGTCTGTTCGTCGTCTTCGGCTGCGGCGGCAACCGCGACCGCGCCAAGCGCCCGCTCATGGTGCGCGCTGTGCAGGAGTTCGCCGACGGCGCCTTCGCCACCACCGACAATCCGCGAGGTGAGGCGCACGCGCAGATTTTCGCCGACATGCACGCCGGCGTCACCGCGCCGGAAAAGATCGCCTGGATCGACGACCGCCGCCGCGCCATTAGCCTCGCGCTTGACGGCGCCCGCGCTGGCGACTGCGTGCTCATCGCCGGCAAGGGCCACGAGAGCTTCCAGGAGTTTGCCGACACTGTGATCCCGTTCGACGACCGCCAGGTCGTGCGCGAGCTGATTGACAGCAAAACCCTCCAGACCTGATGCCGACGTTTGCTCCAGACCTTCTCGCAGCGTGGACTGGCGGCCGCTGGACAGCGGTGCCGGCCGCGCCGCTGACGAGCTTTGCCTCGGACACGCGCCAGTTGCGCAAGGGCCAGGTCTTTGTCGCGCTGAAGACGGACAAACGCGACGGCCACGCGTTTCTCGCCGCCGCGCAGGCTGCCGGTGCGGACGCCGCACTCGTGGCGACGCCCGACGCCGCCCTCGGGCTCCCGCAGCTCATGGTGGCCGATCCGCTCCTGGCGCTGCAAGCCATCGCCCGCGAGCACCGGCGTGCGTTTCGCGGCTCGGTCGTCGGCATCTCCGGCAGCGCCGGCAAGACCTCGACCAAAGATCTCCTCGCCCTGCTGCTCGGCGGCGAGGGCGCCGGCGTGCTCGCGACCGAGGGCAACCTCAACAATCACCTCGGCGTCCCCCTCACGCTCACGCGGCTCGATTCCGCAACGCACCAGTTCGCCGTCGTCGAGGCTGGCGTGAGCGCGCCGGGCGAAATGGCGCCGCTCGCCTCGATGATTGAGCCCGACCTCGCGCTCATCACGCTCGTCGCCCCGGCGCACACGGCGGCTTTGGGCGGGATCGAGGGCGTGGCCCGCGAAAAGGTCGCGCTGCCCGCGGCCGTGCGGCCGGCCGGCCTGGCGATTTTCCCCAAGCAGTGCACCGGGTTTTCCGCATTCCGCGAACTCGCCGTGCGGCAGCTCGTGGTCGAGCGCGCCGAGGTGGTCCGCCCCACGGAGCCGCCGAAGGACAAGGTCTATTTCGCCGTCACGCAGCGCGGCGACTCCACCGCCATTGCGCTGGCCTACGGGCCACCGCCGCCGTTGGTGTTCACACTGGGCCGCGTGACCGACGGCATGGCGCAGAACGCCGTGCTCGCGATCTGTGCCGCACTCTGGCTCGGCGTGGCGCGCGAGACGATCCAGGCGCGCCTCGCCGGCTGGCGACCCGCGAAACTCCGCGGCGAACTCCGCCGCGAGGCCGGCCGGCTGCTCTATCTTGACTGCTACAACGCCAACCCCGCCTCGATGGCCGACGCACTGGCGACGTTCCACGCCATCGCGCCCCCCGCCGAACCGCGCCTCTACGTCATCGGCTGTATGGAGGAACTCGGGGCCGGAGCGGCGGCGCACCACCACGCCCTCGGCGTGTCGTTGGCGCTGCGCTCCAGCGACCGCCTGTTTGTCATCGGCTCTCTCGCCCACGAGGTCTGCGCGGGCGTCCTCGCGTGCGACGATCTCAGCTCCCGCATCCAGATGGTCTCGTCGCTCGAACCCGTCGCGGCCTGTCTCGCGGAATGGCGCGGCGCCGTGTTCATGAAGGGCAGCCGCCGCTACCACTTGGAAACCGCTCTTGAACCCGGCTCGCCGGTCCACGCCCATGCTTAGCTTCCTCGCCGATTACGAAAAATATTTCGGGCCGCTGCGTCTGTTGCACTACATCAGCGTGCGCACGATTTTCGCGACGGCGACGGCGCTGCTCATCGGCTTCGTCATCGGCCCGATGCTCATCCGTAAGTTCCGCGAGCTGAAGTTTGGCCACGGCTACATCGACGACCGCACCGGCGCGCTCGGCGCGACCTACTTCGACAAGAAACACACGCCGACGATGGGCGGGCTCATCATCTTCCTCTCCGTCTTCGTCAGCTCGGCGCTCTGGGCCGCCCCCAACGTCTGGGTTATCGTCGCCCTCTTCGTCTATGCGGCGCTCACCGTGCCGGGTTTTCGCGACGACTACCTGAAGGTCGTGCACAAGAACCGCGACGGCATCTCCTCGTGGGAAAAGATCGCCTGGCAGACGTTCGCTACGCTAGTCGCGCTCGGCGTGCTGCTCTGGCATCCGGCCAGCGCGGCGAAAATCCGCGAGCTCTGGGTGCCGTTCGTCAAGCACGCCGTCATCGCGCACATGCCGTGGTGGGTGCTCCTGGTGCTTATTTACCTCTGGGTCGTCGGCTTCAGCAACGCCATCAACCTCACCGATGGTCTCGACGGGCTCGCGGTCGGCTGCACTATCTCGGTCGTCCTCGTGTTCGGCATCATGGCCTACGCCGCGGACAACATCCGGCTCACCGACTACCTGCTCATCAGCCACGTGCCTGGCACGGGGGAACTCACCGTGATCTGCGGCGCGCTCATCGGCGGCTGCATGGCGTTTCTCTGGTTTAACTCGCACCCGGCCGAGGTGTTCATGGGCGACACCGGTTCGCTCGCCCTCGGCGGGCTGATCGGCGTGATGGCGTTCATGATCCACCAGCCGTTCACGCTCGTGATCGTCGGCGGCATCTTCGTCGTCGAGCTGCTCTCGGTCGTGATCCAGGTGGGCTGGTTCAAGTTCACCAAGCGCCGCTTCGGCGCTGGCCGCCGCCTCTTTCTCATGGCGCCGATTCACCATCATTTCCAGAAAAAGGGCTGGCCCGAGACGAAGGTCGTCCTCCGTTTCTGGGTGGTCTCGCTCGGCTTCGCGCTCGCCGGGCTCGCCACCCTGAAACTCCGCTGAACCGTGCCGCTCCGGCGACTTTGTGATAGCTTTTCCCACCCGTAACCACCAACTGTTCTCCCTATGAAAATCCTGAAAATCTTCGGCGTCGTCGTGGTCATCCACGTGTTTGCCCTGATTCTGATTTTTGCCAACCCCGGCTGCAGCTCCAACACCAAGCCGGCGCCGGCGCCCGCCGACACCGTCAGCGCCTCGGCCGAGCCGTCCTCGCCGAAGATCACCGTGCCCTCCACCGCCGCCGCGGCCACCGAGACATCCCCCGTCTCGGCGGCGCCCATGGCGGGAAACGAAACCTCGCCCATCGTTGCCGCGCCGGCTGACCTCGCCACGCCGTCGAGCGCCAGCGTGGCGATCCGGTTCACCCCCACGCGCCCGGGCACGGCTGCCGCCGGCGCCCTCGAAGCCGAGCCTGTGGCCGGGGTGACGCCCGCCACCACCTACACGGTGTGCCGGGGCGACAGCCTCTGGACCATCGCCAAGAAAAACCGCCTCACCGTCTCCGAACTCGCCGCGGCCAACAACGTCAAGTCCGGCGCGACCGTGCACATCGGCCAAAAACTCCTCATCCCCTCCAAGCCCGTCCCCGGCCTCAGGGAGCCCGCGGCTCCGGCCAAGGAGCCTGCGCCCGCCGCCGCTTCCGCCTCCAGCGCACCTAAGGCCGCTGGCGACACCGTTCGCCATGTGGTGAAGCCCAACGAGACGCTCGGCGCCATCGCGCGCAAGTATGGCGTGAAGATTGGCGACATCGCCACGGCCAACAATATCACCGATCCTAAGCGCATCCGTCCGGGTATGGAACTCGTCATTCCCGGCTGGCAGGCCCCGGTGGGCAAGGCGGGCACCAAGTCCGCGGCGACCCCGGCGAAGGCCAATCCGGTCGCGATCCCGACGATCGCCGTTCCCCGGCCGGACCAGGATCTCGACGCCGGGCTCAAACCCACGGCCGCCCCTCCCGTCATCCAGATCGAAGACGCATCCGCTCCGAAGAAGCCCTGAGCCGCAGCTTCCATGGCCAGCGCCCTGCCTGCCAACGCACCGCGTGCACGGTTTCTCCTCAATCCCGTGGCGGTCATTGTCGTCGGCGCCATCGGCCTCACGATCCTCGGGTTGACGATCCTATTCAGTGCGAGCGCATCGTATCGGCAAGGGCCGTATTTTTACCTCAACAAACAGCTCCTCGGCGTCGCCGTGGCTGCGGGACTCTGCTGGGTCACCAGCCGGCTCGACCTGGACTACCTGCGACGTCACGCCTGGTGGATCGCCGGCATCACGCTGTTTCTACTCGCGCTCGTGTTGGTGCCGCACCTTGGCATTGCGGTGAAAGGCAGCCGGCGCTGGCTCGGGATTGGCGCGGTCCGCCTGCAAATCTCGGAGTTCGCCAAGCTCTCCATGGTCTTCTGCCTCGCGCACTATCTCGGCGTCAACCAGACGCGCCTTGGCGAATTCAAGCACGGCTACGTGATTCCGCTCGGCATCGTCGCGGCGTTTGCGCTGCTGATTGCCCGCGAGCCCGATCTGGGCACTGCCGCGCTGATGATCGCCGTCGGTCTCATTCTGCTCTTTCTCGCCGGGGCGCGCTGGCGCTACATCGTCCCGACGCTCGCGCTGGTCGTGATGGCGTTCGCGCTCGTCGTCACGCTCATGCCCAACCGCCTCGCGCGCTTCACGGCGTTCCTCGACGTCGAGGGCAACAAGAGCGGCGGCACCTACCAGCTCTACCAGTCGCTCGCGGCCTTTGCCTCGGGCGGCACCGATGGCGTCGGGCTGGGGCAGGGGCGGCAGCAGCTCAATTTCCTTCCCGAGGCGCACACCGACATGATCTTCGCCGTCGTCGGCGAGGAACTCGGACTGTGGTTCACGCTCGGCGTCGTCGCGGTGTTCACGGTGATGTTCATCGCCGGGCTCATCCACCTGCGACGTGCACCCAACCTTTTTCAGTTTCTCCTCGTGACCGGCTGCCTCCTGATGATCTGCCTCCAGGCGATCATCAACCTCGGCGTCGTCACCGGCGTGTTTCCGACGAAGGGCATGTCGCTGCCGTTCATCAGCGCGGGCCTCTCGAACCTGCTGCTGATGGGCCTGCTGCTCGGCATTCTGCTCAACACCCAGCGCACCTGGGGCCGCGCCGCCCTGTCCAAACGCCTGAGCTCACTGCGGGAGGTGCTGGCATGAGCAAATTCCTCATCTCCTGCGGCGGCACGGGCGGGCATCTCTCGCCCGGCATCGCGCTCGCCGAGGGTCTCGTCGCCCGCGGCCACACGGTCATGCTGCTGATCAGCCAGAAAAAGGTCGATGCGCGCCTAATAGAAAAATACCCGCACTTCGACTTCGTGCGCGTGCCGGGCACGGGCTTCTCCTGGAGCCCCGTCGGACTCGCGCGGTGTGCCGTCACACAGGCGCAGGGTCTCGTGTGCTGCCTGCGGCTGGTCCGTCGGCTGCGGCCCGACGGGATCGTCAGCTTTGGCGGTTTCACGTCGGCTGGGGTGGTGTTTGCGGGGTGGCTGTGCAGCCTGCCGGTGGCGCTGCACGAATCCAACCGCGTGCCCGGCCTCGCGATCCGCCTGCTTGGCGGGTTGGCCCGGCGCGTTTACCTGCCGCCAGGTATCCGGCTCGCGGGCGTGCCGGCTGCGGCGACCCGCTACATGGGCATGCCGGTGCGGAAGGAAATCGTGCGCCTTCCGGCCGCAGCATCCCGCGCCGCCCTCGGGCTCGATCCTAATCGGAAGGTGCTGGTGGTTTTCGGCGGCAGTCAGGGGTCGGGGCCGCTCAACGACTGGCTTCGCCACAACCTCCCCGCCCTCGCCGCCGAGGGCGTGCAGGTCTTTTGCGTGACGGGCCTAGGTAAGGGCGCCAGCGGCGCCCGCGAGCTCAAGACCAAGACTGGCGCGCCGGTCCGCGCCGTGTTCACGCCGTTCTGCGACCAGGTCGCCGAACTGCTCTCAGCGGCGGACCTCGTCGTATCGCGCGCGGGTGCGGGCACCATTGCCGAACTGATCCGCTGCGAGACGCCCGCCATCCTCGTGCCTTTCCCGCAGGCAGCCGACGATCACCAGCGCGCCAACGCCGCGTTTTTCGAGCGGCAGGGCGGGGGGCTGGCGATCGACCAGGCCTTTCTGTCCACCTTGCAGAACGAAGTCCTCGAGGTGATTTTCAACGACTGGCTGCTCCGCAAGTTCCGCGGCAACCTCCAGCGGATGGACCGCGCCAACTCCCTCGCGCTCATGCTCGACGATCTCGAAACCATCGTCGCCGCGCCCCCGCACGGCGGCTCGTCCTGCGCCCCCGCGCCGTCCGCCGCATGAGCTCGGAACTGTCGCTTCTCGCCGTGAAAACGCTCTCGTGGGACGAGTTTGCCGCGGCCCTGGCCCCGCTGCTGTCGCCGGAAACAAGGCTGCGGCGTGAAGAACCACTCGCCACGAAGACGACTATGCGCGTCGGCGGGGCGGCCCGCGTTTATGCGGAGCCGGCTTCAATCGCGGACTTGCAGACGCTCCTGCGCGCGGCGGTGCAGCGCAGTGTGAAGGTGTTGCTTCTTGGTCGTGGGTCGAACCTCATCGTGCCCGATGAGGGTGTGGACGGGCTGGTGATAGGGCTGGCGCACGACGTGTGGGCGGCGTTCGAGCCACGTAGCGACGGGCGGGTGTGGGTGGGCGCAGGGCTGCGGTTGAAAAACCTCTGCGGGCTCGCGGCAAAGGCCGGGCTCACGGGCTTCGAGTTTCTCGAGGGGATTCCCGGCAACGTCGGCGGGGCGCTGCGGATGAACGCCGGCGCGATGGGCGGCTGGATTTTCGATGTGGTCGAGGAGATGCAGTTGATGACATTCGCGGGCGAGGTGAAGACCCTCGGAAAGTCGGCGCTACACGTGGACTACCGGCATTGCGCAGAGTTGCACGACGCCATCGCGCTCGGCGCTGTGCTACGTCCTGCGGCGCACGCCGACGCCGAGGCGATCAACCGCCAGATCGATGTTTATCGCCGCAAGCGCCACGAGTCGCAGCCGCGCGAGCCGAGTGCCGGCTGCGTATTCAAGAACCCGCCAGGCCTCTCTGCGGGCCGCCTGATCGACGAGTGCGGACTCAAGGGCGAGCACGTAGGCGACGCCGAGGTCTCGGGCGTGCACGCCAATTTCATCATCAATCGCGGGCAGGCCACGGGTGCCGACGTGCTTGAACTCGTCCGCCGGGTGCGGACGCGGGTGCGGCAGGTCAGGGGCGTAGAACTCGAACCCGAAGTGCTGCTTTACGGGAAAAACTGGAGGGATGTGCTATGAATGAACCTGTGATCGCGGTGTTGTGCGGCGGCATTTCGGCGGAACGCGAAGTGTCGCTGGGCTCGGGCGCGGCCGTCGCTGTGGCGCTGGCGCGCTCGTATCCGACGCGGATTTTTCGCGTCGAGGCCGACGCGCTGCCCGCGGGGCTCGATCCGCGGCACCATGTGGTGTTCTCGACGTTGCACGGGACGTTCGGCGAGGACGGCGGCATGCAGCGGTTGCTCGCCGGCGCCGGCGTGCATTTCGCAGGGTGCGACGCGACGGCGAGCGAGCTGACGATGGACAAGACGCGCACCAAGCAGGCCGCCGCCGCCCGCGGAGTCGGTGGGGCGGTGGGGCTTTCCTTTTCCGCTGCGCAGGTGCCGTCGGCCGACGAAGTGGTAGCCCGGCTCGGCGAGCAGCTCGTCGTCAAGCCAAACGCCGAGGGCAGCAGCGTGGGGCTTAGCATCGTGAGCACGCGCGCGGAGCTGGCTGCCGCGCTGGCGCGGATCACGGCGGGCGACTGGCTGATCGAGCAGCGCATTATCGGCCGCGAGCTTTCGATCGGCGTGCTGGGTGGCCGGGCGATGGGCGTCGTCGAGATCCGGCCGAAGTCCGGGGTTTACGATTTCACGAGCAAATACACGAAGGGGATGACCGAGTATTTCGCGCCCGCGCCGCTCGACGAAAACGTGTGCGCCGCGGCGGCGCTGGCGGCCGAGACCGCGTTCGCCGCCTGCGGCTGTCGCGATTACGCCCGGATCGATTTCATGCTGTCTGCGAAAAACGAACTTTATTTACTGGAAATCAACACACTCCCCGGCATGAAGGAAACCAGTTTGCTGCCGATGAGCGCACGCTGCGTGGGATTGGGATTTACGGAGCTGGTCAGGGAGATGGTCGCACCCGCGTTGCAGCGTTTTCAAGCGGCGGCCAACGCCGTGTAAATATGAGCCCATCCGAAACCACCGCCCCGCTGGCGCGCAGCTGGAGAGACATTCCCCAGCAGGTGAAACCGCGCGCCATGTCCAACGAGGGCCGGCGCCGGCTGGTGTTCAGCGCGCTAAAAACCGCGGGCGCGCTCGCGCTGCTTGGCGCCCTGGGCTGGGGCGGGGTGGCGGTGGCGCAAATCCTCCGAGAGGGCCCGAAAAAAGTTCCCGGCCAGGCCGAGGCGGCGCCGATCAAGGACATCGTGCTCGTCACCGACGGCGCGCTCGACCGCAACTGGATCGTGCGGACGCTGGCGCTGCCGAAAAACGCCACGCTCATGGGCCTCGAGCTCTATCAACTGCGGTCGCGGCTGCTCGTCTCAGGCCAGGTGCGCACCGCCTCGCTGACGCGCAATTTCCCTGCCACGCTCACTGTCAATCTCTCCGAGCGTCTGCCGGTGGCCCGGCTCATGGCGCAGATGGGCGGGGAGTCGCCACACCCGTTACTCGTCGCGCGCGATGGCGTAGTGTTCGACGGCGTGGGCTACGACTCGGCCGCCACGGACGCGCTTCCGTGGCTCGACGGCGTGAAGCTGGCGCGTCAGGTCGGCGTGATTTTGCCTGTCGCCGGCATGGAGACGGTGGCCGATCTGCTCGCCAAAGCCCGGCTGGAGGCCGAGCACCTCTACCGCACCTGGCAGGTCGTGTCGCTCGCGCGTTTGGAGAGCGACGGCGAGATCGAAGTCAAGACGCAGGATGTGACGCGGATCGTGTTCGGCACGCGCGAGGATTTTTTCCCGCAGCTCGCCCGGCTCGACTTGTTGCTCGACACCGCGCGGGCGCAGTCCGCCGCTCCGCTCCGCGAGGTCAACCTCGCCATCGGCGCGCACGTGCCGGTCGCGTTTGACGGGCTGACGGCGATGGCGCCTGCCGCCGGAAACGCCGAGCGTGCCGCCCGACCGGCGAAATCTCCTCCCGCTCCGATTTCCATCAACCTCCAGCTGAACACGAAACTGTGAGTTCCCGCACCACCTTCATCGGCGCCGTCGAGATCGGCACCTCCAAGATCACGGTCTTCATCGGCGAATATACCGGCCGCGAACTCGCCATCATCGGCCACGGCGAGTGCTCCTCGCGCGGTATCATCAAGGGTGCCGTCGTGGACTACAAGGCTGCCAGCGAGTGCACACACAGCGCGCTGGAGCACGCCGAGCGCGACGCCGGCGAGCGCATCGACTGCGTGTTTCTCGCCCAGACCGGCGGGCACCTAGAGGGGTTTTACAACGAGGCGTCGGTGAACGTGAAGGCGGCCGACAACATGATCGACCGCGGCGACATCCGCACGGTGTGCGATCTCGCCAAGTCGAAGGAGCTGCCCGCCGGCCGCATGGTGGTCCACCACATCCGCCGGCCATTCCGGGTCGATGGGCGCCTCGTGCCGACGTCGCCAGAAAACCTCGTCGGCCAGCGGCTCGAGGTCGGTTACTGGACCGTCCACGGCCTAGAGCAGCGGTTGGCGGACAACATCCATGTGATCCGCGGTTTCAACCTCGAGGTGCGCGACCTCGTGCTCGCGAGCCTCGCCTCCGGCCACATGGTGACGACGCCCGAGGAGCGGCAGCACGGCGTGCTCGCGATTGACCTCGGCGCTGGCACGACAGATTTCGCGCTCTACCGCGACGGCGTGGCACACACGACGGGCGTTGTTCCCGTCGGCGGCACGCATCTGACGAACGACCTGAGCATCGGCCTGCGCCTCACGGAGAGTCAGGCGGAGAAGCTCAAGCTGCGCTTCGGCCGCGCGCTTGTGCAGGTGCGTGACAAAAACGAGAAGGTCTGGCTCGACGGCAATTTCGCGATTGGCGACCGGCAGTTTCCCCGGCTCGCGATCGAACAGATCACCGCTACACGCACTTGGGAGCTGCTTGAGGTCGTCAAGAAACGGCTCGGCGGTGTGTTCACGCCGGAGTCCTGCGCCGCTGGCGTGGTGCTCACGGGCGGCACCGCGAAACTTGCGGGTATCGCGGAAGCCGCCGCCAAGGTCTTCGGCGTGCCGGCGCGCCTTGGTGAGACTCCCTCGTGGGTCGCCGAAAACCTGCGTGACCCGGGCAGCAACACCGCGCTCGGCCTCCTGTACTACGGCTTGAGCGCGCAGAACGAGCGTCCGCCGCCGACCCGCCGTGGCGGCGGTTTTTTGTCCAACGTCAAACGCCTCTTCGCCAGCTCCTGAGCCGCTATGCATCTCAACGAACTTCCGCTCGATCCTGCGCTTTTGGCCGACCGCAACATCGCGATCAAACTCGTCGGTGTCGGCGGCGCAGGCTCCAACGCCGTCGACCGCCTGAAGATGGAAAACCTCGAGCGCTTGCAGCTCGCGGTCATCAACACCGACCATCAGGCGCTCGCCAGCTCACCCGTGCAGGACAAGGTGCTCATCGGCATGGGTGTCACGCGCGGTCTCGGGGCCGGGGGCGATCCCGAGCTGGGGCGCGAGGCCGCAGAGGTCGATCGCGAGAAAATTTCAAAAGTGATTAAGGACTGCGATCTGGTCTTCCTGTTTGGCGGCATGGGCGGTGGCACGGGCAGCGGCGCGCTGCCGGTAGTCGCGGAACTCGCCGCGGAGGCGGGTGCTCTCGTCATCGCGTTTGTGACGATGCCGTTCAGCTTCGAGGGCGGCCGCCGGCTCAAGCAGGCCGAGGAGGGCCTCGCCGCGCTGCGCCGCGTGTGCGACGCAGTGATCCCGCTGCCGAACGACGTGCTGCTGCAGGAGTCGGCCGAGAACGAGACCGTGCTCGACTCGTTCGCCCGCGCCGACGAGTGGATGGGCCGCGGGGTGAAATCGATCTGGGCGATGCTGTTCAAGACCGGCCTGATCAATCTCGATTTCGCCACGCTGCGCCAGGTGTTCTCGCACCGCGGCGGCAAGACGCTCTTCGGGCTCGGCGAGGGCAGCGGCGAGACGGCCGCGGCCGATGCGGTGGCCAGTCTGAAACTGTGCCCGCTGCTGCACACGCCCGAGTTTTCGCGCAAGGCCGACCGGCTGCTCGTCAACATCATCGGCGGCACCGACCTTACGCTTCCGAAGGTCAACGAGCTGATGACGGCGATCACCGAGCAGTTCGGCCGCGAGTCGCACGTCATCATGGGGGCGGTGATCGACGAGCAGATGCAGAACCGCGTTGAGGTCTGCGTGCTCGGCACTTGCGACATGAACGGGCGCGGACTGCCGGCGCGGCGTCCCGTGCCGGCCGGGCGCACCAAGAGCCCCTTCGCGCGAACCGAAAGTTCTCCCGTGGCACTGCTCCCTGTGCCGGCGACAAGCCCCACCGTGCTGATGCCGACGGAGGAGATTGCTCCGGGGGCGAACGCCGCGCCCATTGCTCAGGAGGAATTCGGCTTCGGCGAACTCGAGAGCCGCGGGCACTTCGAGAAGACTGACCGCAATCTCTTCGACGGCCAGGACCTCGACGTGCCGACCTATCTGCGCAAGGGCATCAAGATCGTCCTCTGAACCCGCCCCGCGGCGGGAAGGAATTTTCCTATGATCGACGCGAGCGAACATTATTACCACGACGACCCCAATGTCGGACATCCCGATGTCCGCACCGAGCTCAAGGGCGTCGATTATTTCTTCCTCGGCAACGGCCTGATCCAGGCCGCAGTCCAGTGCGCGCCCGCGGGCGATGCCACGCCCCTCGGCGTGCTCGTGATGAATCCCGACCGGCTCCGCAAGAAACGGGAGGCGCTGACGATGGACCCGGTGGCGGGCGTGAGCGCGACGATGATCCGGCTCACCGGTGCCGGGACTGTGCATGGGCCACGCGCCGGCTCCTGCGATGTGTCGTGGCTGCAAAAAGCCCCGGTGCCGACGGTGACCGCTCGTTGGAAGGCGGACGGCCTGATGATCGAGGAGCGTTTTTCGTGTCCGGCGTGGGCGGCCCCCGTGCTGTGCCGACAGGTGACCGTGCGAAACGCGTGCCGCGTCACGGCGAAATTTGAACTCAGCACGGGCGTGCGCAGCACGGTGCTGCGCCGGCGGCTGACGCTGCGGACGGGCGAAAAGAAGTCGCTGACGGTGCTCTACACGCTCGACTGTGCGGCGGATGCGGTGAGCTGCGCGTTCGTGCGGCAGCCGCCACGCGATGACGAGGCACGAGCGTTCTGGGGGAGTTTGGCGAAGGTTTCATTCGCGCACCCGATGCTCGACCATTTTTTCCAGGCGTCGAAGGTCCAATTGCCCGTCGGGGCATCGCGGCTCGGCTGCGTGGACGGCAGCATCTGGCAATACAACCTTGAGTGGCTGCGCGACCAGTCGATGGTGGCGCTGGCGCTGACGATGATCGGAGCTGTGGGGCCGGCGACGACGATGTTCACGCGCCTGCTGGACAAGTTCGTGACGCCCGAGGGCGACACGCTCGACTCGAGCGTGAAACGCAACCCGGCCGACGTGGAACTCGACCAGAACGGCATTCTGCTCTGCACGCTCCGGGACTACGTGCTCTGGACGGGCAACCTCGACCTCGTGCGAGCCAAGTGGGCCAAGGTGGTCGCGGTGGCGGAGTTTCCGTTGGGCGAGATTTTTCGTCACTCGGAGAGCGGGTTGTTGACGAACTGCCGGGAGTTTTGGGAGCGACACAAGGCGCACGGCATCCAGCCCGGCATGGAGATGGTCTACCAGCTCTACGTCGCGCACGGGCTCGAGGCGGCCGCGGTGCTGGCGCGGCTGACGGGTCACGAGGCGGAAGCGGTGCGCTGGGACGGCGAGTCGGCGCGGCTCAAGCACGCGATGCTCGAGGACAAGCGGTTTCGGATGCACGACGCCCGCGGCTTCATCAAACGCCGGGCCAATGACGGGCAGGTGCAGGAAACGGTCGAGGCTGATCCGAGTGCCGGCCTGCCTGCGACCGTGCCGCTGGGCGGACCGGGCCCGCACTATCTCAACCCCGACACGTCGGTGGCGCTACCGGTCGCGCTCGGCACGATTCCGCCCGATTCGCCGCTCGCGCGGCGCACGTTCAAGTCGCTGGAGAAACTTTGGAATCAGGATTGGAAAACCGGCGGCTATGGGCGCTACGATGTGAGTTCGGAGCCGGATTCGCCGGGCGGCTGGCCGTTCGCGTCGCTTTTCGTCGCACGGGCGGCGGTCGAGGCGGGCGACGACGAGAAAGTCTGGCGCGTGCTCCGGTGGCTAGGCGAGGTGCCCGGCGCCAACGCGGGGACTTGGTTCGAGTTTTACGGGCGACGGCTCGCGCCGCCGTTTCCGCAGGTGGGCATCGTGGTGTGGAACTGGGCGGAGCTGATCGTCCTCTATGTGCAGCACATCCTCGGTGTGCAGCCGCAGGAGCACGGGCTGCGCATTCGACCGCGCCTGCTCAGCGGCACCCGGGGTGCTGAGGCGACGTTTCTGGTGCGCGGGCGGCGCCTGACGTTGCACCTGAAGCAGAAATCTGGACGTGGAGCCGCCTCCTTCCGCACCGCTGCGAAAGTACTCCGGGACCTGCCCGGCGAGGTGGTTGTCGATTATGGTTCGCGCCCACTGACCGTCGCGGCGACGGTCTGATTGGCGCGACGTTTTCCTCTGTCCGGAGCTAAAAGCCAGGTCGGGTTGCGCGACGAACGCGACCGGGGCGATGTTTTGCGTTTGCGCGCGTTCGACGGGTTCCCCCAGACTCCGCACTTTCATGTATCTTAAGGCACTCAAGCTTCACGGTTTTAAGTCCTTTGCCGACCCCACCACCTTGCGGTTCGAGCCCGGCGTCACCGCCGTGGTCGGTCCCAATGGTTGCGGCAAATCCAACATCGCCGACGCCATCCGCTGGGTGCTCGGCGAGCAGAGCGCGAAGGCGCTCCGCGGCGGCAAGATGCAGGACGTGATCTTCGAGGGCGCCGACACGCGCAAGGCCGCGCAGTTGTGTGAGGTCTCGCTGTTGCTGACCGAGTGCGAGAAGCAACTCGGCAGCGAGTTTCACGAGATCGAAATCACCCGCCGCGTGCATCGCGACGGGCAGAGCGAGTATTCCTTCAACGGCCAGAACTGCCGGCTGAAGGACATCCAGAAACTTTTCATGGACACCGGCGTGGGCCGGACGAGCTACTCGATCATGGCGCAGGGTCAGATCGACCAGATCCTCTCATCGAAGCCCGAGGAGCGGCGCGCAGTGTTTGAGGAGGCGGCGGGCATCACAAAATACAAGAGCCAGAGGCGCGAGGCGATGAGCAAGCTCGCGCTCACCGACCAGAATCTTGCGCGCGTGGCCGATGTGATCGGCGAGGTGTCGCGCCAGATCGGCAGCCTGCGCCGGCAGGCCGCCAAAGCGATGCGCTACAAACGCCTCAACTTCCGGTTGCGCCACCTGAGCCTGGCGTGGAGCGGGTTTCACCATGCACAATTTCTCGTGGTGCTCGCCGAACTCGAGACCAGGGTTGGCGGACTCCGCGCCGAGGCAAACGCGCGACGGACGAATCTCGAGGTGCAGCAGGCTGCGCTCGAGGAGCGCAAGGCGAGCCGCAGCCATCTGAACCAGCGGGTGCAGGATGCCCAGCAGGCTGTCTTTGACCTGCGTTCCCAGCGCGAAGCCGCCGAAAACGCGGCGAATCTCGCGACGATTAAGCGCACCGGCCTCGCCGATCGCCTGACGTCCTCGCGCGACAATCTCGGCGAGATTGAAATGCAGTTGCGGGAAGTGTCGGAGCAGGTGGACACCGGGGCGCAGGACAAGCAGATGCAGCTCAATTTGCTCGGCAGCTCCGATGCAGTGTTCCAGCAACGTAACCGGGAACTCGCCATCGCCGAAGGCGAGTTGAGCAAACTCGACCAGGACCTGAGCCACGCCAAGTTTCAGTTGCTGCAGCTCGAAAGCACGGTGGCGCGGCTGAGGACGGATTGCTCGGGCTACGAGGTCGACCAGAAGACGAGCGCGCACCGGCACGATGCGCTGGCGAAGGATCTCGACGGGGTGCGGCAGCAACAGATCGCGGCGATCGCGATGGCCGGCGAACTGGACCAGCGCGCCACCGAGGCGGTCGTTGAGAAAGCGCGTGCGCAGAGCGAGTCGGTGACGGCGCAGCAGGCGATCACGGACCTTACGCGCGAGTTTCGCGAGGCGCAGCGCAAGTTGCAGGAGATCGACCGGGCGCTCGCGCAGCGGATGGCGCGGCTGAAACTGTTGCAGCAACTGCAGGAACGCTGGGAGGGATTTGGCGAAGGCGCTAAGGCGCTGCTGCAGGGACGTTTTTCGGCGTCGCTGGGTGGGGCGAAATTTATCCCGATCACCCGCGGGCTGGAGGTGCATGCGGAGTTCGGCAAGGCGGTCGAGGCGCTGCTTGGCTCGGCGGCGGAGGCGATCGCCGTGGCCGACTTTGGCACCGCGCAGAAAATTCTCGCGCAACTCGAGGCCGAGCAGGCCGGCAGCGTTTGCCTTAGGATCACCGATGGCGTCCGTCAGGCTGCCGCCGGCATGGATGGTCTGCCTGGTTTTCTACGACCTGCGCTGGGGGCGCTGGAGGAACTCGATCCGGCGCATCCGGCGGCGGGCGTGCTCGCGGCCTGCTACATCGCCGACGACCTCAGAGCGTTTTTGGATTATTGGCAGGCAAACCCGGACTTCGGCTTTCTGGCCGTGGCCACGCGCAAGGGCGAGGTGGTGGACCGGCGCGGACTGGTTTTTGGCGGACATGGCGGCGCAAAGAAATCGGCGAGCAGCATCGTGCAGCGCGAAATCGACCTGCGAGAGACTTCGCGGGCACTGGCCGAGGAACAGAAGACCCACGATGCCCAGAAGACGGTGATCGATGCGCTGAACCTCCGCCTGATGGAGGCGGAGCAGGCACTGGAGCAAAAGCGGGCGGACGTGCTGGCGGTCACGCAAACGGTGGCGGCGGTGCAGGCCGAGCAGCGCAACGCCCAGCGCACCGTCGAGGAAGTGACGGGTCGGTTGCAGCGGATGGAGGGCGAGCTGGTTGCCCTCGAACAGGCGCGCAATGAGGCGCATCTCCGCTGGGAAAAGGCGCAGAACGGCCTGGCTGAGGCCGACGCAGCGGCTGCAAAGCAGCGCGCCAAGATCCTGCAACTTGAAACCCGGATCGCGGAGGTGCGCACGGAACGCGACGTGAAACGCGACACGCTGGGCCAGGCCCGGCTCGAATTGGCCGAGCGCCGGCAAAAGGTCGAAGTGCTGGACCGCGGCCTCGGAGAGATGGAGCGGCGCCGCCACCAGCTCGACGAGCTGCTGCTGCAACGGCAGCAGGAAATCGAGACGTGGACCGAGCAGACTACCGCTCTGGAGCACGAAGCGACCGAGCAGCGTGCGCGCGCCGGGCAGATCGCAGAGACATTCACCGTCGCGCAGGAGCAAGTGGAAAAGGTCCGCATCGAACTCGTCGATCTGGAGCGGGCCATGGCCGCATTGGAAGCGGCGCAGACTTCGCTGCACTCGGAGTCGGAGACGGCGCACGACGAACTCAGTGCGCACGAGGTGAAGCTCGCGGAGACGCGCCAGCGGGCGCAGTTTCTTGCCGAGGAGGTGGCGCGGGAATTTCAGGCCGAGATCCCGGTGTTGGATTGGAAGCACCTGCTGTGGCATGTGGACGACGAGCCGGAGGGGGTGAAGCCGGTCGATCTCGATGAGGAAGATGATACGGATGACGGAGGGCAAAAGCCTGAGGAAGGAGCCCCGAAACGGCGCCGCAAGGCGAAGGCACCTAGGGGCGAGCCCACGGCGGAGGATTTGACCGCGTTGGAGGCGACCAACTGGGAGGCGATCAAGGTTGAGGCCGATGCGCTGCGGCAGCGCCTCAACAGCATGGGTGCGGTCAACCTCGTGGCCATCGAGGAATACGCCGAGCTCAAGCAGCGCCACGATTTTCTCCGGGCGCAGTGTGATGACCTCACGAACGCCAAGGCGGACCTGCTCAGGGCCATCGACGAGATCAACCACACTTCGCAAAAGCAATTTGAGGTGACGTTCGATCAGATCCGGAAGAATTTTGCCTACACGTTTGAGACACTCTTTGGTGGCGGCCGCGCCGCGCTGGAACTGATCCAAGCCGAGGACATTCTGGAGAGTGGCATCGAGATCGTCGCCCAGCCCCCGGGCACCAAACTGAAGAGCATCACGCTACTTTCCGGCGGTCAGAAGACGCTGACGGCCGTGGCGCTGCTCTTTGCCCTCTACATGGTAAAGCCGTCGCCCTTCTGCCTGCTCGACGAGCTTGATGCGCCGCTCGACGAATCGAACATCGGCCGTTTCACCGACCTGTTGAAGAAATTCGTCAGCGAATCGCAGTTCATCATCATCACGCACAACAAGCGCACGGTGTCGGCGGCAAGCGCGATTTACGGCGTGACAATGGAGGAACGCGGGGTGTCGAAGACAGTGTCGATGCGCTTCAACCACGAGCGGGGCGAGCCTGAGGTGCACCCGCCGACTCTCGCCCAAGCCGTTTTAGGAACTGTCGTGCCGGTGGCCGGCTGATGGTATGGCCAACCGGCGCGTCAATGTCATTTGGGGCGGGGTGGATCGGCAGCCGGGCGAGTGGTGGTTGGGTCTGTGGGCCACGTATGAGCGCACGCCGGGATCTCGCGTCCGCGACGTGGTGTTTAGTGGACGCGGGCTGCTACGCTGGTTGGCGGCGGTCGCGGTCGCCGGCTACCTCGCGGGCGTGACAATGCTGTATTTCTGGCTGGCGAGCCGGCCGTATAATCTCGTGACCTATGCCGACACTCTGCTCTTGCCGGTGCGCTGGTCGCAGGTGCAGGAACTGCGGGGCCAAAGCTACATTGCGGAGGGGCTGGCGGACCTGAAGGACCGGCGTTGGATCGATGCTCAGATGAAACTGCGGCTGGGGCTGGTCAAGTATCCGCGTGATCTGCGGGCGCGGCTGGCGCTCAGCCAGTTCTATACCTTGAGTGAGCGCCGTCCCCTGGCTCTGACGATGCTGAGCGAGGGGCTGGCTTTCGGGTATCCCGGCCGGAGCTATCTGGACACACTTTTCAAGACTGCGGCCGAGGGCGAGGATTTCGAGGTCATCATCGCGGCCTGCGACCGGTTCCTCGCCGCGCAAAAAGAGGATTACAACTGGCTGCTGGTGCAAAAACTCCAGGCGCTGACCGGTGCGCGACGAGCCGCCGAGGCCGTGAAGCTCGCCGAGGCACAGGGCAACACCAATGCCGCAATCAACGAGGCGCACGTCATGGCGCTGCTGGATCTGGGGCTTTTCGAGGAGGCGGCGGGTTTTCTCGAGAAATGGCTGGCAGCGTTTCCGGTGCACCGGGCGCAGATTGTGCGGCTCCAAGTGCGGGCTTATCGTGAGCTGCACCAGATCGAGCCGATGGAGCGGGCGCTGGAGGAATTGCGCTCCCTTGACCCGGCGAATCCGCGGCCATATGTTTATGGTGTCGTGCAGCACTGGTTGGCGGGGGACACCACCGCGGCGGCGGCGGGGCTCGGGCGCTATTTTCTGCGGTTTGGTGGCTCCCCAGCCAATCTGCTGCTGATGGCGGAGCCGCTGGCAGAGGCGAAGTCGGACGTGTTGCTGCAGCGCTGCATCGACGAGGCGGCCGAACATGGTTTTGCGACCAAACCATTCAAGACCATCATGGCGCTGCTGCTGTTGCAACAGGGCGATGCGAAAGGGGCGGAGCGGCTTTTGGACGACATTAAGCCCATGCTCATGCGCAACAATCCTACGGAAATGTTTTTGCACGAGTGGATGCGGCAACTGGTCGGCGTGGCGACGGCCCCGCCGGATTCCCCGGCAGTCGGATTGACCGGACTGCTGCAGTCGCGGCCTCTGCCCATGAAATTTTTCCGGCTATCGGTCGGCGTGCTCGTGCGGTCAGACCGGTTCGAAGCCGCGCGGGCGGTGCTCGCGCTGGCGGAGCGGAGTTACCCAGCGAGCCCAACCCTAGCAACGTTGCGGAAGGACATCGAGCAGGCGCTGCTGGCCAGCCAACCGAAGATGGTCACCCCGGTGGCGGTCGCCAATCCCCTCCAGAGCGAGAAGGCGTTTTTCAAGCAGCTCGATGACGCGGAGAAAAATGAGCGCTGGATGGACGCCGCGCAGGCCATCCGCGCCGTGCGAGTGGCCAAACCGAAATGGCTGGCCAGCCGTTATACCGTCGTGCTGCACCGTCAGATGCGCGTGGCGGTGGAGACCGGCGACATGCTGGAACTGCTCGGCGCGGCGAATCTGTATCTCGATGGCAGCAACGACCGCTCGCAGCGCGTCGTCGCCCTGGCCCGCATGCTACAAGACCGCGGAGCGGCCAGCGATGCGGCGCTCCTGCTGACCGAGGTGTTTCGCCGTTCGCCGGATTTTCCTCCGGCGCGGCGCCTCCGGGAGGAATGGGAAGCCGCGGCACAGAAGACCGCGCACCGAGGTAAATAGTTGACAGCACCCGGCTATTGCTTGCGCGCGGCGCCTAGCTCTATTCACAGGATAAGATCGGGCGGCACGTTGGACAGCGCTTCCTCTATGGTGGTGAGGCCCATTTTGACCTTGAGCATCGAGTCTTGGTGGAGCGTCTTCATGCCGTTCTTCATGGCCACGCGCTTCAGGTCGGCGACCTCGACTTCCTTGTTGATCGCCTCGGTCAGTTCCTCGCTGTTGGTCATCAGCTCATGAATGCCGACACGGCCCTTGTAGCCAGTGCCGCTGCAGGTCGGGCAGCCCTGCGGGTTGGCTTTAAAGACCTGGCCGCTCCAGCCATCGAGCGCTTTGGCCATAATATCTTTCTCCCGGCCTACCGGCTCGTAGGCTTGCTTGCAATTTTTGCAGGCACGGCGGAGCAGGCGCTGGGCGCAGACGCAGACGAGCGAGGCGGAGATGTTGAAGGGTTCGATGCCCATCTCACCCATACGTGATACGGTAGAGGGTGCGTCGTTGGTGTGGAGTGTTGAGACGAGCAGGTGCCCCGTTAGTGCGGCTTCGCAGGCGATCTGCGCGGTTTCCTTGTCGCGGATTTCGCCTACAAGAATGATGTCGGGGTCCATGCGGAGGTAGCAGCGGAGGGCGCGCTCGAAGGTGAGGCCGATCTGGCGGTTCATCTGCATCTGGTTGATGCCGGCGAGAGTGTATTCGATGGGGTCCTCGGCGGTCTGAATGTTGACATCGGGTGTGTTCACCTCACCAAGAGCGGAGTAGAGGGTCATCGACTTGCCGGAGCCGGTGGGGCCGCAGTGGAGGATCATGCCATAAGGCTGGCGGATGCACTCGCGGTATTTGGCGAGGTTATCTTCTGAGAAACCAAGCGCGGGGAGGGGCAGGGTGCTCTTGGTTTTGTCAAGGATACGCATGACGACCTTTTCGCCATGGTTCATGGGGCCGGTGGCGACGCGCAGGTCAATGTCTATGTTTTTCTTCGTGTATTTCTTGAAGACGATGCGCCCGTCCTGCGGCAGGCGGCGCTCTGAAATGTCCAGGTTGCACATGATCTTCAGGCGTGTGACCAACGAGTTGGCCACCTGCTTGGGGAGCCGGAGCTTTTCCTGGCAGAGGCCGTCGATGCGGTAGCGAACGACGAGGTCCTTCTCCATCGGTTCGACATGGATGTCCGATGCACCGGAGATGTAGGCGTCCTCTATGATACGGTTCGTGAGCTGGACGATGGGCGCGGAGTCCTCGTTCTCGAGATCGGCGGCACTGACTGAACTAGTGCCGCCGTCGATGCTATAGGCACTGCTGATGACATCGGCGACTGCGCCGATGTCGACGTCATCTGAACCAGCCGCGGCCTTGGAGTCCTTGAAGTATTTCTTCAGCAGGGTATCGAACAGGCTGGCCGACGCGACGCTGACTTCCTCCAGGGCCAGCTCGGTCGCCTGGGAGAACGACTCGCGTTTGGCGTAGTCGAGCGGATTGGTCATCAGGGCCGCGACGGCATTCGGGCCCAGGCGTTTATAGGGGAAGACGCCTTCGCGGCGGATGATCGCATCGCCGGTGACCTCGACGAGTTTTTCGTCGATTTCGATTTGGTCGGGCTTGCTGACCAGAGGAAGGTCTGTGAGCTTGGCGACGAATTTGGCGGTATCGTCGCCGCTGAGCTGGAACTTGGGGTCCAGCATGCGGTGCATGAGGGTTGCGGAATACTCCGCCACTTCCTGAAGCAACGTCAGATCCTTCTCGGTGAACTCACCGTTAGTGCATGCGGCGAGCTCTTTGTTCAACACTTGGATGGCGCCGATGACGATGTTGGTCTTCAACGGCACCGTGAGCATAGAACGCACCTCGAAACCGGTGGTCTTGGCGAGCGAGGCCATCGTCGTCGCCAGGCTCGGGGCTTTTCCAGCCGATTCGCCAAACGGAGTCACGCTTTCAGAAGAACGGAAAAAGGCGTGCTCGCCGGTCGCGATCACTTTGCCGACGAAACCGGTGCCGAGAGGAAGTCGCAAGGCGAGGAGCTTCGTCGCGGTTTCCTGAAGCTTGGGTTCGAGCTCGGGCTTCTTAGTCCATAGTGTGGGCGAATAATAAATATGTTTAAAGGTGATATCATTGCCCTCGACGAGGTAGAGCGTCATCGACTGCGCCTGCAGCGCCTCGACGACCTTCGAGGCTGTCAGTTCGATTACGGAGCTAACGTCCTCGCGGCTCGGGGCCGGCTTGGAGATGATCTTGATCAGCAGAGAACGGCGGAGCGTGCTGGAAATGTTGGAGGGCGGAGGCATAGGGGCCGAAAATCGTTCGGTGGTGTTCTGGGATTGTCAGCTAGCGTGTGAACCCGCAATGAGAAACCTGCAGTGGCAGATAGTGCCCTGCGACGATGCTAACTTGGTGGCGAAGATTCCTGGCAAGATTCCGCGTGGCGGATGCCGGCGCGAAGGGCGAGCGCGCCGCGGAGGACTATTTGCGCCGAAGCAAGGGCTACATGATTGTGGCGCGTAATTGGCGCAATCCCCATAATCGGCGCGATGAACTCGACCTCGTGTGCCGCGACGGGGAGACTCTGGTGTTTGTCGAGGTGAAAGCGCGCGCGGCGGGGGCGTTGGTGCCAGGCTATCACGCCGTGGACCGGCGGAAGAAGAGGGTGCTGCGCCGGACCATCGAGGCGTATCTCAAGCAACTCGCCGTGCGGTTGCAGGTATTTCGCCTCATGTCGTGGAGGTCGCGCTGCCGCCGGAAACAGTCTCGGCCGGCGCCGTGCCCGGCGCGGTGGAGGTTCTGCACTTCAAGAACATTCCGTTGTTCGCGAAACATTTCCAAGGTTGAGCACCGGCGCGCGTGTGGAATTGCCGCTTGCTTCGCCCTTGGCCCGGGTCGAAATACTCGCTCCTGTCATGGCCGAACTTCCGCGTCATCCTTTCCTGCACGGTCTGAGCAAGCATCGCGGTGCACCGCCGACGGTGGTCGTCATCTTTGGTGCCTCGGGCGATCTGACGGCGCGCAAGCTTATCCCGGCGGTCTATAATCTGGGCTTCGACGGGTTGCTGCCCGCGGACTTTTTCCTGGTGGGCTACGGCCGGAAACCGATCCCCGACGAGGAATTTCGCGCGCTCGCCGCCGGCTCGATCAAGGAGTTTTCCCGGCGCGAACTCGCGCCCGATGTCTGGGACCGCATTGCAGCGCACACGAGCTACGTCGCGGGCGGTTACGACGAGAAGCCGGCCTTCGACCGGCTCGCCGCGCACATTGCCGACCTGGAGAAAAAGCTGGGCCGCGAGATGCAGACGCTGTTCTACATCTCCACGCCGCCGTCGGTGTTCGCGCCGATTCTCCAGAATCTAGGAGCCAGCGGGCTCGCAGGCAAATACCTCGGCCAGCCGCATCACGCGAAGGTGATCATCGAAAAACCCTTCGGCCGAGACCTCGAGTCCGCCCGCGCGCTCAACGCCACGATCCGCTCGGTGCTGGAGGAGCATCAGGTTTACCGCATCGACCATTATCTGGGGAAGGAGACCGTGCAGGATCTGCTGGTGCAGCGTTTCTCCAACGCGATTTTCGAGCCGCTGTGGAACCGCAATTTCATCGACAGCGTCCAGATCACGGTGGCCGAGGAGGTCGGCGTCGGCTCGCGCGGCGGCTATTACGAGCAGAGCGGGTGCCTGCGCGACATGATCCAGAATCACACGATGCAGTTGCTCGCGCTCACGGCGATGGAGCCGCCCGTCTCGCTCGACGCCGAGGCCATTCGCGACGAGAAGGTGAAGCTGCTGAAGGCGATCCAGCCCCTTGTGCTCGGCCCGGGTGGCGACGCGGCGCGCGCGCAATACGCCGCCGGCATGATCGGCGGCAAGCCCCAGCCCGATTACCTCGAGGAGGAGGGCATTGCGCCGGCCTCGCGCACCGAAACCTACGCCGCGCTCCGCCTATCTATCAACAACTGGCGCTGGCAGGGCGTGCCGTTTTACCTGCGCTCCGGGAAGCGCATGGCGCGGCGCGTCTCCGAGATCGCGATCAATTTCCGGCGTCCGCCGGGCACGCTCTTCGCCGAGGGGGAGCGTTTTCACCTCGCGGCCAACACGCTCGCGTTTCAGATCCAGCCTGACGAAGGGCTCAGCCTGATCCTCAACGCCAAGATCCCCGGCCTCGAAACGCGCACGCAGCCCGTGAAAATGAGTTTCCGCTACGCGACCACCTTCGGCTCCAACACGCCCGAGGCCTACGAGCGGCTCGTGCTTGATGCGATGATCGGCGACGGCACCCTGTTCATCCGCGGCGACGAAACTGAGGCCTCGTGGAAGCTCTGCACGCCCGTGCTCGAGTCGTGGGCGGCGGCCGGGCGGGGCGGTTTGGACAGTTATCCCGCCGGCTCGTGGGGTCCGCCCAGCGCCGACGCCTTACTCGCGAAGCACAACCATGTGTGGCGTCAGCCCTGAACGCGCTTGGCGTCTGGAGTTTTCCTGACCATGCCTTCGATCTTCGCCGCCCTGCCCGGAATCGAGGTGCCCGTGGAGGCGATTTCCCGAAATCTCGCGGACATGTGGACGACGACGGCGGCGAGTGGCGACGCCGCCCCGGCGGTCGATGACGCGAAGGCGACGCAGGTGAATTTTGTCCTGCACTTCGGCTTCAATGCCACGGCGGAGGATGCGGTGGAGCAGTTCCGAACCGTGGTGCGATTCTCGCAATGCTATCCCAGCCGGATCGTCGTCCTCTGCCAGAACCGGGAGGATGAAGACGTGCCGCACATGCGCGCCAAGCTTTACGGCGAGTGCTATCTGGGAAAATCGAAGGCCGACAAGCGCTGCGTCGAATTCGTGACGCTGGCCTATCCGCACACGGCGCGAAGCTTCCTCGAAAACCAGGTGTCCATCTGCCTCTCGACGGACCTGCCGCTCTATTATTGGGTGCACCGTTTTTCGGCGAGCGCCAGGCTGGCCGACTATCGTTTTCTGCTGAGCCGGGCGAAGCGGGTGCTGATTGACAGCGCGATCGCGCCAGCGGACACATTTGCATTTCCGTGGCCCAACCCCGCGTCGCTGCGCGACCTCGTTTACAGCCGCCTTCTGCCCGTGCGGCAGACCATCGGGCAGTTTCTCGCCGGTTATAAGCCCGCGGCGATTGTCGGTGGCCTGCGCGGAGTGACGGTCGGTCACACGGAGGCACTGGCCGCCGAGGGCCGCGTCACGCTGGCGTGGCTGCGCCGCCGGCTGGCGGCCTGCGGGGCCAACGTTGACGAATTGAACCTGGCCAGCGCGCCGGCGGAGGCGGGAAGCCTCGGCGTGCGATTCGATTATGGAGATGCGGGGAAATGTTTTCGCTGGCAGGGCGATCTGGCGACGAAGCATGCCCTGTTCGAGGCGGATTTTGGTTTGGGCCCGTCAACTTTGCCGGCCGCGATGAGCCTGCTCCGCCCCGAGCTGGCGCTCAGCGAGGCGATGTTTCTCTGATCACCTTCGGCACCGGGGAAATTCGCTCGGGCGTGCGATGGGTCAAACGGCCCGGAGAACGGCGTAGGTGCGCTTGCCTTTGCGCAGGAGTAGATATTGGCCGAAGAGCAGGTCGTTCGTCGTGACGGCGCGGGCGGTTTCGGAGGCGCGGACGTTGTTCAGGTAGATGCCGCCGCCTTCGAGATCCTTCTTTGCTTGGCCGCGCGACGGGCAGAGGCCGGCTTGGACGAGGAGATCGAGCAGTGAGGCGCCGGGCGTCGCGAGCTTCGCCGGATCGAAATCCTTCGTTGGCACTTCGCCTACGACGTCCTGGAAAAGCGCCTCGGTCACGCCGTCGAGCAAGCCGCCGAACAGGATTTCGCTGGCCTTCATGGCGGCGGCGAGGGCGTCGGCACCGTGGACGAGGGTGGTGATTTCGCGGGCGAGGGTTTTTTGGGCGGAGCGGGCGCCGGGGTTGTTCTTCACCTCGGCCTCCAGCGCAGCGATCTCGTCGTGTGAAAGAAAAGTCAGCACCTTGAGGAGCTTGATTACGTCGGCGTCGTCGGCGTTGACGAAGAACTGGTAGAAGCGGTAGGGCGAGGTGCGCCGGGGATCGAGCCACACGGCGCCGGCGGCGGTCTTGCCGTATTTGGTGCCGTCGGCCTTGGTGAGCAGAGGAAACACGAGGCCCCAGGCGGGCACGCCGAGTTTTTTGCGGATGAGGTCGGTGCCGGCGGTGATGTTGCCCCACTGGTCGGTGGCGCCGACCTGAAGTTCGCAGTTGGTGGCTTCGCGCAGGTGATAGAAATCGTGCGCCTGGAGCAGCATGTAGCTGAACTCCGTGTAGCTAATTCCGGTGTCGCTTTCTAGGCGGGCGCAGATGCTGTCCTTCGCCAGCATGGCGTTGACGGAAAAATGTTTTCCGATGTCGCGCAAAAACTCCAGAAAGCTGATTGGCGCGGTCCAGGTGGAGTTGTCCACGAGGCGGGCGGGATTCGTGGTGCTGCCGAAATCGAGGAAACGGCTGAGCTGCGTTTTGATGCAGGTGATGTTGTGGGCGACCTGCTCGGTCGTCTGGAGGTTGCGCTCGGTGGATTTGCCCGAGGGATCGCCGACCATGCCGGTGGCGCCGCCGGCGAGGGCGATGGGGTGGTGACCGACGAGTTGGAAGCGGCGCAGCGCAAAGAGCGGCACGAGATTGCCGACGTGGAGCGAGTCGGCGGTGGGATCGAAGCCGCAATACAGCTTCACCGGGCCCTGGGCGAGGCGCCGGGTAAGCGCCTCGAGGTCGGTGCAGTCGGCGTAAAGGCCGCGCCATTGGAGGTCTTCGAGGATGGTCATGGCAAAGTTGGAACGTTATTCTCGCCCCCGCCGGGAGGGTCAAGGGGAAGGTTGGAGCGCCCCTCGCGTTTGACCGAGCGAAAGCAGCCCCAAACACGCAGGAACGAAACCACCAATCGCAGGTTCATCGGCACTTATAGCCAATCTTGCCCTACCTCAACAAGCTCCCGACATTTTCACTTTCGGTCATGCAGCGATCTTAAGATTTCCGCAGGTCGTTGCTGTCAGGGCCACGGGCATTGACTCGTGAATCCGTCAGAACCAATCTGCGGGCCTGGACGTTGGTGAATCCAGCAGAGCCAATGGGTTGCGCCCCGAAGCGGCGGCGGGCTCTGCTGTCTTGGTGGCGGAGGATGACAGTGCATACACGTTTGTAGAAGTCGCGGGTGTGGATGAACTTTGTCGAGGACACTGATTTCCTTAGATTGAGATTAATACTTGCGCGTTAACCGACCTTCTTGAATTCCTCAGCCTCACACCTTGCCCTCTGCTTCTCGTTTCCGAGTGACTCCTAGTGGAGGTCGGGCGGTTGTCAGATTTGCGAGATTCTGATCGGTGCTGAACAACTAGCTTCAGCGAAGAACAGTATACTCGAAAAAATCGGGTTCTGCCCGAAAAAATTCATCGGAATCTTCGATAAATCTCACGCTCAACCGTGGACTAACCGTGTCCCAGAATCCGAAGTATTTCGAACGATTCGATGGACTTCGGAAATTCCCTCTCAGATGGAGGATTCCTCTTGCACTGGCTGCCCGACATGGATTCGAACCATGGCTAGGCGAGTCAAAGTCGCCTGTGCTGCCATTACACCATCGGGCAGGGAAGTAAGGAAGGGCAACGGTGCGGCCCCTTGCGTGGCGGTCAAGACCGTAAACATTGCCGGGCCAGTCGTGCCGGTGCGCGGTGCGGTTTGGCATTGAGGAGAAGCGCCGGCGCAGGTCTGATCGGCAAAACCCATGCTGATCCATTCTGTTTATTTCTGGCTCAAACCCGAACTCACCGAGGCCCAGCGCGCCGATTTTCGCCGCGGCGTCGAGTCCCTCGCCGGCGTCAAGTCGGCCGACCAGGTCTATGTCGGCGTGCCGGCCCCGGTGCCGAGCCGGCCAGTGCTCGACGCGAGCTATGCGGTCGCGCTCACGGTGATGTTTCGGAACCTGGCGGCGCTCGACGCCTATCTGACGGACCCGCTGCACCTCGCGTTTCTGAATACTTACCGCACCTATTGGACGCGCGTGCAGATTTACGACGCGGTCTAAGTCACTTGGCGGGCACGACGAACGGGGCGAAGAAGCGGGCCTGCGAGGGCGGGAAACGGCCCTTGATGCGCACACTGCCGTCGAGCTGTTCCTCCTCCTGAATGTCGCCGAACTCGTGGAGCCGGGCGATCACGTCGTAGCGATTGTGGGGCACAAGCAGTTGGGTGGAGTCGAATTCGTCGGCGATGAGTTCGACGCAGCGGCCCTCCAGGATGTCGAACCCGGCCTTGGTGTGGGCGCTGACAAACAGCGCGTCCGGCACGAGCTGGTGGGCGCGACGAAGCATCGCCTCGTCCGCAGCGTCGATCTTGTTGAAGACTGTGAGGGTGGGTTTGCCGGCGGCACCGAGCTCGGCGAGCACCGCAAGCGTGGTGGCGTGGTGCTTTTCGAAATTCGGGTTGGTGACGTCAACGACGTGGATGAGAAAGTCGGCGACGAGGACTTCCTCAAGGGTGGCCTTGAAGGCCTCAACTAGGCCGTGCGGCAGGCGGCGGATGAAGCCGACGGTGTCGGTGACGAGCAGCTTGTGGTTGCCGCCGAGCTGGAGCTGGCGGGTCGTGGGATCGAGCGTGGCGAAGAGCTTGTCCTCGGCGAGGACGTGCGCGCCGGTGAGCGTGTTGAGCAGGGAGGACTTGCCGGCGTTGGTATAGCCGACGATGGAGGCGGTGGGGACGGGCACGCGCTGGCGTTTCTGGCGCTGGACACCGCGCTGTTTGCGGACTTCGGCGAGCTCGTGCTTCAGGCGCACGATGCGGTCGTTGACAAGGCGGCGGTCCTGCTCGAGCTGGGTCTCGCCTTCGCCGCCCATCTTGCCGCGGCCGCGCTGGCGGGAGAGGTGCGTCCAGGCGCGGGTTAGGCGGGGCAGGGAGTATTCCATGCGCGCGAGGGCGACCTGGAGCACGGCTTCGCGGGTGTGGGCGCGGTCGGCGAAAATGTCGAGGATGACCTCCTCGCGGTCGATGACGGCGAGGCCGGAGGCTTTTTCCCAGTTGCGCTGCTGGGCGGGCGAGAGGGCTTCGTCGAAAACGATCAGGTCGGCGTCGAGGGCTTTGGCGGCGGCGATGATCTCCTCGGTTTTGCCGCTGCCGAGAAGGGAGGCGGGCGTAGCCTTGCGGAGGTTGACGAGTTCGCGGCCGATGACGCCGATGCGGAGGTTTTCGACGAGCTCACGCAGTTCGGCGAGCAGCTCGGCGGCCTCGCCGGGTTCCATCTTGGGCGTCTGCACGCCGACAAGGAAGGCGCGTTCGCAGCGGCCGGAGTCGGCGGAGGGAGTTTTGGCAATGAAATCGGCCATCGGCTTAGCCAACCGTAAGACCGGGCGGCCGCGAGGTCAATCGGCGCAGTAGAGGATCGGCGTCATCCTGCCGTTCATGACGCCTCCGACCTCGACGTCGGCGGCAAAGGCGGCGCGGTCGCCCTCGCGGGCCTTGGTGTCGGGCGCGATGAGCCGGATGCCGTCCTCGATGTAGATGATCGTCATCACGGCGCGGGGTTGGTTGGAGACGTTGCGGCCGGCGCGGTGAAACGTCCAACCGTAGTGGAAACTCACCTCGCCGAGGTCGAACGGTGTGTCATCGTGCGGGTAGTTTTGCTCCTTCATCGAGCGGCCGATGCGTTCCTCGCTCTCGTCGCTGATGGCGAGTTCGCGGCCGGCCTCGAACCGGTGGCTGCCCACGGCGAAGGCGAGCGGGCCCATCTCCATTGGCGTCGCTTGGAGCGGAATCCACGCGGTGACACTGTTGGCGTTGCTGATCGGCCAGTAATACTGGTCGGCGTGCCACGGGGTGACGCCGCCGCCCGGCTCCTTGTAGAGCGCCTGATCGTGATACATGCGCACGCCTTTCACGCCGAGCAGTTCGGCGGCGAGGCGCGCGAGCCGCTTGCCCCAGCAGAATTCCTTCACGGTCTCGTTCTTGGTCCAGATATTGCCGACCTGGAGAAACGCCTTGCTGTAGGTGTCGCGCTGCTCGAGCGGCAGGTGCATCGTGTTGAGGCGATAAACCTCGGAGGTGATGACCGGACCGTAGTGGTCGATGACGTCGGGCGAGAGCGCGTTCTTCAGTTTGACGTAACCGTCGCAGCGAAATTTTTCAACCTGAGCGGCGGTAAGCGGGTAAGGGGAGTCGATGTCGGGTTTGACGGGAGCGGGCATGGTGGGCGCGTTTGGAGCGCGGGGAAGGTCCGCGGGGTAGCGGCTTCGCGCAACTGGAAAACGTGTCCGCGCGCCGGCGCGGCGCGAAAATTCAGTCGAGGAACAGCACGCAGACGGGCGTCGAGATGTGCGCCGACGCCGCCACGCGCGTCAGGCGACCGGTGGCCGGGTCGACGCGGAAAACGGTGAGCGAGTCGGAATACTGGTTGGCTGCGACGAGCCAGGCGCCGTCGGGCGTGAGGGCGAAGTTGCGCGGCGACTTGCCGCCGGTCGGCGTGATCTCGACGAGGTTGAGCCGCCCGGTGGCGGCATCGAAGGCGAAGGCAGCGATGCTGTCGTGCCCGCGGTTGGAGCCGTAGACGAAGCGGCCGTTGGGGTGTACGCGGACTTCGGCGCAGGAACTGACACCGACGAATCCGGGCGGCAGCGTCGAACGGGTGTCGAGCGGGGTGAGCGCGCCGTTGGCGGCGGCGTAGGCGTAGGAGGTGAGCGTCGAGCCCATCTCGGTGATGGCGAAGGCGTGCCGGCCGTCGGGTGAAAACTTGAAATGTCGCGGGCCGGCGCCGGGCGCGGCGGCAGTGAAGGGAGGTTCGGCGGGCGTGAGCCGGGCGGTGGCGGGGTCGAGCCGGTAGGTGAAGATTTTGTCGAGACCGAGGTCGCAGACGATGACGTGGCGGTTGTCGGGCGAGATGGTGACGGAGTGGACGTGAGGCGACGACTGGCGCGCGGGATTGACGCTGGAGCCGGTGTGCTGGATCACGCTGCCGGGCGGGCCGAGCGTGCCGTCGGCGCGGATGGGCAGCGCGGCGACGATGCCGGTGTGGTAGTTGGCCACGAGGAGTGTGCGGTCGGTGGCATCGATGGCGAGGTGGCAGGGCGCCACGCCGCCGGCTGACTGTGGGGCTTGCAGGGAGGTAAGTTTGCCGGTCGCAGGATCGACGGCGAAGGCGGCGGCCATCTGCTCTGACTCGCTGACGGCGTAGAGAAAGCGGTGGTCGGGGGAGAGCGCGACAAAGGACGGGCTCTTGGCCTCGGCGGCGATGGTCGGGGTGGAGAGTGCGCCTGTGGCGGCGTCGAGGGTGAGGGCGTAGATGCCCCGGCTGCCGTCGCGCGTGTAGGTGCCGATGAAGAGATGGTGCGGGTTCATACTGTGGACCGAGACAGAGCCGAAGAGCAGCAGCGCGGTCAACCGCCGTAGAAGTGAACGCGCAAGGGCCATCGCCGCAAGCTCAGGCGGTTTGGCCTGCGGCGTAAAGCGAGGAAACATTTCCCGGCCCCATCCGGTCACTGCGCGAACGTGTAGTGGCGGACTGCAGCGAGGTCGCGGCGTAGTTCGGCGCGAAAATCCGGGTGCGAGATCGAGACGAGGGCTTCGCCGCGCTCGCGGAGAGTTTTGCCGTGGAGGTTGACGGCGCCGTATTCGGTGATGACCCAGTGCACATGGCCGCGGGTGGTGACGACGCCGGCGCCCGGCGCGAGCTGGGTAACGATGCGCGAGACTTTGCCGCCCATGGCGCGCGAGGGGAGGGCGATGATGGGTTTGCCTCCCTCCGAAAGCGCGGCGCCACGAATAAAATCCATCTGCCCGCCGATGCCTGAGAAAATCCGGTGCCCGATCGAGTCGGCGCAGACCTGGCCGGTGAGGTCGATCTGGATCGCCGAATTGATGGCGACAACTTTTGGGTTTTTGCGTATGACCGAGGTGTCGTTGGTCCAGTCGCAGGGGTAAAACGAGACGAGCGGGTTGTCGTGCACAAAGTCGAAGAGCCGCTGGGAGCCGTTGATGAAGCTCGTGATGATGCGGCCCTGGCCAACTTTCTTGAAGCGGTTCGTCACCGCGCCGGATTCGACGAGGTCCACAATCCGGTCGGAGAACATCTCGGTGTGGATGCCGAGGTCGTGTTTGCCGTGCATGCGGGTGAGCGCGGAATCGGGGATGCCGCCGATGCCCATTTGCAGGGTCGAGCCGTCCTCGACCAGGTCGGCGATGATCTGACCGATGGCGGCCTCAACTTCGTTTTCAGCTTCAACGTGATGTCCATGGAGTGGCCGGTTGGTGTGGATGAAAGCACTGACACTGCCAAGCGGCACGACGTTGTTGCCGTGGGTGCGGGGCATGCGGTCGTTGAATTCGGCGATGATTGTCTGCGCGGTGTCGGCGGCGGCTTTGGAGGCGTCGCACGAGGTGCCGAGCGAACAGTGCCCGTGCGCGTCGGGCAGAGAGAGCTGTAAAATCGCGACGTCGAGCTTCACCTGGCCCGAGAGGAAAAGTCCGGGAACGTCGGAGAGGAAAATCGGCACGAAATCAGCGCGGCCGTCGGCCACGGCGCCGCGCAGTGGCGCGCCGGTAAAAAGCGACACGGAGCGAAACTCACGTTCGCGGTCGCTTTCGGCGAAAGGCGCGGGGCCGTTGGTGTGCAGGTGATAGACCCGCACGTTTTCCAAGTCGCGGCGGGCGCATAGCGCCTCGATCAGCGGCGTAGGCGTGGCGGCAGCGCCGTGGATGAAGACGTTGTCACCGCTCTTGATGACAGCGACCGCTTCGGCGGGGGTTGTGACGCGGGATTTCCAGTTGGCGAGATGATGTGACATGGCGGGTTAACCCTCAGTGTGCCGCACGGAACGGCGCGAGCAAAGCCCCTAACCTGCGCATCGCTTGTGAAGTTGACGGCGTATTTTGGCGTGGGTGGCGCGAACGCTGGCCGGCAGATTTCCGCCCGTAGCGAAGGCGATCTCACCGTGATAGCAGCAGTCGGAAACTTACCAGACTTTCTAATCAATCTGATTGAGAAAACTATAAATTGCCCACTTGGTTTCATAATGCTGCATTTCGAGATAGAAGCCACGAGCAATTGCAACATCCGCTGCCTGCATTGTCCCCACGAGCTCATCAGTCGCCCTTCCGGCCGGATGACCTGGGCGACGTTCACAACTGTCGTGGATAAAATTCGGGCGCATCTACGGGGAGAGAAATTCTCGGTGTCTTTCTCCGGCATGGGCGAGCCGATGCTCAACCCACAGATTTACGCGTTCATCAAGCACATTTCCAACGACGCCCTCACCGCCTTTAGTTCCAACGGTTCCGTGCTCACGGAAGCGAATGTGAGAAAACTCATCGAGTCGGGCCTCGACACCGTGTATGTGAGTTTTAACGCCGATCAACCCGAACTTTTCGCGAAGATGACGGGCGGACTCTTGTTCGACAAAATCCTTGGCAATGTCAAGACTGCCTTGGAAACCGCACGCGGGTCCACGCTGAAGATCCTCGCGAATATCAGCATTACCAAGGCGAACGAGGACAGGGTCGCCAGCACGCGGACGCTGCTGGAGGGCCTCGGAATTGCCCCGGTGACGACCTCACTTTGCCACAGCCGGGGTGGTTTTCTTCAAGACGAAACGGTCTGCGATACGCCTCCGCTGCAGACGCAAAACTGGAGCTGCGACGTGCTCAAGGGCACGCTCTTCATCGACTGGGAGGGCAAGGTGCTAATCTGCGCTCACGACCTGAGCGGTGACTACCCGCTCGGCGACCTAATGACCGAGCCGCTGGAAACCATCCTTGAGCGGCGCATGACTCTCCTAGCGGGAAAACGGGGCCTCAAGATCTGCGAGAGCTGCAACGACGTGATGCGTATTGGCGACACTTTCCCGCTCGAGAGCCGCGCGGGCGGCAGCCTGCGCGATTGGATGTATTGGCTCCACGAACCCCACGCCGACCCCCTTTCGGAGGCTAACGAGGCGATGAAATGGGTGCTGCAGATTTATCAGAAGAAGAACGGGACGGACGTTCTCGTGAACCGTTTGCTGGCGATCGAAAATGCGACCCACCGCACCCTCGTCAGCGAACGGGAGGAACTGGCAAGCGTCATCCGCGAGCGCGATGAGCTGATCCGCGAGCGCGATGAGTTGATCCACGCCCGGAACCGATTGGCCAACGAGCGCGACGGTTTGATGCGGGAGAGACACGATTTGACCATCGCGCGCGATGCGTTGCAGGCGGACCAGGCCCAGCGCCTACGCGACCGCGGCGATTTGGTGCAGACGATCGATCTGCTCCAGCAAAACCTCGACGCCCGCGACCGCCAGTTCGCCACTCTCCACAGGGACTACGTGGCGATGCGCCAAAACAAGATCTGGCGCTTCGCCAACATGCTCGTCCATGATCTCGGCCGCGTCCACCGTTTCTTCCGGCGCCAGTCAGCGTCCTGAGGCCCGGCGAATTGACCCAGCACCGGTGAATATCCTTTTCGTAAACTACGGCGACTTCACGACCGCGAGCCTGAATCACATTGGGATCTTTGCCGACCAGCTGTGTGCGCGGGGCCACGACTGCATGGTGGCCGTCCCCTGCGGGAAAGAGACCCTGTCGGTGATGGCCGGCGCACGTTTCCGGGCCGGCCTGTTCGACGAAATCCTGGCGCGGCCCGCCTGCTTTGCTGACGGACGGACTGCCGATATCCTGCATGCTTGGACCCCGCGTGAATGCATCCGGAAATTCGCCGTCGCCTACCAGAAGTCCGTTCCGGAGCCGGCGCAGTTGCTGATTCACCTGGAGGACAACGAGAAACTCCTCATCTCCCTCTATGCGGGTGAGCCCATCGAGAAACTCAGGACGATGGGCGTCCAGGAACTCCAGCGCGTCGTCCACCCGCATCTCCCGCATCCGGTCTATTGTCATAGTTTTCTCTTTTTCGCGGATGCGATCACACACCTGACCGAACCGCTGCGCGACTTAGCGCCGGCGACGGTCAGGACACAGCTCCTGCCGCCTGGGCTGGATCCGGTGTATCTGAAGCCCTTGCCGCCCAATCCGGGACTGCGATTGCGACTCGGCATTCGCGACGGCGAGAAAGTGATCGCTTACACTGGCAGCAATACCTTCGCCAACGAACCTGCCATCCGGGAACTTTACCACGCGGTCGGGTTGCTCAACACACGAGGCACTCCCACGCGCCTGCTCCGCACTGGTATCACCAAACCGGAATTTTTCCAGGGAATGCCTCGGGACGTGCAGGCTCAGGTCACGGAACTGGGGTTCATCCCCAAAGCCAGCCTGCCCGGTATCCTTGCGCTGGCTGATGTGCTGGTCCAACCGGGGCACCCCGGTCCGTTCGACGACTACCGGCTTCCTTCCAAACTTCCGGAATTTCTCGCGTCTGGCCGACCGGTCATTTTGCCGAAGGCGAACATCGCGCTCCTGATGCAGGACGGCAAGGAAGCGCTCTTCCTGCGGGACGGAGATGCGCTGAGCATTGCCGAACGATGCGAAAGCGTGTTTGGCGATCCCGCGCTCGCGGCCCGGCTGGGCGCGACCGGGGCTGAGTTTGCCCGGAGGTATTTCGATCCTGCGGCCCGCACCGACGAACTCCTCGGCCTGTATGTGTCCCTGGTAGCCCAGCCGTCGCCGGCACTGTGGCGGCAGATCCCCTTTGACTCCACGACCGACCTGAGCGCCACGGCCGGAATCTTGGCGGCTGCGCTGAAGCGTTTGGAAAATGCCACCACTCAACCGCTGTTGGATCTTGCGTCGCTGGCCGACGATCTCGCCTGTCTCAGCCGCTTGGAGGAGGAAACCGGCGCACAACTCCGCTCTGAGGCAGGCGCACTCCGCGACCAGCTTGCCGCGGTGTTGGGAAATGCCCGACGGCTGACCGACCAAAATGACGGATTGCGCGAACAACTCGGTGTCGTGGACCGCCACAATCGCGCGCTGGAGGAAGCGCGCGATTTTCTCGCGCAGAAAACGCAGGAACTGGGCGCGGCCGAGCAACAGGCGCGGCGGGAACTCGCGCAGGCTTGGGGCGAGCATGCCCGCGTGTCGGCCCGCGTGACGGAGTTGCACGGCGAACTCGGCGATCGCGAAGCCAAACTGGCTGCGATGAAGAATTCGTTCTCCTGGAAGATCACGACCCCCCTCCGCGCCCTCCAGCGGCTGCTGCGCTGAGCCGTTGGGAAAAACGGCGCTGACGGGCGAAGTTCCCTGCTGCATGATCCAACACGATTTAATAACAGCCGTCTGTTTCGCGGCGGCCTTTTTCGGATTTGCCGCGCTCACGGCCGCACCCGATGCCTCCATGAATCAGAAACTCACCGCTCCGATCAAGTCCTGGGACGAGGCGATTCCCCTCGGCAACGGCTTGCTCGGGGGTCTGCTCTGGGGCGAGGGCGGCACGCTGCGCCTCTCGCTGGACCGCGGCGACCTATGGGACGAGCGGCCGGCGCCGGGTGATCCGCTGCGCGGCTTCACCTATGCGCAGATGGCGCGACTCGTGGCGGCGAAGGACAACGCCGGCATCAGCAAGATCGTGGACGGGGCGTACGGCGCAGACCATCCGACAAAAATTCCTGCCGGACGGCTGGAGCTCGAGCTCGCACCAGGCCAGAGCGTGACGGCGTTCGAGCTGGATCTCGCGACGGCCACCGGGCGGGCGCAAATGGAGGGCGCGGTCGGCGCGGTGGAGGCGTTTTTCAGTGCCGTGGAACCCGTCGCGCTCCTGCACGTTCCGGGGCCGGCGCCAAAGGCGCTGCGCCTGCTCGCGCCCGAGTCGGTGAAGAAACTCGGTTATCCCGATCCGGTCCGTGGGGCGAACGGCACCGCGCAGTGGTTCACGCAAGGGACGGCCAAGGGCCAGCAGGCCTGTGTCTATGTCGGCACGCTCTCGGTCGACGACGGCACTTTGGTAGCGACGACGGTGACGTCATCGACGGCCGATAGCGCGAACGTCGTCGCTGCGGCGCGCGCCCGGGTGGAGGCCGCGCTGGCCGACGGTTACGCAAAGCGCCACGAAGCGCACGCGGCGTGGTGGCGAGAGTTTTGGCGGCAGTCGTCGATCACGGTGCCCGATGCGCAGGTGATGCGGCACTACGAACTTGTGCAGTATTTCTATGGCTCGGCGTCGCGTCGCGGAACTCCGCCGATTCCGCTGCAAGGCGTGTGGACCGCCGATGCCGGTGAGCTGCCGCCATGGAAGGGTGACTATCACCACGACCTCAATACCCAGATGACCTACATGGGTTATCAGGCGGCCGGCCGGTTCGAGGAGGGGCGGGTGTTTCTGGATTTTATGCACGGGCTGCTGCCGGCGTTTCGGAAATATTCGCGCGAGTTCTTCGGGCAGCCCGGGGCGGCCGTGCCGGCGGTGATGTCGCTGGCCGGTCAGCCGCTCGGCGGCTGGGCCCAATACAGCCTCTCGCCCGTGCACGGCGCCTGGGTCGGGCACCTGTTCTACCTGCACTGGCGCTACACGCGGGATGCGGAATTTCTCCGCGCCGAGGCCTATCCGTGGTGCCGCGAGATTGGAGTGACGCTGCGCGGGCTGCTGCAGCCAGGTGCGGACGGCACCTCGGTGCTGCCGCTCTCGGCCTCGCCCGAGGCGTGGAACAATTCCCAGCGCTCATGGGTGACGCCGAATTCGAACTACGACATCGCTTGTCTAAGGATGCTCTTCCTCGGCAATGCTGAGATGGCGGCCGAGCTGGGCGACCAGGTGGCGGCGAAGGAGTGGGGGCGAGTGGCGGCGGCGCTCGGGCCGCTGCACGTCAACGCCAGCCACGTCCTGAAAATTTCCGCGGATGAAGATCTGACGTTCAGCCACCGTCACTTTGCGACAGCGATGGGCATTTATCCGTTCAACCTTCTCAATATCGAGGGATCGGAGGCGGACCGGACGGTGATTCGTGCGACGGCGCACGACCTTGACCGCCTGGGCGTGCTCGAGTGGTGCGGCTACAGCTACACGTGGATGGCGGCGCTCAGGGCTCGCATCGACGAACCCGAAACGGCGCTGTGGAACCTGAAGGCCTATCTGCACGCGTTCATCCTGCGAAACGGTTTCCATGCGAACGGCGACCAGACGAAGTCTGGATTTTCGGTGTTCGACTACCGGCCATTCACGCTCGAGGGCAACTTCCTCGCGTGCGCCGCCGTGCACGAGATGCTGCTGCAGAGCTGGGCCGCGCATCCCGGGAGCGGCGAGTGGGGGCCAGTCCGGATTTTTCCGGCGATGCCGTGGCGCTGGCACGACGCCTCGTTTGCGAACCTTGTGGGGGAGGGCGGACACCGGGTTTCGGCGCGGCGCGTGAACAACGGCACCACATGGTTCAAGGTGACGGCGGGCCGCGGCGGTGAGTTGCGCATCCGCGACAATTTCGGCGGGCGGCCACTGCGGTGGAATCGCCTCGATGTGCGCAAGCTGGGCGACGATTTCATGCTCAAGGTGAAGGCCGGCGAGACCGTCGAGGCGAACCTGCCGGTGCCCGTGGCGATCCCGCCGGCGCCGCAGGACGCGTTCCTCGACGAGGTGCCGAAGGCACCGACGTTTCCGGGCGTGCCGATGAAATACTGACCCACCGCAATCTTCCTTCTCCTTCCCTCATGCCGACGCTGCGCTGGACAATCCTGCTCGCCTCCCTGACAGTGCTGGCCTCCATGGCGCACGCGATGAATGCCGGAATCACCGAGTCCGACTGGCGCGGCTGGAAACGCCTCGATTTTGTCGTGGAGGGCCGGCCGGCGTTGCTCGTGTGTCCGAAGGAACCTGCGCCAGGCAAACCATGGATCTGGCGCACGGAGTTTTTCGGGCAGTTCGCACAGGTCGATGAGGCGCTGCTCAAGTGCGGTTGGCATGTGGGCTACATGAACGCGAGCGACCTTTACGGCTCGCCGTCCGCGATGGCGTTGTTCGACGCCTACTACCGGCGCGTGCGGGCCGACTACGGGCTCGCGGCGCGCGCCGTGCTGGAGGGCTTCAGCCGCGGTGGTCTGTATGCGTTCAATTTCGCGGCCACGTATCCCGACCGCGTGGCTGCGCTTTACCTCGACGCGCCGGCGCTCGACATCCGCATCTGGCCGGGCCCGAAACATCCGCTCTGGGCGGAGTGCCTTGCGTGCTACGGCCTGACGACTGATCAGGCGGCGACCGCGAAGGTCAGCCCATTGGATCGTATCGAGCCGGTCGTGCGGGCGGGCATTCCCATATTCGGCGTGAGCGGCGATGCGGATGAAGCGGTGTCGCTCACGGATAATCTTGCGGTGCTCGTGAAACGTTATCGCGCATCCGGCGGCACGATCGAGGTTATTATCAAACCCGGCGGCAAACACCACCCGCACAGCCTAGCCGCCCCGGCGCCAATCGTAGATTTTCTGCTGAAGAACGCACGGTATTGATTCGGTGTCAGCTGAGCTTCGAGCAGACAGCGTGGCGCGGGCACGTGACGAGGTGGTCGTTGACCATGCCGCTGGCTTGCATGAAGGCATGGCAGATCGTGGAGCCGACGAACTTGAAGCCGCGTGAGAGTAGGTCCTTGCTCAGGGCGTCGCTTTCCTGTGTGCGTGTCGGAATGTCCTCCGTGGCGCGGCGGCGGTTGACTATGGGCTTGCCGCCGACGAAGGCCCAGAGGTAGCGGTCGAAGGTGCTGAACTCCTTTTGCACGGCGAGAAACGACTGCGCGTTGCGGATAGTGGCGGCGATCTTCAATCGGTTGCGCACGATGCCGGTGTCGGCGAGCAGCACGGCGGCCTTGTTGGTGTCGTAGCGGGCGATTTTCTCAGTGTCGAACCCATCGAAGGCGCGGCGGTAGTTGGCGCGCTTTTTCAAAATGGTGGACCAGCTCAGCCCCGCCTGCGCGCCCTCGAGGATGAGCAGTTCGAACAGCGCGCGGTCGTCGTGCAGCGGCACGCCCCACTCGGCGTCATGGTAGGCGCGGTCGAGATCGGTCTTGGGCCAGGGGCAGGGCAGCGGCTTCAACATCAGCGCATCGTTGTGGCGGCGGTGTTGGGGAGATGGAAAGCGATTTTCTCTCGTCACGGAGCGGGTTGCGCAGCGCAGAGTCAAGGCAAACTTGAACCGGTGAAACGCAGAGGCCGCAGAGAACGCAAAGAAATCACCCCTGCCTTTTCGCGCTCCAAGTTCAGATTTTGTTTCCGCGCTCATGCCGCCGCCGAAAGACCTCAGGCCCATTAGCGGGCCGACATGTGTGACGACGACCCAGAGCGCTAGACAGACACGGAGAATTCCTATCGGAATGGCAATCAGGCAACTACCCAGTCGCGAGGCTGTAAGAAGACCTCGTGGAGCCGGGCTTCGGGGGAACCGGGCTCGGGCTTCCAGTCGTAGTCCCAGCGAACGAGCGGCGGCAGCGACATCAGGATGCTTTCGGTGCGGCCGCCGCTGTGCAGGCCGAAAAGCGTGCCGCGGTCCCAGGCGAGGTTGAACTCCACATAGCGTCCGCGCCGGTAGAGCTGAAACTGCCGTTCGCGGTCTCCGTAAGGGGTGGATTTGCGGCGGGCGACGATGGGGCGGTAGGCGGGGAGGAATGCGTCGCCGACACTCCGGAGGAGAGCGAAGGACTGGTCAAAGCCGAGTTCGTTGAAATCGTCGAAGAAGAGCCCGCCGAGGCCGCGAGGTTCATGACGGTGTTTCAGGAAGAAATAGTCGTTGCACGCCTGCTTGAAGCGCGGATAAAACGCGGCGCCGAACGGCGCGACGGCGGCGCGGGCGGTGCTATGCCAGTGGACGGCGTCCTCCTCGAACCCATAAAAGGGCGTGAGATCGAACCCGCCTCCAAACCACCAGACGGGATTTTGGACTTTCGATTTTGGATCTTCGATTTCGGATTCGGCGCAGAAGAAGCGAACATTCAAGTGCGTCGTTGGGACGTAGGGATTGCGCGGATGGAGGACGAGGGAGACGCCGAGGGCTGACCAGGCTCTGCCCGCGAGTTCCGGGCGGTGGGCAGTGGCGGAATGGGGCAGCTTTTCGCCTTTGACCTGGGAGAAGGCGACTCCGGCTTTCTCGAAGACCGCGCCCTCCGTCAGAATGCGCGTGCATCCGCCGCCGCCCTCAGGGTGCTGCCAGTTGTCCTCTTGGAATCGCCCTGTGCCGTCCTCCTGCTCCAAAGCACAGCAAATCCCCTCCTGCAACGATAGGAGGTAAGCGCGGACGGGGGAGGAATCGGGTGTGGTGGTTTTCAAACGTGCGACAGGAAGGAGAACGGGGAACGTGAAGGAGAACGAGAACGTTTTTTGGGCCGAAACGCCGGGCGACTTAGCGCGCGTTCAGGTTCGACAGCATCGCGGCATCCGTGCTGGCTTGCCGGTTCGCGATGAATTCCACCGTCCTCACAACTGTAGCTGCGACCGGATTCACGGTGGCGTTTTTCCACGCCGCCATCCCGACGCACTGGCTGCCGTTCGTGCTCGTGGCGCGGGCGCGCGGGTGGAGCCGGGCGAAGACGCTCGCCGTGACAGCGTTCGCGGGCACGGGGCATGTGCTCGTGACGACGCTGCTCGGGCTCGCGATCGCGTGGTTCGGGTATGAACTCAACGAGAAAATCGGCGCGGCGTTTCCGTGGATTGCGGGCGGCGCACTGATTGCCATCGGTTTTTACTACGGCTGGCGGCAATGGCGCGGGGCCGGCATCTGCCACCACATCGTGGCCGGCGGTCACCACCATCCGAGTGCGGAGTGCGGGCATGAACACGACGAGAGCCACTGGGAGCATGAGCTGAAGGACAGCGAACTGGTCTCGGACCGGCGCGGAGACTGGGCGGCGATCAGCGGGCTTTTCGTCATGCTGACGCTCTCGCCCTGCGAAGGATTTTTGCCGGTCTACCTATCGGGCGTGCAGTTCGGCTGGCAGGGCTTCTTCACACTGAGCGTGATCTTGGCCATCGCGGCGCTCGCCGGTATGCTGCTATTCACCTGGTTTACGCTCGTGGGCCTGGAGAAATTCGAGCTGAGAATTTTCGAACGCTACGAGGCCGGCCTGCTGGGCGCGCTGTTTTGCGTGCTCGGCGTGCTGCTGATCCTGCTTGAGCACTGAGGGCTACTTTTTTTTCGTTGGGGGCAGGGCAAACTTGATGACCGGAGTGCCGTCGGTCGCGGCGGCAGCCTTTTCCTCCGCCGGTAACGGTGCAGCGGAGATGGGCGAAGGGGCGGCGGGTGTGGCGGACGAGGCGGCGACCGTTTGCGCGAAGGCCGGGCTGGTTGGCGGCAGGGCCGCAAAACCGCGCTCGAGCAGTTCGATCGTCTTGAGGTCGCGACTATGGCCCTTGTCGATCTGCCCGCCCGGTCCAAACGAACCCATGATGACGACGATGATCCGGTGGCCGTTGCGCTGCGCGGTGGCACTGAGGCAGTAGCCGGCACCCATGGTGTAGCCGGTTTTCAATCCGTCGACGCCGGGGATTTTGCCGAGGAGCTTGTTGTGATTTTCCATGCGCTGGGGGCCTTTGGGACGGGAGGGGCCGAAGAAACGCTCCCTCACCGACGTATACTTGAGGACATCGGTCTTCAGCAGCACATGGCGGCAGAGCAGGGCAAAGTCGTGTGGCGTCGTGAGGTCGCCGTCGGCAATGCGGCGGCTGGCTGGCGGCAGACCGTGCGGCGAACGGAAGATGGTGTGCGTCATGCCGAGCGCCCGGGCCTTGGCGTTCATGAGCTCGACGAACGCCTCGGTCGAGCCTGCTGAGAATCGGGCGAGGGCGTGCGCGGCATCGTTGGCGGATTGGATCATCATCGCGTATAGGAGCTCTTCGACCGGAAACGTCTCCTTGGGGTCGAGGTAAACCTGCGTGCCACCCATCCGGGCATCCTCAGCCGTGATCCGCACGGGGGTGGAGAGCGTCATGGCGCCACTCTGAAGTTTGTCGTGGAGCACCGCAAACGTCATGAGCTTGGTCATGCTGGCGGGCGGGCTGATTTCGTCGGCGTTGCGCTCGAACAGGACGTTGCCGGTGGCGGCGTCCATGACGATGGCGCCCTTGTAGGCGCTCGGGTCGTCGCCAGCGGGGCGGGTGGGCTTGGCTTTCGCCGCCGCGAGGTTGGTGGACGCAAGCGCAAGGACGCAGAGGGAAAAAAGAGCGAAGAAACGGCGCGGGAAAATCATGCGCGGGAAAAAGAGGGTTTTTGCCGCGGCGTGCGAGCCGAAACGAACAAAAACACTGCACTGAACCGACCGCGTCACGCGGACTGACGGTTCAGGTGCTCTGTTCAAGTGGCAGGTCGTGCAGTTTCACGGCGGAGTTCTTCTCCAGGAAATAGCGCATGGTCCACTCGCTGGGGAAGAGCACGACGGGTTGGTCCAGCTTGTCGGTGCCGAAGGCCACGCCGCTGGGGGCGATCAGGCGCGATGTGTCGCCCAGCGCGGCCGCGGGGTCGGCGGGTGAGAGCCACTTCATGAGCGTCCAGTTGGTGGGGTCGAGGCGCGAGGCGGCGCCGTATTCGCTCTGGAGGCGCCATTGCACGACCTCGAACTGAAGGGTGCCGACGGCGGCCAGCAGCGTGGCGGTCGTCATGCCGGCGCGGAGGTTGATCGACTGCATCACGCCCTCCTGAAGCAGCTGATCGAGGCCGGAACGGAATTTTTTCGCATCGGCGGGAGTCGGGTTGCTGATGAAGGTGAACACCTCGGGCGGGAAGCGCGGAATCTCGTCGTAGACGATGGACTTGTCCTCGGTGAGTGTGTCGCCGATGCCGAACTCGCTGTGGCCGACGAGACCAATGACGTCGCCGGGCCAGGCTTCGTCGACGGTCTCGCGCTCCTGGCCGAAGAGCTTGTGCGAGGAGGAGAGCCGCATGGTTTTGCCGGAGCGCTGATGGGTGACCAGCATGTCACGCTCGAATTTGCCCGAGCAGATGCGGATGAAGGCGATGCGGTCGCGGTGGCGCGGGTCCATGTTGGCTTGAATTTTGAAGACAAAGGCGGAGAAGCGCGGATCGTCGACGGGGACCGTCCAATTTTCGATTTTGGATTTTGGATATTCGATCGAAACGGAGCGGCGGGGCGACGGGGGAATGGAATCGTGGAGGAAGCCGTCGAGGAGGAGCTGGATGCCGAAATTGTTCACGGCGCTGCCGAAATAGACGGGCGTCTGCTGGCCGGCGCGGACGGCCGCGAGGTCGAAGGTGTGGCCGGCGCCGTCGAGCATCGCAAGCTGCTCGGTGACTTCGCCGTAAGTGTAGTCGTCAAGTTTTTTCCGGACGACGGGGTCTTCGAGCGAGGTGACGTTGACAGGCGCCTGAAATTTTCCGCCGGCGACGCGTTCGAAGAGATGGACCTCGCGCGTGCGGCGGTCGAACACCCCGCGGAACGAAGGGCCGTTGCCGAGCGGCCAGACGACGGGGGCCGACTGCAGGCCGAGCACGCTTTCGAGTTCGTCGAGGAGTTCGAGGGCGTTGCGCGTGGGGCGGTCGCACTTGTTCATGAACGTGAAGATCGGGACGCCGCGGCGGCGGCAGACCTCGAAGAGCTTGCGGGTCTGGGCCTCGATGCCTTTGGCGGCGTCGATCACCATGACGACGGCGTCGACGGCGGTAAGGACGCGGTAGGTGTCTTCGGAAAAATCCTTGTGACCAGGGGTGTCGAGGAGATTGACGGCGAAGCCGGCGTAGTCGAACTGGAGGACGGTCGAGCTGATCGAGATGCCGCGCTGCTTCTCGAGTTCCATCCAGTCGGAGGTGGTGGCACGCTGGTTTTTCCGGGCGGTGACGGCGCCGGCGAGATGGATGGCGTTGCCGTAGAGGAGGAACTTCTCGGTCAGCGTCGTCTTGCCCGCATCGGGGTGCGAGATGATCGCGAAGGTGCGACGGCGGGCGATTTCCTGGGCGGGGGACATCAGAGTGACAAGTGACGAGTGATGAGTGACACGGCGAGCCGGGCAGCAAACGGGGCGCGGGGCGGCGAGGAAAGCTAATTTTCAGAGTGAGCAACGGCCGCGCGCAAGACTGCGCTAAAGTTCGCGCGATTCGTGCCGACGGACTAGTTATGGGGGCCCTCCTGCCCACGATTATCATGCTGGGGGTTGTGGCGATCATCCTCGCCACGATCGTTACGGCGTTGTCGGGCGATGAATTTCGTCACGAAGAAGACTCCAAGACTCACCGCTGGTTCTGAGGAGTTTGGACGAGGCTATCCGGCCCGGCGCTAGACGTGGCTGGAGGACAGTCCTTAAGCGCGGCGGGAAAAGTGCCGATATTGCGGGTATGAAAGCAATCATCGCCGGATCCATCTTCTTGGTGCTGGTAGCCTGCCTCAGTCTGGCCGCGTTCCTGACGCGGGCGAAACCGGCGATGGCAGGACCGGACACCGGGGACGAAGATATGTAGTCTCTGTAATTTTTTCGTCGCGACCCACCGCAATCCCGCAAGGGTGGCGGCGTGCACAGCCCATCGTCGCTAAAACTCAAGCCCAACGCCAAGCCGCGGGTGCTCGGCGGACACCCTTGGGTGTTCGCCAATGAAGTCGAGGCGTTGTTGCCGGTGGAGTTCGACGGCGAGGTGGTTGAGTGCCGCGACCGTGCGGACCGGTTTCTCGGCTCCGGCGTCTATAATTCGCGGTCGCAGATCGTTTGGCGGCGGTTCAGCCGCGAGCGAGCGGCGCTGGATGGAAAGTTTATCCGGGAGGCACTGGAGCGAGCAGTTGCGCGGCGCAGCGCGGGTGACAATCGCCGGTTAGTTTGGTCCGAGTCGGACGACCTGCCGGGCCTCGTCGTGGACCAGTTTGGCGACACGCTGGTTGTGCAAATCCAAACTGCCGCGATGGAAAAACGGACGGCGCTGGTCGGTGAGGTCCTCGCCGAGGTCCTGAAGCCCGCCGAGATCATCTTCCGCAACGACGTGCCGATCCGCAGGCTCGAGGGTTTGCCGCTGGAGGTGCATACGCTGTCGGGCAACGCCTGGGCTCCGCGCTGGGTGAACATCGACGGGTTCGACTACTGGCTGGACCTGCAGAACGGACAGAAGACCGGGTTTTATCTCGACCAGCGCCTGCAGCATGCGGCGGTGGCGAAATACGCATCCGGCCGGCGGGTGCTCGACGCGTTCTGTAACCAGGGCGCGTTTGCGCTGCATTGCGCCCGGGCTGGGGCGGCGAGCGTGCGCGGGCTGGACAGCGCGTTCGACGCCATCGGACAGGCGATCAAGAACGCGGCGCGGAACGGACTGCCGGCCGACTTTGTGGTAGCAAACGTGTTCGACTGGTTCACGGCACAGCGCGACGTGGCGCCGGCGTGGGATCTGATCATTCTCGATCCACCGCCGTTCGCGAAGTCGAAGAGCGCACTCGAAGGCGCGCTGCGCGGCTACAAGGAACTGAACCTGCGCGCCATGAAGGCGCTGGTTCCCGGCGGTGTGCTGGCGACCTACACATGCTCGCATCACATGCAGGACGCCGAATTGCGCGGTGTGCTGGCCGACGCCGCGGCGGACGCGCGGCGCAAGGTGCGCGTGCTGGAGTATTGCCACCAGCCGCCGGACCACCCGGTGCTCGTGACGATGCCGGAGAGCGAATACCTGCGCGGCTATGTGGTGCGGGTGGAGTGAACCGCCGCTACCGGGTTAGCGCATCGTCTTCTCGAGGTCGCGGCGAATGGCCTTCAAGTCGTCCAGCTGACTTTGGAGCTCTTGTTTTTCCTCTTTGGTCTTGGCGTGCGCGATCTCTTCCATGAGGTCGCGCTCGGCCTCCATCAGACTGATGCGCTCCTTGGCGACGGACTCACGAAACTCGTTGGACGTGCCGCCGAAGATCGAGAGCGCATGGGAAATTTCGGGATTGTTGAGCGCCTTGTCCAAGTCCGTGGACTTGGTGTTCTTCATCTCCCGGGCGATTTCCCTCTCCTGTTGCCGCACCTGCAGATCGAGCTCGGTGATCCGGCCTTGCCGCACTTCGACCCGCGGGAGCAGGGTGGCGGCCGGGTCGGCGGGCTTGGGCGCGGAGGCCTCCTTGGCTGCGGTTGCCACAGGGGCAATGGGCGCGGCGGCGGCCGGTTGGGCCGTTTTCACGGGCGTGGTGGCCGCGGGAGGCGGCACCGGCTTGGCCGCCAATTTTTTGGCGTCCTCGAGGACCAGGGTCTTCAGAGCCTCCTTCATGTTTGGCTTGATTTCCGGCTCGTCGACCGCGAGGGCGGCGAGCGGCAGGTAAGCGCCAAACAGCAAGGTGAGGAGGGCGAGAACTTTCATGAAGTTGAACCGGGTGGAGCGTAGGCTGAGCGGTTGCGGAGTCGAGGGGATTGGTGGGCGGGCGATATTGAGTGACGTGCGGAGAAGTCCGCGGGTTCCATCGGGGCGCGAAAAAGGCCGGACGCACGGCCCGGCCTTTGGATCATCAAAACGGGAGACTGCGGTTACATCTTGCCGCCGTAGATGGCGCTGGCGCCGAGTTCTTCCTCGATGCGGAGGAGCTGGTTGTATTTTGCCACGCGGTCGGTGCGGCAGAGCGAGCCGGTCTTGATCTGGCCGGCGTTGGTGGCTACGGCGATGTCGGCGATGGTGACATCCTCGGTCTCGCCGGAGCGGTGGCTGATGACGGCGGTGTAGTTCGCCTCCTTGGCCATCTCGATGGCGTCGAAGGTTTCGGTGAGCGAGCCGATTTGGTTCACCTTCACGAGAATCGAATTGGCCACGTCTTCCTTGATGCCCCTGGCGAGGATTTCGGTGTTGGTCACGAAAATATCGTCGCCGACGAGCTGAACGTTGCCGCCGATGGCGTCGGTCAATTTTTTCCACGTCTCCCAGTCGTTCTCGGAACAGCCATCCTCGATGGAAACGATGGGATACTTGGCGGTGAGGGCCCGGTAGAAGGCGACCATCTCGTCGCCGGAGAGCGAGCGGCCGTCGGACTTTTTGAAGACGTAGCTCTTCTTCTCCTTAACGTAGAATTCGGAGGCGGCGACGTCGAGGGCGAGGTTGATGTCCTTGCCGAGCTTGTAGCCGGCGTTCTTCACGGCGAGAGCGATGACGTCGAGTGCGGCTTCGGTGGAGGCGAGTTTCGGGGCGAAGCCGCCCTCGTCGCCGACGGCGGTGGCGAGGCCCTTTTCTTTGAGGACTTTCTTGAGCGAGTGAAACACCTCGCAGCCCATGCGGAGACCTTCGCTGAAGGACTTGGCTCCTGTGGGCATGATCATGAATTCCTGAAAATCGATCGGGGCGTCGGAGTGAGCGCCGCCGTTCATGATGTTCATCATGGGCACGGGGAGGACCTTCGCGTTGGGGCCGCCGAGGTATTTGTAAAGGGGCTGGCCGAGCGCGGCGGCGGCGGCCTTGGCGGTGGCCATCGAGACACCGAGGATGGCGTTGGCGCCTAGCTTCGACTTGGTCGCGGTGCCATCGAGCTTGATCATGGCGTGGTCGACGCCGATCTGGTCGAGCGCGTCGAAGCCGAGGAGCGCGGGGGCTATGACGGTCTTGACATTACCGACGGCTTTCTGCGTGCCCTTGCCGCCAAAGCGTTTCTTGTCACCATCGCGGAGTTCGATGGCCTCGCGTTCGCCGGTCGAGGCACCGGAGGGCACGGCGGCGCGGCCGAGGGCGCCCGAGGCGAGTTTTACGTCGACTTCAACCGTGGGATTTCCCCGGGAATCGATAATTTCACGAGCAGTGATGGCAGTGATGGTGGTATTCATGGCTAAAATGAAAGCCTCAGATGTGCCGGTTCATGCTCGCCGGCGCAAGTCCTGCCTGTGACATCACCAACCTCGCACCGGGGAAAGGCACGCAACTGTCCAGCTGTTCAGAACGGCGGGGTCTTGGCGCCGAGCCGAAGGAGAAACCGGCCAATCGGGCCTGGTGTCCGCGGTCGCAGTGCCTGCGGAATTTGCTGGGAGAACCCGCGGGTAATCGCCGTCCGGCCGACGCTCACCCCGTCATAGTTGCGGACGTTAAGATTTTCCAAGGTGAGGAGGCGCGCCGGCACTTGGTCGAGATGGCCTTCGTAAGCGGCGGCGTGCAGAGGGGTGTCGCCATTGTCGTTGCGTGTGAGCAGCAGGTCGGCGGTAAGACTGACGGCGGGAAGTTTTTTCAACTGCCCAGTTTCCGCGGCGGCGTGGATGGCGGTAAACCCAGTCTTACTCGCGAGGACGAGATTGTCGTGGGTGAGCACCTCGGGCGGGATTTGCTCCAGATGACCGGAGATGGCGGCGGCGTGGATTACGGTGTCGCCAGAGTCAGTCTTGTGCAGCAACGCCTCGGCGGTGAGCAGAGCGGCCGGGAGCTGATCCAAGTGCCCGTTGAAGGCCGCGACGTGGAGGACACTTTCGCCAGCGAGGTTGGTCTGGGTGAGGTTGGCAGCGGTGAGAAAGGCCGGCGGGATGCGATCAAGAGTGCCGTTTTCCGCAGCTTCGTGCAGGAGTGTATTGCCGAGGAGGGTGCGAAGGTGCATAAGCTCGGCAGTGATCAACTCCGAGGGAAGCTGTCCGAGGTGGCCGTGGGCGGCGGCGACGTGATAGACCGTGAAACCGGAGTTGCTGGCCGCACTCAAGAGCGGCGGAGTAAGAAAATGCGGCGGGACTTGGTCGAGGTGGCCGCCGAGCGCGGCGTGATGCAGCGGCGTGTAGCCGGAGTCGTTGCGCAAGGCGAGGGTGCCAAAGGTGAGAACGGAGGAGGGCAGCACGGCCAGGCCGCCGTGGCGCGCGGCGGAATGGAGCGGAGTGTTGCCGGACGCATTGCGGGCTGTCAGGTGCTCGACGGTGAGAGCGGACGCGGGAATGTCGGCCAGAAGACCTTCGCGGGCGGCTTGGTGCAGGTCGTAATTTTCCATGGCGTTACCGAGGCCATGCAAGTTTTGCGGCGGACTTACGCAAACCTAAATGCCGGTCCCCGCGCCGGACCTTGTTTCGGTTTGCCAAGCGCAGGAATGAACCCACGATTCCGTTTTGATGAAACCTTCGGATGCGAGGCCAGCTGATTCAGGCGCCCGGGACACCGTGCTGCTGGTCGACGATGAAAAGCCACTGCTGGAGATTTTCGCGACATCCCTTGGCGTGGATTTCGACGTGACGACGGCAGAGTCGGCCCGCGAGGCGGAGTTCATCCTCTACAAAAAAACATTCAAGGTGATTGTCTCAGATCATCTCATGCCTGGCGGCAACGGCATGAATCTGCTCGTGCGCGCCCGGGAGGAATTTCCCCACATGCAGCGTGTGTTCGTCACCGGATATATGAAACCAGAGTTGCTGATGCGGAGCGTGAACGAGGCGGCGCTCTTTCGCTACCTGCTGAAACCAGTCTCCATGATCGATCTGAACAAGGTGGTGTACGACGCCGCACGGGCTCACGATGCGAGCGTCATGGCGGGTTGAATGGCTGACATGACCGCACCGAACTCGCCAGCACCAGCGCGGGCACGCGTCTTGTTGGTGGATGACGAGCGACCGTGGCTCGACTCACTGCGGCTGACACTGGAAAAAGAATTCGAACTCGACACAGCGACATCGGCCGAGGAAGCGGAACTTTTTATGGCGTCCCGCGCCTATGATCTGGTCGTGTCTGACCATTTGATGCCGGGCGCCACGGGACTGGATTTTCTCATTCGTGCGCAGGATCGCTATCCCCGCACCCAGCGCATTTTGATCACCGGTTATGTGAATCCCGAACTCATTTCCCGGAGCGTATCGCTTGCTGGCCTGGCCTGCTGTCTCGTCAAGCCGTTGCATGCGGAGCAACTCGTCCAAGCAATCTGGTCTGCGCTGGGACGGAAGTAAGACCGGCGATGCAGCGGCGGCTATCGGGCCAGCCGGGCGCGGAGGTAGGGCGCGGTGGGGCTGCGTTTCACGTTGAGGAGGCCGGAGAGCGCGCCTTGGTAGAGCAACTCGCCCCCGTCGGGCCCGCCGACCGGGCCGAGTTCGACGATGTAGTCGGCCTCGGCGAGCAGATCGAGATGGTGTTCGATGACGACGACGGTGTGGCCCTGTTCCACGAGCGAATGCAGGACGCGGATGAGTTTTTCGCAGTCGCTGAGGTGCAGGCCGATGGTCGGTTCTTCGAGGAGGTAAAGGTTGCGCGGCGGGGTGCCGCGGGAGCGCTCGCGGTAGGTTGCGAGGCCGCCAGAGAGCTCGGTGACGAGCTTGAGGCGCTGCGCCTCGCCGCCGGAGAGCGTGGGTGAAGACTGGCCGAGGGTGAGGTAGCCGAGGCCGCAATCTACCATGAGCTGGCAGACCTGCGAGAGCTGCGAGTGAAAGTCGAAAAACTGCGCCGCCTCCTCGAACGTAAGATGGAGGACCTGGCCGATGGTCTTGTTTTTCCATGTGATGTCGTCGAGGTCGGAGCTGTAACGAGAGCCGAGGCAGTCGTCGCAAGGCAGATAGGTATCGGGCATGAACGCCATTTCGAGTTTGATGCGGCCGGCGCCCTCGCAGGTCGGGCAGCGGCCTCCCGTGGTGTTGAACGAAAAACGGCCGGCGGAATAGCCGCGGATTTTCGATTCGGGGAGCGAGGCGAAAAACTGGCGGATGAGATCGAGGATTCCCAGGTAGGTGGCGGGGGTGGAGCGCGGCGTCTTGCCGATCGGCGACTGGTCCACCTCGATGACGGAGCGAAACGTGCTGGCGCCGGTGAGGGAGGCGAAGGGCACGGGCGCGCCCTCGGTGGCGAAGCCGGTGGCGCGCACGAAGTCGCGGCCGGTGAGGGTTTTTTTTCGGGCTTTGATCGCGTGGGCGACGGCGGGGTAAAGGACGTCGCGGAAAAGCGTGGATTTACCGGCGCCGCTGGGGCCTGCGACCATGATAAGCCGGCCGGGCGGGAGGCGGAGATCGAAGTTCTTCAGGTTGCGGAACCGGACGGCGGTGAGTTCGAGCCAACCGGGATTTTCGATTCTCGATTTTTGATTTTCGATGGGGCGGTAGGCGCCGCGGAGCGGATGCGGGATGCCTTTGGCGAGGAAGAGGCCGGTGAGGGAGCAGGCGTTCGCGCGGATTTCGGTGGGGGTGCCGTGGGCGAGGAGTTCGCCGCCGTGAATGCCAGCGGCAGGGCCGAGGTCGACGATGCGGTCGGCTTGCGCCATGACTTCTTCGTCGTGCTCGACGACAAGGAGCGTGTTGCCCTTGGCGCGGAGCGACTGGAGCGTTTCGATCAGGCGGTCGTTGTCGCGGGCGTGAAGTCCGATGCTGGGCTCGTCGAGCACATAGAGGACGCCGGCAAGGTTGGTGCCGAGCTGCGCGGCGAGGCGGATGCGCTGGGCCTCGCCGCCGGAGAGGGTCTCGGTGGGGCGGTCGAGCGAGAGGTAGCCGAGGCCGACGTGGCCGAGGAATTTAAGGCGCTCCGCTATCTGCGGGACGATGTCCTGCGTGATAAGCTTGCCGCGGGCGTCGAGTTCGAGGGCGCGGAGGCGGGCAAGAAGTTGCGCGGGTGTCGCGGCGAGCAAGCCGGGGAGCGAAAGGGGCGGCAGTTTCGCGTTGGCGCGAAAGTGGAGTTTGACGGCGCGACCGACGCGATTAAGCCGCGTGCCGTGGCATTCGGGGCAGGGCGTGCCATCGTTGGCGACGTCATCGGCAGACTCGAGGCCGAGCTGGCGGAGACGGTCGAGGTTGGCGTCGCCTTCTTTTTCCTCCGGCACGAGCATCCAGGGGAAAATGCGGCCGTGGCCGCGGCAGGCCGGGCACCAGCCGCGCGGGGAGTTGAAGGAGAAATTCTTCGGATCGAGCTCGGGAAAACTCTCGCCGGTCTCGATGTCGGTGCGCGTCGTCGAGAACCACGAGAGGACGGTGCCGTCGGGCGCGAGAAGGAAGCAGGCGCCTTTGCCGAGGCGGAGGGCGCGGTCGAGAGCGACGCCCGGGCGGGTTTCGGTCTTCAGGTCGGCGACGACGACTTCGATGTCGTGTTCCTTGTAGCGGTCTAGTTTTTGAAAAGCGTCGACGCGAGTGAGGCGGCCGTCGGCGCGCATGAGCTCGAAACCTTGATTCGCGATCCAGGTGGCGATGGGCTGGTGATGACCCTTGCGTCCGCGGATGAGCGGGGCGCAGAGGTAGAGGTGCTTCGCGCGGCGGGCGGTGGGCATGGCAAGGACGCGGGCGAGCAGTTTCTTCAACGCGCCCGGAGAGAGCGGCGTGACGGGTTTGTCGGTGTCGGGGTGATGCTGGACGCCGAGGCGCGCGTAGAGTAGGCGAAGGTATTGGGCGACCTCGGTGATGGTCGCGACGGTGGATTTGCGGGAGCCACGCGTGACGCGCTGCTCAATGGCGACGGTCGGCGGAATGCCGGTCAGGCGGTCGACGGAGGGGCGGGGCAGCTGCTCGACGAACTGCCGCGCGTAGGGCGACATCGACTCCATGAAGCGGCGCTGGCCCTCGGCGAACACGATGTCGAAGGCGAGGGTGGATTTGCCGGAGCCGGAGACGCCGGTGACGACGGTCAGCTGCCGGTGGGCGATCGAGAGGGAGAGGTTTTTGAGGTTGTTCTCCCGGGCGCCAGTGATCGTGAGGTCGCCGCTGCCCGGCGCGAGTGGCGTGTGGTAGGGCGCCAGAGCCGCGGCGGCCAGGAGGACGGGAGCTTGGTCGACAAGCGCGGCGCGGAGGAAGGTGGAGGTGGCGGTGTCGGCGGCGGCGACCTGTTCGGGCGCGCCTTCGGCAACGATGCGGCCGCCGGCGGCACCAGCGTCGGGCCCGATCTCGAGGAGCCAGTCGGCGGATTTCAGGACGTCGAGATTGTGCTCGATGACGACGACGCTGTGGCCGCGGTCGACGAGCGCCTGCAGGACGGAGAGAAGGCGTTTGACGTCGTGGCGGTGAAGGCCGGTGGTGGGCTCGTCCAGAAGCAACAAGGCTGATTCTGGAATTTTCGATTTTGAATTCTCGATTTTGGATTGGTCAGAAGCGGCGGTATAGGTGCCGAGGTAGCGGACAAGCTTGAGGCGTTGGGATTCGCCACCGCTCAGGGTGTTGAGGGGCTGACCGAGCGTGAGGTAGCCAAGGCCGACGGCTTCGAGCGGCACGAGGCGAGTGTGGATGGCGACATGGTCGGCGAAGAGGGCGAGGGCGTCGGTGACAGAGGTGGCGAGGAGGTCGGCAACGGAGCGGCCGTTCCAGTGGACGGCGAGGACTTCGGGTTTGAAGCGGCGGCTTTCGCAGACGGGGCACGGGACGAAGACGTCGGAGAGAAACTGCATCTCGACGCGTTCGTAGCCGAGGCCCAGGCAGTGGTCGCACCGGCCATCGCCGGAGTTGAAGGAAAAGGAGGATGGGCTGAAACCGGCCGCTTGGGCGGTAGGGGTGGCGGCGTAGAGAATGCGGATGAGTTCCCAGGCTTCGGTGTAGAGTGCGGGGTTGGAGCGCGGGGTGCGTGAGAGCGGCGACTGATCGACGAGGAGGATTTCGGAGAAATCGGCGTCGCCCGTGATGGCCTCAATGGCGGCGGGGTCGTCGGTGAGCTGGAGGCGTTGCGCAAGCAGGCCCTGATAGACGACGTGATCGAGGAGGGTGGATTTGCCGGACCCGGAGACGCCGCTCAGGCAGACGAGGCGGTGGAGCGGGAGGCGGAAAGAGAGATGGAGGAGGTTGTGCTTGGTGACGTTTTTGAACTGGAGCGCCGGATGGCCGAGAGGAACGGGACGGCGCGCCGCCGGAGCCGTTATGGTTTCGCGGCCGGAGAAATAGGCGCCGGTGATGCTGGCGGGCGAGGCGAGGAGGGCGGGGACCGTGCCTTCGAAAACGATGTGGCCGCCGCGGCTGCCGGGTTCGGGGCCAACCTCGATGACATGGTCGGCGGCGCGGATCATCGCCTCGTCGTGCTCGACGACGACAACGGTGTTGCCGGCGTCGGTGAGCGAGCGGATGATGGCGATGAGGCGGTCGACGTCCCGCGGGTGGAGGCCGACGCTGGGTTCATCAAGGACAAAGAGCGTGTCGATGAGCGAGGTGCCGAGGCAGGAGGTGAGGTTGACGCGCTGGACTTCGCCGCCGGAAAGGGTTTTCGACTGGCGGTCGAGCGTGAGGTAGGCGAGGCCGACCTGTTCCAGGTAGCGCAACCGGGTCCGGATTGAGTCGAACGCGAGATCAGCGCTGTGGGCGGACCTGTTGGAAGCCCCAAGATCCATGGACCAAGATCCAATAAGGGTCAGCAGGTTGCTGACGGGGAGTTGGTAGAGTTCGGGGAGGGTGCGGTTTTGCCATTTCCAGCAGAGGGCCTCGGGCTGGAGGCGCTGGCCGCCGCAGGCGGGGCAGAGGTTGTAGGCTCGGTAGCGCGCGAGGAAGACGCGGACGTGCATCTTGTAGGTGCCTTTTTCCAGCCACCGGAAGAAACCTTTCACGCCATACCAGTATTGCGGCCACGTCTTGCCGTTCTCCTCGCCGTAGCCGGGTTCGCCGTCGATGACGAAGCGCTGCTGCTCGGGGGTGAGCGAGGCGAAGGGGACGTGGGTGGGGATCTTTTTCCGCTTGGCGAAAACGTAGAGGTCCTTCTTTGACTCGCCGTAGATTTCGCTTTCCCAACACTTGATGGCGCCGGCATCGAGCGAGAGCGAGAGGTCGGGCATCGCGAGGTGGTAGTCGATTTCGATCACGCGGCCGAAACCGCGGCACTGGGGGCAGGCCCCGAGCGGGGAGTTGAAGGAGAAGAGCGCGGGCGAGGCGGCGCGGAAGGTGCGGCCGGTCGAAGGTGAGTGGAGGCCGCGTGAGAAGTGGCCGGCAAGGGCGAGGGTGTCAGCGGCGAAAAAGTGCACCTGACCCTGGCCGAAGTGGAGCGCCGTCTCGGTGGCTTCGAGGAAGCGTGACTTGTTGGTGGTAGTAACGGCGAGGCGGTCCTGGATGACAAAGACTTCGGGCGGAAAGCTAGAGGCGAGAGGCGCGGAGGAGACGAGTAGGTCGTCGATTTTGTGGACGACGCTGGCGGCGAGGAGGCGGACGTAGCCCTGGTTTTTGAGGTTCGCGAGGATCTCGGGCCAGGTGAGATTGGCGGGTTTGGCGACGCGGAAACAGACGAGGAGGGTGCGGTCGGCGTGGGCGGCGGCGGTTTTCTGCCAGATCGTCTGCGGGTTGTCGTCCTCGACTTTCTCGCCGGTGACGGGGTCGAAGCATTCGGCGACGTGGCTGAACCAGACTTTGAAGAAATCTGTGAGCTCCGTCATCGTGCCGACGGTGGAGCGCGAGGTTTTGACGGTGTTGGTCTGCTCGATGGCGATCGAGGGGCGGATGTTCTCGATGCTGTCGACCTTGGGTTTGTCGAGGAGGTCGAGGAACTGGCGGGTGTAGGCGCTGAACGTCTCGACGTAGCGGCGCTGGCCCTCGGCGTGGAGGGTGTCGAAGACAAGCGAGGATTTGCCTGCGCCGCTCAGGCCGGTGACGGCGATGTAGCGGCCGAGGGGGAGATCGAGGTCGAAACCCTTGAGGTTGTTCTGGCGGACGCCGCGCAGGCGAATGCACTCGGGTTTGGACGCAGCGGATGAAGGCACAGGGTTCACGAAGCGCGGAGTCGGCAGGAAGGCAAACCGGCGTGCCGAACGGGACAAATCAGCCGGCAGGGCGCTGCCGGGGACTGCGCCGAGGGCGGGTCGGCGGGTGCTATTTGCTGGCGAGCGTGAGAGTCGCGCCGGCGGCGTTGATGGCGTTGGTCACCGCGGGCGCGGGGCGCCGGTTGGTGACGATGGTGAAGCGGGCGTCGAACGGACTGGTGAGGCTGAGCGCCTTGCGGCCGAACTTGGAGGCGTCGAGGGCAAAGACCGTGCGCTCGGCCGCGGCGATCATTTTCCGCTGCGCGGCTACGATGAGGGCGTTCTGGTTCCAGATGCCGCTTTCGGTGATGCCGGCGCCGCCGAGGATAGCGAGGTCGGCGTGAGTCTGCTCGAATGACTGCTCGCAGAGCGGGCCGACAAGGACGCCGAGCCGACTGTAGATGCTGCCGCCGGTGACAATGGTCTCGGCGCTGCCAATTTCACTGAAGAGACTGGCGACGGGCAGCGAGTTGGTGATGATCTGCAGCCGCTTTTCGGCAAGTAGGCGGGCGACGGCGTAGGTCGTGCTGCCGCCATCGAGGATGACGGTCATGCCAGGCTGGACCAATGCGGCTACGAGGCTGGCGATGGCAAATTTCTCCTCGGGATTGCGCTGGTCGCGGGCGATGAAATCATATTCCTGGGCGACGGCGTCGGTCTCGACGAGCGAGGCGCCGCCGTGGTGGCGGCGGACCACGCCCCGGGCCTCGAGGTGGTCGAGCGCGCGGCGCACGGTGGAGAGCGAGCCGCTGAACTTGGTGGCGAGGGTGCGGAGGTCGGCGTAGCGGTGTTCGCGGATGAACCGCTCGATGAGGTCGATGCGCTGCTGGTTGGTCATGGGACGGAGGCGGCGGAGAGTTGATGAAACAAATCGATGTAGGCGGCAACCTGCCTTTGGGGGTCGAACGCGGCGCGGGCAAAGGCCTGGGCCCGCGCAGCGCGGCGGAGGCGCTCGATCGCGGGCTCGGTCATGAGTCGGTCCAGCGTGGCGCGAAACGCCGCGCGGTCATCGCGCGGGATGACCCAGCCGGTGTCGCCGGGCAGCATGCACTCGCGAATGCCCTGGGCTTCGTAGGCGACGACGGGCAGGCCGCGGGACTGCGATTCGATCAGGAAATTGGAGAGCGCCTCGCTCCACGAGGCATGGACGGCGATGTCGGCCGAGGCGTAGAGCGCAGAGGGATCGCGTTGGAAGCCGAGGAACTTCACATGGGTGGAGAGGTTTTTCTCAGCGACGAGCTGTTCGCAGGCGGCCCGCGCCGGACCGGAGCCGGCGAGCCAGAGTTGCCAGTCGGCGGTGGCGGGCAGGCCCGCGACGATTTCGACGAGTGCGCGCTGGTTTTTCTCGGGCCGGAACATCGCGACACAGAGCAGCACGGTGGTGGCCGGGCCGGCGCCATGCGCGGCGCGGAGGGCGTGGCTGCGCACGGTGGCGGGACCCGCGGGAAAAACGAGGGAGTTATGAATCACGGCGACTTTCTCGAGGGGGACGCCATATTCCGCGACGAGTCGGTCGCGGGCCTCGTTGCTGTTGGAGATGATGTGGCGCACCTGCTTGAGCGAGCGGCGGAACAGCCAGGGCAGGTGTTTGCCCGTGCGCATGGTCGCGATGACGACGACGGATGGGAGACGGCGCTGAATGCGACCCGCGTAGCAGTTGGCGATGCGGCCCATGCAGAGAATGACGTCCGGCGCGGCCCGTGCGACAGCGTCGGTCAAACCGGGGGCGAGCCAGTCGATATGGAGGTCGAAGGGTTGCAGCGACTGGCGATGGACGGCCGGGTGCACCGTCGAGGCCAAGGCGCCGCCGGGCCGGAAGGTGAGGAGCGTGGTCGGGTGGCCGCCGGCGGCGAAGTCGCGGGCCAGCAGAACGGACTGGCGCTCGGTGCCACCGCTGCGGAGGCAGTCCTGAAGGATGAGGATTTTCATTGCCCGCGGGGTCGGTGGACGAAGAGTGGAGGCATCACAGATGAATACCCGGTTGTTTCAACTACTCGTGAGCTGGGCGGTGCTGGCGCTGGGCGTGATGCTCGCGACGAAGATCGTGCCGGGCATCCGGTGCGACGATGGCACGACGCTGGTCGCTGTCGTGCTGCTGCTGAGCCTGTTCAACGCCATTCTCAAGCCACTGTTGCTGCTGTTCACTTTGCCGTTCATTTTTCTGACGTTGGGGCTCGGCATCGTCGTTATCAATGCCTTGTTGTTCTATTGGGTGGGAAGACTCGTGGATGGATTTCATGTGGCGAACTTCTGGGCCGCGTTCTGGGGGGCAGTCATCGTCAGTGTGACGAATGTAGTGCTAAGCGGATTCATGCGGGACAAGCGGGGGCAGCGGGGCCCGTCTGCTCCGCCGAAGGCGGTCAAGAAAGACGACGTGATCGACATCTGAGCACGCGAATTCGCGCCGGGGCACTGGCGGACGTGAGAATGCGTGCGCAGGCCTATCGATTGTCCCCGTATCAGGCGCACGCTATAGATTGTGGAACTGGCCTTGGGGCTACGAGTTTCATCCTGCTACTGCGAAACGGGGTTGCCGAAGCTAATGGTCACGCCGGTGAGGGCCAGTTTGGCCGAGAGGCCGGCGGCGGCCGGATGGGCGAAGAAATGCCCGTAGATCGGCGTGCCCTCTTTCATCCAGCCGAGGGCGATCGAGTGCGTCTTGCCGTCG
>CAIRCN010000015.1 GCA_903877135.1 uncultured Opitutia bacterium
TGCCAGCGGCGAGATGATATCGAGGATCGGCTGCCGGTTTGAAAACGTTGATCTTCTTCGGGTCGGTTTTCTTCCGCTTCCCAAAAAAAGATCTACTTGTTTCGATTTTCTTCCCTCGTGGATTAGGTATTGATCGGGAGGCGGGACGACTGGTGTGTCGTGGCGGCGGCCAATGCGCTACGGGTTCCGGGCATGAACCCCGATGCGGTCCGCAACTGCCTGCACTGTAATAAGGTTTTTGAGCCGGATGTGCGGCATCGGAACGACCAGCGATATTGTCGAAAGCCGGCGTGCCAGCGGGCGAGACAGGCGGTGAACAACGAGCGGTGGCGAGCGAGGCCAGAGCACAAGGATTGGTGGCGCGGAGAGTGGAACGTCGAGCGCGTGCGGGACTGGCGGGCGCAACACCCGGGATACTGGAAGCGGTGGCGCCGCAAAAAGGCGATTGCGCTACAAATCGCGATGAATCCGATCCAAACAACAGCAGCTAAGGTGGATGCGTCGCCAGCGGTCGCTGATTGCGCTACAAATCGCGTGTCCGAACTACTCAAGATGCAATCCCCGGTGGTGGTGGGGCTTATTGCTCAAATGTACGGGACGGGCAGCGGGGTTGCGCTACAAGACGCAATCGCGCAAGTGGCCACGCGGTTGTTTGAGAAGGGCCGGGCCGTCATCGGCCAACAACCATGAAAATTGAAAAACGAATCCTGTGCGCCCAGCGGCTGCGGCGCACGCCGGAGAGCTTCAGCTGGGTGGATCACCGGCTGGTGCGGGACGGGCATCTGCAGCGCGCTTCCGCCCCAGCGTGGGCGTTGTATTTGGTGCTGGTGAGTGTCGGCGACGAACACGGTCTGTCGTATTACTCGGAGCGCTCGCTCGCGCGGCTGTTGTCGCTGAGTGAGCCGGAGATTATCGCGGCGCGGCGCACGCTCGTGGCGGCCGAGCTGATCGCCTACGAGGCGCCGCTCTATCAGGTGCTGGCGCTGGAAGGAGGTGCAGCATGATCGACTATCAAACCTTCCAGCAGATCCGCCAGCTGCACGATCAGGAGCACCTGACGGCGGCACAGATCGCGCGCACGCTCAAGCTGCGATGGGCGACCGTGAGCAAATGGATCAAGCGGCCGCGCTACGAGCGGCGCGCCGCGCCGGCGCCGACGCGACGAAAGAGCAAACTCGATGCGTACAAGGGGCTGATCGTGCGATGGCTCGCCAGCCATCCGTTTACGGCGGCGCAGCTGTTGCCGCGGGCGCGCGCGGAAGGCTACACCGGCGGCTCCTCGATCCTGCGGGCCTTCGTGCGTACGGTGCGGCCGCGCCACGCCCCGGCGTTTCTGACCCTGCACTTTGCGCCGGGTCAGTGCGCCCAGGTGGACTGGGGCGCCTGGGGTTCGCTGCGGGTCGGGGAAACCCGGCGGGCCCTGAGTTTCTTTGTGCTGGTGCTCTGCTGGTCGCGGCGGATGTATCTGGAATTTACCTTCAACCAGAGCCAGGAGCAGTGGCTGGCCTGCCACCAGCACGCCTTTGAGTTCTTCGGGGGTCTGGTGCCGGCGGAGCTCATGGTCGACAACTGCAAGGTGGCGGTCGTGGCGCATCCGGTCGGCGCGCCGGCGATCCTGAACCCCAAGTACGCGGATTTTGCCGCGCACTACGGCGTCACGATCAAGGCCTGTGGCGTGTACCGGGGAAACGAAAAAGGTAGAGTTGAAAATGGCGTGGGCTACGTGAAGAAGAACTTCCTCGCCGGTCGGGAACTCGGCGATCTGGCCGCGCTCAACGCGGCGGCGCGGGAGTGGCTGGACACCGTGGCTAACGTCCGGCTCCACGGGGAAACCCATCGCACGCCGATGGCGATGTTTGCCGAGGAGCAAGCGAAACTGCGGCCGCTGCCGGCCTATCCCTACGACACGGCGGTGGTGAGCCCCACGCGGGTCAGCAACCGCTGCCGCGTGGTCGTGGACACCAATCGCTACTCGGTGCCCGCCGCCTACGCCTCGGGTCTGCTGACGCTCAAACTGTATGCGGATCGCCTGCGCCTGTTCGACGGCGAAAAACTCGTCACCGAACACCGGCGGTGTTACGAGCGGCATCAGGATCGGGAGCATCCGGAGCACGCGGCGGCGCTGCTCCATGACCGCCACCAGGCCCGCGAGCAGCAACTGCTCCTGCAGTTCCTGCGCCTCAGTCCCCAGGCTCAGGCGTATCATGAACAACTGACCGAGCGCCGGATGAACGCCGTCCCCCATGTGCGCAAGATCGTCGCGTTGAGTGAAATTTACGGCCCGGAGGCGGTCGGCCGCGCGCTCGAGGATGCCCATGCCCTCGGCGCGCACTCGGCCGATTACATCATCAATATCCTCGAGCAGCGGCAGCGCCGTCTGCCCGAGCCCGGGGCCCTCCATCTGACGCGGCAGAGCGACCTGCTCGAACTCGAACTGCCGGCGCCGGATCTCTCGCTCTATGAACCCAAGCCCACCCAGCCATGAATCCCCTTCAAACCTATCTCGATTATCTGCGTCTGCCGTACCTTGCCGAAAACTACGACTCCCTGGCCCAACAGGCCGCCGAAAAGAAATGGCCGTATGCCGACTATCTCCAGCGCCTGCTCGAAGGCGAATACCAGCGCCGCCAGGAGCGCGCCTTGCAACGCCGGGTGCACGACGCCCACTTCCCCGTCATCAAAACCCTCGACCGTTTCCGCTGGGACTGGCCGAGCAAGATTAACGAAGCGCAGGTCAAAAGCCTGTTCCGGCTCGGCTTCGTGGAGAAGAAAACCAACGTCATTATGATGGGTGCGTGCGGCCTCGGCAAAACCCACCTCTGCGTGGCCCTTTGCTACGAAGCCTGCCAACGCGGTCACTCCGTTCTCTTCACAACCGCCGTCGACGCGCTCAACAACCTCGTCGCCGCCCATGCCGCCCAGCGGTTGAAGGCCGAGCTCAAGAAATACCTCAGCCCCTCCATATTGGCCATCGATGAGCTGGGCTATCTTCCGCTCGACAAGGTCGGTGCCGACCTGCTCTTCCAGATTATCAGTCAACGTTACGAGCGCGGTTCCATCGTCATCACCACCAACAAGGCCTTCAAGCGTTGGCCGGAGATTTTTAACAACGATGCCGGGGTCACGTCTGCCATTTTGGACCGCGTGCTTCATGGCGCCGAGACCGTCGTCATTGAAGGCAAGAGCTTCCGCATGAAGGACCAGATCGATCCGCCGCCCACCGCCTGAGCCTTCCAACGCATCGTTTCGTCCGAATCCGCCGGTCGTCTTCGTGATAACCGGCGGCTTCGTTTACCAGTCTCTCACCCGTATGCGTTTTCAAATCGGCACGCTATAGTCACGTTCGCACCGTCGCTAGCA